>JAEUUE010000075.1 GCA_016787605.1 Cyclobacteriaceae bacterium
TCAGCGAGAAACCGTTGTACATTTTCCCGCCTTTGTGGACCTGGAAATCAAGAAAGAAACGCTTTCAAAAATGCAGAAGGCCATGGAGACGAAGAAGCCTTCCGACCGAACCGGCGAAGAGGTCAATGCACTCAACGCGGCGATTAAGAGCTACAATGATGCAGTCAATAAAGTCAACCAACTTGCCAATGACCGAAATAAGTCGATCTCTTCCTTATTGAACAACTGGAACACGCGTTCAAACGAGTTCCTGGCAAAATATACTCCCCGACATCGCTGATCACGCCAACCCATCATCCCATGAAAAAGCTCATCCTGATGTTGTTCCTGCTTGCAGGGCAAAGTTCCGCACAAACACTCACCGATACGGTGGCCCTCCGCGGATTTATGGACGGCGTGATGACCGCCCACCTCCGCGACAAACACATTGCCGGAGCCACCGTGTCCATTATTAAGGACGGGAAGGTATTGCTTGCCCAGGGTTATGGATTCTCCGATGAAGCGAAACGGGTGCCCGTTCGCGCCGAAGTCGATTTGTTTCGCATCGGCTCCATCACCAAGATGTTCACCTGGGTAAGCGTGATGCAACTGGTCGCGCAGGGCAAACTCGATCTCAATGCCGACGTCAACACCTACCTCAAGGACTTTCAGATCGAGCCGACTTTCCCCGAACCCATCACCCTCAAGAACCTGATGACCCATACCCCGGGTTTTGAAGACCGGTTTGTCGGTTTGTTTGGACGCGACAGCAGTTCGCTCAAGCCCCTGGGCGAGATCCTCGCTACAGACATGCCCGACCGGGTAAGACCCCCGGGAACCTATGCGTCTTATTCCAACCACGGCACTGGCCTGGCAGCCTACATCATCGAGCAAGTCACCGGGATGTCGTTTAATGATTATGTCGAGCAGAATGTCCTCGTCCCGCTGGGGATGAAGAATACGACGCTGCGACAGCCCTTGCCTGCTGATTTCAAAAGCCGGATGTCCAAAGGTTACCAATACTCCCCCGGGAATTTTGCCGAAAAGTCGTTTGAGTTTGTGCCGCTCTATCCTGCAGGTTCTGCTTCTACCACGGCGACCGACATGGTGCTTTTTATGCGTGCGCTGCTGGAAAACGGTTCACTGAATGGTGCAAAAATCCTGGATAGCGCCACTCTGGCGATGATGAAAACACCGGCCCACCGCCACGACCCGGCGGTCAATCCCATGCGTCACGGGTTCATGGACCTCAGCCGCGGAGGTATAGAGGTGATTGGTCACGGAGGTGATACGTTTTGGTTTCACAGCGTGATGGCCCTTTTCCCGCAGCACAATGTCGGGTTCTTTGTGTCATTCAATACCGACAAAGGTGGCGGTGTTTATCTCGATGTACTGGATGAGTTTATGAACCGCTACTTCCCGGAAGCAACGCCGGCGCCTCCGCTGAAGGTAACCCGCGAATACCTCGCCCAATTTGCCGGCAAGTACCGCGCCAATCGTCAGAATCACTCCGACTTCACCACGGTGGCCGGCCTGCTAGGTGATTTCTCCGTTACGGTCACCGATTCAACCGGCCTGAAGGTGCAGTCCGGAGAACGGGTACGCCATATCATTCCCATCGACAGTCTCGTATTTCGCGAGAAAAACTCCACGGCGGTTGTGGCCTTTGAAAAGAAGGACGGGGCCATCACACGGATGTTCATCGGCAACCTGCCCATCTTTACCCTCGACAAAGTCTCCGGTCTGAAGAGCGCTGAGCTTCACCTCTTCATTGCGATCTCGGCCATCGTCCTCGGCATCCTGACCCTGCTCTTCTGGCCTTTCGTGGCGCTCTCCCGCATCGGCTACCAGTCTCAGCGCTTTACCAAGCCCATGCCTTTCAACGCAAGGCTGGTCGCATGGTTGAACTTCTTCGTGCTCTTGATTTTCTACCTGGGCGTTGCCTCGAATGCGAATGAAGAAGGAATTGTTTACGGTGTTTCCAGCGCGCTGAAAGTATTTCTGTACTTCCCTTTCCTGAATATCCTGTTGACCGCAGGCATGCTCTATTGGCTCATCCGGGTAATTCCCGTTCGCTATCACCGCACCGTGAGCAAGCTTTACTATACCCTGCTCTGTCTGGTCGCCATAGCAGCGCTTTGGCAGTTGTACTATTTGAATATGATCGGCGCTTAGCTCACGCAAAGGCGCTAAGCCCGCAAAGAATACAGTATCCCTTCGCGCCTTAGCGAGCTTTGCGTGAAAGTCTATTCACGAATCGAGGAGACGTAACCGCAAAATGTAAAACACTAAATGTAAAATGTAAAAACAAGCCCTTTTACATTCTGCATTATACATTTTGCATTCTGCGGTTCCTCCTACTCTCCGATCGGCAGGTCTACCTGCTCGCCCCACACATACTTCGCAAACCACTGCCTGCTTCGACTGCGCTCAGCCTGGCGGATTACTCCTCATCTACTTCCCAAGTGGTAACTCCACATTTTCATTCCAAACATATTTGGAAAACCACTGCCAGTTGTGCCAGTTCGCGGCCAGGCGTTCTTTCGGCTTGGTAATCCCGTGACCGAAGCCCTTGTAAACAATTAGTTCGGCTGGGACATTGCGATCGCGAAGTCCCTGCAGCAGTTCATAGGCGTTGGCGATGGGTACACGGCGGTCGAACTCTCCATGCTGGATGAGGGTAGGAGTTTTGGCCTGGTTGATGTTGGTCATCGGTGACGTCTTCTTATAGATGGCTTCGTCGCTCCACGGGGTCGCCTTGAGGTATTGACGTGTGAACGGATGGATATCAGTGTTCACGTAATACGTCATCCAGTTGGAGATGCCTGCGCCGACTGAGATCGCCTTGAACACGTTTGAGTTGGTGGTGAGGAAAGCAGAAATGTATCCGCCCTGGCTCCAGCCCATGCATCCCATCTTCGATCGGTCGATCATCTTCTTCGAATCGAGGTAGTCCACGCCAGACAGCACATCCCAGGCATCGCCGACGCCGAGGTTTCGCACATTCAGTGAGCGGAACGCTTCACCATAACCCGCCGACCCACGATAATTTACCCTGAGCACCAGCGCTCCTTTGTCGAGCCACTGCACAATCGGGTAGACACTGCCCGGAACCGGCGACGGCGTGTCCACACCGGTAGGTCCGCCGTGGATCACGACCAGCAACGGGTATTTCCTGGAGGGATCATAATTCGCCGGCTTGTGCAGAACCCCTTCGATCGTTGCGCCATCCTTGCTCTTCCAGCTGATGACTTCGCTAGTCGCCACTTTCCATCCGTTCATTTGTGCCGACATATCGGTAATCTTTTTCGGAGCCGGGTTGGCCGCCGGGGAGACAAATACCTCGGCGAGTTGGTCGCCGTTGCGGGCTGTCATGGCGAACTGGTCTCCGGATTTTGAGAACGACAGTTGAAACACCTGTTCCGGAAGTCCTTTCAGCAGGCTGGCGTCACCGGACGCCGGATCAATCCGGTAGGCCACGCGGTTGGTCTTTGCCTGCACGGTGGTAAATATCCCGCTGGGCGCCCAGCGCATGCCGCTGAAATCTTCGTCCACCTTCGCTCCTATGCGCCGCGAGGCCTTCGACTGCAGGTTGAGGACAAACGCCTTGTCGTTGGTGAAGAAGTTTGACACGGTATCCGTCCCCTTGGTGATGTACACGATTTCCTTCGAGTCGGGTGACCAATCCTGGAAGGAGTCTGAACTCGGGTTGGCAACCAGTTTGGCTATCGTCTTCGACGAAATCTCGACCATAGAAATGTCCGATTTCACAAAGGAGTTGATCAGCGGATCGGGTTGATGCGTGAAGGCCACCTTATTGCCGTCCGGAGAAACCTGGTAGTTAGTGACGGTAAACTTTCCCTCGGTCAAGCGTTTGGCCTTTGGCCATTCAATGCAGCCGGCCTTTGCCTTCAGGGAGTCTGTCTTCTCATAGCAGGGCAGTTCGGAGGGGTCACGCAGGTCGGGCTTGAAGTCCACCTGCCAAAGATGCTGGACTGTGAATTCGGCGTCATCGGCTTCAAAGGCACCGTACCGCTTCTCCCGCTCTTTCTTGTTGGGATCCTCCTTTTCCGATCGCTGGTAGATGAAGGACTGGCCTGAGGGGTGCCATACGAACGAATTTATTCCCTCTTCATCGTTGGTCACCGCGCGTGCTTCTCCGCCGTCGGTGCGGATCACGTGAATCTGGTTCTTGTTTCCCCGGGTGGCGAGGAAGGCGATCCATTTCCCGTCGGGAGAAAAGCTGCCATTGGAGCTATTTCCCTTCGGGGTATTGGTCAACTGAAAACCCGGCTCTCCATTCTTCGAAAGCCATAGTTCCGTGTCGTAGCGGTTGTCGGTCCAATCCGTGGTTTGCACGCTATAGACCACCGATTTGCCGTCGGCGGAGAGACTGACGCTGCCCACGCTGCGCAGGGAGATGACTTCTTCCATAGTGGGAACATGCTGTGCAAAAGAAAACTGCACAAGACAGAACAGGGTAACTACGACAATGAATCTCATAAGCATTTGAATTAGTAATGAATTCTTTCGTTGGCGGTGTACTTCGGACTTGGTGCGAAACACTTGGACGATCACTCGGTTCGACATGAAATTATGAGCAAAGACTGGTTCACGCAAAGGCGCAAAGCCCGCAAAGAATTTAATCCCCCTTCGCGCCTTACTTGAGCATACCGTAGAACCGCAAAATGTAGAATGTAAAATCAAAATGTAAAAGGGCGTAACGCAGATGGCTTCCTTCATTAAAAGACTCACCCCACTTTTACATTTTACATTTAGTGTTCTACATTTTTCGGTTTAACCCTGTGCTCCCAGTAACCCACACTCCTTCCCTCAAAACTCCCCGCTTGCTCCTCCTCCTCCAAAACTCCCGCCGCCACCTTTGAACGACTCGTCCGGCTTGTGGACGTTGCCTCCCATCGTCTGAGAAACGGCAAAGGCGGCCAGGTCGTTGCTTACGGCCGCCCTCGAAAGCAATTTCTCCCGCGTAAAGCCATTCCGGATCGTCTGCAAATAACTATACAACCAGGCCGTGACCCCAAGCACGATGGCTCCACCTACGGTAAGGGCTACCTCAGGAGGAGCAATGCTGAAGTAGTATCGGAACGTCAGTACGGATAAAACTAAAGTAACAACACCCAGCCGGAGAAGCATCAGGCTTCGCAGCTGAACGCCCCGGTACAACAGGACCAACGGCATGACCGCGGTGAACGCGTAGAAAATAAATGCGAATGGAATGTCTTCGCCATCCACCAGGGTCATGTTCAGGAGCGCAATGCTGCATTCGCGGACGACGAGGTAATTGCCGCCGGCGTAGACGAGAAGCAAACTCAGCACCTGGACAATCAGCAGGTTGTCTTCCCAAAGCATCCATTGCTCCAGCCGTTTTGCCCGTTGAGCGAGAAAATACACCAGGCTGGATGAAATCATGATCACGAAGGGAATGATTTGTCGGAAGATGCCTCCCATTTCATAGCACTCATAAAACAGGAACCCCGCCAGGGTGAATACCGCAAAGGTCGTGGCGATCCAATCGAGATACCGATAGGCGACATAGGATAGCGCGCCTAGCGCAGACAGAAGCAAGAGGTGAACATTCCAGTCGGTAATCAACCCCAAACCCAACACCATGTAGCCGGCCCCGGAGTATATCACGCCTTCGACGACTCCGGACCGGTAGTGGGAATTGCGCTGAACCAATGCCTTGTCGGCGAGAACCATCGCTCCCACCCCTCCGAGGAGGGCTACAACTCCCTTGACAGTCTCCGGCATTTCGCTAACCACCAGGAAGAAGATCCCATTGACACCCGAGATGGCAATCCACGTAGCGATAAACAACAAGACGCGGATCACCAGGTTGGGATGATAGAGCTTGCACGGGTAGGCCAACCGGATTGCGGTCCACTGCTCAGCCGTGATGAACTTGATGCGGTGCCAGTGCGCGGCTTCTTTCAAGACCTGCAGGTGGCGCAATTCGCGGGAGTCATACGCGCAGTTCATGCGTTCCGGGAAAAATAGTTGCGGTACTTCACCATGAAATACACAAATCCGCCGCACGACAACATGAAATAATAGAACCAAAGCGCCTCTGCATTCTGCATCACCGTCTCACTCAGCAAATACGTGGTGCCGATGTATCCGGCGATGAACGCGTAGAGCAGGAAAAGAAAAGACCGTCGCTTGCGGGCTGAGACCCAGGCAAATCCTACACCGGCGTAGACCAGAAGTAAATACCATCCCATCCGACCCTCTTCGATCATCATGCCGGAAAGCGCCCCGGCAAAGAAAATGAGCAGGGCAAAATTCAGGTACGTAAAGGTGAAGTGAACCTTGATGTCTTTCTTCTCCAGGAGGAGCGCAGCCAATGCCAGGCCGCTTCCGAAAAATATAGCCGTCAGGTAAAGATGTGAGCCCTCGAGAAAATCTCCGCTGTACCACTTGTTTGGAGAAAGCGTGATGCTGAAGAAAGAGGCCAATGCCGTGATGCCCAGCGACAGTACGCCCAGGTGGTCAAAACGATAGGCGACAACGAAGAAAACCGCCGCGCTGATCAGCGTGCTGATTCCAAGATTCTCGGTCAGCAACTCATACTTGAATTGTAAATACCCCTGCACAGTAATGAGCAGCAGGCTGCCCAGCAACACGACATACTCAAAATAGGGCGTGGGGCCCTCCACCTCCCTGTGGTGATACCGGGGGCCTTTGCGGAACATGTAAACAAAACACGTCGCCGTAAGGGCCATGAGCACGCCGATCGCTACGAGGTGGCCGATTTCGCCGATATTCTTGTAAATCAGGATGCCGATGCCGGCAGAAAAAAGCAGCACACCTGCGTACAGCAACATCCGGAGATCGTAATACACCGACACGACCCGGCGCGTGGCGATCTCCTCGACATGGTCATGCTGTTCCTGCGTGAGGAGGTTTCGTTCGAATAGCTCTTTGTGAAACTTCCCTATCATAAGTACCGGACTATGCCGGCTATTTCTTAGGTACGGCCTTATTCATGAACATATAATCCACCGTCACGTTCAGCATCGCCTTGATTCCCGTGATGAAGCCCTTCTCATCAATCATGAAATCCGGCGTATGGTGCGAAGGGGCCTTGGCGGGATCCTGTCCTGGGGGCAATGCGCCTACAAAAAAGAACAGCCCCGGCACTTGCTGCTGAAAGAAGGAGAAGTCTTCTGCGCCGGTGGATGCATTGATGCGCACCGTCTTATCTTTTCCGGCCGCCCGCTCCAGGCTCGCCGCCATTTGCTCAGTCAGTGCAGGATCATTGTAGGTAATCGGGTAGCCGCGGCGAATGGTGACTTCGGCCGTTGCTCCCGCGCTCTCGGCAATCTTGGTCGCCGTCAATTTGATCTTCTCGTGAATCTTGTCCTGCATGCCGGCATCCAGTGTGCGGATGGTTCCTGCCATGAAAGCTTCCTCGGGAATGATGTTCTCGCGGATGCCCGACTGAAACCGTCCTACGGTGATCACCGCGGCCTCTTTGGTCAGTTCACTCTGCCGGCTGATGATGGTCTGCAGCCCGGTCACGATCTGCGCACCCACCACGATGGGATCCACACCCATCCACGGCGCCGACCCGTGCGCCTGCCTTCCCTTCACGGTGATGGAGTACGTGTCCGAAGCGGCGAGCAATCCACCGGGACGATAGGTAATCATGCCCAGCGGCGTCATCGAACTGATGTGCATGCCAAAGGCCGCATCGACTTTGGGATTTTCCAGCACGCCTTCCTTGATCATCAGGGCGGCGCCGCCTTCTTCACCGACTGGTGCTCCCTCCTCCGCAGGCTGGAAGAAAAACTTGATGGTCCCCTTCAGCTCTGCCTTGTTCTTTACCAGCACCGTGGCCACGCCCATCAGTATCGCGGTATGCGAATCATGCCCGCAGGCATGCATCACTCCGGTTTCCTGTCCGTTGAACACTGCCTTTTCCTTTGAAGCAAAAGGCAAACTGTTCCGCTCGGTTACGGGCAGCGCGTCAATATCCGCCCGAAGTGCAATGACCGGGCCGGGCTTGCCCGTTCTCAGAATCGCCACCACTCCTGTCTTGGCCACAGGATGCTGCACCTCCAACCCGAGGCTTTTCATGTACTCGGCGATGTAGATGCCCGTTTTAGTCTCGCGGTTGGAAAGCTCCGGGTATTGGTGGAAATGCCGGCGCCATTCGATCACTTTGGGTTCCACCTCCGTAGCCTGGGCGTCAAGTTTCGCCTGGAGTTTGGGATTTACCTGTGCGCGAACAACGGTAGTGGCAAGCAGTAAGAAAAGTAAGGTCTGTTTCATTTCATTTGGATTTCTGGTACATATAGTCGGTGGTCAGGGCCACCAGGGATTTCACGCCAATCACGAGGCAGCGCTCATCAATCATGAAGTCGGCCGTATGGTGGGTCGGTTGCGCGTTCAGCTTCATGTCGACGGGATACGCGCCGACAAAGAAGAAAAACCCGGGCACCTTTTGTTGAAAGAAAGAAAAATCTTCGGCCATGGTGACCGGGGCAATTACTTTGGCATTTGCCTTTCCTACGGCCCGCTCGAGACTCGGGGCCATTTGCTTCGTGAGCGCCGCATCGTTGTAGGTGACGGGATAGAGAATGTCGATGCCCACTTCCGCGGTCGCGCCGGCACTTTCGGCGATGCGCATCGCGGTGGTCTTGATTTTCTCATGAACCATCTTCTGCATGTTCGCATCAAACGTGCGGATGGTTCCTTCCATGGTCGCCTCCTCCGGGATGATGTTGCGACGAATTCCTCCATGCAGGCTGCCCACGGTAATCACCGCGGCGGCTTTCGTCAGTTCAGTCTGCCGGCTTACGATGGTCTGCAAACCCAGGATGATCTGACTGCTGACCACAATGGGATCCACACTATCCCACGGCGTGGCTCCATGTGCACCGCGGCCCTTTACCTTAATGTTCAGGTTATCCACCGAGGCCATCAGTCCTTCGGGTTTGTAGGCCACCGTGCCCAGCGGCACCAGCGACTGCAGATGAAGTCCGAACATGACATCCACTTTCGGGTTTTCCAGCACGCCTTCCTTGATCATGAGGTAAGCGCCGCCTTCCTCGCCGGGAGGAGCACCTTCTTCGGCGGGTTGAAAAATGAACTTAACCGTTCCTTTCAGGTCATTCTTGTTCTTGCTGAGGATCTCCGCCACGCCCAACAGAATGGACATATGTCCGTCATGTCCGCAGGCATGCATCACCCCGGTCTCCATTCCATTAAAGTTGCTTTTGACTTTGGAGGCAAAAGGCAAACTATTGCGCTCGGTTACCGGAAGGGCATCCATGTCGGCACGCAATCCAATGACCGGGCCCGGCTTGGCTCCCTTCAGAATACCGACTACACCGGTCTTAGCCACCGGGTATTGTACTTCCATCCCCAGCGCGCGAAGCTGCTCGGCGATGCGCGCGCCCGTCTTCACTTCCCGGTTGGAAAGCTCCGGGTTTTCATGAAAGTGACGGCGCCATTCGATGAGTTTGGGTTCAAGGTCTTTCGCTTGCTGGTCCAGTCGGGCCTGCAGCGCGGGACTGACTTGCGCCCGGAGCATGAGCGCCTGGAGAATCAGCCCTCCACACAGCAAAATTTTTTTCATCTTTGTTTATCAGAAAAGAAAGGTAGAAAAAACCACCTCCTCCCAAAAGACATAAAGTGAACTGGATCCGTATCTTTTCTTCCGCGGGTCAAATGGAGACAGTCCTGGCGATAAACCAGCCTCGGCTATTGGTGGCCAGCGGCAAGCGGATATGCCTGGTGAGAACCCAAGACAGATTGTTGGCCGTCTCTGATAAGTGCCCCCACAACGGAGAATCGCTGAGCAAGGGCCGGGTCAACTACCTCGGCGAAATCGTGTGTCCCTGGCACGGTCAACGCTTCAACCTGGTCACCGGCCGGGAAAGTGGCGAGCAATCGCCCGACCTGGAAACATTCCCGGTACGGGTGGATGAGGAAGGGGTCTTTGTCAGCGTGGAATCATAAAATAGACGGGCGTGCGATTCGTTATCTCCTTCATAATGACCCGTTGCCGACTCCCCTGGCTCGTTTTACTCCTGGTTTTGCCGGCGACCGCGCTGGCTCAGCCGGCATTACCATCCCTGAATACCTCCGCAACACCCCCCGAGAAGCTGCTGAGTTCCCGTGCTGTGGCTTTGTTTGATTACCGACTTACCGAAAAAGAACTGGCCGAATTCCAGCGCGGATTTCAGCGGATCGGGATCGATGCCATCGCCTATTTCGGCCTGGATATGGTCACGGCCGGCAAAGATCCCATGAAGGCCTATGCCGCGTATTTCGAAGAGAGACAGGTCGCCTTCCTCCTTCTCCTGGAAAAAGGTCCCTACGGCTATCGCTTCACCGCCACTTCCTTCAATCATAAGCCAACCCTCGTTGATGCAGGGCAGCCGGCGTGGCAAGTAAGCCAGCCTGTACTCAATGACTTGTTGACCAACATGCTCCAGGATGCCTGGCGTGCCCAGAAGAAAGCCAATTACCTGGTCAACGACTTTCCCGAGACGGACATCGTCGTGGATGTCGTGAAAGGGCGAAGGCAGGAATTCTACGCCATTGATCTGAGAGTAGATAATCTCGCCGTGCCCAAGTTCGGAGATGAGAATATCGACAAGGCGTTGGAACAATTCTTCACGCAAAATTATCCGCTGAAGTACCAGCTGGTCGAGGCGGGTTCAGATGAGCAGGAGCTGAGAAGAAAAGGATTCCTGTACGTGCTCTGCTATGTCCACACGCGCGGTGAGGCGGCCAAAGAGGTTCTCGGTTATGATATGAGCAAAGGCGAGAAGAGTTACGCCTCTATTACTTACCCGGAAGGCCAGCTGCAGTTGAAGATCCTTCCCAAAGACGAGGTCATCTACAAGTTCTACTTCCGGCACATTGAAAACGGCAACATCTTCCTGGGCACCAAGTGGGACGCTGATACCAACTGGCTTGAAGCGCTCCGGAACCATATCATGGCCTTTAAGCAGGAAGCGAAAATCAATTGACGGGGTGGTCCCTGGTCAATAGTCCATGGTCGATGGCTACATCATGGCGAGGAGACCGGCTTCTCCTTTCAGGTTCTCGTCCGCATCCGCAAACGCTTTTTCAAACCGGACGCGAACGGCTTCCGCTTCTTTTGAGCGACCCTGTGCGGTAAGCGCGCGGTATAGTCCGCCCAATGACCACCCGTTTTCCGGGTACATCACGAGATCCTCGCGAAACATTTTCTCGGCCTCTTTGAACCGGCCGGCTTTCAGCAGCACATTTCCTAACGTCTCCCTGACAGGGTAATACCAATCCGGGGGCTCCTGGTAAAGCAACCCATCTTCGCTTGCCCTAGCCTTCTCCAGCGCGGCTATCGCTTCCGGGTATTTCCCCGACGCAGCCATCACTTCTCCTTCGAGCACCAGCGCAGCGATGCCCACCACATCGGCAAAACTGTTTATTCCCCAGATTCGTCCGGCGCTTAAGGAGGGCTCCGACAGAATTCGCTTCACCTCCTGCAGGTATTGATTCGCCTGGCCTGCTTTTCCGGTTCGTACCGCTCTTATCCCATGGGCATAATTCCAAATGGCCAATGCGTAGTGCAAGGAGTCTGCTGGCTTCTCTTCCCGCGCGAGTTCATCCCACTGGCTGAAGCGAACCATCGAATACCAGGGCGTGACGTAGTAATGCTGAAGCGCCGCCCAGTCTGTCTCGCCCATTTTTTCTTTGGCCAGTTTCGACACCAGCGTCCGGGCCACCTGAAGAGACAGTTGACCGCGGCCCGACATCTGGGCGCAGGCCCAGTAGAAATGATAGTTGTGGGGATAGTACGAGAGCGGATAAATGCCCTGGGCCCGGCACGTACTGATATAGTCTTCATCGGCCTTCACCGCCTTCTCGTTGGCTACAATTCCGTCGGCATACCGTCCCGTCCGGATATAGATGTGCGAAGGCATGTGCACCAGGTGACCTGATCCGGGCACGAGATCGCGGAGCAAGTCGGCACTGGCCATGGCCTTAGCCGGGTTGGACGAGGCTTCGTTGATATGAATATAAAGATGATTCGCGCCGGGATGTCTGGGTGATCGGGTCATCACCCTCTCCATGAGCGCCAGAATCTCCGGCGTCCAGGGTTGCGGCTTGCCGTCTCTCAGCCAATAATCCCAGGGATGCAGATCCATGAGCGCTTCCGAGGTCAACGTAGTAACTTCATCCACGTCCGGAAACTTCTTCTGAAGATCGCGCATCGCCTCAGCATAAGCCAGGTCCAGCGGCGACCGGTCGGCCGGCGCTTCCGAAACATATCGTTTTGCAATCGCTTCAATCAAACCCTGCTCCAGTGGAGTGGCTCCGGCCGCATTTACCTGCGCACGACGCACGGCTTTATAAACGGTGCCTGCGTCGGAAGGATCCATGGGGGCATTGATATTGGGTCCGAGCGAAAGGGCCTGGCCCCACCAGCACATCGCACAGGCAGGATCGAGGCGGGCGGCCTCACGAAAGGAACGATACGCTTCGAGGTGATTGAATCCATAATAGAGGTTCAATCCCTGGTTGAAGAATTTCTGTGCCTCCTCACTCGACGTGGTTACTTTGAATCCATACTCTCCAAGATTCGTCAGCAACGGAGCAATCTGCCGGGTGGTGTCCATCACTTTCACCGCTGCCGCGGAAGATGGCGCAGCACACAAAGAAATTGGTGCTGTCTCAGCAGCGGGCTTGGGTTTCGAGCAGGAAAGACCCCATCCCGCCAACGCTAGCAATAGACCTGTTTTTGCTTTCATGGAAAAGTTATTCTTCAACCGATGAAGATAACTTATTCCGTAAAAAAATCCTGAACCGCTACGACTTACCGCGGCGAAACACCGCAACCAGGAGGATCAGCGCAACCGCCAGGAACATCGCCTTGTCGGAAAGGAACCAATTTCCATCCGTGAAATCGCAGGATCCGAAAAGGAGCTTGAAAGGAAGGGTAATGATGGCAAAAAACGCCGCCAGCAATCCACCCAACACACCAAAAAACGCCCCGAACAGGCCGCCAAGCAGCCCTCCGAAAACACCGATCACCACTCCACCCACGGTAAGCCAGAGGGGAGCCGTAAGTACCAGGACGATAATCAAGAGTATGGTTTGGGAAGAGCTTCGGGTCTGTTGCATTTCGACGGGCTTTTGTCAACCCTAGCAAAATCCGTTCTGTTGTTGATTAACCGCGAATTCAATGGAATTTGCAGGATCAACACCATGGGCGTGAAGTTTACTGTTCATTTTTATACACACGGGAAGTTCGCGATCGTACACCATTCGGACCGGTAAGACCCCTGCCGAACGGACTACCATCTCAAGACCGCTTCCTGTAATTCAGTACCGCAAAACCGTTCAGCACCACCGCCATCAAGAGCACGATGCCGATATGCATCCGGATGTCATACAACGTGCTTCCTTTCAAGACTACCATTCTCATCACTTCAATGAAATAAGTGACCGGGTTAAACCACGTGACCACCTGTGCCCAGCGCGGCATGCTATCGATGGACGTGTAAAGCCCGCCGAGCAGGATAAAGATCATCATGAGAAAGAACGAGATAAGCATCGCCTGTTGCTGGTTGTTCGCCAGGGTGGAAACGCCCAAGCCCATTCCCAGTACGGCCAACAAGTACGCGGCCGCAAAAACATAGATGGTAAGCAAACTCCCCACCGGTACAATACCGTAGGCAACCCACGAGATAAAGAGTCCGATGGTGAGAATGATAAGTCCCAACACCCAGAAGGGGATCAGCTTGCCCAGGATAAACTGGTATTTGTGAATGGGCGTCACGTTGATCTGCTCAATGGTTCCCACTTCTTTTTCCTTTACGATGTTGAGCGCCGACAAGAATCCACCCACCATGGTCACCAGGATCACCACGATGCCGGGCACCATAAAAATCTTGTAGTTCATCAGCGGGTTATACCAGTTGATCGCTTCCACCCCGATGACAGGCTGCAGGTTCATCCCTTGCGGCGGCGCCCATTCCACCCGCACCTCGTTATTGAAATCCGAAATGACCGCCCGCATGTAGGCGCCGCCAAGGTTGGCCTTGACGCCATTCACCGCGTTCACGGCAAGAAAGACCGTTGCCTCATTTTCTCTCACCAACGAACGTTCAAAGCCGTCGGAAATTTGGACCACCACATCGGCCTCGTCGCGGGCAAGCTGACGCAGCGCTTTGTCATAGGAGTCGGTGTAATCCACCAATTGAAAATAGTCGGTGGCCTTGATCTTGTTTACCAGTCGATGTGAATATGGCGATCGGTCATAGTCCACGACACAGACATTGACGTGCTTCACCTCATAGTCGGCCGCGAGCGGCAAAAAAAGCAACTGGACAGTCGGCATCATGAACATGAGCCTTAAGATCGCCGGGTTACGGAAAATCTGGCGGAACTCCTTTTCCAGTAAAATGCGCAGCGCCCTCATTCCAATCGAGTTTTGAACTTCCTCACGCTCACGACCATGAAAAACAGTGTCATTCCTGCCAGCACGAGCGTCTCCCGCCACACGTAGTCGAAGGTCAGCCCTTTGATCATCACGTTACGGATGATGTAATAGAACCACTTCGCCGGCACGAGGTTAGATAACACCTGCAGGGCTGTGGGCATGTTCTCCACCGGGAACATGAATCCGCTCAGCATGACCGTGGGCAGAAACAAGCCCATTAGTGACACCAGCATCGCCACCTGCTGCGAATCGGCCACCGAAGAAATCAGCAATCCCAGGGAGAGCACCGTGACCGTAAACAGCAGGCACTCGCTCACCAACAAACCCAGGTTTCCTTGTATGGGTACGTCCAGCACAAACACGCTCAGTAAGAGAATGCTGCCGATGTTGACCGCCGATAAAAGGAAATAGGGCACCATTTTGGCGATCACCACGCGGATGGGGATGATCGGGGAAACCAGGATTACCTCCATCGTACCCATCTCCTTCTCCCGGACAATGGATATAGAGGTCATCATGGCGCACACCAGCATGAGAACCATGGCCATCACGCCCGGGACAAAACTGTAAGAGCCCTTCAATTGAGGGTTGTACAGCATCCGTATTTCCGTCTTGATGGAGAGTGGAGCCGGCTGGGCTCCCCGGCGTCCGGACTGGTAGTCCATGATAATGCCTGTAGCGTAGTTGGCCAGCGTGGTCGCCACGTTCGGGTCGGTCGCATCCGCGATCAGTTGAACGGTGGCCTGATTCCCATGCAGCAGGTGATTCTCAAAGCCGGAGGGAAAAACAACCGCCATCTTTACCGTGCCGCTTTGAAAAGCCTTTTCAATTTCCTCGGCCGCGGTCAGGTACTGGCCGATATCGAAGTAACGACTTGCCGAGAGTTGCTCGATAATTCCGCGGCTGGCATTGTCCTTCGCCAGGTCAAGCACGGCGATGCGAGCATTCTTTACCTCGTTGGTGAGCGCAAATCCGAAAATGAGAATCTGCATGATGGGCATCCCGAAGAGGATCAGCATGGTCCGCTTGTCGCGCCAGACGTGATAAAACTCTTTCTGCACAAAAAACAGGAACTGTTTCATCCGTCGCTTCGGGTTGCTTTCCGTG
Organism: Cyclobacteriaceae bacterium; assembly: GCA_016787605.1. Classification (GTDB taxonomy): domain Bacteria; phylum Bacteroidota; class Bacteroidia; order Cytophagales; family Cyclobacteriaceae; genus ELB16-189. Next base: position 15,551 of record JAEUUE010000075.1, read on the forward strand.
CCAATTGAATAAATACCCCCTCCATGCTGGCGGAATTGAACTGCTGCTTCAGTCGCAGGGGAGTGTCCAATGCTTCGATACGACCGTCGACCATGATGGATACCCGGTCGCAATACTCGGCCTCGTCCATATAGTGCGTGGTTACAAATACCGTGGTGCCGGCATGCGCGGCTTCATATATCATTGTCCAAAATTCCCTTCGCGTTACCGGATCTACGCCGCCAGTGGGTTCGTCAAGGAAGACGATCTTCGGCTGATGAACCATGGCCACTGAGAACGCCACCTTTTGCTTCCAGCCTAGCGGGAGCGCTTTGGTGAGGGTCTTTGCCTGATCCTGCAGGTGGAGAACCTCCAGCAACTGGCTGGTCTTGTCTTTGATCTCCTGGTCAGTCAATCCATATATTCCGCCGTAGAAGCGGATGTTTTCCACAATACTGAGGTCGTCATACAACGAGAACTTCTGGCTCATGTAGCCGATGCTGCGCTTGATTTTTTCTGGTTCACCGGCCAGGTCAAACCCCGCGATCGTAGCCGTGCCACTGGTGGGAAAAGAGAGCCCGCAGAGCATGCGCATGGCCGTGGTTTTACCCGCGCCGTTAGCTCCCAGGAAGCCGAAGATCTCGCCTCGTTTCACATCAAAAGTGATGGCGTCTACCGCGGTGAAATCACCGAATCGCTTCGTGAGTTGGCGGGCTGATATGGCGAGGTCGTTGCTCATTGATGCATGAGGTCCATGAACGAATCTTCTATCGTCGGTTGAATCCGCTCCACCTCAAGTCCGTCGCCCGCCAAGGGTGTCACCAGGGTACGGATATCATCGGGACGCAGGCGGTCATCTTTAAAAACAACATGGTGTTGCTGCCCGAAAGGATAGCAGGACTCCACGGCTTCGTGTTGCTGCAAGGCCCGCATGAGTTCGTACATGTTGCGGGAGCGTATCGCATAGAGTGGCTTAGTAAAGTTCGCGGTGATACCTTGGGGAGAATTAATGTCCATGATTTTCCCTTCCTGCATCAGCGCAACCCGGTCGCAGAGACTTGCTTCATCCATGTAGGGTGTAGACACCAGGATGGATATACCGGCCGCCTGCAGTCCGCGTAAAAGTTCCCAGAATTCTTTTCGGGATACCGCGTCAACACCGGTCGTCGGCTCGTCGAGGAACAACACGCTGGGTCGGTGAATCAGGGCGCAACTCAGGGCAAGTTTCTGTTTCATCCCACCTGAAAGGGCTCCGGCTTTTCGCTTTTCAAAAGGCTCGATCTGGTGGTAGATCGCCCTCACCAGGTCGTAGTTTTCCTTGAGGCTCGTGTTGAACAACGTAGCAAAGAAAGCCAGGTTCTCCGCCACGGTGAGGTCCGGATAGAGGGAGAATTTCCCCGGCATATACCCCACGCGTTTGCGGATCGACTGAACATCTTTCACCACATCAAATCCATCGACTGAAGCGGATCCGCTGTCGGCGAGCAGGAGCGTGGTAAGTATCCGGAACAGCGTAGTCTTTCCTGCACCGTCAGGCCCCACCAGGCCAAACAATTCACCCTTGCCTACGGTGAATGTCACGTCTTTAACTGCGGATACCTTCTCCTTCCCCGTAGTGAAGCCCTTTGAAATGTGATCTACCTGGATCGCCGTGGTCATAGCACTGTATGTCAGAAAACCACTTCTCCGTACATCCCGATCTTCAGCAGGCCGTCGTTCTTCACGGCGATCTTCACAGCGTACACCAGGTTGGCGCGCTCCTCCTTGGTCTGGATCGTCTTCGGTGTGAATTCGGCCTTGTCACTTACCCACTGCACGCTTCCTTCATACTTCCGGCTGGCTCCTGCGCCATCATCGACAAGAACATTCACCTTTTGCCCGATCTTGACTTTGGACTGCTGGTCATTGGTGATATACGCGCGGAGGATGACCTGCGACAGGTCAGCTACTTTATAGAGCGGCTTGCCCACATTGGCCATTTCAAACCTCTCGCTGAACTTGGTAAGCACGGTTCCCTCTATTGGATTCACGATGCTGCAGCGACGAAGCTGATCTTCGATGACGGCAAGCTGGGCCTCAATGGTCTTGCTTTGTTCGCGAAGCGCCGTGTTGCCGGTGTTCAGCAAATTCTCCTGCGCTTCAATACGGGCCTTGAGTACGTCGATCCGGAGATTCGCGTCATCCAGTTGCTTCTGTGATGCCACCTGGCCCTTTACCAGGTTTTCAATGCGTTGTTGATCGGCCTGCGCGTTGACCAATTCCTTCCTCAGGCTTTCCAGTTGTGTTTTCACATTTTGCTGCCCGGCCAGGACGGCCTTCCGGCTCTGGATCAGCTGAAGCTTGTTGAGGTGCAGCGCCGTGCTGTCTATGATGCCTACCCTCGTCCCTTTCTGTACGGCTTGCCCTTCTTCGACATTAAATTCAAGGAGCTTTCCATTGGCTTCGGCTGATACAATAATCTCCGTTGCCTCAAACGTACCTGAGGCGTCGGGATTTGTACCACTGTTGGTACATGCCGCCATGAGGGCAGCCGCGAGGAGCAATAAGACACTGAGTTTATTCATAGAGGTCATGTTTCAAGGTTAGTTTCCGAGGGATGTTTTATAGGCATAGAGACTCTTCAGCAACTGGATCTCATGCAGTCGCTGATTGCTTAGCGCATCCTGTTCATTGTTGATCGAATTGATCAGATCCGAAGCCGAACACAGCCCATTATCGAACTTCAATTGTTGCGATTGCTTGATGCGGGCCTTCAACTCGACAATCTTGGTGTCGCTCAGGAGGATTGCGCGCTGTTTGGCTACCTCGGCTCCATATTGCTTCAACTCCAGGGACTGATTGAACTCAAACACCTTTTGCTCCACCGCTATCCGGTCGCTCTGGATCTGGTGAAGTTGCTGGTTATTGCGGTTGCGGTAGAGTCCGCCTGTGTTCCATGACAGGCTGAGTCCCACGAGCGACAGGTTCGTGACTTTTGAGGTGGCAAATTGCAGTCCGGGGCTGATGAACACACCGGCGCCCAGTAATCCGACTTTTGGCATGAGGGATACTCGTTCCATGGCCGATTGAGTTTCGCTCAGGCGTGTGCGGCTGCTGAACCAAATCATCTCCGGTCTGTTATTTGCTCCGGTCAGGACTTCCTCGGAAATCGCAGGGCGGACCAGTGCCACTCGGGTGGACAAGGGTTTTCCAAGGAAATGAGAAAGCATGTCGAGGTAAGCTGTTCGGGCATAGCCGTACTCGATCCGTCGCTGATCTACTTTCAGGAGTTCAGCCTCCACTTCGTCTACTTCGACACGGTAGCCCAGTCCGTTTTCATTGGAAAGTCGCAGCCGGTCATAATTGAGTTTCAGGTTTTTCTCCGATGTCTCCAAAACCTTCAACTGCTCATCAATCAGCAGAATGCCAAAGTAGATTTGCGCGACCCTGTCTTGTACCTGGTAAAGTTGTACATTTACGTAGGCCTTCTCGATGGCCGTGCTTGCCCTGGCCATGTCCTTTGCCGATTTAGTGGCGCCGCCATCCCAGATGGTTTGATTCAACTGAAGCAGCGCGATCGCCTGCATTTTGTCAGGCTCAGGAGCCGGCTGGCCCGGCAGGCTCATGGAAGGAAGTCCATTGATGATATAACCGCCGATACCGGTGACGCTTAGCTGCGGCAAATAGGCTTTGTTCGCGTTGGATAGCGTATACTCTTCCGATTTGGTCAGGAGTTCCTGTTGCTTGATCAACGGGTAGTTGGCCCGGGCGAGGGATGTGCACTCCTCGAGGGTCAGCACATCCTGCGCCCACAAAAATGCTGGGGAAAGTCCGAGCAGAAGGCAAATGGCGAGGGCATGTTTTCTCATGGCACTACGGCTTTAGTGAACTCATCACAAACTCAACAATCTCTTGCTTTCGCTTAAGAATCATCTTCTCAAATTGCTTGTCGTCCAGCTCCTGCACTGCTTTGATCATCGGTTTGGCAATGAAAGGATAGACGCACAGCGACATCACATTGATCAACAACTGACCCGCGTCGATGGGACGCACTACTTTCTTATCAACGGCCTCCTTCACCGCGTGCCGGAAGGCCTTCATCATCATCGAAGGATTGGCTCCCGATTCTACCGCCATTCGGACCAGGCGATCCGGGTTCTGCGTCAGTTCCTGCATAATGAAGATGGGGAGGTCCGGTTGAGACCGGATCATGTCGATGTCATGCTCTACAATTGCCTTGATTTTGTCTTCAAGCGATCCGGGTCCGCCAATAATTCCGGCGAGACCCAGGAAGAATTCGCGGGCCCGCTGGGCAAACACCAGGTCAAACAGCTTGTCCTTACTCCGGAAGTAATAGTGCAGCAGCGCGCGGTTAATACCTGCTTCCCTGGCGATTTCATCCATGCGGGCGCCGGCAAAACCACGATGGGTAAAAACCTTCCTGGCGGCATCTAAAATGGCCTTTTCAGTACCGTTATCGCGCTTTTCCTTAGCCACGTGATTTAACCATTTAGTTAAACTAATACGCTAAACAACGGAATGGGTTACGGATTTCCAAAACAAAAGCCATAAAAAAAGCCGGGTAGCCCCGGCTTTGTCATTTGAACACGCTAGTGCTAGAACGGGTATTCACCCTTTTCCAAGGCATAATTGGCCACACGACGCCGCGCCTCCTTGAGATTGAACGGCTCAATCTTGGTGAATCGCTTCAACCCCAGGAGCATCAAGCGCAACTCATCCCCTTCGGCAAAGGCGTAAATCGCCTGCTTGCCTGCACTGGTCGCTTTTTCTACGGCTTCATGCAGGTAAATCATCGCCATGTCTTTCTGAATGGCACACGCCTGCTCGCCTTTCAGGCCGATGAGTTTTTCGACGCGCAGCAAAACCGACTCGGCCACATAGCCTTCAATGAGCATATCGGCCAGGTGCATCAGGACTTCCTGCTCGTCCGACAGCTTCATCATGAACTTCTGAACCGCCGCGCCGGAAACCATCAAGCCTGCTTTCTTCAGATTGCTCAATACTTTCTTCTCCCTGGCAAACACGGCCGTGTCATCGGATGCGCCAAAGTCCGGGATCGATGTCAGTTCTTTTTGAACGGCCATGGCCGGCGTCATCAGGTCCAGCGTCCCTTTCATCGCCCGCTTCAGGAGCATGTCAATGGTGAGCAGCCGGTTGATTTCGTTGGTGCCCTCGAATATCCGGTTGATCCGGGCATCTCGGTAAGCCCGGTCCATGGGTCCTTCTGCACTGAATCCCATGCCGCCGTAGATCTGAACGCCCTCATCGACGGAAAGATCAAGCACTTCAGATCCATGAACTTTCAGAATGGCACACTCGATGGCAAATTCCTCCAATGCTTTCAGCCGGGCCTTGCCGGAGTCCATTCCTCCTGCTACAAACGCATTATAGGCATCGTCGATATTCTGGCTGGCGCGATAGTGCGCCGATTCGCTGGCGTAAATTTTAGTGACCACATCGGCGATCTTGGACTTGATCGCACCGAACGTGGAGATCGGAACGCCGAACTGTTTGCGCTCCTTGGAATACTGGATGGCTTTGGTGATGGCCATCTTGCTTCCGCCCAGCGCGGCGATCCCCAACTTGATGCGCCCGATATTCAGGATATTCACGGCGATCTTGAACCCGTTTTCGCGCTCGCTCAGCATGTTCTCGACCGGAACTTTGCAGTCGTTGAAAAAGATCTGGCGGGTTGAAGATCCTTTGATCCCCATCTTCTTCTCCTCCTCATTCATCGTGATTCCTCCGAAGGAACGCTCGACGATGAAGGCACTGAGGTTCTTGTCGTTGTCAATCTTGGCGAACACCACATAAACGTCGGCAAAGCCACCATTGGTGATCCACATTTTCTGCCCGTTGATGATGTAGTGTTTTCCGTCCGCACTGAGTTTAGCCTTTGTCTTCCCGGAGTTAGCATCGGAACCGGAATCCGGTTCCGTCAGGCAGTAGGCCGCCTTCCACTCACCGGTGGCGAGTTTCGGGATGTACTTCTTCTTTTGTTCTTCGTTGCCGTAGTAAAGAATTGGAAGTGTACCAATACCGGTGTGCGCAGAAACGGCCACCGCCACGGAATGGCCGGCACCAATCGCTTCCGCGACAAGCATGGTGGTGTTGAAGTCCATTCCGAAACCACCATATTCTACGGGTACTGAGGTTCCCAGGAGACCCAACTCGCCGGCCTTGTCCAGGATCGACGGCATTAACTTGGGATCCTTCATGGAATCAATTTCATCCAGCCGGGGAAAGACTTCCTTGGCGAGGAAATCCTTGCACTGCTGCTTGATCATGTTTTGCTCTTCATTGAACTCTTCCGGAATGAAGATTTCATTGGCCTGCGTCTCGCGAATGAGGAACTCTCCTCCTTTGATTGCCTTTTTGGTCTCTACCATCGTTGCCATACCCTGAATATTAAACGGTTCACAATTAGTTTAGAAGTTCATAGATGCCTGCCACGCCCTGGCCGCCGCCAACACAGGCGGTCACCATTCCATATTTCTTCTTCTGGCGTCTCAGTTCGTTGAAAAGTTGAACGCTCAGGCGCGCACCGGACGAGCCCAGCGGATGTCCTACGGCGATAGCGCCTCCGTTCGGATTCAGTTTCGACCGGTCGATGCCGAGCTCTTTAACGACCGCGAGGGATTGCGCCGCAAATGCTTCGTTCAGCTCAATCACGTCGATATCATCAAGTTTCTTACCGGCAAACTTCAGCGCCTTCGGAATTGCTGCCACAGGGCCGATGCCCATGATGCGCGGCTCCACACCGGCCACGGCATAGCTCACCATTCGTGCAATGGGCTTAAGGTTAAGTTGCTTCACCATGCGCTCACTCATGACGGTCACAAAAGCCGCACCATCCGATGTTTGCGAGGAATTACCTGCAGTAACCGTACCTCCTACTGCAAAGGCAGGCTTCAATTTCGCGAGACCTTCCACCGTGGTATCTGCACGGATGCCTTCATCCTTGTCGACAATCCACTCACGGGTCTTCTTCTTCATATCGGTATCGACATACACTTCTTTCACCGTAATCGGTACCACTTCATCCTTGAACTTGCCTTCCTTCCAGGCCGCCGCGGCCTTCATGTGGGATTCATAAGAAAACTGGTCCTGCTCTTCCCGTGAAATGCCGAATTGCTTCGAAACCTCTTCGGCGGTCAAGCCCATGCTGGTGTAGTAGGTTGGGTTATCCTTCGCTATGGCGTAGTTGAGGGCTGTCTTGAAGCCCATCACGGGTACCAAAGACATGGATTCCGTGCCGCCCGCAATGATAATATCTGCCATCCCGGCCTGGATACGATGACTGGCCATGGCTATTGCCTCCACGCCCGAGCCGCAGTACCGGTTGATTACTAATCCCGGAACATCGGTTCCCAGAGCCAGGAGGGCGATCATCCGGCCCATTTGCATACCCTGCTCGGCCTCGGGCACCGCATTGCCCACGATGAGATCATCCACCATCTTGTTCTCCAAGCCGGGGATCGACTTCACCAGGTGCTTGATCACGTCCGACGCCAGGTCATCCGGCCGCGTGAATCGAAAGCCGCCCTTTTTTGCTTTTCCTACCGCAGTGCGGTAACCTGATACTATGAATGCATCCATCTTCTAGTGGGTTTGTTCAAGTTGACAATTGACAATAGGCAGTAGACAAATCATGTTTCCTTGCAGCACTCCCTGTCCGTTAATTCCTGAGCGGCTTACCTCCAGTGAGTATCGCCTGTATTCTCTCCAGTGTCTTCTTTTCTCCCGTCAGCGACAGGAATGCCTCACGTTCCAGGTCGAGCAAGTACTGTTCACTTACTTCCTGCGGTGAGGTCAGGTCACCGCCGCACATGACATTGGCTATCCACTTGGCCACCTTGGCATCATGTTCGGAGATGTAACGCCCCATCTTCATGCCTTGCAGTCCGGCCAGGAACAAAGCCTGTCCGGCTCTGCCCATCACCCTAATGTTACGCGCCTGCTGCGGCATGGTGTATCCGGCATTGGCCAACTCGAGCACCGCCTCCTTGGCATCCGCCAGTTGTCGATCGCGGTTCATGGAAACACGATCAAGAGGCTTCAGGATTCCAAGCTCGCGTGCTTCCTCGGCCGAGGTGGCCACCTTGGCGGTAGCTATAGTCATGAACGCATTCTGCAAGGCATTCAGTTCCACGTCGCCCTCTTCCATCCTATCGCTGACGCGCTTCGTAAGTTCTTTCGTGCCTCCACCGCCGGGGATAAGTCCTACGCCCACTTCCACCAAACCGATGTAGGTTTCGGCTGCTGCCTGCGCGATATCGGCATGTAACGTCATCTCGCAACCTCCGCCCAGCGTGCGTCCCTGGGGAGCAACCACGACAGGCACGGTAGAATACCGGATGCGCATCACCGATTGCTGGAAGGCCTTGATCATGAAATCGATCTCATCGTAGTCTTGCTCGATGGCATACATGAACACGAGCCCCAAATTGGCACCCAGGGAAAAGTCGGATCCCTGGTGACCGATCACCAATCCGCGATAATCTTTCTCGGCCATGTCAATGGCCTTGTTCATCCCTTCGATCACGGCGCTGCCGAGCGTATAACTCTTGCTATGCCAGGCGAAGTTGACCACGCCATCGCCGAGATCGTAAATGCGCGAGTCGGCATTTTTCCAGACAATACTCTCTTTCTTGTTTTCCAGGATAATGAAGCTTTCGCGGCCTGGTATCGACTGGTATGACTTGGTGTCAATGTCATAGTACTTCTTCTGACCGCCTTCGCTCTTATAGAATGACTTGTTGCCAGACGCGATCATATCATACACCCAGGCAGCCGGCTTGTAGCCCGCGGCCTCCATTTGAGGAAGGGTTTTTTCGAGCCCCACGGCATCCCACGTTTCAAACGGGCCCAGGTCCCAGCCAAATCCTCCACACACCGCATCGTCAATACGGAAAAGTTCATCACTGATTTCCGGGATGCGGTTGGTAACGTATTGAAGCAACCCGAAGAAGGCGTCGCGGTAGAACTCACCCGCCTTGTCGGTACCCCCCAGGAGTACTTTGAAGCGATCGCGGAGATTGTCTACTGCCTTGGCCGCCTCGAGGGTGGCAAACTTCACTTTGATTTTCGGCTTGTACTCGAGCGTCTTGAGGTCGAGAGTCAGAATCTCTGTCTCTCCTTTCGCATTCTTGGTTTTCTTATAGAAGCCTTGTTTGGTTTTGTCTCCCAGCCATTTGTTCTTCTCCAGCTGGTTCACAACGTCAGGCAACTTGAACATCTCACGGCCTTCGTCATTGACCAGGCCGGCATACAGGTTGTTGGCCACTTTGACCAGCGTATCCAAGCCTACCACATCCGAAGTGCGGAAGGTGGCCGATTTGGGACGGCCGATCACCGGCCCCGTGAGGCGGTCGATCTCATCTACGTTAAGATCGAACTTTCTCATGGAGTCGATGACCTTCAGCAAGCCATAGATGCCCACGCGGTTACCGATGAAGGCCGGTGTATCCTTGCACAATACGGTAGTCTTTCCGAGGAAGAGATCGCCGTAGTGCATGAGAAACTCCGTCACCTTGGGATCCGTCTTCGCGGTAGGGATGATCTCGAGCAACCGCAGGTAGCGCGGGGGGTTGAAGAAGTGCGTGCCGGCAAAATGCTTCTGAAAATCTTCCGAACGTCCCTCGGCCATCAGGTGGATCGGTATGCCGGATGTATTCGAGGTAATCAGGGTGCCCGGCGTCCGGTGCTTTTCCACTTCTTCGTACACCTTCTTCTTGATGTCCAGGTTCTCGACGACCACTTCAATGATCCAGTCGCAACCCTTGATCTTCGCCATGTCGTCGGTGAAGTTGCCGAGTTTGACCCTCGGGGCGAATTTCTTGCTGAACAGCGGCGCCGGATTCGACTTGATGGCCGCATCGAAGGAACTTTGAACAATGCGATTTTTCACGGCAGGATGATCAGGAGAAAGGCCTTTCGCCTTTTCTTCCTCCGTCAGCTCCTTGGGGGCGATGTCCAGCAGCAGAACATCACAGCCAATGTTGGCGAAATGACAGGCAATGCGGGAGCCCATGATGCCGGATCCAAGGACGGCTACTTTTCGAATCGTTCGGTTCATTGGTACGAGCGTTATAGGGTAGTGTGGTTAGTTCGTTGTCGCTTTATCGTAGATCTCGTTGCGTTCAATCACCCGGTTGATGTGCTGAACGACATCAAAGAAGACTTCGAGTTTCTTCTCCGGAATCACCTCGCGCAACGCTTCATTGAATCGAAGTACGGTCTCCCGTGCTTTCTCCCTTCGCTTCTTTCCCTCGCGCGTCAGCAGGATGCGCACCGACCGTTTGTCGGTCTCATCCGTCCTCCGGACAATGAGCCCTTTCTCTTCCATCGAATTCAGTAATCGCGTCAGGCTGCGGGCCTCGAGGCCCATCAGGGGACCGATCTTGGTCGCCGGAGTTCCCTCCTCGGTGTGGATGTTCAGCAAGGCAAAACCAATCGACATGGTACCTCCATACTTCATGGCCTGTTGATTGTACATGCGCGATATCGCATGCCAGGCTGTTTTCAGGTGGTAGTCGACTGTTTCCTCGCGGCGCATAAGGACGATAAATGTAACAGGAATTAGTCGGCATGCAGAGTAATTTGTAGAAAAAAGTTTGCCCTCCTGACATGCTCTTGTCATTTCCCCGCGCTAGGTTAACCGGCATGAAGACCCGAAAGAAGCCGGAAACGCTCAGGCCCGGGTCCGAAATCGTGGAGGAAGCTATGCTCAGGCTGCCTACCCCGGAACGGGTCATGATGCGCCGGCTGAGGAGCCTGGTCCAGGAATGCCTCCCCAAGGCCTCCGAATTAGCCTACTACGGATTGGGTGTGCCCTTTTACCGGCACAACCGGCTTATTTGCTTCCTTTGGCCGCCATCCATTGGCTGGGGACCCAAAGACTCGACAAAATCACGAAAACCCAAAGGACTGACCCTGGGGTTTTGCCAGGGAAATCTTATGTCCAACGAAGGAGGGCATCTCCTGGCCGAAGGTCGAAAACAGATCTACTGCATGTATTTCAACAAACCTGCCGATATCGATGAGGCCCTCGTGAAGTCACTGCTATTCGAAGCCGGACTCATCGACGAGACTTTCGCTAAGAAGAAGCGCAAACGCTGATTTCTACTCGTTTCGCAATGAAACCGCGGGATTGGCCTGGGCCGCCCTCAGGGCCTGGGTGCTCACAATGACGGAAGCGAAGACCAGCGCAATTACCCCGGTGACCGGGAAAACCCACCAGGGAATCCCCACCCGAACCGGAAAACGCATCAAGAACTGGTTCAGCAGCCACCAGGCGATGGGCGAGGAAATCAAGAAAGCAATCAAAACCAACCGCGAGAAATCCCTGGACATCAGGGTAACCAGGCTCATTACGGAGGCACCCATGACCTTCCGAATACCGATTTCCTTGGTTCTTTGCTCCGCCATGAAGGCGGCCAGCCCAAAAAGACCCAGCCCGGTGATAAATATGGCCAACGAAGCAAACAGGCCGGCCAGGTGGCTGGTCATATTGATGGTGGTGAACTTCTTCGCAAACTCCACATCCGCAAACTCGTACTCGAACGGATAGGCCGGGTTGTACTTCTTAAAGATCTCTTCCACTTTCTTCAGGGAGCCCTGCAAATTCTCTGTCTTTTCCAGGCGGATCGTAACGGCAGAGGCCCACTCCGGGATGAGCACCATGAACATCGGCTTCACCGGCTGATAGGGGGATCCCATCAGCACGTTGTCGACAATCCCGATGAGCTCACGCTTGCCGCCCCACAGGTCAAGTTGCTGACCGATGGGATCCTTCAGGCCCATCACATCGATGGCCGCTTTGTTGACGATGATGGCCGCGGTATCGCTCTTATGATCTTCCGAGAAGTCGCGTCCTTCGAGAATTTTAATTCCCATCGTCTTCGTGTAGTCGTACTCGGTAGAGATCGTGGTGAAGATCACTTTTTGTTCTTCTGGTTTCCCAGGCCAACCCAGGAAATTGTTGGACCAGATTTCGGTGATCGGGCTGTTAGACTTGCAGACGGAACTTACCACGCCGCTGTTCAGCAACTCCTGTTTGATCGCGCGGTAATTTTGTCCCACTTCCGCCGTGTATTCTACCGTGATGAGATTCTCCTGGTCGTAGCCAAGATCGCGCGCCTTCACAAAATTGATTTGCCAATAGATCACGATGGTGCCGATGATGAGCAGGATGGAAAATCCAAACTGTAAAGTGACCAGGATTCTCCGGGGCAAGCTCGCACTTTTGCCCACCTGGATTTTTCCCTTCAATACCTTGACCGGCTGAAAGGACGACAGATATAATGCGGGATAACTTCCGGAAACAAGCCCTGTGAAAACAATCAGTGACCCGGCAAATATCCAGAACTGCGGTGAGGCATAGTCGATGATGAGCTGTTTGTCGACGAGTTGATTATAAAAGGGAAGCAACAGCTGAGCCAATAGAATGGCGATGGTGAAAGCCAGTACCGCAAGGAAAACCGACTCGCCCATGAACTGGAAAATGAGCTCGTGCCGGCGGGAGCCCACGCTTTTCCTGATCCCCACTTCCCGGGCTCTCCGCTCCGAGCGGGCCGTGGCCAAATTCATGAAATTAATGCAGGCGATAACCAGGATAAAGGCCGCAATAATGGTGAACATCTGTACATAATCCACCATCCCGCCCGATTCCTGGCCGTTTTCAAAATTGGAGTGCAGGCGCCACCTCAACATCGGGTGAAGGAAGAATTCCCGCTTCATGTCGGTCTCGCCCTTCCGGAAAAGGAGGTCCCGGATGGAGTTTTCCACGTTTGTTTCGTTGGCCGGATCGTTGAGCTCGACGAACACCTGGAACGAGTAGTTGCCCCACTGCGTTTGTGACCGTTTCACCCAGTCTTCCGCGATGATCTTCATCTTCCAGGTCATCAGGCAGTCAAACTGAAAAGACGAGTTCTTTGGAATGTCTTTCAGTACTCCGGTGACTTTGAGATCGTGCGCATTGTTGATACGCACGGTTTGGTTGATCGGATCCTCATCGCCAAACAATGTCCTGGCCATCGACTCAGTAATCACCAGGGAGGCGGGATCATCCATGACGGTTGACACATCTCCCTTCAACAGGGGAAACTGAAACATTTCCAGGAACTCCTCACTGGCATAGTAGGCTTCCTTGTAAATGCGATTCTCCCCAACGGTGTACAAATGATTTCCTCCCCAATCGGTAATGGCCGTGTTGATGATGTTGCTGTCTTCCGTCTTCAGCGCTTCATAGGTCGGCTGAGGTACCGATGTCCATGAATTGACCTTTCCATCGAAGTGTGCATTGACCCAAACCTGGTACAACCGGGTTGCCTTGGGTTGGAATTTGTCGAACGACAACTCATCAAACACCCACAACATGATCAGAATGCTGCACACAATCCCGATGGACAAACCGGCAATGTTGATGAAGGAGTAGGTTGCGTTTTTGCGCAGGTTGCGCAACGTGACGAGCAGGTAATTTTTGAACATAGCTGATTATTACACAATACTCCCCGAACTGAAAAAGGTTGCTCCCCTGCGGCGGTATTTCTAGTATATAGAGTGATGAGGACCGGGAAAGGTTGGAGGGCGGGCCTGATGGAATCCCGGAAATCCGCTACTTAATGCTCAACGCGGCCGCTTGACCGATCCAATTGTCGCGTCCAATCCGGCCTCTGAAAACTTTCAGCGAAGCCGCTACGCGCTCAATCTCTTCCGGGGTGAAAGCCGCTATTTGGCGATAGGTGTAAATGCCCATTTCATTAAGCTGCTTCTGGATTTTGGGGCCGATTCCGCTGATTTTGGTCAAATCATCGCGGGTTTGCCATGACGAAGGTGTGAACCGGGAATGGGCTCGTACGGCCTGGGGTTTGTGCGTCTCCGGTCTTATTTTCGAGCCAAATTCGTCGATTTCCGCCCTTAGCGAGGCCTCCCGGGCCCGCTGAGCATCCAGTTCCGCTCTCAATTGGTCAGCCGTTGAACGTATCGTATCCGACTCGGCCTTCAGGCTCTCATATCGCCTTTGGGTGGCCTTCAGTTCGTCTTCCAGCAGGTCCACCTGGCGACGGGCCTCCGCCAGCAGCGGTTCGGTAACTTTCTTGACCTGGCTGAGCAGCTTTCCCTCCTGCTGCCATTCGGCCACGTGCCGCCTTGCCGATTGGTTCTCCTTTTCCAACAGCCTCAATTGCTCGTGTAGAAGGGCTTTTTCCTTTTGCAGACCCCCAAGACTTCCCCGCAATACCCTGAAGGCGTCTTCGCTCAGCAGCCAGGAAACCGAAAAACCCACCACAAGCCCAATAACAATCATGGCGGTCACCTCGATGATGGCGGGCACTTCGCAAATTCCGCGGACAGCACACAAATACCAGCGGGCAAAGAAGACGCTGAGCAGGATGAAAGCCCCCAGGAGTAGATAGACTGCGCGCATGGGTCAACGTTGGCAGGGTGAAGGTACGATTTTGATGCCTTTGACCATAAATCGGGGCGAGGTGCAACCCCGAACAGACTTCAGGCGTCTTAACCATCGTCATCCGAGACCAAAAACGACCGCCACCATGATCAGGAATTATCTCACGATTGCCTTGCGTAACCTGCGCAAGCACAGTTTCTATACGATGATCAATGTCCTGGGTCTTGCCGTGGGCATTGCCTCCTGCCTGATTATCGTTGCCTATATCAGCCACGAACTGAGTTTCGACAAGCACCACCAGGATGCCGATCGTATCTACCGGGTTGACTGCGAAATCAAGTTTGGTCCGAATCACCTGCGTCTAGCCGTTTCCCCTGCTCCTCTTGCGGAGGCGTTCCGAAGCGACTACCCTGAAGTGGAGGCGATCGGCAGGTTCTGGAATGATGGCTCCATGCTGGTCAAGCGCGTCGACCAGAACATCAAGGAAACACGGGCGGTCTTCGCCGACAGTTCTATCTTCCGCGTCTTCAGCATTCCCTTTATCCAAGGCAACCCGAAAGAGGCGCTCCGCGAACCCTTCACGATGCTACTCAGCCGGAGCGCAGCTGCCAAGTATTTTCCAAACGAGGATCCGCTGAATCAAACCCTGATCCTGGAAAACAAAGACGCCTACAAAATTACCGGCATCTATGAAGACATGCCGGTCACCAGTCACTTTCGGTATGATATGCTGCTTGCGCTGGTGAGCCATCCCTATCACAAAGACGCCAATTGGCTGAGTAACAATTTTTCCACCTATCTCAAGCTCCGTCCGAAGGCCACGCGGGAAGCCCTGGAAGCCAAATTTCCCCAAATGGTTGACAAATACTGTGGCCCCCAGGCCAAGTTGGCTCTCGGAGGGGAGTTCACCATGGAACAGTTTCGCGCATCCGGCAACAAGATTGACTTCACGTTGCGTCCCTTGGCTGATATTCATCTCCGCTCGGATATGATCGGTGAACTGGGAACCAACAGCGACATCACCTATGTCTACCTTTTCGGGGCCATCGCGCTGTTCATTCTCATTATTGCCTGCATCAATTTCATGAACCTCAGCACGGCCCGGTCATCGAATCGGGCAAAAGAAGTGGGCGTTCGCAAAGTAATGGGGTCCCTTCGCGGTCACCTGATTCGTCAGTTTCTTACCGAGTCTGTTGCGCTCAGCTTCGTTTCATTCCTGCTGGCCCTTGGCATCGCCTGGTTGGCCCTTCCCTCCTTCAATGAACTGGCCGGAAAAGAATTGTTCTTACCCTTTGGGCGTTCTTCCTTCTGGCTGCAGCTGGTCTCCGCATCCCTGGCGGTCGGGATCATCGCCGGCATTTACCCTGCTTTCTTTTTGTCGGCCTTCAAGCCCGCCAATGTGCTGAAAGGAAATCTCTCGCTCGGGATGAAGAGCGGACTTGTACGAAGCGCGCTCGTTGTATTTCAATTCTTCATCTCCATCGTCCTTATCATCGGCACCATTGCGGTCAACCGTCAACTCAGCTTCATTCAACAGAAAAAGATAGGGTTCAACAAAGACCAGGTCATCATCATCAAGGATGCCTATGGGTTGGGCGACCAGCTGGAGTCCTTCAAGGAGGAGGCGCTGAAGGATTCCCGGATTATCAGTGGTACGATTTCCGGATTTCTTCCCGTGACCGGCACCAACCGGAGCGACAATACCTTCTGGCCCGAAGGCGCGCAACCCACGCAGGAAAATCTCATCAGCCTTCAAACCTGGCGGGTGGATCACGATTACGTGAAAACACTGGGAATGCAAATCAGCGAGGGACGCGACTTTTCACGGGAATACAGGTCCGATACGGCCGCGGTGATTCTTAACCGGTCGGCGCTGGGGCTCTTCGGCATCACCGACAACCCGGTGGGCAAAGCGATTATGACATGGGGGGGAAATTCTATCGATGGGGAACTGGACCCTAAACAATTCGAAAAGTATACCATCATCGGAGTCCTTGAAGACTTTCACTTTGAATCGCTCCGGCAATCCATTGCTCCGCTTGGGTTATTCATTCGCAAAAGTTCCGGGCTGATTTCCTTCCGGTTCCAGGCGCAACACGCGCAGGAGGTCATCCAGGGGCTTGAAGCTACCTGGCAGCGAATCGCTCCGGGTATGCCCTTCGCTTATTCATTTCTTGATCAGGACTTCGAGTCGATGTACGCTGCTGAACAGCGCCTCGGCAAGATCTTCACGGTATTTGCCGGGTTGGCCATTATCATCGCCTGTCTCGGATTATTTGCCTTGACAGCCTTTACCGCCGAACAGCGCACAAAAGAAATTGGCATTCGAAAAGTAATGGGCGCATCGGTAGCCAGTATTGTGATGCTTCTGTCCAAAGAGTTCGGCAAACTCATCATCATTGCCTTCTTCATCGCCGTGCCGGCCGCCTGGTTTGGAATCAGCAAGTGGCTGGACACGTACACGTACCGGACAGAAATCGGCGCGTTTATTTACCTGGCCGCAGGCGCGATTGCATTTCTCATCGCCTGGCTGACCATGGGCTATCAGTCGTTCCGGGCCGCAACCATTGATCCGGTGAAGTCCTTGCGAAGCGAATGAGGTTGACCCGCCTGAAGAGCCGGCTCCCCGCTTCCTGATTTTAGGTTTTGTTCAGAAAAACCAGTTTCGATTGGTCCGCCTTGCTGATCCGCTTAAAGAAGTCGGTCAATTCCGCATAACTGTCGGGACCATATTCCCCCTTCACGACTTTTAACCTTCGGTAGTACGTCAATCGTCCCTGATCAAGCCGATAGGAGGTCTCGTATTCTCCAAAACGGCTCTTGATGCGGGTTGATTCCGGAACGAACTCGGGATACAGGTTCTCAGGAAGGTGGATGTGTATGGTATCGACATCCACAAATCCCGTTTGAATCCGAACCGGGCTCTTTCGAGCTTCCACCTTCTCGGGAATCAACGTCGACCGGTTCATCAGGTTGGGGTTCAGAAACATCCTCTTGCCGGTCATGGAAACATAATTCCGAAGGGTCAGATCGAGGGTTACGGTAGCCGAAGGAATCAATGCCTTGGTCTGCGTCACATTGAACTTGTTGAGATCAAATGAGGGAATCTTCGTGGTTCGCTCAATCCACTTCTTCTGCTCATCATATTGATTATTCAGGATGAAATGAAGCCCATCATTCTCGTACTGAAGTCCGCGGTAGGTCGTGCGGGCATTCGCTTTGGCATTTCCTTTTTCATCGACAAACAAGTCAGCAGTTCGGGACTGAACATTCAGGTCATCCGGGTACTTTGGCGTATAGACCACTTTTGCCCCGGTGTCCGTAATCATCAACGCCGTGCGGTCGCCGGTGAATGTACCCATGTAACCAAAGGGGTTCGTCTGGCTGGTGCACTCCAGCCAAAGAGTATCCCGCTGTCGGGGAACCGCCACGACGGCATGGTTGAATTGGGTGCTGGGGAAATCCGGCTCCAGGGGAGGGGCATTCCGTCCCGCCCGGATGAGCACATAGTTGGCTTTCACGCCGGCGGCACGGAGCAACGCAACCGTATAGTTGGACAGTGCCTTGCAGTCGCCATAACCGGTTTGGTCCACTACATTCGCTTCGAAAGGCTGAAATCCGCCAATGCCTATCTGAATGCTGACATAGCGCGTCTTGCTCTGCATATACTCATACACTGCCTGTATCTTCTGTTCTTCTGTAAGGCCGTGGGTAAGTTCCTCGATTTGCTTCCTCGTTGATTCAGGCAATACCTCTCTTCCTTTACCCAATTCGAGTATCCATTGTCCGAATGAATCCCAGGACTCCATGGTGCCGGCATAGTTTGCATACATGAACTTGGATGGGCCCGCCATAATGCGTGGCACACGCTCATAGAGTTCCGGACCAAAAGGTTCCTCTTCGACCGCCGGAATATTCTCGAAACGCCATTCCCAATACAGCGTGTTCTCCTTCGCAACACCTTGTTTGGGTTGCTGGTCTGTATTGATGAGCTTCCAGCGCGGTTTTAGTTCCTCCGGAGCCATCAACTTGTAGGTGGCCCGTTGAACGGAAACGTTGGGAGCGTCCGTGAGGGTGAAGCCCGGGATAAAGAACAGGTACTTGAATTCCACTTGATAGTTAAACTCGACCGTATACGGGTACGTTCCCTGGGCAAGTTCGGCAGCTTTCAGTCGGTTATCTTCATACAAGCTGAATCCGGAGATGGCGCTCTGATCGTAAATATCAAGTTGCTTGAGCTTGCGGATTACCTTACCCTCGGCGTCATACACCATGCCGGTGAAGCTTTTGACTTCCTCCAGTTTGCTGTACCCCACAACTTCCGTGGCGAAGCGCTTGCCCTTCTCGCCCAGGATGGTATACACTTCATGCACCGTATAGGTGGCGATGTTCTGTTGCTTTATTTCGAATACCTGCTCCTTCTCGCGAACGACCACATGAGCATGCTCCTTCAACTCGGCAGGAATAAGAGCCACGGCATAGTCTTTGGCCTGTGGCCATGCGGCCAGGGGGATCATTAGAAGAAGGATGGTGATCTTTTTCATTCTATTTCCTTTTTAGTACCAACTGTTCATTGTGCTTGGCCAGCATGATATTGTAGAATTCCCGAAGGGCATCATATTCATCCTGGCTGAACAGCACTTTGTTGATCACAAACTGGCTCATGATGGTCACCGCTCCGTCGGCCACGGATGAACTGTATACGAATCGGCCCGCGTTCTCCGGCAGCATGGATACCTTGGGCGCCGGCAATTCATCCACCGTATAGTTTTCGGGCAGTTTCAACTTCATCATGAACGCGATCTCCTGCGGGTAGCTGAAATCAACAGGGTATGTACGCTGCAACTGAACAAAGGGATTTGACTCCCGGCGCGTGAACAGGATCGGGTCCAGGTAAATGACATCTCCGCCCGACTGGGCAATGTCCGCAAGCTCCAGTTTATAGGTCTCCTTGAGCGGGTCATCCAGTTTGTCCAGGTTCTCCATGACGGTATCCGCGATGGTTACAGTTTTGCCTTTGAACACATTGTCCAGGTGTTTCACCATGCCGGATTTGCGAACGGCCTCCCTTACATCACGCGCATAGTAGCCCGTCGAACTCGAGGTAAAGGTTCCCTTTAAGGTATTGTCATCGCTGAAGTACACGTCCATGGTTACCGACTTCCTTGATTTGGGCGCATCAAGCAGATTAACCCATTGAAAGGCCTTGTCGGTGGGCTGGAACCCGATGCCATTCAGGCAAGCAAGTGGGATATATTCGATGGGCAGGTAGCGATCGGTAGCGTCCAGTATCTTCTTCTTGCCCTTGTAATCGCTGATCACGACAACGTTATTGAACTGGCTTCTGACAGGAACCATCTCTCTCACGAATCCGTTGGACCGTGTGCTGATGAGTACCGGGTCCGCTGGCAAGCCGGCGTATCGCAACATGGACAGCAGGAGCAGATTAACATCCCCGGAACTCCCCTTCTTTTCTTCCCAGACTTTCTTCGGATCCCGCGCGAGGTACGTGGAGTAATACCCGGCCCATTCCAGGTTCTCCTTGACATAGTGGTAGATGGCCTTGACTTTCTCATCCGGGTGGCTCAATCCGGCCACCACTTCTTGCGCCTTCTTTTCGAGGAACTCGGTTCTCCGTGTATTTGTCTTGACATCCAGGTTGTGCCAATCCGCCTTGAAGATTTCGTCCAGGTATTTCTCGCGTACATCCCCCCAGCTGGACATATAGACTATTCGGGGTACTCCCCCCGGATAATCGATGCTGGCCAGGTCGAACGATACACTGGAAATGTAATTCTTCCGGGAACTGATAAACGGCTCCTCTTTGAATGCCGGCACATCGGCCATGGCCCAACGGTAGTTTACACAAGGTTTGAAATCATCCAGATGATCCGGATTGATATTGAGCGTTCGAGCCTCTGCCGAATTAAGTCCTTCGCAAAATCCATCTTTTTTCTCATTCACTGAAGGCACCAGGTATCCCCGAAAAACAATCCGGTAATCGCAAACATTGCTGATGTGCACCTGATATTCCGACCATCGGCAGGGGATCAGGTCCTGGAAGTCCCACGATCGCAACTCAAAAAACATCTTCATCTGCACCTCGTATTGATATTCGATCACCGAGCCCACCTTGACCTGGGGCAAGGCAAACCGGATCACACGAATGCCATCCACAAATTCTTCCTTGAACTTTCCCTGGGACTCCAGCTTGCTCTCCACCATCCTCCCGTTATCCAGGTTGTAGGTCACCGCTTTCAAACCGGTAAACGTCCCTACGTCTCCGAAAAAACTGGAAAGGCTAAAAAAGGGAACTACCACGCTGCCGTATTGCAAGCCTTCTTCTTTCAGAATCTTAATGCGGGTGTGTCTCTTATACGTCGACTTTATTCCGTTCACGCTCGACTCGCCGATGTCGAAAAGCTTGACGGCTATCGCTGAGCTGTCTTTCTCATAGACGGTCATGTTCATTTCCTCCATGCTGACATTGCCGAACTTGATCGGTGGCCTCTTTTGAGCGAACACCGCCAGTGGCAGAAGCATGAGTACCAAAAGCCGTTTCATACAATTGAGACCCCGAGCACTTTTAGATTAGAAATAAGTTCATCCGTGAACCGCTATCTGCTTTACCTGCTATTTGTAGCGCTTTCCTTTCTTGATGACAAGCTTCACATCCTGAAGGAGATCAATATGGCGCAACACATCGCCTTTGACGGCGATGATGTCGGCATACTTCCCTTCAGTGACGGTTCCAAAATCCTTGTCAACGCCCATGGCCACTGCCGGCCAATAGGTCGCCGCACGGATGGTATACATCGGATCAAATCCAAATTTGTTTACCCACACATCCAGTTCATTCCAGGTGCTTTGGCTGTGGAATTTCATAGGAATCCCGCTGTCGGTGCCGATCAGCAAGACCACACCCGCCTCCTTAAGCTGCTTGATTTTCCGCTCCAGGGTGGGCTTGCGTATGGGGTTGAGCTGGAAATAACTGAGCTGACCTGGCTTTTGAATGGACTGTCGGATATCGGCAATGATGGAATCGGGCAAACCGAGGTGCCAGGTGGTATTATCCAGCGCTTCCGGGTTGTCCCGGGTATATTCGAAATTATAAAGGCCCTCCACCGTCGGTGTCCAAAATAAAGGACCCAGGCTCATCTGGGCTGTCCGCTCTTTGATCATCGCGATGATGTCTTCCGGATATTCCGGTGCCGCCGCCAGGCCAGTATGTTCGAAGCAATCGACGCCGGCTTTCATGCCACGCCGGATTTCTTCCGGGCGGTGAGAGTGCCCTACTACTTTCAATTTATTCTTGTGTGCCTCATCCACAACGGCCAGCACCTCCTCCATTGTCATCTGGTCCTGGTCGATGAGCTTGATGCAGTTCACTCCCGCCTTTACCAGCTGTTGCACTTTTGCCCGCGCGTCGGCGGCCCCCTTTACGCCCCACCGGAAAGCCTCCGTACCCGGATAGGGTTCGTGCTGAATAAAAGGACCGGACATGTACATGGTCGGACCGGGAATCTCTCCCTTGTTGATGCGATCGCGCACATTGATGCTCGCCTCCAGCGGCCCTCCAAGATCCCTGGCGCTGGTCACTCCCGCCATCAATAACTGGTGTGCGGAGGCCGGCATAATCACATCCTTGGCGACTTTCAGATATTTCTTATCCCAATGAGGATAATCAGAATGACCGTTGATGTACAAGTGCACGTGCATGTCCCAAAGGCCGGGCATGACACTCATCCCCTCGGTAGAGATAACCTCTGCCCCTTTTGGGATCTCCACGTTACCGACTTGTCCAATGGCTTTGATCCGTTCATTCTCGATGATGATTACACTATTGGTCAGCGGCTTTCCTCCGAATCCGTCGATCAGTGTGCCTCCCACAAGGGCTTTAAGCTGTGAATAGGCTGGTAAAACGACCAGCAAAAGGATGCAAATCAGGAGCGCTCTCATGGCTGCGCGGGTTTAGGTAGGGGAAAATAAAAAGAAAAATGGATACCGAACGAATGCGGAAGGTAGAAAACCCTATGCTGAAGGGGAAACCGCTTAGTTCACCACCTTTTCCTGGAAGTCTCCACGAAGCGTTCGATAACGCTTACGGGCCTCGGCGGCATACACACTGCCCGGGAATCGTTCCAGGAAAGTGCGATAAACCTCCATGGCCTTTTCCTTATCGTGGAAGCAGGTCTCATAGAGATCCCCCTGGGTGAAATAGGCGTCATCGGCAAGAATATCATCGCCAAACTCGGTGACGATCTTTTCAAGAAGCGCATTGGCCAGGTTGAATTCGCTGCGTCGAATCCGAAGTTTTGCTTCCAGCCAATAAACGTCGTCCAGAATAGTCATGCTGACCATCGACTTGTCAAGAACCATCACAGAATCCTTGCTTCGCTGCAGTGGCCCGGGATCTTTGGCCCAGGATTCCAGTTCCTTCAGTTCTGCTGCGGTCATTTCAGACCGTGTCTTCGAAGGCCACAAATTTTTTAGAAAAGCATCCCACTTGCTCATCTTAACCATCTTGCCCGTCTGAAACTGGTTCAGCCGGTCCAAGGCTTCATTTACCTTGTTTTGTACAAGGAGTAACTCGATTGAGGCATATTCCCTGAGCGCCGCACCGGTTGTATCATAGGCGGTGTTCTCCTTGATCCGCATGCTGAGTTCCATCGCGTCGTTGGCTATCTCCCTTGTGGTTGCCTGTTTCAGAATATCCAGGTGTTCCTCCGCCAACAAGAAGTCCCCTTTGTAATAGGACAACCGGGCATTCCGCAATTTGGCCTCATAGCCCAGCGGGGCATCCCGTTGATTCTTCTCCACCTGTGAATACAACAGCGTTGCTTCCCAGGGCTCCTCTTTCAACAGGTAAATGTCCCCGAGTTCCAGTTTGGCCTTGGCCTTGAGATAGGCCGGTACGCGCGGATTGCTGTTGAGCGCCGACAATTTGATGACGGCCGAATCTTTTTCGTCGAGGTAATAGGCATGAAGCAGGGCCTCATTCAGGATGGCTTCGTAGCTGTTGCCATTATCCGGATAACGCGCGATGAAAGACTGGTATTCGCGGGTGAGGTACCGGACAGAGTCTGTATTAACCGGAAACCGTCGTTTCACTTTCGCTTCCCGTGCACGGATCAGCCCCAGCCGGGCGGGCAAATAGTTATCCGTGTTGGCAAATTCCTTGATGACGTACGCAAAACTTCGGTCCGCATTGTCATAATCCTTGTTGTTGAGCGCAATTTGGGCAATCTCCAGCGTCTTCGAGGTTTCTTTCCTGAAGCGTTTATCAAACGCCCGGGCCTGGACATAGGCGCCATAGAAATTCTTCTGCTGAAGATTGACCCAGATCAAAAGATCCGCATAGACTTCAGAATCCGGTGTCTGCTGAACTTTGTCCGTCAGCATTCGCTCCAGGCTCTCCAATTCATCGGGCTTGTTGAGAAAAAGTTGAAGCAGGTTCTTGACGTAATTGAGATTGGAGGGTGACTGCGTGATGTAGTTGAGGTATTCCTCCACCATTTCATCGCGCTTGCCTTGTTGCCGGTAAAGGTTGGCCATCTCCAGCGTAAAGACAGAAGGATTGCCCATGGCCCGTCTAAGCTCCTGAAGCGTGTAAACAGCGTACTCCGGCAAATTCTGAGAAGCGAGATAATCGGCCATGGATTTCGTTCTATAAACATCCGGCAGCATGGTTTTTACCAGGGCCTTGAAATACTTGTCTGCACGGGCCAGGTCGCCGCTCCGGAGATAGACTATGCCCAGGTCGACACGGTACGTGACGCGATCTTCAACCTTCCTGATGACGCGTTCAACATAATCTTCGGCCTCCTTGTAATGTCCCATGTCGAGCAAGAGGTTGAGGTAATTTCCATGCAACATGGGAATGTTCCCGGGATTTTTGCTCAGGGCCTGGTACATGGACAGGGCCTTTTCCTTTTCACCCTTTAAAAAATATTCATTCGCTATCCTCAGGTCCTGATCCTGGGCGGCGGCGATAGAAAATATTAGGCACAACCAACAGGATAGTATTATTCTATTAAGTTTTATATAAGAATAATAATAATCGTAAGAACTGTGCATTTGTGGATAAGGTGGTGAAGTTAACTAATGTTGCGGGTTTGTGGATGTTTTGTGGTTTAGTGAAATGATACTATTGGGCGACTAGAGTGCTTTTGAAGGGAATTGCACAGCGGGATCTCTCTGTTGGCAAAACGTATCCACAATACGTGGGTTGTGTATAGGCCGGGGTATTTTGGGGATGAGTAAGGCTGTGCTGAGGGATTTGGTGTCGATCGGTGATTCGGTTGAAGAGGGTAGTAGTTATCCACAAGTTCTTCAGAAGGAAAACACCAGGGGCCCCACTTCCCAGTTAGCCCGAACGGGAAATTGAGCAGAGCCATTGGCTGCTTTGTAGTAGATAATGGCCTCTGGTTCAGTTTTCTTCTTAAGGTTTCCCGGATCCCAAACGCCGTTCGCATTGGAATCGATAATGGCCCTGACCTGGTAGTCTCCCGGAGGAATGTTCTTGGCAACGAGCTTGTTGTTGTTGATAACCTGTGCAACTATCCGATTTCCGGATTTCTCTAGCAGTTGAAGGATGTAGTTTTTGCGCTTGGTGTTGGCCTGGATCGTCACGATCCCGTTTTCTTCCGGCCAGAAGATCTTCACGGTCTCGGACACAGCCTTGCTGGTGTCCCCGTCGACGGAGATGGCAAAAGCCCGCTTCAGCATCAGGACGATAGAGGGGTCAGATTCCGGCCCGAACATTTTTTTCCCAAGATCCTTCGAAAGAACGTACTGCTTCTGTTTGGGTCGGTACGTCATTTCCTCTTTGGAGAACGTAAGCCTGGCGGTGGTGTCAACTTTAAGGAAGAGGCTATCCAGCAGCAGGCCGCGCACAGGCTTGGTGAATGTGAGGATAGTACTGAACTTTCCACTTTCTGGAATGATGGATGAACCCCCTAACGTGACACTGAATTTCTCACTCAGTGGTTTAGTATCGGTTTTTTTAATAAAGAAGGTGCTATCGACGGATTCATCGAGGCTATCCCTGGCGGTCAGGATTACCTTTAAGCTATCGGCGGATTCGGGATTCCATACGCTGATTTCGGAAATGTTTTCCCCGAAGGCGGAGGTCAACTCCTTATCCACCGTGAGAGAATAGTCGACTACTCCTTTGTTGAATTTGATACGGGTGATATTTCCTGTGTTGCGGATGGAAGTGATCTTGAGTGGGCGAGTGTCCAGCCGGATCAGGGGAATGTCAAGGGTATCGATGTTGGTTGCCAGGGCAATCGGCATGATCCGATAGCCAAACATTTCGGATCGGCTTTCCACTTTAAGGTTCTTGTTCTTATCATCAAAGGCATAGATCCAATAACGTCCTGCGCGCAGATTTTCCAATTGGAAAAAGCCGCGCTTGTCTGTTTTCGTGAAGTAGTTGGGCGCATGGGTGAAGATGTCAAAGGTATCTTCCGCATAAATGGCCACCGTGATTTTGTCTTTGGGGATGCCGAGCTGCAGGTCGCTAACCTGGCCGGACACCACCAGGGAGTCTATAGTAGGTCCGGTGCTGAAGGCAAGTTTCAGGTTGGGCGGACTATTGCTTTCCGTGATATCCTGAATGCCTTCCCTGAAGAGTATGCTGTAGGTCGTACTGTCTTTCCAGGGGATCTTAGGGGTGATGAAGACTTTGTTGTTCTTTACTTTGTACTCGATTTCCTTTCCGGGCGACGGGCTGATAATGATTTCTTCTCTCGGGCTGTTGAGTTTGACGGCTTCATCAAACGTTAACAGCACGGTAGTTCCCCTGTACCCGGTTTGGTTGTTGACGGGAATGGAAGAAAGAAGATGAGGCGGTGTCTTGTCTTTCGGCCCGCCGGACGGAGATTGGATGTTGGCGCATTGTGACCAGCCTCCAATCAGCAGAATAGGAACGATAACCTGAAGAAAAAGTCTTTTCATGCCTGAATCACAAAGATGAGACTGGAATAGTTGCCATCCTTGCGTGCGGAGTGATTGGATTGGAGGGCTGTAGTAACCGCACTGATGATTCCAGAAGGGCCCAAAGAACCTGACCGCTTGTATCGCTCGCTGAGCAGGCTGACATAGTAGGCATCAAGTTTCATAGGGATGGTGGCCAGGAGTTTCATCCCTTCCTGCTGCAATAATGTTGCCATGCTCTGCCGGTTGAAGTGCCACAGGTGCCGGGGAACATCATAGGCGGCCCAATGTTCACGATAGTGAAGGGCATCGGCGGATTGGTGGTT
The DNA here is from genome assembly GCA_016787605.1 of Cyclobacteriaceae bacterium. Taxonomy (GTDB): domain Bacteria; phylum Bacteroidota; class Bacteroidia; order Cytophagales; family Cyclobacteriaceae; genus ELB16-189. The sequence goes on from JAEUUE010000075.1 coordinate 42,206, forward strand.
CGGGACAGCAAGGAAGAGTACGCCGCCGGGCGCCAGGTGCTGCTTTATTTGTTGAAGAGTATCCCGAAGCGGATAAACGTGTTCGATCACATGCCAGAGTGTAATGACTCCGAATCTTCTATCCGGAAGCTCTTGGACGGAGGAGACAACCGTGATGGCCGGGGAGATGGTTTCCCTGGCTTTGACGGAGGGCTCAACCCCAACTACCGGATGCCGCCTGGCCACGTACTGTAGGAAATGACCTGTTCCACACCCAACGTCGAGAAGACCGTTATTTTTCAGATAGGGCTTTACGAGCCGGTATTTCCACCGTATGGTTAAGTGCCTGACTAACAAATAGATAGAGTCGAATAGGCTCCGTGAGCCTCTGGAGTGGGAGATATAGGTTTCGGATTGATAGTACCGGGGCGAGTCCTCTTCTCGGGGTCGTGGTGAGGTAATGCCCAACGTACAGCCCTGGCAGTGTTTCACATGGAACACTTCACCTGTGGTGGTTTGATCTTTGGCGATTAGTCCGGTATGAAATGCCGTGCTTTGGCAAACAGGGCATTGGGCAACTTCTTCCAGCGTCATTATTTGCCAAGATAGATCGTGAGGATGGATACATCAGCAGGTGACACGCCGCTGATGCGTGACATCTGACCAATCGTTCTGGGCCGGATCTTCTTCAGCTTCTCTCTTGCTTCGGCGCTGAGGGCTTTTACCCTATCGTAATCAAAGTCCTCCCTGATGCTGTATTCCTCAAGGCTTTCAATCTTCTCAGCCATCTTTTGCTCCCGCTCGATATAGGGTTCATATTTTAGGAAGATCTCTGCCTGTTCGGATACGAGCGGTGGATATTGGTTAACCAGGTTCTCGGCTGAGGGATGCAATTGGCGAAGTTCCTTAATGGATATTTCAGGCCGGCGGAGAAGATTCGCCACAGAGACTTTCTCTCGAACGGGTGAGGATCCAATTCGTTCCAATCCAGGATTGACTTCCTCTGCGGTAAGCCGCGTGGATTGAAGGTCTTCGAGGACTGATTTTAGTTTCGCCATTTTCTCCAGCAGCAGTCCATAGCGATCCTTACCGGCCAACCCGAGTTGGTGTCCCTTCTCAGTGAGCCGGAGGTCAGCATTGTCCTGGCGGAGCAGGATGCGGTATTCCGCTCGCGAAGTGAACATGCGGTAAGGCTCGATCGTACCCTTGTTGACCAGGTCATCGACCAGTACTCCGATGTAGGCCTCGGAGCGTTTGAGAATGAAAGGCTCCTTTCCATGCACTTTTTGGTGGGCATTGATTCCGGCAATCAGACCTTGACCGGCCGCCTCCTCATAGCCGGTAGTGCCGTTGATTTGTCCTGCAAAGAACAGATTGTCAACGAGTTGCGTTTCTAATGAAAGCTTGAGCTGAGTGGGAGGGAAATAGTCGTACTCAATCGCGTAGCCAGGGCGGAACATGCGTGCTTTTTCGAAGCCTGGAATCCGAGTGAGGGCTTTGTATTGAACATCTTCTGGAAGTGAGGTGGAGAATCCATTCACATAGATTTCCACGGTATCCCATCCTTCTGGCTCGACGAAGATCTGGTGTCGATCACGCTCGGCAAAGCGGTTGATCTTATCTTCAATGGAAGGGCAATACCTCGGCCCGATTCCTTCGATGCGTCCCTGGAACATGGGGGACTTGTCGAATCCCTTTTCGAGTTCCTTGTGAACAGTATCGTTGGTGTACGTGATCCAACAGCTCAGTTGCCGGGACGGGGGTTGGGTTGTTTCAAGGAAGGAAAATTTGGCTGGGTCTTCGTCTCCGGGCTGTTCCTCCATTTTGGAGTAATCGAGCGACCTTCCATCCACCCGGGGTGGCGTACCCGTCTTCATGCGGCCGCTTTCGAAGCCCAGGTTCACCAGGTTTTCGGTCAAGCCAACAGCAGCCTTTTCTGCGGTTCTTCCGCCGCCGAAGTTCTTTTCGCCTATATGGATCTTTCCATTCAGAAAAGTCCCATTGGTAAGCACTACGGACTTACCCATTATTTCCAGGCCCAGTGCGGTCCTCACCCCCACTACCCGCTTGTCTTGCACGATGATTCCCGTGACCATTTCCTGCCAGAAGTCAAGATTGCTGGTCTTTTCGAGCATGCTTCGCCACTCTTGCGAGAAGAGCGCCCTGTCATTCTGGGTCCTGGGGCTCCACATGGCGGGTCCCTTTGAACGATTGAGCATCCGGAACTGGATCATCGACCGGTCGGAAACAATGCCGGAGTACCCACCGAGGGCGTCGATTTCCCTCACAATTTGGCCCTTGGCGACCCCTCCCATGGCGGGGTTGCAGGACATTTGGCCGATGGTGGTCATGTTCATGGTTACCAGGAGAACCCTGGAGCCCATGTTTGCCGCCGCTGCCGCTGCTTCACAGCCGGCATGGCCCGCACCTACCACAATGACGTCGTATTCAGGAAACATAGTTTAGACCAGGTTCCACGTGGAACAATAGGCCTCAAATCGTGGGATTTGAGGTTTCACGTGGAACTAGGACCACAAAGATAGGCAGGCTTCCTCTTTCCTTCTCATCCGGGAGGATTGCCCTGAGGTCTTGTCCTTGTATCCGAGGATATGCAATAGCCCATGGGCCATCACGCGCCGGAGTTCGGTGTCAAAAGGTTGCTGGTACTTCCGCGCATTTTCCCTGACGCGGGGAACGCTGATGTAAATCTCCCCGATCACTGCCTTGCCTTCGGAATAGTCAAACGTGAGAATATCGGTTAACGTGGAATGCCGCAGGTACTCGTAGTTAAGTTTCGAGAGGAAGGAATCAGAAACAAATACGTACGTGAGGGATTCAATGGTCCTCCCTTCTTCCTCGGCAATCCTGGAAAGCCATGTCTTCGTCTTCCGAGGTTGGCTAAGCCGGAAGGAAATTCCCTTGGAGGGGAAAGAGATGTCAGGCATTCATGTAGAAACTTAATTCCACCACCCGCCCACCGTCCAGGAACGTGACCTCGTCAGCGAGGTGCTTCATGAGAAAGATGCCTCTCCCACCGGGTTTTTCAAGGTTTTCAGGGGCAGTCGGATCAGGAAGATGCAGGTAGTCAAAACCCTGTCCCTGGTCTTCAATTCGGAACTTCAGCGTCGTTCCATCAACGAGTAGCGAAAGATTCACATTCCGGGAAGAATCATTGTGGCTGCCGTGCTTAATGGCATTGTTAACGGCCTCGGTTACGGCGATCATGATATTACCGTAGATGTCGTCATCCAGGTGAAATTTCTCGCGTGCGTTGTCAATGAAGCTTTCAATCATCCTGATGTTCTCGGTCAACGCAGGTACTTCGATCCGGATCGCATTCATAGAAACTTACTTCTGGTTGCCGAGGCGCTTGAAATATTCATTGACCTCATTCTTGTAATAGGGATAGAGCTTCGGGGGCACGGTTTTGAGCAATTCTACCTCTTTTTCCTTTAACCTTAAATATTCTTCAAAAGCCTTCGGGATTTCTTTCTGGTAATCCTTCGCCGTCTCTCCCTTCCTTTCCTGGTCCAGCTCCTGCTCACGCATCGACTTCTCAGATTCCAGCAACCTTGTCATGATCTCCTTCTGACGCCGGATGGTCTGTTCGGTAATCTGCTTGTTAACCAAGTCGAGCTCGGTTTGTTCCATCTTGGCCGGAATATCATTGCCAAAGGGCTGGCCTCCCTCCTGTTTCATCTTCTCCTGCATCTCCTGCAAGGCGCGCCTGATCCTCTCTTGTTCGGCCGCCATCTTGGCAAGGTCTTCCGAAAGTTGACGCCCGCTCTTCCCGCTCTTACGGATCTCCTCCATCTGTTGGTTGAGCTTCATCTGCATTTCACTCAGGCTCTTGTTCCCCTTTTGCTTCTTGCTCTTGCTCATCGAAGGCATGGCGTTCTGCATCATTTGCATCATCATGTCAAAATGATCGTTCAGCATGAGCGCTAGATTATTGATGCTGGTCATCGATAACTGCATGTCAGCACTGGCATTACTTTTCCTGCGATCCTTGATGTTCGTATTCGCCTTGTCCAGGTGTGCATTGAGCTCACCTACTTCGCGCGTGACAATCGAACCCATGAAAGGATCCTTTTTGGCAAGAGCTAACAGGCTGTCCTCCAGCACTTTAGCGTCATCCTTGATCTTCAATTGGTTCTGTGAAAGCTGAACGTAGGCCGGGTCACTTTGCTGAATGCTGTTGAATTCCTTCATCAGCGATTCCTGGTCGAACGAGAGCTTGATGAGACCATGAATGATCTGCCGAAGCGACTCGAGGTTTTGCGCATCGATCTCCATTTCCATGGAATTCTGCATGCCCTCGAGCTGCTCTTTCATTGCTTTCATCTTCTGGAGCGATTGCTTTTGTGGCTTGGCAGCCTTCCCGGGATTCTTCTGATCCAGTGACTCCTTGCTTTCCTTCTGGAGTTCCTGTACCTGGTTCATGTCTTCTTCGCTGGGGGTATTCTCATCCTTGTTCAGCTCTTCCCCCAATTGGTTCAGTTCCTTGATGGATTTCTCGAATTCCTCCGACTCCTGGGCCAACTCTTCCTGTTCCTGGGCCAGCTCTTCACTTGATTTTGTCCCTTTTTCTTGGGATTCGCGCTTATTCTCCTCCCCTGCCTTTTGGTCGTCACCCTTCTTGCTTTCGTCGGTCAGCTTTTCGGTTTCCTCCAGCAGATCCTGCTGGGCTTCGATCTGCCTGGTAAGATCCTGAATGGCCTGATCCAGCTTGTAATCGTACTGGAGGCTTTTGAAGAGTTCCAGCGTACGCTCCAGTTCTTTTTCCAGGTTGATTTCCTGGCGGTCCATCTTCTCCAGCATCTTTTGGATCTGCGCCGGATCCTGGTTCTCCCGTAGCATCTTCTCCAGTTCCTCAAAGAGTTTTTTAGTTTCGTCATCAAGCAATTCGTTCATCAGCTTCTGAATCTGCTCAGACTTCTCCCGGATGCGCTCGTTTTGCTCGGAGTAGGCCGACTTCTTCTCCTCCAGCAACTGGTTCTCCTTCTTCAATTCTTCAATGGCCTGGTTGAGGCTGTTCTTCTGCTGGATCAGGTCTTCCAGCATTTTGCGGTCTTGCCAGTCGAGCGACTGCTTTCCCTTGATGCGCTGTTCTGCCTCCTCGATCGATTCCTTCAGCGATTTGGCTTTCGATAGACTCTTTTCAATCTCTTTTTCGGCGGAGGATTGCGAGCGCCTGATTTCTGCCTCGAAGGCCTCTTCCCCGGGCAGCTCAAACTGATAGGCCGACGACTTGGTAGACTTGTGCCCATGAACTCCGTCGTTATCCCAAACCTCGAGGAAATACTGAAGCTTGTCACCCGCGTTGAGTTTCAGCGAGTCCAGGTCCCAGCGGTAGAAGAAGTTTTGGGGAGATTGACCGGTAATTTCAATGGGAATGATCCCCTGCAAATCCTCCCGGTTCTTGCCGGTCAGCTGGTACTGCAGTACAAGTTTGGTCAACCCGTAATCGTCCTTGATGGTGCCCGCCAGCATGATGGATTTGTAAAGCACGGAGTCGCGCAGGTGATCGACCAAAAGCGTGGGATACTGGTCTTTGACAACGTCAATTCGGTAGGCTATCTGATCCTTGTTGCGGCTATTGATGTTATCAAGAACAATGGAATAGCCGTCTGGGTTGTAAAAGCCCTTATTGAAGGTAAATATTTGATCATCAACCTGTTGCATGGGGTTTGGTACTCCATCTGAGGCAAATTGGATGATGGCCTTTTCCGTGCTCGAGGCGTTGACGGTCCATGCCACCCGCGTGCCTTCCGGGATCTCCAGATTCCCGATGTTTTGAAGGACCTGGCTGGGCCGGCCAATGTACCGGGGGTAGTTCAGCTGCACCCGGAGTGACAAGAGTTCGGGCCGGTTAACGATGCGGAGAAAGTACGTATCCGAATAGAAGCCGGCTGCCTCCAATTGAAAGCTCATGTCGTGCTGGGGCTTCTCAAAGGTATAGGTAAACACGCCGGCTTTCTGGCTTTCCATTTTCATTCTCCTTTGACCAATCACCAGGTAGGCAGCATCGGGTATGGCCTCCCCTTCCAGCCTCACGCGCAATTCAAAATCTTCGTTGGGGAACGTCACCAACTTCTGGTGTTCGAGATAGAAGCGGAAAGGGGCTTGCGGAGAATACTCTTTGTCGAAGTTGACAATCCGTTCGGTACTCTGGGTGATGATTTTTTGGTTAAGCGCCACGATGGCCGCAAAGACCAGGAACGGAATGGCCAGGTACCTGAGGTAGCGCTGATTCTCCTTCAGGTCGACCAGTTTGTCAAAAGAAAACCCGTCAAAGAGGATAGCCTTCTGTTCCAGGCTGGCCTGCACCAATGCCGTTCGATGCTCACGGATTTCGGAGAGTTGAAGAAAGTTCACCAGGCGGTCTTCGATGACGGGCAGACGATTTCCGATCATTCGGGCACTCTCTTCCGTTCCGATTCCTTTCCCGGACAGGTACCAGAGAAGAGGACCCCGCAAAAACCGGTAAATGCAGTAGGCGGCCATCAGGAAGAACAGCACGAACAAGGCAAGGCGGATGTCCTTGCCCAACCAGAGATTGTATTCGAGCAGGCTGGCCAGCAGGAAGTAGGCCAGCAGGAGGGTTAGCGTCAGAATGGAACCCCTAAGGAATAGATTGAGGTAGTACTTCCTTCGAAAGGAGGCAATATTATCCGTCACCCGATTCAATCCTCTGCCCATCGCCTAATAGAAACGTAGCCGTGAATGCCTGAGTTTAAATGTGGATAAAGATAATACCCACGAAGACAAATACCGGATCTACCGGCTCTCTGAAGTACCCGGATCTGCGGGAGGACGCCAGTTAAATTCGCGTTCAAAGTACTCCAGGACTTGAATTTTGAGCAGCTTTTCCTGTTCCAGGAGATCAAAATGAGGAAGCTTTCGGATAAGCTTCCAATGCGGCCAGCCTTCCTCGTCAAGTCCCTCAAGTTCATAGTAGCCAGCATAGCTGAGCACCTTGCAGATGGCAATGTGCATGAGGTCTTGTTTTTGTTCCTTGGTAAAATGCTGGTGCCCCCGTCCTAATTCCTGCACGCCGATCAAAAACAGGGTCGCATTGAGATCTTTCGGCCGCTGTCCGACCATGCGCTCAATTTCTCCCATGAGGGAATGCCAGTGGCGATCCAGTGACAAGTCGCGCTTAAGCATGAAGTGCCTCCCAATATTCAAAGGCCCGGCGCAGATGCGGAATTACGATGGTGCCCCCAACCAGGGTAGCGACGCCCATGGCTTCATTAACTTCCTCCGTAGTGAACCCAACTTCCTTGCATTTTCCCAGGTGGTATTTGACGCAGTCATCGCAACGAAGCACCAGGGAACAAGTGAGACCTATCAATTCCTTGGTTTTTACATCCAGGGCGCCCGGGGCATAGGCATTGGTATCGAGGTTGAAAATTCTTTTCAGGATTAAGTTATCGGAAGCAGTGATTTTGTCATTCATCCGCTGCCGATAGTCATTAAATTGGCTAACGATATCCATGGTGATCAAGTTTACATCAAATATCCGTCAGGCCAGCCTAAAACCAATGCCGGGCATAAGTACCATTTTGCGGGACTTTGTCTCATTGTTTTATCCTCCATATTGCCTGGGTTGTTCGGGCTTTTTGGTGAAAGGAGAGGAGATCCTCTGCACATCTTGCCTGGCCGAATTGCCGAAGACGCATTACCATCGCCGGACGGAGAACCCTGTAGTAAATCGCCTGGCCGGACGGTTGCCCATACGACACGGCTGGGCCTTCCTGAAATTTCAAAAAGGAGGAATAGTCCAGCATCTGCTTCATCAGTTGAAGTATAACCATTGCCCCGAAATAGGGGAACGCCTGGGAAGGGCTTATGGTCAGGAATTGAAGGGTCAATCCCTTGCCGAAGAATTTGACCTTATTGTGCCCGTGCCACTCCACCGGTCGCGGTTGCGCCAGCGAGGATACAACCAGAGCGCACACTTTGCCAAGGGGCTCAGTGACGCTCTTCAGATTCCCTGGAATGAGTCAATTTCCATCCGGACTCGCGCAACCGCGAGCCAGACGAGGAAAAGCCGTGCCGATCGTTGGGAGAATGTCCGTCAGGTCTTTGCTGTGGATGCAGCAATGCCGGTGGTGGGAAAGCGCATTCTGCTGGTGGATGATGTCATAACAACCGGGGCGACTCTCGAGGCATGCGGACAACATCTGCTCGATTGCGGCTGTGCGTCCGTCAGTGTGGCCTGCATAGCGGAAGCAAAATAGGGCTGACCCAAAAAAAAGAAGCCTTCCGGGGGAAGGCTTCTTCAAAAGATTTTAATCACTCAGACTACCAATTGGATCCGGCGCGGATCATGGCGCAACGGAAGCCAATAGTTGCTGTAGCAGAGTCCTCGTCGAGAAAGCGGCGAGTACCCGGAGACATCCAGTAAGCGACATCTTTCCAGGAGCCACCTTTGTATACGCGAGCTTTATCGGTAATCAGGGAGGTGAATGCGGAGGGATCCTTTTCAATGTTGTTATAAAGATTGTCGCGGGTATTCCCGGCAGCATTGTCGAGGAAGCCGTCACGACGGATCGGGTTGAGATCGTCGAAATCCTGGTAGGAGAGAGGACGATACACATCCATGACCCACTCGCTCACGTTGCCCGCCATGTTATAGAGACCATAATCATTGGGGGGGAATTCATAGATATACGAGGTGATCAGCGCGCCATCGTTGAGGCGACCAGCAATACCGGCATAGTCACCACGGCCGCGCTTGAAGTTCGCCAGGAAGAAGCCCATCTGTTTACCGTACGGATTGCGGAGAGCGTGACCATCCCAGGGATAAATGCGCTGGTGCGTCTGCATTTCTTCCAGCCATTGGGTGCCTACGAGCGCTTGTGCCGCGTATTCCCATTCGGCTTCTGTGGGCAGGCGATAGGACGGGATTACAATACCCGACTCCAGGGGAATTCGACCACCGGCCGGAACTTCAGGAAGCTCCTGTCCGGATTCTTTGAGTAACTGTTGGTTGACCGCATTGGTACGCCACTTCGCGTAGCTGGTAGCCTGTTTCCAGCTTACACCCACCACGGGGAAATAGCGGAAGCCCGGATAACGGAGGTAGTGATCAACATAGGGATCATTGAAGGCCAGTTTTCCAACCCAAACGGTGGTATCCGGCAGGGCAGCCTGGTATACTTCCTGGGTCGAATCCTTGGCCAGGTAAAACATGTATTCGAGCCAGTGAATATTGGCGATTTCAGTCTCATCCATGTAGAAAGACGCCACGGAGACCGTTCTTTCGATGTTGTCACGATAGGACATCACATCCTCCTCAAAGGAGCCCATGATGGCACGGCCGCCTTCGATAAAGACGGTATTGGGGGCATCGGGCTGGCCCTGGAAGTCAGGAACCTTGAATCCGCTGGTTTCTTCATCATTATAAGGAAGATTCGTTGCGGTACTCATCTGTCCCGGATTGATGGCCGTGGGTTTCGAGTTCTTCTTGCCTATCAGTGAACACGATCCCATGACAAGAACGCAGCCAACCAGAACGAGAACACTCTTTATACGCTTCATTGTATCGGGTGTTAGAGACTAAAGCAACCGCTAATATAAACAGATAATTCGGTGTTTTCCAAAGCGTAGCCTTTTTTTGGTGAATCCTTGGTGCAGGTCCGGCGTACTCCGCCATAACGCGCAAAGGTTCAGAACTATTGCGGCCCTAATGATCGAATTGCTGAAGGTTTTCTTATGCTATTTCCTGGGCCAACGGCTCCAGTAACCGGAGAGCGTCATCGACACTGGGGATGTTTTCGATCATCAAGGTGGGCTTGCCCACCTGGTCCTTGAGTCGGCATTGTTTCGGATGTGACTGTATGAAGGCCAGGACCCGGCCGAAGACCGCGGAGCGAAAATATTTATCCTGCCCAATGAAGGTGGCCCGTACTTTTCCGTTTTTCAGGGACACTTTTTCAAAACCCAGCCGCTCACAACTCCACCGGAGACGCACGGTATTGATCAACTGCATCACCGATGGAGGGATGGCGCCAAACCGATCGCGAAGCCCGTTCATGAACACCTGAAGCGCTTCTTCTTCCCGCACATCATCCAGCGCGGCATAGAGCTGGAGACGCTCCCGCGTGCTGGGTACGTAGGTTTCCGGAATCAGGATTTCGAGATCGGTTTCGATCACGCAATCCGGCACCAGTTGCTTGGCCTTTTCAGAAAGTTCCTCAGCAAAGAGTTCCTTGAACTCACTCTCCTTTAGTTCCTGGATCGCATCATCCAGGATTTTATGATACGTGTCGAATCCCAGGTCGTTGATGAATCCGCTTTGTTCAGCGCCGAGTAAGTTGCCGGCGCCGCGTATATCAAGATCTCGCATGGCGACCTTGAAACCATCGCCGAGATCCGAAAACTCTTCCAAGGCGGCCAATCGTTTGCGGGAATCGGACGAGAGCACCGCAGTAGGAGGTGTGAGAAGGTAACAGAATGCCTTCTTGTTGGATCGCCCTACACGACCACGCATCTGATGGAGGTCACTCAATCCAAAGAGTTGGGCCTGGTTGATGATGATGGTATTGGCGTTTGGTATATCCAGGCCGGATTCAATGATGTTGGTCGATACGAGCACGTCGTATTCTCCCTCGATAAACCGCACCATCACTTTTTCAAGCTTATCGCCATCCATTTGACCATGGGCGATACCGATGCGGGCATCGGGGACCAGTTTATATATGGTGTTGGCAATGCTCTCGATGTCGCTGATCCGGTTGTGAACAAAGAACACCTGGCCGCCTCGCCGAAGTTCTACCCGAATAGCATCTCGTATGATCTCTTCATTAAATGTATGAAGCTCCGTGGTAACGGGTTGCCGGTTGGGTGGCGGAGTAGCGATGATGCTGAGGTCACGGGCCCCCATCAGGGAGAAGTGAAGCGTTCGCGGAATGGGCGTGGCGGTGAGCGTGAGCACATCGATACTCACCCGGAGTTCCTTGAGACGGTCTTTGGCCTTGACGCCAAACTTCTGCTCCTCATCGATGATCAGCAGGCCAAGATTCTTGAAGGAAACGTCTTTGCTGATAATCCGATGGGTACCGATAAGAATGTTGATGGTGCCTTGCTCCGTATCGTGAAGGATTTGTTTGATTTCCTTTTCGCTCTTGAACCGGGAGACATAGGCGATCTTGACCGGAAAATTGGCCAGCCGTTCGGAGAAGGTTCTGAAATGCTGCATGGCCAGGATCGTAGTGGGGACCAATACGGCAACCTGCTTTCCATCAGCGGTGGCCTTGAAGGCAGCCCTCACAGCGACCTCGGTTTTGCCGAACCCGACATCTCCGCAAACCAGGCGGTCCATGGGGTGGGGCGATTCCATGTCGCGCTTGACATCGTCGGTGGCCTTGGCCTGGTCGGGAGTGTCTTCATAGATAAAGGAGCTCTCCAGTTCAGCCTGAAGAAAACTGTCGGAGGAAAAGGCAAAACCGGGCGCCTGCTTCCGCTTCGCGTAGAGGGATATCAGGTCACGGGCAATGTCCTTAACCTGCTTCCTGACCTTCGCTTTTTTATGCTCCCACTCATCGGTCCCCAGCTTGCTGATCACCGGAGGGACACCTTCCTTACCCGTGTACCGGGAGATCTTATGCAGCGCATGGACGCTGACATACAACAAATCGTTGTCGCGAAAAACCAGCCGAACCGCTTCCTGCTGACGACCGTTGACTTCCTTTTTCTCGAGCCCGGCAAACTTGCCTATGCCATAGTCGATGTGTGTCACGAAATCACCCGGCTGAAGACCCTGGAGTTCGCGAAACGTCAGCGCTTTGGATTTGGTGAATTTCTCCTTGGTCTTATGCCGATGGTACCGGTCGAAAATCTGGTGGTCGGTGTAGCCAACGATTTTGAGGTTATGATCGACAAATCCGCGACACAGGGGAAAGTCGAGCGACTGAAACCTGAGATCAGGTTGAATTTCCTCGAAGATACCCCGCAGGCGATCTAACTGCCGGGCCTGTTCGGCGGCAATGAAATTGGCATAGCCCTGGAGCTGGTGGTCAACCAGGTTTTTGGCAAGGAGTTCGAAATTCTTGTTGAAGGCGGGTTGGGGCGAAGACCGGAATTCGATGGCGCGGGCTTGAGGGAAATAACTGCGACTGCCGAATTCAATGATTGCATGTTCGTCCAGCTCGCCGATGAATTCTTCGCCGGAGACAAACAAATGATGTGGCTCCAGGGCCAGTCGCGCTCCGCTATCGCGCACAATGCGGTCAAAGCTTGCCGTCGCTTTGTCAAAGCAGGTTTTCAGGATATCGGCAGTACGCTGGGTGTCCTTGATCCAGATGCGCGTATTGTCAGGCAGAAAAGTGATCAGGGATTGTCGTTCTTCCTTCTCCAGCCGCGATTGTACATTGGGCATAAGATTGATGGTTTCCACGGTGGAAACCGAAAGCTGGGATCCCGGGTCAAAACTCCGGATGCTGTCGACTTCTTCCCCCGAAAGCTCCATGCGATAGGGGAGATCGTGGGCAAATGAGAACACATCAATGATCCCGCCGCGGATGGCGAATTGCCCCGCCTCATAGACGAAGTCTGTTTTTTCAAAATCGTAGGTAAAGAGAAACTCTTCCAGGAATTCCCGGTTCAGCGAGGATCCTACTTTAATGGTCAGGGTATTCTTCTGAAGGGCGGTTTTGGTTATCACCTTTTCAGAGAGCGCTTCGGGATAGGTGACTACCAGCTGAGCGCCCGCGTGCAAACTGAGACTGTTAAGCGTCTCGGCCCGCATGAGAATATTCGCATTCTCTGTTTCGTCATATTCATACGGCCTCTTATAGGACATCGGAAAGAAGAAAACTTCCTTGTCACCGAGGAGGCTCTGAAGATCACTGTAGAACGCCGCTGCCTGGTCTTTGTCTTCCAGGATAACAAGGTGAACCGTCCGAAGGCTTCGCTGCAAGGCAGCGATAAGGAGGGCATCGAGGCTTCCGGAGAGTCCTTTGAGTCGAATGGGTTTGGAAACGGACGCACGAATCCCTTCAGCCAGGTTTTGAACCAGGCTGTCGGACTGATAAAGGGCCAGGAAATCAGCCGCCTTCACGTTCCTTCAAAGGCTGCAAAAGTAGGCGGAGCGTTGGCGGCATCCAAGCGGCGATGTACTGGGCCCGCTTTTGTATCTTTGATTATGGAGAATGTGAAACTGCTGATCCTCTTCCTGACGATCGCTTGCCTTCTTTTTCTGATGATCGGACTTTTCCGGCCCTGGGCCATGCTTTGGTGGGAGGATGTTCAAAACCGAGCCAAAGTGATCAAGTCCTATGGATCGCTTGCCGTGGTTTTCGCCCTCATCTACAAGGCAATGGATTATTATTTTCCTTAGTTACCGAATCCGGTCGGCGAGCAAAGCGATCGGTTTTTCAGCACGCGTACAAATCAGGTATTGTTGCCCGCCTTCCCGGAGCCCGGTCTTTCGCAGGATTTCTTCCACGCTCAACGGATGATTGCGGGTCAGAATATTTGCATAGCCGTTTTCGAATTGCTCATGGAGACGGGAATGAAGCGTCACGTGTTCAATGACGCGGAAGATTCGTCCGGGAAATTCCGGCTTCTGTTCTTCGGATGTATATAAATGGGTGTCGGGCCCCAGTTTATCCAATTCGAATCGCTCACCGACCAATTTAAACGCTCCTGATTTGAGAATCGCGGCATGAGGCTCGTACAAAAATGCTTGTGGCGGTGAATAGGTGCTCTTGGCCGTTTTTTCCTGTTCCCAGGTGAAGGCCAATGGCGTGGGCTCGCCTGTCTTGCTGAGTTCGACGGCGTGAATGGTAGGTTGGTGTCTATCCGGATGACGTTTCAGGTGAATGATAATCTCCTTGACCTCATTTTCAACTGACAACACGATGAACTGATCAATAACGCCCAGTTCCCGCTGCACTTGCTTGAGGTCAAGAAGAGGCGAGGCCTTAATCATCAAATGAAGACCTTTCCGGAGCAGTTCGGTCTTCAAAGCGACCACATCGGGCGTACAGTCTCCCAGTCGATATACCTTCCGTGATCCCTGCCGGCGGGAGGGATCGACATAGATCAGGTCGAATGCCCCCTTGCTGTTCTTCAGGAAATCTTCGGCTGTTTGTCCGTGGTAGCTTATGTGATCGGCTCCCAGCCGCAAGTGATTATGACGCACAAGCTCAAGAAGGCTGAGCTCCGGTTCAATGTATTCCAGTTGGGGAAACGACTGGCTGACAAAAAAGGCATCCACACCAAAACCCCCGGTAAGATCAGCCGCGTGATGACCGTGGACAAGTTGCTGTTTGTATTTAGCGGTCAGTTCCGACGAGCATTGTTCCAGGGAAATACTCGGGGGATAGACGATACCGGGTGTTCGATACCAGAGGGGCAATTTTTCTTTGGCTTTCCGGCGTCCCTGGATTTGAGTGGCGATCCAGGATGGCGGAAGACCCAGGATTTCGCGGCGAGAGAGCAGCAGTGCCTGTACATCGGTATTTTCGTTGGAAACGATGAATTCCTGTACTTCCGGGCGGGTAATCCGGTTGAGAAAGTCGTCCATGATTGCAGGGCAAATTACGCAAACTTGTTTGGTGTCCGTTCAGGGAAGTTCGATCTTCGCCGCTTCGTTGTTTGTTATGCGCAAACCCATTGTCGTCATCTTCGTCACCATCTTTATCGACATGCTGGGTTTTGGCATTATTATTCCCATCCTGCCGATCTTCTCCAAGGAACTGGGTGCAGCCAACTACCAGGTGGGGCTGATTGCGATGAGCTACCCCATCATGAACTTCCTGTTTGCTCCATTTTGGGGATCCCTCAGCGATCGGTACGGGCGAAGGCCCATTATTTTGGGGAGTGTTTTTCTCACGACGCTCGCCTACCTGATCTTTTCCCAGGCGACAACGTTATGGATTCTGCTGCTTTCGCGCACGTTGTCGGGGATTGGATCCGCGAACCTTTCTGTAGCACAGGCCTATGTCGCCGATGTATCAAAGCCGGAAGAACGGGCGAAAGCCATGGGACTTATCGGCGCAGCCTTTGGCCTCGGATTCATCATCGGGCCCACGGCAGGAGGTTATCTGAAAAGCATGTCTAGCGTTGGCCATGTGGACTGGGTGGGCTACGGAGCTGCTGCCATTTGCCTGGTCAACCTGCTGCTTGCCTATTTTAATCTTCCGGAGTCGCTGACGGTTCGCAAGAAAGAGGTGACTTTCAATTTCCGAATCGTGTCGGGGATTTTGGCGGAATTGCGTCGACCGGTGATTCGGGAGCTGCTGCTGATCAACTTCATCTTCATCACGGCCTTCATGATCATGCAAATTGCCGCCTCGCTCTTCTGGCGTGAATCGATCGGATTGACGGAAGTGCAGATGGGCTACATGTTCGCCTTTATCGGAGCGCTGACGGTGGTGGTGCAAGGCGGCCTGGTGGGGAGAGCAGTGAAACATTTTGGTGAATTTCGGTTGCTGATGGTGGGCAGCATTCTTTCACTCATCGCCTTTGCCATGATTCCGTGGGTAGACTCCAGCACGTTTATTCCCTGGGAGTTGCTGGCCTTTGCACTCCTCGCGCTGGCCAACGGATGCATCACGCCATCCATTACCTCCCTGCTTTCCAAGTCGGCCGACGCCAGGGAAGTAGGACAAGTGCTGGGTGTGAATCAGTCGTTTGGTTCCGTGGCGCGCGCAGCAGGGATGGCGCTGAGCGGATTCTTGTATGAATTTGACTTGCACCTGCCTTTCCTGGCCAGTGCGGGCCTCATGATTCTGTGTGTTTGGCTCGCCTCCCTGATCCGGCCGTCCGCTCCGGTGGTAGTCAATGGATAAAATAGGAGAGGATTCCGGTCAGGATCAGTGTAATCCCCGTAATGATTCCAGCGTTGTGCTCGAGGCTATGCCAGTTCAGGCGGAGCACGGACCGATAAGTTATCCGCACCCAGACGACCATGCCGGTGACGGTAACTACGGTGTAGAGAACGGCAATAAAGCCGGAGAACAGGAAACCATAGGTTCCCGCAACCAGGAAGTAAGGTTCGATTTCAAAACAGGGGGAGAAGAACATGGCCAGGGCAAGAGAAAAGACGATTCGACTATGCGAGGCCTGTTCGGGATGCCCATGAAGATGGAAATGATGATGCCGGCTGTGCTGATAGATGAAATAGAAGCCCAGTGCGATCAGGAGGCCGGGAGCGATGAGGCGCGAAAAATTTTCAATCCGGCCAGCCAGCTGTGAGCCGGCCAGCGCCAGAAGCATGCCGATCAGTACCGTGCTGGCCGCATGAGCTAGCCCGGACAGCAGCGTGATGCGCGTGACCTGTCCAAGGGACCAGTTCTCTTTTTTGCCTATGGCAAGGATGGGAAGCCAGTGGTTGGGAATGAGCGCATGCAGCACACTCAGCGCCAGGCTGCCGGCGATCAGGGTAATCATCCCGCAAAGGTAAGCTAAGGCTTATTCTTCCCCTTCACTGCTTTTTAGTTTTGAAAGCAGCTTGTAGGCATTGCGGATAACGATGCCATCTTGCTCAGGCTTGATGTCGGAAGGCACAATGACCTCAACAAATCCATTTTCACGCATGCCCGTGGTGACCTCTACCATCCGGTAGACGCTTTCTCCCGCCTGCACAAAAATGACTTCTTTATCCTCGAAGTTAAGGACCGCTTCCTCGGGCAGCGAAGGGACATTGGCCGAGCCGGTTTGAATGATGGCCTTTAGGAACATTCCCGGCATGAGGTCCCGGTCTTCCTTGTCGAGGTGTGCATGAACCCGGACCGTGCGATCCCGGGTGATTTCGCGACCGACCAGGAAGATGGACGCAGTACGTTCGGTCGCTTCGTGGGCCAATTGAAAGCGGACTTTCTGACCAATGTGTATTCGGGGAATATCCCTCTCAAAGCAGGTCAGTTCTGCATGCAGGTGGTCGGTGTCGACAATGGTGAACATTACTTCCGTGGGATCAATGAAGGCCCCCACGGCACTGTTGACCCGTGTCACGAATCCATTGATGGTTGATCGGAGTTCGATGGTGGATCGTATTTCCTCCGGCTTCAATTGGTCGGGATCCAGGCCGAGCATGCGGAGTTTTGCGGCCAGGCCACTCCTTCTGGCCTTCATGCTTTCAAGGTCTGCCAACGATCGTTGAAGCGTCTTTTGAGAGTTTACATTCTCAACGGAAAGCTTTTCCTGTCGCTGGTATTCCTGCTCGAGGTAAGTGACCTGGCTGCGGGTATCGAGAAAATCCTGCTGCAACTGGATGTATTCAGGATTCTCAATGACGGCCAATACCTGACCCTTGGTAATGCGCATGCCCTGAAGGAGGGAGGTGGAACGGAGGAAACCGCCCAGGGGTGCCGTAATGTTGACAAGGTTTTGAGGGGGAACATCAAGCATCCCGGTCACAGGGATTCCTCCGCTGAGCGATCGCATTTCGATCTTTCCCAACTGAATACCGGACGCCTTTTGCTGCTGCGGCGAAACAAATACGCTGTCGCCGGAAAGTTCCTCCAGCGGGTTGGAGTTTTCACGGGTGGCATCGGATCCGCAGGAGGCCAGCACCACAAAGAAGGCAATAGTGAATAGTGATTTCATGAGGGGTCAATTTTTGGAGTAAGTGCCGGCCAGGAATTCCAGCATGAGGATGCTTTTGTTGTAGTCGAATACTGTCTGAAGATAAGTCTCCTGGATGGACAAGGCTTGCTGGACATTCAGCCGGAAATCGGCCTGCCCGATATCACCTGCGCGAAAGGCTGCGGTGGACTGACGCAGCAGCAGTTGCGCGTTGGGTAGTGCAGACCGGGTATAATAGCTGAGACTACTGTTGTTTTTCTCGAACTGCTGCACCGCCTGGCGCCATTCTCCCTGCAGTTGTTTTTCCATGGACTCTGCCTGGTACCGGGCTGATTCGCTACGGGCTCCCGCCGCCTTTACCCGGGCGGCCGGTGACACAAACCAAACGGGGATGGCCAGTCCAACCATGAACCCGGTGAACCGGTCGTCGGCAGAGAAAAGACGGTCGGTGCCATCGGGCTGGGTTTGAAAGCCAATGAGGCTTTGATTGAAATATCCAAGGGTCAGGTCCGGCAACACGCGATTTGCCTCCACACGTTTTTCTTGCTGCGCCACTGAACTCAGCGACTGCTGATAGGCGAGCATGGGATTGTCGGAAACTTGTCCTACATCATCGACGAGAGATGTAGTCATGGGCTGAAAATCACCAGTGGGAAAGCTGACTTCATCGGGAGTGTTCATCAGCACTCTCAGTTGCGCACGGAAAGTCAGCTGATCGGCGAGGTTTTGCACCATCTGGTTCTTGATTTCATTGTACCGGGTTTCGGCTGATGTCTTTTGCAGGAGGGTGCCCTCACCGGTCGCCAGCTGCAGTGTGGTGGTTCGGACAAGCTCGGCGAACAGACTGTCCTGGCTCCGAAGGAGTTTTTCGCGCGCCATGAGGAATTGCAGAGCTTGGTAGACCAGTTTCACCTGGTAGATGAGTTCATTCCGCGACGCGGCTTCCCGGAAGCGACTGCTCTCCACCCGCAATTCGCCGAGCCTGGATTGGCTGGTGAAGACTGTCGGGAACGGAAGGTTTTGCGTGATGGTCAGGTTGTTGTCTTTATTGAGACTGTTGTATTGCCCGGACATCCACATGGCCTGAAGTTTTGGAATGTCTACCGCGGTGCGCTTCAGGTGCGTGGCGGCTTCGGTTTCCGAGGCATTTGCCCTCAGCCGGGGATTCTGTTCAACCGCTGTTCGAATCGCCTCGTCAAGGGATACGATCCGCGCTTGTGAACGGGCAGGAGATGTCCACAGCAGCATGACCAGGATGACGGCCGTGCCGGTGAGTTTCATGATCGATGGATAGATCCGCATCATGGCTATTCTTCTTTTGAGGTGTTGTTTTCGACGATGTAGTACAGGCAAGGCAAAACCACGAGAGTAAGCAGAGTGGCCGTGGCCAATCCGCCGATGACGACAGTGGCGAGCGGCCGCTGCACTTCCGCGCCTTCTCCCTGAGACAGGGCCATAGGCAAGAAACCCAGGGAGGCGACTGCCGCAGTGATGAGTACCGGACGAAGACGTGTCGTGGTACCCTTGATCAGCAAGGTCATGAGATCTGTTTCTCCCTCTTGTTTCAGGTGATTGAATTCAGCAATGAGCACGATCCCATTGAGCACCGCCACGCCAAAGAGGGCGATGAATCCGACCCCTGCGGAAACGCTGAATGGCATCTGGCGCATCCAAAGGGCAATGATTCCGCCGATGGCCGACAGGGGGATCGCCGTGTAAATGATCAGCCCCTGCTTGATGGACTGGAAGGTGAAGAAGAGCAACACAAAGATGAGAAGCAGCGCGGCGGGGACGGCCACCATCAATCGCGCGCGAGCTTCTTCCAGGTTTTTGAAGGCCCCTCCGTAGGTAGGATAATACCCCGGAAGAAAGTGGATTTCTCGGCCTATTTTGGCCTGCACCTCATCTACGATACTCTGAATATCGCGGCCCCGGACATTGAAGCCGATCGTAATGCGGCGTTTGGCATCGTCGCGCTGAATCTGGTTGGGACCAACCTGCAGCTTGACATCGGCCACCTGGAAGAGCGGAACCTGCTTGCCATCGGGAGCGGTGATGAAGAGTTCACGCAGGTCATCAATCGTTTTTCGTTGCTCCTTTTCCAACCGGACAACGAGATCAAACCGGCGCTCGTTTTCATAGACTACACCGGCGCTCTGACCGGCGAAGGCCATGTTGATCGCCTGGTTGACGGTGGCCACGTCGAGTCCATAGGGAGCCAGCTGATCACGTTTGATGTGAACGAGAATCTGGGGCAAACCGGTGACCTTTTCCACATAGAGGTCCTTCGCTCCCTCCACAGTACTCACAATTTTTCCAATCTTATTGGCATAGCTTGTGAGCTGTTCGAGGTTTTCCCCATAGACTTTGATCACGATATCCTGGCGGGCACCCGTCATGAGTTCGTTGAATCGCATCTGGATAGGTTGTTGGAATCCGAAACTCACGCCGGCCAGCACACTCAGCTTTTCTGCCATCCGTTCCGCCAACTCATCTCGGCTATTGGCCTTCTTCCATTCATGCTTGTCCTTGAGAACGATAATCATGTCAGACGCTTCCAATGGCATGGGGTCGATGGGAATTTCAGAGGACCCGATTTTGCCGATGACTTCGCGCACCTCGTCCGGGAATTCCGCGAGGATAATGGCACTCGCCTGGGAGACTGTTTCCACGGATTCGGAGAGGCTGCTCCCGGTAAGAATGCGGGTTTCGACCGCAAAATCCCCTTCATCCAACGTAGGAATGAATTCCGCCCCGAGGGTAAAGAAAAGGGCCAGGCTAGCCAGGAAAAGCAGGGTGGCCACGATGACCACTTTAACCCGATGATGTAAGGCATAGCGTATGACAGGATCATAGCTGAGGTGGATGAAGCGAATGATGCGGTCGGAGATGTTCAGATCATGGCGGATCTTTTTTCCCAGGAAGGCGGCGCTCATCATGGGCACATAGGTGAGCGACAGCAGGAAGGCGCCAAGAATGGCAAACGCTACCGTCTGGGCCATGGGGCGGAACATCTTTCCTTCCACACCGACCAGGGTAAGGATGGGAAGGTACACGATAAGAATGATCATCTCGCCAAAGGCCGCACTGTTCATGATCTTACTGGCCGACTGGAATACTTCTTTGTCCATCTCTTTCTGGCTGAGGACAGATCCCAGGCGTCGCACACCGAGGTAATGCATGGTGGCCTCCACAATAATTACGGCCCCGTCCACAATGAGACCAAAGTCGATGGCCCCCAGGCTCATCAGGTTTCCGGAAACACCGAATTGATTCATCATGCCGATGGCAAAGAGCATCGACAAGGGAATCACACTGGATACAATCAGGCCGGCGCGCAGATTGCCCAAAAGTATGACGAGGATGAAAATGACAATCAAGGCTCCCTCCGCGAGGTTGCGGGTGACCGTACTGATGGCTTTATTCACCAATTTGGTCCGGTCCAGGAAGGGATCAATCGTCACGCCTTCCGGGAGATTGCTCTTGATGTGTTCGATTCGGTCCTTGACATTTTTGATTACCTCGGAGGAGTTAGCTCCTTTCAGCATCATCACCACGGCGCCTGTCACTTCGCCGTCGGTGTTGCGTGTCATGGCCCCATAGCGAATGGCGTGGCCCATCTGAATCACGGCCACATCGCGAAGGAAAACCGGGGTGCCGGATGCGGTGACCTTCAGAACAATCATTTCCAGGTCGCGGAGGCTTCCCACCAAGCCTTCCGACCGAATGAAATAGGCGTTGGGTTTCTTGTCAATGTAAGCGCCACCCGTGTTCTGGTTGTTTTTTTCCAGGGCGACGAAAATGTCGGTGACGCTCAGGCCAAAGCTCAGCAGCTTGTCGGAGTTGATGGCGATTTCATATTGTTTGAGGTAGCCGCCATAGCTGCTCACATCCGCCACCCCGGGCGTGCCCAGCAATTGCCGACGGACGATCCAATCCTGGATGGTCCGAAGTTCCATTGATGTGTACTTGTCTTCATAACCTGGAAGAGGATGAATGACATACTGATAGATTTCTCCCAGGCCGGTGGTGATGGGCGCCAGTTTGGGTTCCCCAACGCCCGGAGGGATCTGGTTTTGAATTTCGACCAGGCGCTCGTTCACCTGCTGGCGGGCCCAGTATACGTCGATGTCGTCTTCAAATACGATGGTCACCACAGACAATCCAAACCTGGAGAATGACCTGACCTCGTGGATACCAGGAATGGTAGCCACGTTCTGCTCCACGGGAAAAGTCACCAGGCGTTCGATATCGAGTGCGGACTGAGACGGGGCAACCGTGATGACCTGAACCTGGTTGTTAGTAATGTCGGGCACAGCGTCGATGGGAAGATGACGCAAAGCGTTGAGTCCCCACAGGATCAAGCCAACGGTCAGTAAGCCGATGACCAGCTTGTTTCGAATGGAAAAGGATATGATCTTATCCAGCATAAGATTACTTCAGGGTTAAAAAGATAGGAAAGCGCACACGATGAAACATCGTGCATGCAGTCAAGCAAAGCTGACTTATCAGGCGATGCGCGGAGGCTGGAAGATCTCATTCAAACCGGTTGACGGAATGAACGAGTTGTAGTGGGAGGGAAATTGCAGGGTGGCCGAAGTGAAAGCGGTGATCAATTCAAATTCCTGTTGCGGGAAGGTAAACGTGGGAGAGGCCACGGAATGATCACAACTCTTGAAGGGGAGTTCCATATCGGTCGAGTCGTGGGCTACATCCGTTTTGTAATGCATAGCCAGGAACTGAAAGAACGACATTTCAGGAACCATCGCCTGGTGTTCCATAAAGTGCTCGACCAGGAGGGGAAGCCGCATCAGTTCATTCATCTCGGTAAAAAGACTGAGATGAAGGACCAGCATTCCGATAGCGGCAAGGCGTCTCATGGGGAGACAAATGTACCCAAAACGGCTAAAACAAGCTAAGAGTGCCACCCCTCCGAAAGCGGGTGATGTCCATGGCCGGCATCTTGCTTCCGTCAAAGTACTTCCGTTTGGCGGTCCGGTAGAGCTGGTGAATGATATCAGCTTCGTTGCCCTCCCCGGCCATCCGTCGCCCAAATCGGGAATCGCTTACGCTTCCACCATGAAGGGAAGCAATCTGGTTCCATACCTTGTTGAATCGGTCGGGGAAGTTCTTGCGAAGCCAATCCTCGAATATCCTGGCAATGGAGCCATTAAGGCGCACAACGGTCATGCCAGCGGTCAGCGCTCCATGTTCCGCTCCAAGGCGGATGAGCTCCGGAATTTCATGATGATTGAGGCCGGGAATAATGGGGGCTGTCATGATGCCGACCGGAATTCCCGCGCTCGCCAGTTGCTGAACGGTTTCAAAACGCCGCATGGCTGTAGACGTCCGAGGTTCCATTACCCGCCGGAGATCTTCATCCAGGGTGGTAACTGAAATCATCACGCTGACCAGCCGGTCGGCCGCGAGGTCCTTGAGAATGTCGATATCCCGGGTAATCAGGCTGTTTTTGGTAATGATTCCAACCGGATGACGAAACCGGGAAAGTACTTCCAGCATTTGACGGGTAATTTTCAGACGACGTTCCAGCGGCTGGTAACAGTCGGTATTGCCCGACAACATGATTGGCGAGACCCTCCAGGAGGGATCCAGCAGTTGTTTTTCAAGCGCCCGGGCCGCATTTGTCTTGGCAACAATGCGCGTTTCAAAGTCAAGCCCTGCGCTGAAGCCATAATACTCATGCGTGTTGCGCGCGTAGCAGTACACGCAGCCATGTTCACAGCCCTGGTAAGGATTCATGGAGTAATCCATCCCCAGGTCCGGACTGTCTACTTTGTTGATAATCTTGCGGGGCTTTTCCTCGTAGACTTGCGTTTGAGGATTTCCAATCGAACCTTCGTCCAAACCCTCGGGGTGTTCAGTGACAAGTTCAGCCTGCATAAAGCGATTGGCAGGCTTGATCTGTGCGCCGCGGCCTTTTATATATTCATCATCGGGCATCCCGCAAGATACTAAAAAAATTAGCAGTGACTAACGATTACGGCCTGATTTCGTACTCCTCACCGCCCACGCAGGAGCTCGAAGCAGATTTTCTCGAGGCCGCCGGCGTGCGCTTGTTGGTGCGCCGGGAAGATCGGAATCATCCGCAGGTGTCGGGGAACAAGTGGTGGAAATTGAAGCACAACTTACTCAGGGCCCAGGCACTGGGTCATGATACGTTGCTCACCGTGGGCGGTGCTTACTCCAATCATATCTATGCGGTCGCCGCCGCGGCACACGCGCTCGGATGGAAGTCGATCGGAATCATCCGCGGCGAGGAGACCTGGCCCTTGAACCCCACGCTTCAGTTCGCCATCGATCACGGCATGACGCTCGAATACGTTTCCCGTTCGGACTACCGTGAAAAGGCGACCGCTGACTTCTTGTCGAGGATGCAGTCACAGTTTGGAAAGTTTTACTTCCTTCCGGAAGGAGGAACGAATGAACTGGCTGTTCAAGGCTGTCACGAATGGGGAGAGAGGCTCATCCAGGAAACCGAATTTGACATCCTGTGCCTTCCGGTTGGAACCGGCGGGACCATGGCCGGAATACTGCAGGCGTTGAGAGAGGATCAGCAAGCCATAGGCTTTTCCGTGCTGAAGAATGGAACGTTCCTGAGAGAGGAAGTTGAGGGCAAGCTCATCAGCGTAGTCAAGGCCTCATGGAGAATAGAGACGAGATTTGATTTCGGGGGCTATGCAAAGGCCACGGAAGCGCTTTGGAAGTTTATGGATGCTCAGGAACGATTGAACCGTCTTCCGCTGGATCCGATGTATACCGGGAAGACGCTGTATGGAGTTTTCGAATTGATCCGGAGCGGTGAGATACCCCGCGCAACAACGGTCTTGATGATTCACACCGGGGGATTGCAGGGCCGCGGAATCAACCAAAGAGATCTTGCAGCACCTCGGTGAGTTTTCCGAAACTCTTGACCTTTATTTTCTGCCGGCCATCGGAAGATTTCTTACTGAAGCGCGACACGTAGATTTCTTCAAACCCCAGTTTTTCCGCTTCCGAGATACGCTGTTCGACCCGGTTCACGGCCCTGAGTTCACCACCCAGCCCGATTTCGGCAGCAAAGCACTTTTTGTCGGACACGGCGATTTCCTCCAGGCTGGAGACAATGGAAATGCAGATGGCCAGGTCGATGGCCGGATCTTCGACACGCAGTCCGCCCGCCATATTGAGAAAAACATCCTGCGTGCTCATGCGGAAGCCGCATCGCTTTTCCAGTACGGCCAGAAGCATGTTGAGTCGCTTTTGATCGTAACCCGTGGGAGTTCGTTGTGGCGTGCCATAAGAGGCCGGGCTCACCAGGGACTGCACTTCTATAAGGAGAGGCCGGTTGCCCTCCAGGGTAGCCCCGATGGTTGTTCCGCTGCTGGCCTCTTCTTTTTGGGAGATCAGGATTTCCGAAGGATTGTTTACCTGCCGCAACCCGGTGCCCAGCATCTCATAGATGCCGATTTCGGCGGTGGATCCAAACCGGTTTTTGGTCGTCCGCAAAATGCGGTAGGATAGATGCTGGTCTCCTTCAAATTGCAGGACGGTATCCACCATATGTTCAAGCACCTTGGGCCCGGCGAGCGATCCGTCTTTGGTAATGTGTCCTACGAGGAAAACCGGGGTATGGGTCTCTTTCGCATACTTCATCATCTCTCCCGCACACTGGCGTACCTGCCCGATGCTCCCGGGCGTGCTGTCGAGCACCGGGGAATAGAGCGTCTGGATGGAGTCGATGATGAGCAATTGCGGTCCCAGTGATTCCGCCGAAAGGAAAATGTTCTGCGTGTTGGTTTCAGTCAGCGTAAAGAAATTCCGGGA
This sequence comes from Cyclobacteriaceae bacterium, assembly GCA_016787605.1. Taxonomy (GTDB): domain Bacteria; phylum Bacteroidota; class Bacteroidia; order Cytophagales; family Cyclobacteriaceae; genus ELB16-189. The sequence goes on from JAEUUE010000075.1 coordinate 67,553, forward strand.
GTCGAGATGTACGCCCAGCCGCTGGGCGCGCATTTTGATCTGTTGCTCACTCTCTTCGCCGGAAACATAGAGCACCTTGAGTTGACGAAGCGCCAGGCCGATCTGGAGCATCAGGGTGGACTTGCCGATGCCGGGCTCACCGCCAATCAGGACGAGCGAGCCGGGAACGATGCCGCCACCCAGTACCCGATCCAGTTCCTGGTCGCCGGTGGGAAGGCGCATTTCCTGGCCGGAATGGATTTCAGAGAGCGTCTTGGGCTGGACCGACTTCGTTCGTGTATCGGATTTCCACGCCATGGGAGGTTCTGCCTTGGCCACCACTTCTTCGACAAACGAATTCCACGTGCCGCACGAAGGGCACTTACCCATCCACTTGGCCGATTCATGGCCGCAGCTCTGGCAGAAGTAGAGTGTCTTGACTTTTGACAATACGAAAAGGTCAACAAAAGTAGAGAAACTTACCTTCGGCTGGAAGTTGCAATACTTTTTTGCTACTTTCAGTTTTCCTCCGTCCAACTATTGAATGATGAGGAATTCATGTAATCATCAGCAAAATCCAAAGTTCCAAATTATGATACGTTGTTACCTCCTCATCTGCTTCATGATTGTCTCCATGGCCGTATATGGGCAAAAGCCCCCCATCAAGTTTGGGGATATCCCCGACGAGCAAATGCGGATGACGGTATATCCCAAGGATAGTTCGGCTGCTGCTGTGGTGCTTGCCGATTATGGTGAATCGGTAATCGACTATGCGAACGATGCCTTTCTGATCCGCTTTGAGAGGATCAGGCGCGTCAAGATTTTGACTAAGGACGGGTTGGAATGGGGGAATATGACCATTCCGCTCTACCGGGACGGAGGCACAGATGAGGATTTGTCATCCGTAAAGGCGGTGACCTACAACCTGGAAGGAAATAAGGTGGTGGAGACGAAGATGAAGAATGATGCCATGTTTAAGGAGATCGCGGATCAGAATCTCACCCTCGTGAAATTGGCGCTGCCCAATGTAAAGGTGGGGAGCGTGGTGGAGATCACGTATAAGATCAACTCTCCTTTCATTTACAATTTTCAGGATTGGGATTTTCAAACCACCATTCCCACGGTCTGGAGTGAATACCGCTCCCGGATACCGGAATATTTTACCTACAAGAAGTTTGTGCAGGGTTATCTCCCGGTAACCATCAACGAGAATAAATCGGAGTACAAGGCATTCAATATCCGGACACGCGTTCAGACGGGTAGTGCCAGGACCACCGCCGTCGAGGATCGTGTTGATTACTCTGAAAACTATAACCGGCTGGTTATCCAGAATGTGCCGGCATTCAAGTCAGAGCCGTATATGACGACCTACCGCAACTATATTTCCAGGATTAACTATGAACTGAGCCTGGTCAAGTTGCCAGGCCAGGAATTGCAGACCTTCAATGACTCCTGGGAAGACCTGAATAAAGACTTTCTTAAAATGGAAACGTTTGGTGGCGTTGTCAGGGGGTCGGGTTTCCTGAAAGATGAGACGGAAGCCCTGGTGGCCGGCAAGACGGACAACCGTGAAAAAGTAGGCGCGATCTACCATTGGGTCAAGAGCAATGTGGAGTGGGATGGGCAGTACCGGAAATTCTCTGATGGCAATTTGCGTCAGACATTGACCACCAAGAAGGGGAGTTCAGCCGAGATCAACCTCATGCTGGTATCCATGCTTCAGAAGGCCGGCCTGCAGGCCAGCCCGGTATTGGTGAGTACCCGGGATCACGGATTTGTCCGCCGGGAGACGCCGGTTTCCTCCCAATTCAACTATGTGATAGCCGCAGTGGACCTGGATGGGAAGACTTTCCTGCTGGATGCCACCGACCGCACCTTGCCCATGAACGTATTGCCGCTCCGATGCATCAATGGCGATGGGTTCATGATATCGCCGGAAAAGCCCGGCTGGATTGGATTGACACCCTCGAAGACAAAAACATCGGCAACCCTAGACTTCCAGCTTGCGGATGATGGCAAGCTTTCGGGAAAAGCGGCCTTTTCTCACGACAGCTATTTTGCCCAGAAGGTTCGCAAGAGTTACTTCACGAAGGGTAAGGACGAATACGTCAAGGATGTCGCCTCGACGTACCAGTGGGAAATTGCATCAGCGGAATTTGAGAATCTGGAGAAGCTTTCCGAATCGGTCAAGGAAACGTATCAGGTCAAATTGGACGAGCATATTCAATTGGCTGGCGACAAAATGTATATCAATCCCATCTTTATCCAGCGGTTGGACGAGAATCCTTTCCAGTCTCAGAATCGTGCTTACCCGGTGGACTACGGCAGCCCCGAAGACCGGCTTTATATGGTCAGGATCACACTGCCGGAAGGCTGGGTCACCGAAGAAATGCCTCAGCCGAAAGCCTGGGTTCTTCCGGCCAATAGTGGCCGCTATGTTTATAACATCAGCCAGACGGGCAACATGATCTCCGTAACCAGCCAGCTGATTATCAACAAGCCCCTGTTTTCGCACGAAGAGTATGTACCTCTTCGCGATTTCTACACCCAGGTGGTGGCCAAGCAGGCCGAGCAGATTGTGCTCAAGCGGAAGTAGGGTTGTTCCCTGCTTGACGCGTATGCCGGAGCTACTTTAATGGACTATTGGCCTCTTTGGCCATGACGTTGTAAACCAGTCTGTCCGTCAGCCCGGGGAACCACTTGTTCAGAAACACCGTGAATTTTCCCTGGGCAGTGAGAATGAGAATTTTCTTTCGTCGTACGGTGGCACGATAAATATGTTCGGCGCATTCCTCGGCCGACATCATCTTGCTTTCATCGCGGGGAGAATCGCCTTGAGCCTCCCCGTCTTTGGTCAGCGACCTCTTGCGGATGTTGGAGGCCGTGAATCCCGGGCAGGCCGTGAGCACATGCACGCCTTTCTTCAGCATTTCGGTGCGAAGAACCTCGAGGAATCCGTTGAGGGCAAACTTCGAGGCTGAATAACCTGTGCGCGCGGGAAGGCCCCGATAACCGGCGATGGAAGAAATGCCGATTACGGAACCTTTGTTCTTCATGATCTCCGGAAGACAATGCTTGGTGGCGTACAGCACCCCGTAGAAATTGATATCCATGACTTTCCGAACCACGTCCAGGTCGACGTCTTCAAAAAGGGCGCGCATGGTAATGCCTGCATTATTGATCAGGATATCAATCCGGCCGAAGAGGCGCACCGCCTCAGCGGCCATCTGACGGTTATCTTCCTCGCGACTGACATCGGCACTGAAGCCGTGAATGTCAATACCCTGCTTCCGAAGTTCATCAACGACAGCCGACAAATCGGCGGCATTTCTGCCCGTGATGAGCAGACGGGATCCGCGACGGCCAAAGGCTTCGGCCAATGCTTTGCCGATACCTGAGGAACCACCGGTGATGATGACTACTTTGTCTTTCATGAAATGGGGAAGGCGGGTAAAATTAGCAATTCGGGCCGCAACAAAGGCAATGAACCTTTAGTTGAGCATCATTTCGATGTCTTCGCGGGTCAGCATCTTCACAATGCTCTCCTCGGTGGAGATGAGATTTTCGGAAAGCTTGAGCTTGTGCTTTTGCAGGTGGAGGATTTTTTCCTCCACGGTGTCCCGGGTAATGAATTTGTAGGTGAAGACCTTTTTCTTTTGCCCGATGCGGTGAGCCCTGTCGATGGCTTGTTGCTCAACGGCCGGATTCCACCAGGGATCGAGGATGAAGACATAGTCGGCCTGGGTTAGGTTCAGGCCCAGTCCGCCCGCTTTGATGGAGATCAGGAAGATCTTGAGGTTGGGATCCTTGTTGAAGCGTTCCACCTGGTCTTTACGATCCATGCTTGAACCGTCGAGGTAGGCATATTCGATCTTCCGGGAGGCGAGCAGTTCTTTGACAATTTCCAGGTGCTTCACAAACTGGCTAAAGATGAGCAGCTTGTGTCCCTCCAGCAACGCGTTTTCCAGCATGTGGGAGACGTCCTCCAGTTTTCCGGAATCGCCTTTGTAGTGCCCATCCACCATCCGGGGATGGTTGGACAATTGCCTCAACTTGGTCAAACCTTCGAGAATGGTCATTCTCGAATTGTTGATGCCCTCCTTTTCGATGTGATCCAGAATTTTACCCCTGTAATAGGCTTTCGCTTCTTCATATTTCTCAGCCTGCGCCGTGGAGAGCTTGGTGTAATAAATATTCTCCACTTTCTCCGGCAGGTCGGTGGCCACTTGCGATTTGAGGCGACGAAGAATGAAAGGCTTGATGATGGCGTTGAGCTTCTTGGTTTTCAGTTCATCTTTTTGCTTTTCAATGGGCACCTGGAATTCATTCTTGAAGTAGGTCTGGCCACCCAGGAGGCCGGGGTTGATGAAGGTCATTTGCGACCACAAATCCAGCGTGGTGTTTTCCAGGGGCGTACCGGTCAGGGTAAGCTTGTGCCGGGATTTGAGTTGCAAAACCGCTTTGGCAATGTTCGACGAAGGGTTCTTGATGACCTGCGATTCGTCCAGGATGATATAGTTGAACGTAAACTGTTGCAGCAGGTCGATATCCAGCCGGGTAATACCATAGGAGGTCAGCACGACATCATATTGCCCGAATTGCTGGATGTTCTTGTTGCGGTTGGTGCCGGTGTAGGTGAGAATTCGAAGGCCGGGTGTGAATTTGGCAGCTTCCATCTCCCAGTTATAAATGAGGGACGTCGGCATGATCAGGAGGGAGGTCCCGGTATTGCCTTTTTCTTTTTCAGACTCGAGCAGGGCAAGGGTTTGGACGGTCTTACCCAAGCCCATGTCGTCGGCCAGGCAGCCGCCGAGATTGAACTCGTTGAGGAAACGGAGCCAGTTGTATCCCGCCTTTTGATAGGGACGCAATTGCCCCTGGAATCCCTGGGGCAGCGGGTAGTCGCGGATGCCGGTGAAGTTCTCGAGATTCCGTAGCCGGTCGCTGATATGGACCTTGGCCAGGTTGCTGTCCTGGAGATCCTTGACCAGGTTGACATGATATTTGCGAAGCACGGGTTTCTCATTCTTTCCATGCGTCTCGCTGAGGGCAAAGAGGTCGCTGTACTTGGTGAGCCAGGCTTCGGGAATAATGGCGATCTCTCCGTTGGGCAATTTGAATTCTACCTTCTTCTTGAGAATGATCTTTCGAAGTTCCTTGAAGCTGATCTCATATTCGCCGAAGCGGATACGGGCATGAATGTCAAACCAATCGATGCTTTCACGCACCTCCAGTTCGATGACCGCCTTCCCAACGAAATATTTCTTGTCGCGGTTGTCAGGCTGACTTACTTCAAAGCCGAAGTTGAGCAGGTTGACCCGGTTTTCGTTGATCCATGAGAAGGCATGAGCCTTGTCGACGGAAGTGCGGAAGTTTCCGCCCAGGGGCAACCCCAGCTTGATTAGTGTGTTGGCGAATTTCTTCTCCGATTCCGTGTCCCGCTTGATGCGGTGGAAAATGTAGTCCTGGTTCTGCTGCTCGAGCATGACGCTCACGGGTTCGGCATCTCCTCCCCGAAAGCGATGCTTGCCGTATTTGAATGACAAGTCGAAAACAATCTTTCCAGCCTCATCACTGGCCACTGCGTCGGGTGCCGTTTCTCCAAACAAGTTGGGTCCTTCTTTCTGCCCGTTGGCCGGAAGTTCGGAGATGGTCAGTAATGGATGGGGCTCGTAAGTCGTTTTCTGTATTTGGAAACCCTCGACATCAATGTCCTCAAATGAAGCGACCAGCGTGGTGATGAAATTCTTGTAGTAATTATCCTCCAGGTTCTTGGGAATGACGATGGTTTTCTTGCTGAGGAAAGGCTGAAGCTTCTTTCCATCAATGGGTTTGTCGAAGCCGTAGAGCTTTCCTTCTACGACCATCCAGGCCGGATTCCGGCAGACCATGTACGCGTTCGGGGTGGGAAGGTTCAGCGGCTTGTCTTCATGGGTAATCACCGGGTAGTAGGTCGTGCTTTCCTGGGTGCGCCGAAAATAGAAATGGATCCGGGCACGCTGATCCATGACTTCCAGTTTGCGCCAGGTCGGTTCACCGTCATTCCCCATTTCATAGAGCCGTTTGCCCTTGAGTTTTTCGAGGATGGTTGCTCGCCTCTTTTCCATGTAGGCATCGATTTCTTCCTGGAGGAGGCGCTCTTCTCCTTTGTCCTTCTTGTAGACCCGGTTGAAAAACTCATCGGGCTTCATGACTTTACGTGAGAATTTGCGCAGCACCGCGTCCTGGTTCATCTGGTCCATAAGGTCGATGAGCTCGTAGTCGCGATCGTCGAGGCCCTTGGCAAACTCTCTGGCGTTCTTGGAGGAAATATTCTGATGTTGATAGGTCAGCTTGCCTTTCTCGTCAAGCTTGACAATAAAGGATTCGAAAATATAGCCCAGGTACTCGTGCTGGTACAGCGAGTAGATCAGTTGAAATGGCTGTGATGCCGAAACCTTCATACTGGCCTCAATTTGGGCTTATCTGGAGTGTCTGCTTTTCCAAAAGCGACGCCCAAAGCCGTTCGGGCAGAGTTTCGGAAAAAGCAGAATTGCAATATAATCAATTCACCCTTACGTGGTTAGGGAATTGTGATCAATATCGACCTACAATTCACTCAGGGAATACGCTCTGGAGGCCAGGACGGCGGGCCTGAAGGAGACCAGGGCGGAGACGACGATAATGACTACTATGGTAAGCAGGAAATCGAGGGGCCGTATGTCGACCGGGTAGTTGGCGACAATAGCATTTTCCATCCCCATGCCCACCAGCCCGATGGTGTCCTGGAGGTAGCACAAGACACCCCCCAGGATCAGGCCGGCCACGGCCCCGATGAAGGAGATGAGTGCCCCTTCGGCCAGGAAGATGTTACGGATCAGGGCCTGGGTAGCGCCAAGCGAGGCGAGTATGCTGATATCTTTCTTCTTGTCGATGGAAAGCATCATCAGTGAAAAGAAGATATTGATGGAAGCGATCAGCAGCAGCAACGAAAGCGAGAGAAAAGTGAATAGCTTCTCGATACGCAGGAGCCGGTAAAGATCCTTGTGTTGCTCTTCATTGGTCAGGATCTGGTATCCGCTGCCCAAATGTTTCTGAAGTGCCTCCTTTACTTCGGCTGTTTGTAACCCTTCTGTCTGAACTTCCACGGAAGTACGCTGGTTGCCCGACCGGAAGAGTTCCTGCGCGAATGGGAGGGGTACAAAAATGTAATTCTCATCATAGTTCTTTTCAATGGAGAAAACGCCGCCCGGTCGGATGCTTTTTTGTGTATAAAGCGATGCGCTGCTTAGGGCCCCCGGCCGTGAATCATTGATGTAGTACATCCGCAAAGCCCGGGTATCGTCTTCCACTTCGGCCGACAGGGTATAACGCACGCCGCGCCCCATGATGGCGAAGGGAATGCTGTCGCGGGAAAGAACAAGTTCACCCTCCACCAGGTGTTTGTCCAGGCGCCGCTGGTCGATGAAGTTTTCGCTTACTCCCTTGACGGTCACCACCATCGCGGCATCGCGGTAGCGGACATAGGCATAGTCTTCGATCACTTCGGTTACGGTTTTCACCCCGGGAATCTGCCCGACTTCCTCCAACCACTCATCGGTCACGGTAAATGTTTTTCCCTGCGCGGCCTCAATCTTCAGCTCTGGATCGAACGACGTGTACAGCGACCGGAGCAAAACTTCCAGCCCGTTGAAAACGGATAATACGATGATCAGGGCAGCCGTGGCAAAGGCAACGCCCAGCATGGACAGACCGGAGATGACGTTGATGAAATTTTTCTTTCGGCGGGAGAGGAAGTAACGCCGGGCTATGAACAAAGAGAGGTTCATGACGACATTACTCCTCGGTGGACGATGCCGGAGGAATGTGTAAACTCTTGAGCAGATCATCCATGCGCTGGGCCTTTTCCTCCACCTCGTCAATCAGGAAGGCGAGTTCAGGAATGATCCTGGCCTGGTTGCGGATGCGATCGCCCAGGGCTTTACGAATTTCTTTCTTGTGTTGGTCCAGCTTCTCCAGGATCGCTTTCTTGTCCTTGGCCAGCATCATACTGATGTACACTTTGGCCAGGCTCAGGTCCGGACTCATTCGGACCTCCACGATGGTGATGAAGGTATTGCCGAGCACCCCACGCTGGTCGCGTTGGAAAATGTCACTGAGCTCCTTCTGTATCAGGCGGCCAAATTTCTGTTGGCGAACGGTTCCGGTCATGGTGTAAAGATAGCAAAACCGGGCCCGGGGTTGTCAGGCAGGGACGATGCCTCGTATTTTTTTGGTTATTTGCGGCTGAATTTCTGCCCGTGCTTCGCTATTTCAGGATCAATGACCCCTATCGTCTCCTGGCACTTCTCGTGCTCATGATCCTGGCGGGCTTGCCCATTTTGGTGGAGAGCCCCGATCTCACCCTGCAGGAGCTGCGCGACATGGTGGTGGGTGAGCGGGTGGGCAATAAAATACTTTACGTCGATCTGGTGGACCGCACCCCGCCGCTCATGGCCGTATTCGACGGAGTGCTTGACTTCCTGTTTGGCCGTTCGCTGGTGGCCCGCCACCTGCTGGCTTTATTCGTCCTTTTCTTCCAGGCGGCCTACTTTGCATTGCTGCTCATTCAGAACCGGGCCTACAACGAAAACACATACGTACCCTCGCTCATCTTCGGGTTGCTCTGTTTCCTTTCTTTTGACTTGCTTTCACCTACTCCCGAATTGTTTGCCTCGACGCTCTTGTTGTTTGCCTTGAATAATATTTTCAAGGAGATCGAGTTCAGAATTGACCGGGACACCATTACGCTTGGCCTCGGTCTCTTCATCGGTTTGGCCTCGCTGATTGTATTGTCTTATCTCATCTTTCTTCCAGGAGCGATTCTTGTTCTTATCCTGTTTGCCCGCACCTCACTGCGGAAAATCTTTCTGGTTCTTCTTGGATTTGGACTGGCGCATGGGATCGTATTCACGCTCTATTATTACTATGGCAACACAATTGAGTTGTGGCAAAACTTCTATGTCGCGAACGTCAGGCAGGCCAGTTCATGGCTGGTCAGCCTGCGCACACTGGCCTGGGTAGGAATATTTCCGTTCCTCTATTTTCTGCTCTCCCTTTTCATGCTGACGCGTGAAGCCCGTTTCACCAAATACCAATCACAAATCTTCCAGGTATTGTTCGTCTGGCTGCTGTTGTCGGCTGTGGTGGTCTGGTTCGAGCCGGGAATTGCACCTCACTCGTTCATCATCTTCCTGCCTCCCCTCGCTTACTTTATCAGCCACTACCTCCTGTTGATTCGCCGAAAGCAAATTGCGGAGTTCATGCTTTGGTTCCTGATCGTCGGGGTGGTGGCCACAGGGATTTCTGTCCGGAAGGACTGGATTCCTGGTGTGGATTATTCGGGCATGTTCGTACGACCATCGGAGTTGGACGGGGAGATACGCGGGAAGCGGGTGATGGTGGTGGGCGAAGACCCGGGCTTATATCAGCACAATTCGCTCGGCGGCGGATTTTATGATTGGGAATTGTCGCGTCAGTATTTTGAGCACCCGGAATATTACGAGCATGTCATCCGGATGAGCCGTGCCTTTGAGGAGGATGCCCCGGAAGTGATCGTGGACAAGGAAAATCGAATGGAAGCGGTCTTGGAGCGTCTTCCGGCCATCAGGCAGCGCTACCAGAAAGAAGGGAATCTCTACCGACTCCGTTAGCAGCCTATTTTGTCAACACGGCGGGCATGACGACCGCCTTCGAAACTGGAACTCAGAAAACGATCGAGGATGCGCTCAGCTTCCTCATAGGGGATGAATCGTGCGGACAGACAGAGAATGTTGGCGTCGTTGTGCTCGCGTGCCAGCGCAGCAAGGTCTTCATTCCAGCAGATGGCCGCACGGATTCCCGCATGCTTGTTGGCGGCCATGGCCACCCCATTGCCGCTTCCGCAGACCAAAAGGCCCAGGTCAAATTCCTTGCGCTCGACTGCCGCAGCAACCGGGTGGGCGAAATCGGGGTAGTCGACAGACTCCTCGCTGTAGGTTCCGTAATCATGGACGCGATGTCCACTTGATTCCAGCCACTTCTTGAGTTTTTCCTTGAGCGAGAATCCGGCGTGATCGGCTCCTATGGCTATGGTTTGCATCATGCGGTTAATTCATCGGATTGAGCCAGCCGTTCTTCCTCCTTGCGCTTCCTTCGCATCACGTTGGCCGAGATGAAAATACTGATTTCATAGAGCAGAAACAACGGCATGGAGATGAGCATCTGGCTCAGCGGATCCGGGGGAGTCACGATAGCACCGATGATCAGGATCACCACATAGGCATGCTTGCGATAGGTGCGCATGAAGGCAGGCGTGAGCAGCCCGATCTTGGTCAGGAAGTAGACGACCACTGGGAGCTGAAAGAGCAGGCCACTTCCAAAAACGAGGGCGATGAAAGTGCTGACGAATGAAGTAATATCGAACTCGTTTACGATTTGAGGAGCAATCTGGTACGAGGAGAAAAACCAGGTCATCAGCGGGACGAGCACGAAATAGCCGAACAATACGCCCAGGAGAAACAGGGTAGAGACGGCGAACACGGCTCCCCGCGAATTTCTCATCTCGTTGGTGTGAAGGCCGGGTTTGACAAAGCGCCAGATCTCCCAAAAGACATAGGGGAACGAAACAATGAAGCCAATGACAAACGCGGCCAGGAACTGCATGGTGAACTGTCCGGTCATGTACCGGCTTTGAATCTTGAAATCAAAGGGCTTTACGCAAAGGGCCTCTTGCGCACCCGTAAATTCACCGAGTTCACACAACCAGCGGAAGGTTGGAAAGTCGATGTTTGCCGGTGCAAAAATGACGTTCGTGAAAATCCAGGGGGCATAAATGAAGGCCAGGATCATGAAGATCATGATGGCAATCGCCGAACGAATGAGGTGCCACCGGAGTTCTTCCAGGTGATCCAGGAACGACATTTCTTTTTCCTCACTCATAATTCATTGGGCCGGATACTTCAGGCGTACAGGGGAAACTTCTTCATGAAGGCATTGACCGACCGCTTCACGGCTTTCAGGTGCTTCTCGTCCTGGGGCCTCTGAAGCGCCAGGTCGATGAAGTCGACCACCTTAATGACATCCTTTTCTTTCAGGCCGCGGGTGGTCACGGCGGGTGTGCCGATGCGCATCCCGGAGGTCACCATGGGAGACTGCGTATCAAAAGGCACCATATTCTTGTTGATCGTGATGTCGGCCTTGATCAACGATTCCTCGGCAATCTTGCCCGTCAGGTTCTTGGAGCGCAGGTCGATCAGCATGAGGTGATTGTCGGTTCCACCGGAGATGATCTTGTAGCCTTTCTTCACGAAGGCGTTCGCCATGGCCTTGGCATTCTTGGCCACCTGGACGATGTAATCCATATATTCATCACTGAGCGCTTCTTCAAACGCTACGGCTTTAGCGGCAATGACGTGCTCAAGCGGTCCGCCCTGCGTACCCGGGAATACGCCGGAGTCGAGGATGGAAGACATCTTCCTGATTTCGCCCTTCGGTGTCTTGAGCCCCCACGGGTTGTCAAAATTGGCCCCAATCATGATCAACCCTCCGCGCGGACCCCGGAGAGTCTTGTGCGTAGTGGTGGTGATGATGTGACAATGCTTCATGGGGTCGTTGAGAAGCCCACGAGCGATCAATCCGGCAGGGTGGGAGATGTCGGCAAGCAGGAGCGCTCCTACGGCATCGGCCGCCTCGCGCAGTTTCTTATAGTCCCAATCGCGGCTGTAGGCACTGGCGCCGCAGATGATCATTTTGGGTTTCTCACGTTTGGCGATTTCGATCACGTTGTCGAAATCGATAAGCCCGGTGCTTTCTTCCACGCCATAAAAGACCGGCTGATAAAGTTTACCTGAAAAGTTGACCGGTGAGCCGTGGGTGAGGTGCCCGCCGTGGGAAAGATCAAAGCCCAGGATCTTGTCGCCCGGCTTCAGGCAGGCGAGCATGACGGCCGCGTTGGCTTGCGCCCCGGAATGCGGCTGCACGTTGGCCCAGCTGGCGCCAAACAACTTTTTCACCCGATCGATGGCCAGCTGTTCAATTTCATCGACGACTTCGCAGCCTCCGTAATACCGCTTGCCCGGCAGACCCTCCGCATACTTGTTGGTGAGAACGGTGCCTTGGGCCTTCATCACCTGGGTGGAGACAAAGTTCTCAGAGGCTATAAGTTCAATACCGTGCTGCTGGCGCTGCTTCTCTTTTTCAATGAGGTCGAAAATGATCTTGTCTTTCTTCATGAGGACGGGAATGAAAGGCCCAAAAATACGGGGTAAGGAGTCATTTCCCTAACCGCAATCGGTGTTCTACCAACTGCCGCTGCTGCCTCCGCCTCCAAAGCTTCCGCCTCCGCCCGAGAATCCGCCAAAGCCGCCGCCACCGCCTCCCCAACCACGTCCGCCTCCGCCATAATACCATCCGCGGCCGGAAGACCATCCGCTGCCGCCCCCACGATTTCCACGACTTCTCATGATCAGCACGATGATCAGGAGCAGTATAATGAATACCGCGGGCGTCCGTTGCCGTTTCGATTGGCGTGTTCCGGTCCCCCGGTATTCTCCCTTGATGGCTTTGCGGATGGCATCGATCGAGGCGACAACGCCTCCGTCATAATCTTGCCGGCGGAAAGCCGGTGCCATTTCATTCCGGATGATCCGGTTGCAGATGGCATCCGGAAGCGGACCCTCCAGTCCCTGCCCCACCTCAATGCGCATTTTTCTTTCCTCCACGGCCACCAAAAGGATCACCCCGTTGTCCCTGTCTTTGGACCCCAGTTTCCAGGCATCGGCCACACGGATTCCGAATTGGTCGATGCTTTCTCCCTCGAGCGTAGGGACAATGAGAATGGCTATCTGGTTGGAGGTGGAATCTTCAAAAGCGCGCAATGACTGTTCGAGATAGCTTACCGTGGCAGGAGCTAGCAGGCTCGCATCATCATGAACCCGGTGGTTAGCCAGTTCGGGGATGTCGCGTTGAGCCCGGGCAAGAAAGGGAATAGAAAAAACAGCGAGGAACAACAGGGCGGTTCGCATACCGGAAGCAGGAATGGAATTATTCATCCGTGCGAAGATCATCGCGCAATTCATTGATGTCATCCGCGGTTTTCAGGAATCCCTTTTCATAAAGAATCTCGCCACAGCGGTGAATAGCATCTTCAATGCCTTCAGTGATCTGGCCCATCCGGACTTTTTCAATGATGTGCTGAACCATCGCATCCCATTCTTTTTGGTCCACCACCTTGCTGATGCCGCGGTCGGCAAGAACCATCACTTCGTGTTCGAAGAAGGAAATAAAAATCAGGATTCCGGTGCGCTGCCGGGTATTGAACACTTCTTCTTCCAGGAAGGCCGTTTCTGCCCGTTTCCGGGTAGCCTGGTCAAGATGAGCACGGCTGATCAGGCGGCGCTTGATAAAGGGAACGGCATGCGTGATGATGCCGCCCATAATTCCTGAGGTGGCCACGACCATGAAAATGAGCATGGGGTCGAGGATGGCCAGGGACGGAACGTAACGATCAAACAAGATGATGGCGATGAACGTAAAGCCCGCAAGCAGGATTCCCCCACGGTAGTTGGCGATAGTATAGAAACCGCTGCGTTCCACAAACACGGGAACAATCTCGCCGGAGATCTTCTCTTCCGCCTTGTGCACCGCGGATTTGATCCGTTCGAGTTCTTCAGATGTAAATCGTCGCTGGATGGACATGGGATATTAGTACCTCAAAGTTAGCAAAGAGAAGTCACTGCCCCGTGATTTTTTCTGGTGCTTTTGGTTTAACTTCCGAGGTATAATCAACGCAAACAGATGAAATCACGGATTACCTTCATCGGGCTGATGTTTCTGGGCACGGTTGTGCTCGCGCAGAAAAAGAGTACAACACCTCCGGCGCCCGACCTGTCCAGGCAGCGTGTCGAACAGGAAGTGAGCCGACTTTCTCTGATCAGCGGAGGAGTGCTCGGGGTGGCAGCCATCCATGTGGAAACCGGGAAGCGATTCTCCCAACATGGCGGGGTGCGGTTTCCCATGGCAAGCACTTATAAAATACCGATTGCGATTCAACTGCTTTCCCGGGTGGATAGCGGTATGTATACATTAGATCAGTTGGTGGAGGTGACCCGGAGCGACATGCACCCGGGAAGCGGCATGATTGCGGAACGGTTTAATTGGCCGGGAGCACTAAAGCCCGGTCTTGCTCTTTCTGTTCGAAGCCTGCTCGAGTTGATGCTCCTGATCAGCGACAACAGTGCTACGGACATCTGCCTTCGCCTGGCAGGCGGACCTTCGCAGGTGAATGCGTGCATGCGCCGGCTGGGGATAACAGGTCTTTCCGTTGACCGGCCAACGGCTTACCTGATTTCGGACTGGCTGGGTATCGCCATGGATCCCCGTCAGCCTTGGTCATCCCAGCGTTTCGACAGTCTTGAAAAAGTACTGAAACCCGAGATGATGGCCTTGAGCTCCAGGGCTTTCGATGCGGATGTGAAGGACACCTCCACGCCGGAGGCCATGTCGGATCTCCTGTTGAAACTCTATGGGCAACCTATTCTTAAGCCGGAGACCAAAGCGCTCCTGTTGGATATCATGGCGCGATGTGAAACCGGGCTCACCCGCCTGAAGGGCGCCTTGCCGCCCAATACCGTGGTGATGCATAAGACGGGGACGATCGGGATGACGGCCAACGACGTGGGCATCATTACCCTACCAGGTGATGCGGGGCATCTCGTGATTTCGATTTTTACCAAATCGTCAGAGAAACCGCTTCCGGAGCGCGAAAGGGCCATCGCCGAAGTGGCCCGGGTGCTTCATGACTATTTCCTACTGAACCGGTGACCCTCAGATAACCTTGCCCTTCCATCGTCCGGAGCGGAGATAGAAGAAGGCCATGGAGAACATGCTCAGCCAGTAGACCCATTCGCTCATCCAGCCCCAGGTGATGGGCAAGTCAAAGTACTCCAGGGTAAAGTACACGTACACGCAGTAGAGGAAGATGGTGATGATCTCGATGGTGAGATTGACAACCGTATTGCCTGTGCCGGTCACAGCATTCAGCCAGACCACGGAGAAGGCCATCATCAATAAGGCCGCGGAGACCACACGCATGACGGGCAGCGCCTCTTCGATGAATGCCTGGTCTTGCCCGTAGAAGGAAAGTAAAACCGAAGGAAAAAGATTGAGCAGGACGACAATGATCGCGGAGAATGATAAACTCACGCGGGCAATGCGATAGATCAGCGGCATCACCTCTTCTGTTCGTCCCTGGCCGATGAGGTTGCTCACCATGGTATTGGTCGTGGCGGCAAATGCCCAGGAGAAAATGCCGGCTACTCCAAAAATATTCCGCATGATGTTGGAGATAGCCAGGGACCGCGGGCCATGATGTTCAACCAAAATGTAGAAGTACTCCCAGGAAATGATGCTGATTGCGAATTGGAGAATCAAGGGAGCGGATTGAACCAGGATCAACCGGAAGGTGCCGACGTTCAGCAAGGGTTTGTCGAAGAATGCAAATTGCCGGTGAAGACCCTTGAGGTGAATGACGAAATAAATGACCAGTAACCCCGAAGCTTCTGCAATGATCGAGGCATAAGCGGCACCGTTGAACCCAAGGGCAGGCAAACCGAAGTGCCCGTAAATGAGACCATAGTCGAGCACGATGTTGACGATGGCCTCGGCGAGAGTTCCCCAGACCAGGAACCGCGTCTGGTTGGTGCCTACCAGCAGCGCATTGCGCATGATGTAGAGGTAAAGAAAAGGCAGACCCCACACACGGAGCAAGAGGAAGTCGATGGCCATTTCGGCCATGACGGGATCTTCCAGGGTCGCCCGAAGGATGACGGGGGCGAGGGTATAGGTGATCAGAATACCCAGGAACGCAATGACAAGGGCAATCCATATCCCATGAAAGAATAGCCGGCCGATCTCCTTGGGTAGATTTTGCCCTGCACGCCGGGCAATGAGGGCCTGGAGACCATTGTTGAGACCGTTACCGACTACCGCGAAAATGAGGTAGTAAACCCCGGTTATTCCCGCACACGCCAGTTCGCGTTCGCCCAGCCCTCCCAGGAAGATATTGTTGGTGATGAAGTTGATTTGGGGAACAAGCAGGGCCAGCGAAATGGGCATGGCCATTCCCAGGATCTGGCGGAGATTAGTTTCTAGTCGTAGATCGGTGGAAGCCATGCAGCGGGGCGAAAGATGGGAATTTGTTCGGTAGAATTCCGGCAAAGTTCGTCCAAAAAGAGGACAGAAGCCGCTGATGGAACAAAAGCGCGGAGGACTTCCAATACCTTTTGTTTTTTGGGCGGTGTTGCCTAACTAACAGGAAGATCAATCCACCAAAATCCATGAAGCGCATCATTCTCTCCCTGGCGTTGGTCGTGCACATCGCAGCGGCCAGCGCTCAACTATTGCCACCCGACAAGGGACTGCAAAACCTGAAGTGGAGGGCCATCGGGCCTGCCAATATGGGCGGTCGTGTTACGGATATCGCGGGCGTACCGGGCGATCCCACCACCTTCTATGTGGCCGGAGCAGATGGCGGAATTTTCAAGACCACCAATGGCGGAGTTACGATGACGCCCATATTCGAAGGGCAGCGCGCCTACTCCATCGGTACGATCGCCGTGGCGCCTTCCGATCCCGAGGTGCTGTGGGTCGGTACTGGTGAGGGCGACCCGCGCAATAGCGTGGGTTACGGTTACGGAGTTTACCGCTCCACCGACGGCGGCAAGACGTGGGCACACCTCGGCCTTGAAAAGACCGATCGCATTAAGCGGATTGCGGTAAACCCGCTCAACCCCGATGAAGCTTGCGTATGCGCCATGGGACGTGAGTGGGGACCCAATGCCGACCGCGGAGTATTCCGCACCACCGACGGAGGGAAGACATGGGAAAAGGTATTGTACATCGACGAGAACACCGGGTGTTCGGACATTGCCATCGAGTGGAACAATCCGAGGATTCTCTATGCAGGCATGTGGACGTTCCGCCGGAAACCCTGGCGCTTTGATGACAGCGGGGAGAAGACGGGACTTTACAAGTCAACCAATGGAGGCAAAACCTGGGTGAAGATTTCTCACAAAAATGGCCTGCCCGATAAGCCGATGGCTCGCATCGGGGTGTCCATTGCGCAGAGCCAGCCCAATATCGTCTACCTCATCACCGAGTTCAAGGAGGAGGGAACCTTGTTCCGGTCCGATGACCGCGGTGAAACCTGGCGCGTGGTCAATAAGGACCGTAATCTCAATTTCCGTCCTTTCTATTACAGTGACGTTAAAGTCGATCCGAACAACCCGGACCACCTGTATACATTGTCGGGCGGGCTGAGCAAATCCACCGACGGCGGGCGGACGTTTTTCCCGATTGCACAAGGACAGCACGGCGACAACCAGGGGCTTTGGATTGATCCCAAGAACTCCAATCGCGTGCTCAACGGAGACGATGGTGGTTTCCGTATTTCGTATGACGGGTTCAAGACATTTGATGCCATCAACAATGTTGAACTGTCGCAGTTCTATCAGCTCTGGGTTGACGACCGCGATCCTTACTACCTCTATGGGGGCTTGCAGGATAACGGCACCTGGACGGGTCCGAGCAATTCCCTGCATCGGATCGGCATTATGAAACGGGATTGGATTCAGATCGCCGGTGGTGACGGTTACTACGCCGTACCCATTCCCGGAAAGGAAAATGAAGTGTTCGCCAACCTCCAGGGTGGCGTGATCTTTCATGTAGACACGAAGACAGGGAATACCCGTACCATACACCCTTACCCCAACAAGATTGGCTCAGCCGGAGATGGAATGGAGTTCCACAAGTACCGGTTCAACTGGGATACGCCAATCCTGATTTCTCCGCATGATCCAAACACCGTGTACACCGCCGGTAACGTGCTGTTTCGCAGCCGTGATAAAGGCTATACCTGGGAGGAGATTTCACCTGACCTGACTACCAACGACAAGTCCAAGCAGAAGTCATCGGGTGGAGCCATCTACCAGGACAATACCGCTGCAGAGTTTCATTGCACGATCCTTACCATAGCCGAATCGCCGGTGAAGAGAGATGTTATCTGGTGCGGAACCGATGATGGGAATGTGCAGTTGACCCAGGATGGCGGTAAGAGCTGGACCAAAGTGACCATTCCCGGGTTCCCGGCATTTGGATGGGTTTCGAAAATTCACGCCTCTGAACACGATGCGGGAACAGCCTTCGTCGCCGTTGATAACCACCGGTTGGATGATTACAAGGCGCACGCCTACATGACAACCGACTTCGGAAAAACATGGACAACGATCAGCAATGGCCTGCCGGAGGATTGGGTGTATGTTGTGCGTCAAAGTCCGCACAATCCCAACCTGCTCTTTTGCGGCATGGAGCACGGCGTATTCGGTTCCTGGGACAAGGGTAAGACCTGGACTAAGATTAATAATAACCTCCCGCCGGTATCGGTCCGAGATTTGCGCGTGCAAAAGCGCGAGCATGACCTGGTCGTTGCCACGCACGGACGCGGGATATGGATCCTGGATGATGCCCGCGCCCTGGAGGAGTATATGACGGCCTCAGGAAAAGAGCTGACGGTATTCCCGACCAAGATGGCCACGTTGTGGAAGTACTATACCATGATTGAAGAACAAGGCGATCGGGGATACGCCGCACCCAACCCGACTTTTGGAGCCTACCTCAATTTCTACCTTCAAAACCCGCTGAAAGGTCCGCTGACGGTCGAAATCCTGGATGCCAAAGGAAAGAAAGTTCGAAGCTTGCGTGACACTACCGCCACGGCCGGCGTAAACCGCATCGTATGGGATTTGCGGTACGATGAGGGCGAGCGCGCCGCAGGACCTGCCACGGGCCGCCGCGGAAGATTTGGAGGAGCCGGACGTCCCCTCGTTCCTCCAGGGACGTACACGGCGAAATTGACGGCCAACGGCCAGACGGGCGAGACCACCATCACGGTGCGAGGCGACCCACGCATCCAGATGACTGAAGAGGACTATCGTGTGAAGTCGGAGACGTCCCTTGCGCTTCGTGACCAGCTCTCGCAGGTGAACCGTCTCATCAATACTTCTGATCAGGTGGTCCGTCAGTTGGGAGAATTGAAGCAGCGTATCCAGACGGCCGGCGAAAACTCCGGTGTAGATCCTTCGGTGAAGACGCAGATTGACGATGCCGTCAAGGTGATCAAGGAATTCCAGGATGACGTGTTGCGCAGACCGCCGCCGAACATGAATTACCGCCAGCGTCCGCGACTAAGAGAAGAAGTGTCCTCCTTGTTTGGGGCGATCGATGAAGCCACGGCACGCCCGACAGCTCCCCAGTTGAGCCGTACCACGGAACTGGCGCAGGAAGGACAGCAAGCCGCCAGTCAGCTGGAGAAGATCATCCAGGAACGGGTGGTGCCGATTAATGAAAAAGCCAAGGCGCTGCCCCAGGTGGTGACCGGCAAGACAGTGAAAACGGATATGTGATGCAGACTATTCTGGGGGCGAACGGGGCCATCGCTCGCGAGTTATCGAAACACCTTGCTGGTTTGACGGACAAGGTGCGTCAGGTCAGCCGGAATCCGGCGCCTGTCAACGCGACCGATGAAGTAATGCGGGCCGATCTGCTGAACGCAGAGGAAGTTCGCAAGGCGGTGGAAGGGAGTGAGGTCACTTACCTGGTGGCTGGACTAAAGTACGATCACCGGGTGTGGCAGGATGAATGGCCCCGAATCATGCGTCATGTCATCGA
This sequence comes from Cyclobacteriaceae bacterium, assembly GCA_016787605.1. Classification (GTDB taxonomy): domain Bacteria; phylum Bacteroidota; class Bacteroidia; order Cytophagales; family Cyclobacteriaceae; genus ELB16-189. The sequence goes on from JAEUUE010000075.1 coordinate 87,254, forward strand.
TGCATGCAAGTCGGCAGGGAGCAAACTTGTCTTCTTCGATAACGTCTATGCGTATGGGTTGGTCCGCGGAGTCATGACGGAGGAGACCCCGTACAATCCCTGCAGTCGCAAAGGCGAGGTTAGGGCCCGGATAGCTACGGACCTTATGGATGAAGTTAAGGCGGGTAACCTACAGGCCATGATTGTAAGGGGTGCCGATTTCTACGGCCCGCAGGTTCCCCTGAGTCTTATTTACTCCACCGTCGTGGAGCCTTTGCTTAAGGGCAATAAGCCTCAATGGATTGGAAATCCCAAAGCGGTGCATACGTTTACCTATACACCGGACGCCGGGCACGCGGTTGCGGTGTTGGGCAATACTCCTTCTGCCTACAACCAGGTATGGCATGCTTTAAGCAGCCATGAGCGAATAACCGGTGAGGACCTCGTGCGTATGGCGTGTGAAGCGGTGGGTCGGCCGTATGGGCTTCAGCGGGTGCCCAAGTTGGGGGTTCGGGTCCTGGGATTGTTCGTCCCGGTGTTGAAGGAGTTTGTCGAAATGATGTACCAGTTCGAGGAAGATTATTTCTTTGACAGCTCAAAGTTCCAGAAGGCATTTAACCTTCAACCGACGTCCTATCGGGATGGGATTTCTCAAGTGATGAAGGCGGGACTGGCTGTTAAATGACGCCCTGCGCCTGCATGGCCTTGGCTACTTTGACGAAGCCGGCGATGTTGGCACCGACCATATAGTTGCCGGGCTTCCCATACTCTTTGGCCGCGGCGAGTGAAATCTCATGGATGTTGCGCATGATGTGCTGCAGTTTTTCATCCACCTCTCCGCTGCTCCAGTTGGTTCCCATATAGTTTTGGGTCATCTCGAGTCCCGAGGTCGCCACGCCCCCCGCATTGGATGCCTTTCCGGGTGCATACATGACACCATTGTCGATAAGGATATTGATCCCCTCGGGAGTGGTGGGCATATTGGCTCCTTCAGCCAGGAGTTTCACGCCATTTCGAACCATCCGGTTGCAGTCTTCCGCACCTACTTCGTTTTGGGTCGCACACGGGAATGCGCAGTCCGCCTTGATCGCCCAGAGCGGGTTGCTGTCTGCTCCAGGAGGTGTATCCTGGTAAGTAGCGGTTTTGTATTTATCCGCATACTCTTTGATGCGCCCGCGGCGATTGTTCTTGAGGTCCTTGATGAACTCAAGTTTTTCTTCTGTGATTCCTGCCGGATCATAAATGAAGCCATTGGAATCCGATGCGGTTACCGCTTTCCCTCCCAGGTGGAGAATCTTTTCAATGGCATACTGCGACACGTTGCCGGATCCTGAGACCAGGCATGTCTTGCCATGGATCGAGGTGCCTGCTGCCTGAAGCATGTTTTCGGCAAAGTAGATGAGGCCATACCCGGTCGCTTCAGTCCGAATGAGACTGCCACCCCAACCAATACCTTTGCCGGTGAGCACCCCGGAGAATTCATTCTTGAATTTCTTGTAAGCGCCGAACAGGTAGCCGATTTCTCTGCCGCCTACGCCAATATCCCCTGCGGGCACATCGGTGCGATGATCAATATGGCGCGCAAGTTCTCCCATGAAGGCATGGCAAAAGCGCATGATTTCATTTTCACTCTTTCCCTTTGGATCGAAATCGCTGCCGCCCTTTCCTCCGCCCATGGGGACGCCGGTGAGCGCATTCTTGAAGATCTGTTCGAAGGCGAGGAATTTCAGCACGCTCTGGTTGACGGAGGGATGGAATCGCAACCCGCCTTTGTAGGGACCGATGGCGCTGTTCATTTGCACGCGGTATCCCCGGTTGACCTGCACTTCCCCTTTGTCGTCGATCCAGTTGACGCGAAATGAAATGAGCCTTTCGGGCTCGGTCATACGCTCAAAGAGCTTGAGTTTTCGATACTCCGCGTGACGCTCCAGGACAGGGTAGACGGACTGAATGACTTCATCTACGGCCTGTAAGAATTCCGGCTCGTGGCCGTTTCGTTGCTTAACGAAATCAAGGTAGTCGTGAAGAGTCATACACGCAGGGTTGATTTTGGTCTTTCCAAGGTAGGATTTTTCACCCAAATACCCCTTTGGAGTGCTGTTTTGCGCAGACGACAGCGGCGGGTTATTTTTGGCGATTAATCGGCATGCAGATCATCAACTCCATTCTGACCTGGGTCATGAAGAAGCGCATCCATCAGATGGAGCTTTTCATGAAGTATCCCGATGATGTCCAGCAAGAACTGCTGCAACGGCTTTTGGTGACCGCCCGGCCGACGGAATTCGGACGCAGATATGGTTTCGATGAAATCGTCAATTATGATGATTTCGCCCGGCAGGTGCCTATCCACACCTACGAGCGCATCTTCCCGTACATCGAACGGATGATGAAGGGAGAGCAGAATATTTTATGGCCGACCGAGATCAAGTGGTTTTCCCGTTCATCGGGGACCACCAATGCGAGGAGCAAATTCATCCCGATTTCAACGGAGTCGCTGGAAGAATGTCACTTTAAGGCGGGCAAAGACCTGTATTGCATTTACGTCAACAACAATCCGGAGACACGTATCTTTTCCGGCCGGGGACTGGCCCTTGGGGGTAGTCACCAAATCAATGAGCTGGATCCCTCCGCATCATCCTACTACGGTGATGTGTCGGCCGTGTTGATGCAGAATCTCCCTATTTGGGCGCAACTTATCCGCACGCCCAGCCTGGAAGTGGCGCTGATGAGTAACTGGGAAGAGAAGATCGAGCGTCTCGCCCGTGAAACGGTGCACGTAGACGTCACGCACCTGGCCGGCGTCCCCACCTGGACCGTGCTCCTGCTTCAGCGCGTGATGGAGATGGAGAAGAAGAGTATTCCCGAAATCTGGCCCAACCTGGAGGTGTTCTTCCACGGGGCCGTGGCCTTTTCACCTTACCGCGCCTTGTTCAAGTCCCTGATTCCTTCGGACAAGATGCAATACTGGGAGACCTACAATGCCAGTGAAGGATTTTTTGGGATCCAGGATCGTCGCAATTCCGAGGAGATGTTGCTGATGCTGGATTATGGGATATTCTATGAATTCATCCCGGTCGACGAACTGGAGAACGAGAATCCAGCCGCCATTCCGCTGAGTGAAGTGGTGGTGGGTAAGAATTATGCCATGGTCATCACGACCAATGCCGGCCTCTGGAGGTATAATATCGGGGACACGGTGAAATTTACCAGCAAGTCTCCCTACCGGATCAAAATCTCAGGACGGACCAAGCACTTCATCAATGCTTTTGGTGAGGAGGTCATTATTGAGAATGCGGAGGCAGCCATTACCCGTGCATGCGAGGTCACCGGAGGCGTCATCAATAATTTCACGGCAGCGCCTATTTACCTCGAACAAAACAAACGGGGCGGCCACGAATGGGTCATTGAGTTTCATACCCCTCCCCGCAGCCTGGATGAATTCAACCTGGTGCTGGACGATTCGCTTCGCAAGATCAATTCGGACTATGATGCCAAGCGTGCCCACGACCTGGCCCTGGTGGCACCCAAAATCCATAGTGTTCCCGAAGGGACCTTTTATGATTGGATGAAGAGGCGCGGAAAGTTAGGGGGCCAGAATAAAGTGCCGCGCCTGAGCAATTCAAGAGAATTTGTAGAGGACATCCTGGCCTCCCTGCCACGCTAGGATCGAACGGAAATCAGGCATTTTTCCATTTGATGGTACATCCAATCGCTTTGGTGCGCGTGGAGGTAATCGGCTTGCCTTGCAAGAGCCCGTCAATCGCTTCTTCCACATATTTGCGCTTGGTGGCTGATTCATCTTTGGCGCTGTCATCGATGGCACCGATGTAAACCACTTTGAATTCCCTGTTGATCCGCTGGACGATGAAAACATGCGGGGTATTGGTGGCACCAAAGGCGCGGGAAACTTCCTGGCTTTCATCCACGAGGTAGGGGAAAGTATATCCCTTTTGTTTGGCCTGTTGGACCATTCGCTCAAAAGAATCACCAGGAGATTGTGTCGGGTCGTTGGGATTGATGGTTACCACCGGGAATCCCTGCGCAGCATATTTGGCATGAAGGGCAATAATCCGTGAGTTGTAGGCCTTGGAATAGGGGCAGGTATTGCAGTCAAAGATGACGATAACCCCCTTGGCGTCCTTGTAGTCGGAGAGTGCGATCATCTTTCCGTCTACATTCTTTAACCGGAAATCCGCCACGGTATCCCCGATTTCGTAACCATTCTTGATGGGTGCAGCGGCAACGAGAACGATGAGGCAGGCACAAAAAGTGAATAGAGCTTTCATAGGTTCGACACGTTTATCTACTGAATTTCTGCGATCAATTTTTCAAGCTCTCCTTCCTGGAGAGCACGTTCGACAAATTTACGCTTGCCGTTGCGATTGTTGACAATCAGCGTAGCCGGAATGGCACCGGACCATGTTTTGTCCACCTTCTCGATCCATTCGTTGGGATTCCGTTCGTCGAGAATAAGGACTTCGGCCTTCAATTTCTTGCGCGTAGCGAAGCTCCTGACTTTCTCCGGGTTGGGATCCAGGTCCAAGTCCACGCTGACGAGGCGGACCCGGACGTCTTTGCGTTCGGCGTGCAGTTTTTCGAACAGGGGAAGTTCCTTGATGCAAGGGCCGCACCATGTCGCCCAGAAGTTGATGACCTGGATACGATCCTTTTCGTCCTGGATGCTCTCCTGGAGTTGAGACAAGCGAATCAGGTCGGCAGATTGACCAAATCCCGGTGTACACGACAGCCAAACCAGGAAAAGGACAATCCGGACTGCCAGTTTACCAGGGCTTTGTTCAATTGGGCGAGGGGAGCGAAAGAGACGAGTCATGAGGCGTCAAATGTGTTAAGATTCAGCCACTTATGGAACTACTCAAATTGGGTGATAAAGTAGTCCACAAAATGAGCGTTTTATCCACATGACGTCTTTGTTAAGCGTTAAACACTTGATAATCTGATCATTACAGACCATTCAGTAAATCAGTTGTTTGTGGATATCTCCCAAGGATCAGAAGGAAAGGGTGTTTTTTCTAATGCCTTAGTAGTCAATCAGCTACAAGGCATTTTTAGGGCCAGATTTGGCCTTGAGGACGGTCAGGATAAAGAAAATGGTGCCTGGAGGTTATTCAAATGCCAGTTTCTGAATGGCATCGGGAAACACGGCAGGTTGAGCCTCAGGCTTAGGCTGGATTCGTGCCTGCCAGGCGGTGTAGTCATTGTACAGGATGCAATCGTTCATCAGGGATTGATCCCTGACAATCTTGATGATTTTGTGCCGTTCAAATGATTCCCACACCCGCTGTTGCTGCTCCTTCGGCAACGAAGAAATTCGGACAAATTCAATTCCTTTATAGCGCTCAATGTTCAACCCCATAGGTCAGCCGGATTTGTAATCTATATTGCCTATCCCTTCCCGAAAGTAACCCTTGGTGAGGTTCACGATACCTGTGATACCCTAAATAAGGTTGATTTTTGAGGAGAAATCCATTTTAGTCGACCATGAAGAGTCAGCGCGCAAAGTTTTCCCTTCCCAAAAGCAGCGTCTATTTGAACTGCGCCTACATGTCTCCGCTCATGAAACGGGTAGAGAAGGCAGGGCTGAAGGGTATGAGGCAAAAGAGAAATCCGGTGAACGTCACTCATGAGGATTTCTTTCGGGACACGAACGATCTGAGGCGTGAATTTGCCCGGTTGATAAACGTGAAGGATCACCAGCGTGTCGTGGTCATTCCGTCCGCATCCTATGGCCTTTCTACTGCGGCACAGAACATCACCTTAAGCAAAGGAGATACCGTGGTTCTGATTCACGAGCAGTTTCCAAGTAATGTCTATCCCTGGCGGCGACTCACCGCTGAGTCGGGAGCGACGCTGAAGATGGTGGAGCCCCCGGATACCTTAGAGAACAGAGGGAAGACTTGGAATGAACGGTTACTCGATGCGATTCGCCCAGGAACCCGTGTCGTGGCATTAGGGAATGTGCATTGGGCGGACGGAACCCGGTTTGATCTGGTAGAAGTTGGGAAAAGAGCACGCGAGGTTGGCGCGAAGCTGATCATCGATGGCACACAGTCGATCGGGGCGCTGCCCTTCGACGCCAAAGCGATCCAGCCTGACGCGGTCATTTGCGCCGGATACAAATGGCTGATGGGACCGTACTCAATAGGCTTGGCCTATTACGGAGAGGCTTTTGACCATGGAGTTCCCCTGGAAGAAAACTGGATCAACCGGCTAGGCAGCGAAGACTTTGCCGGGCTTGTGAAATACAGGGACGAGTATCAGCCAGGGGCGTTGAGGTTCGAGGTAGGAGAGCACAGTAATTTCATTTTGGTGCCCATGATGCTGGAGGCGTTGCGGCAGGTCAATGAGTGGGACCCTAAACATATTCAGGGGTATTGCCATTCAGTAACCCGGGAGGGAATACCCATTCTTCGAAGGTACGGCTATTGGATTGAAGAAGAGTCATGGAGGGGCCAGCACTTGTTTGGCATCCGGTTTCCCAAGGGCGCAGATCCGGTAAAGATCAGGGATCGTGTAAAGCAAAAGGCAATTTCCGTCTCCTTCCGTGGGGACTTCATGCGGGTGTCCCCTCATGTGTATAATTCCCCGGCTGAATTTATGAAGCTGGTGAAGGTGCTTATCGCAACGCCATAACCGGCAACATTTCCATGGCGGGCCGGGCTAGTTCCTGATTGCCCGTGATAACCACATGTTGCTGGATGTCATCCGGACTCACGGCCTTGGTAAAAAGTTTCCAGGCGAGGGTTCCGGGAATCGTGAGTTGAGTATCGCTCCTCGAAGGCTGCTCGTCGGAAAACCGCCAGTCATTCTCGGTTTTCACGATGGTCCATCTCCCACCCGCATTGCCATCGATGAGTACGGTTACGGCGATCCCTGCCGGGGAGGCAACTTTCTGATAAGCGTGCGGCAAGGCCATCATGAAAGTCTGCAACACCGGATGATAAAATTCCCGGGTGAGAATTTCAGGGGTGTACATGGCTTCCCTGATCTGCTGCTGATGATGCCACTTTTCGGTGTACTCACGGGCGATGTGAAACGCGTTGGTGGAAACAGAATCGCCAGCCCAGGCCACGCTGTAAATGGCGGAGGCCACAGGATTAAGTTTTTCCAAACACTGGACGTAGGGTTCGTGAGTCATCTCCAGCCATTGGATCAGCAGGGCGGGGCTCAGCCTTTGGGTGGCCTTGATCCAGTCCGCATTGAGACGATTGAGGTAATCGACCAGTTCACGATAATCTTTTATGGTGGCGGGAGGCAGTGGCCACTGATCACGGTACAGCGAGATGGTCCTCAGGTTTCCATCCAGCAAGTGACTGGCCACATCCTTGATGGTCCAACGGCTCGCGACGGTCGGTCTACTCCAATCAGCGGGAGGCAGCGAACGAAGCATCTCCAGAAGCTTGCGGTTCAGCGGACGAAAGAGATGAATCGTTTGGATCATGACGTGAAGCTGGTCTAATTTAGTCTTTGCACCCAAATAATCCCAAGTTCATGAAAGCACTCGGCACACTCATTCTGATTGCGTGTTTCTTTCAGGCATCCGCCCAGGAGTTTCACCTGGTTTTCTTGAACAAGAAGGAAGACAAGGCTGAACTGCCCGAGGAGCAGGTCAAGAAGCTGATGGAGGGTCACATGGCCAACATCAATCAGCTGGCCAAGGAAGGAAAATTGTGGGCCGCCGGACCTTTCGATGGCGGTGGTGGCATCTTCATCTTCAAGACCGCTTCTTTGGATGACGTGAAGAGTTGGATTCTTACGGATCCGGCGGTGAAGGCTGAGCGCTGGAACGTCGAAATCTTTCCCTATGTGCCCCGCACAGGATCCGTTTGCGCGGTGGGGGAAAAGTTTGAAATGACCAATTACTTCTTCGTCCGGTATTTCGCCAAAGAGCCTGGCAAACGCCAGTCCGACCAGGATCACCGCGACTATCTTACTTCGTCGTTCGGCGAAAAAATGGTCGCTGAGGGGCAGCTGGGAGACGGTTCCGCAAGTATTCTTGTTTTGCGGGAAGAGCCTTCAGCGCTGACCCTGGACCAGGATCCTGCTGTAAAAAGCAGCATGCTGGCCTATACGGTGAAAAAGATTTTTATTGCGAGGGGCTCCTTTTGTGAGCCGAAGTAGTTACTCTTCAGCGACAACCACCGCGATCTTCTTTCCGTCGTTGCTCACCGCGAGACGTGTGATACCTTTTAGTTCGGAAATGGCCGGGCTGTTTACCTTGCGCCAGCCCTGCAGTTGACTTCCTGGTGTGTAGAAGAAGAGATTGGTCCCATCGCTCATCAGGATCTTTCCATCGGGCAGCCAGCAGAGATCGTCGCGGCCCGGTAAGGTTTGGGTGATCGTCGTGATTTGCATGGTATAGGTATCCAGCTTCTTGATGAGCCACTCCTTTTCCGAAACTTTGTGAACAAAGCTGATGGCGGTCTGGCCGGGAATCCGGTGAAGCGACCGGCCGATGTTCTCGGCGAGAATCGTGTCTTTCTTGGTGGGCAGACGAAGGTAATGCAGCGTATTGGGGGTGCCGAGCACGAATAGAGCGAGATGACTGTTGTCGGCCCATACGTGGTATCCAATGGTCAAATGATCGATGATCACATCAGCGGGGCCGCCATCAAGAGAATATTTGCCTAAGTCCTGCGCGTTGTTGTCACGCTGGATGATGCACGACAAGTGACCCTTATCGGGAGTAACAGTCGGAGAATATTCCCGTTCCGGTGTCTCCGTTACCGCCGACGAAGTCATGAGCTTGTAGTCGTAAACCCGGATATCGGATCGGCCATCTTCATTGAAGGAAGAGTAGTAGATCTTGGTTTCCGTAGGATGGAAGTAGGGTTGGTTGTCATATCCCTTATGATTGGTGATGTTCGTCGGATGGGTGAGGGATACGCTGTTCTTCCGGGAGGAGAGATCAAAGAGATAGATTTCGGCGGCTGGTTGGGCCGCGGTGGTCAAAGCCGTCAGCCAAAGAGCCATGCCCAGGAAAATCGTTTTCATACCATGTTGGTTAGGATTTCAAAAGAGCGCGTAATTGGGGCGCATGATGAATCAGGTGTTCGCGGAAGAAAATCAGGGCATGCCGGATATTCAGGTAGCCTACGGCCGGATGCCGGTAAATCTTGCGGTCGCTCTCTTGTTCGGGCAGGCTTTCCAGGAGCATTTTCAGATCTTCCCGTACAGCCTTCCAGGCAACTTCGATTTCAGCGAGAGACGTCATCCGGGTGGTATTTTCCACTACCCTCCTGGGAGCTTTGAATTTGAGCCCGGGCATACGCTGGCTGATGATCAGCAGACCCATCTTGAAGTCATCCCACCACCCGGTTCTTGGCAATTCGGACAGGCCTTGCACCTTTTTTTGGATGTAAGCGACCGAGAGCCGCTCAGCAGTTACCAGGTGGTTGAGAACTTCCGCCGCAGACCATTGGCCATCTCGGGGCCGTTGGTTGAGTTGTTCTTCTGACAGGGACCGGAATGAATTCAGGATCGCTTCACGGCGATCTTCAATCTGATTGAACAAGGTTTGTAACGTGGGATGCATTGCAGGGTGGTTTACTTGCAATGCTTCTTGATGGCGGCTTTTGCCTCGGGAGAACCCAATTCATCGGACTTGCGGAAATCCAGGCAAGCATCATAGTTGTTGTTGAGTTTCAGCTTGACTAAGCCGCGCTGGTAATAGGTTTCGGGATCCGTAGGATAGAGATCGATGGAAGATGTATAATCGGCGAGAGCGCCATTGAAATCCTCCTTCTCCGTCTTGCTCAGGGCACGATTGTCATAGTAAGCCGGGTTGGTTTCATCGAGCTCAATGGCCTTGGTGTAGTCAGCAATGGCACCATCGTAGTCCTGTTGCGTATGTTTCAGCACACCGCGGAGGTTCAGGGTTTCGGGATCCTCGGCATTGAGTTCGATGGCTTTGTCATAGTCGGCCAGGGCACCCTTGAAATCTTCCTGGGCGGTCCGGGCAAGCGCGCGATTTTCATATTTCAGCGGATCTTTTGAATCCAGCTTGATGGCCTGGTCATAATCGGCGATGGCTTTGTCAAAATTAGTGGTCTGGTAGTAGGCTACACCTCGGTAGTTGTACAGGGCGGCGTCATTTTTGTCCAACTCAATAGCTTTTGAGTAATCATCAATGGCGCTCACAAATTCACCGAGTTCCGCCTTGACGAGTCCCCGGTTGAAATACTTATCTGCATCCGGGGGGCCTAATTCAAGTGCTTTGGAGAAGTCGAAGTAGGCGCCCTGCAGGTCTTCCAGGTTGTATTTGGCAAAACCCCGGTTGGTATAATAATCAGCCACATTGGGCTTCAGTCGTATCGCACGGTTAAGGTCGGCCAGGGCGCTTTCGTCATCGCCGAGTTTGATTTTTGCATCGCCGCGATGATTGTACGCTTCGGCATGGAGCGAATCCAGTTCCACCACCTGGGTAAGGTCCGTAATGGCACCATACAAGTCGCCCAGGTTGAGCCGGCATTGTCCGCGAAGCAGAAGGGCTTCTTTATTTCGGGGTGAGCTTTCGAGCACCTTGGTCAGGTCCTGCTTGGCGCCCGCAAAGTCTTTCGAGCCAAACTTCTTGCGCGCACCCTCGAGGGGATCTGCGGATTGGGCAACCAGGCAAAGGGACAGGAGAAGAAAAAAGGCAGTATGCAGCGAACGGAGCATGATATTGGATTCCCAAGCAATTTAGAAAGAATCCGCCGGATACGCGTCGGAGGGGATCAGGAAGGCGTTACCTGCGCAGTTGATTGCCTGGCCGGTAGGGATAGCTGAGCGGCTCGGCTTCGGGCCCAGATGGCCACCGCAATCAGCAAGAGAAAAAGGGAAAATGAAATAAGCCTTTTCATGAGACTTTCTGCAGTAATGTACGGGAGAAATGCAGTCCGGGTTATTTGCCGGCGGCATAATTAGTCCTGCCTTACCGGGATTTTTTCCGTTCTTTCGCATTCAAATGAAAATCCCATGCGGTTGATATTGCCGATCTGTTTCACGTTGGTTTCCGTTGTCCTCCGGGCCCAGGATGGCGCACCGTTAAAAATGAAAATGGACTTCGAATCCTATAACCCACCGTCCACCCTGAAGACGGAGGAACATCGGTTGACCCGGTCGAAGTTTCCATTCATCGACATTCATAATCACCAGGGCAACATGAACAGCGCCGATCTGAGCGGCCTGGTGGCGGAAATGGACAAGCTCAACATGGGGATCATGGTCAATCTCAGCGGGCGTGGGTTCAGAAGCTCCGGCGATCACCTCGAGAAATCCATTGAGAACATCAAGAAGCAGTATCCCAACCGTTTCGTGTTGTTTACTAATGTCGATTTTACTGACATCGACAACCCGGAGTGGGCCGGACGCCAGGCTCGTCAGATTGAAGATGATGTGCGGAGGGGAGCCAAGGGTCTGAAAATCTACAAGAGCCTGGGATTGTTCTCCCGCGACAAGTCAGGCAAAGTGATCCCGATCGATGATCCGCGTATTGATCCCATCTGGAAGAAGTGCGGCGAATTGAATATCCCTGTCCTCATACATTCGGCCGACCCCCGGCAATTCTGGCAGCCGATCGACAGCCTGAACGAGCGATGGCTGGAACTGAAGCTTTATCCCGGGCGGCGGCACGACAAGGATTCCATTTCCTGGGAAACGGTGATCGCGCAACAGCACAACTTGTTCCGGAAGCATCCGAAGACCAAATTCATCAACGCCCATCTCGGATGGTACGGCAGCGACCTGAAGAAACTCGGACAGTTGCTGGATGAATTCCCGAACATGTATACGGAGATCGGTGCGGTAATCGCTGAGCTGGGTCGTCAGCCGCGCGCCGCGAAAGCGTTTCTGACCAAATACCAGGACCGGGTGCTGTTTGGGAAAGACAGTTGGGTGCCGCAGGAATATGAAACCTACTTTCGTGTCCTGGAAACAGAGGATGAATACTTTCCTTACCACAAGCGGTACCATGCCTTCTGGCGCATGTACGGCATCGGCTTACCGGACGATATCCTCAAGAAGATTTACTACAAGAATGCGCTGCGGCTCATGCCGGGCGTTGACGCTTCAGCATTTCCCAGGTAAGCGGCTAGACATGAAGTTCGGGCGGCCGGTCGGTAGCCCAACCCGTAAGGCTGTATCGTTCCCTCGTGGCGGGAAGTACCTCGTGCTCGATCAGGTCGCTGCGAAAAATGGCGAGCTTCCCTCCTTCCGGCAGGATGTCCAGGGTCCCGCTATCCAGGTATAGACGCAATTGCCCGCCCTGGTCAGGAGTCCAGTCCGTATTCAGGTAACAAATCACCGAAAGCTTGCGGTGATCATCGGATTTGAACTGATCGAGATGTCGCTGGTAGCGTGTACCGGGAGGGTAAACGGTCCGGTGAATCTCGATGTCTTTCAGGCTGAGAAAGAGAGCCTGGTTGAGGAATAGAAGCAGCTCACGCACGCGATCCAGGTAAATCCGCTCGGCGGGGGTGGCACGGGCAGGATCAATCCATTGGATGAAGTCTCCCCGAACCTGGTCAATGAACTGCTTGTCGGTCTTTCCGATGCCGGCCTTCCGGAAGTGTAACTTATGGTTGACGAATTCGTCTTCCCCCAAGATGGCTGAGGTTTCTTCAGCCGAAAGAAAATGATCGATCACGGCGAATGATTGATCGGCAAGCCCGTCGGCTATCCGGTTGAACAATACCGTGATATCTGCGTTCATGTGGAGACGCAAAAGTAGAATATTGTATCATTGTTGCGACTACCTGTTGTTCATGAAGCGAATACTCGTTGCCTTCCTGCTCGCCGTTGCCTTTCAAGCGTGCACTCCCAAGGAGCCGGTGGTGCTGAGGGAAGTGCATATCCGGAGCGTGGAATTGGGCCGGGATGGAAAGGGCCCGCTGCTGAAGGCCGACGCCATTCTTTACAATCCCAACAAGGGATCACTTCGGCTTAAGGAGATCGACCTCGATATTTTGCTGAATGAAAAGCCGGCGGCGACGATCGACCAGGAACTCAATGCCCAGATCAAGGGCCAGTCGGAGTTTACCGTTCCGTTGGAAGTTCAGCTTACGTTGAGCGACTCCGGCCTTTTGGATACCGTTCTCAGCCTGTTTGGCGGAAAAAAGTACAGCATCCGGTTTACCGGAAAAATCAAGGTGAAAGTAGGCGGATTTCCCGTGAAGATTCCGGTGGATCACCGCGATGAGATCCGCTTCTAAGAGCCGACATGCTTTCGGAGCTGGAAGTTCTGGCCCAGGTAGACCTTGCGCACCATCGGGTCATTCGCCAGGTCTTCCGCTGTTCCCTGCTTGAAGAGTTTACCATCGACCATGAGGTAGGCGCGGTCGGTGATCGTCAAGGTTTCATCCACATTGTGATCGGTGATGAGGATGCCGATGTTTTTCTTCTTGAGCCGTGCCACGATGGATTGAATTTCTTCCACCGCGATCGGGTCTACCCCTGCGAAGGGTTCATCGAGGAGGACAAAATGCGGATCGACTGCCAGGGCGCGCGCAATTTCGGTCCGCCGCCGTTCGCCGCCGGAGAGTACCATGCCGAGGTTGTTGCGAACATGCGTGAGTGAGAATTCTTCAAGCAGGCTCTCCACTTTAGCCTTGCGGTCGGCGCGGGACATTTCGCGCATCTCCAGCGGGGCGAGGATATTCTCCTCCACGGTCAGCCCCCGAAACACAGAGGCCTCCTGGGCGAGGTAGCCGATGCCGAGTTTGGCCCGCTTGTACATGGGCAATTCGGTGATGTTGACATCATCCAGGAAGATCTGGCCCCCATTGGGTTTGATCAGCCCGACGATCATATAGAAACTGGTGGTTTTGCCGGCACCGTTGGGGCCCAGCAGACCCACGATTTCTCCCTGCTCGACGGTGACGGATACGTTGTTCACCACCGTGCGTTTCTTGTATTTCTTCAGAAGATTTTCAGCGCGAAGGGTCATGGGGCATCAAAGGTAATGTCTTTCGCGCGAAGCTGGATACTGGTGGTGCCGTTGTAGACATTCTCCTCCACGGTAAAGGCCATCCGGAAAGGATGGCCTTCCATCAGCTTTTCGTAGTGACCGATCAGGTCAAATCCGATCACCTGGAAGAAATTTTCGTTGCCTTCCTGTTGAGCCAGGAAGCGCACGTGCCGGTCCTTAAAGGTGGATAACGCATTCATAACCGAAACCCGGCGTGCCTCGAATACGGGCCGCTGGTTGTCGGGACCGAACGGGGCCATTTGTTTGAGGATGGAAATAAACTTGGGCGTCAGCATATCGAACGTAACGACCAGGTCAATTTCAATAACCGGGGTGAGCATTTCCTCGGTGATGGTAGCCGAGACCACTTCTTCAAATCGCTGCTCGAAGGCAGCGAGGTTGGACGGATCGAGAGTGAGGCCGGCCGCATACTTGTGCCCTCCGAATTTTTCCAGCAAGTCGCCGCATTGCTCGATGGCCTGGTAAAGGTCAAACCCGCTCACGCTGCGGGCGGAGCCGGTAATTTTTTCGTTGCTTTCGGTCAGGATCACGGTGGGGCGATAGTAGCGCTCCACACACCGAGCAGCAACTATGCCAATTACGCCTTTGTGCCAGGTATTTTTGAACAATACCGTTGTTTTGGCTTTCTGACGCCGTTCATCGGAGGAAATCATGGCCAGTGCCTCTTCGGTGATACTGGCATCAAACTCCCGGCGCAGATCATTTTTCAGGTTGACCTTTTCGGCAAAGGCATTCGCTTGTTCCTCGGTTTCCGAAATCAACAGGTCGACTGCCCCGTGAGCATGGGCCACCCGGCCCGCTGCATTGATGCGCGGCCCCAGGGTGAAGACGATGCCTGAAATATCCAGATCGTTCTTGGTGCCTGCGATTTCCTTGAGCGCCTTAAGCCCAGGGCGGGGGTTTTCATTAAGTTGCTTGAGGCCAAAATGGGCCAGTATCCTGTTTTCGCCGGTGATCGGAACAATGTCTGAAGCGATGCTAACGACCACCAGGTCGAGGTACTCAAAAAGTTCTTTGGAATCACGGAGGGTTAGGGCCAGGGCATGCATCAGCTTGAATCCTATGCCGCAACCACTCAGTTCTTTAAACGGGTAGGGGCAGTCCTTTTGTTTGGGATCGAGTACGGCGACCGCCCGGGGGATTCGTTCGTCGGGTAGGTGGTGATCGCAAATGATGAAGTCGATTCCCTTGCTTTGGGCAAGCACCACCATGTCGGAGGCCTTTATTCCCAGGTCAAGGGCAATGATCAGGGTAAAGCCGTTTTCCTCGGCCCAGAGGATCCCCGCGCGCGAGACGCCATAACCCTCAGCGCCGCGATCGGGAATGTAAAAGGAGATATTGGGATAAAACCGCTTCAGGTAACTGTAAACAAGCGCCACCGACGTTGTTCCGTCCACGTCATAATCTCCATAGATGAGAATTTTTTCCTGCCGTTCCATTGCAGAACGGATGCGATCCACGGCGGCCCTCATGTCCTTCATGAGAAAGGGATCATGAAGATCATCCAGTGAAGGGCGAAAGAACCGGCGGGCCTCGTCAAAGGAGGTGATTCCTCGCTGAATGAGGAGTGTGGCTAAGGCCGGGTTAACGTTGATGCTTCGGCTCAGGGAGTCAATCGAGTCTTCCGAAGGGGTAGCCTTGTACAGCCAGCGTTTGTTCATGACTACTTATCGAGGAAAATGATTGCGCCGGGCTTTCCAGGCTGGCCGTCTTTTCCCCGCTGGCCCTTTTTCCCCGTTTTTCCATCCAGCGAGCTTTTGCCGGTGGCGTTTAAGCCTGCATATCCACCGCTGCCCCCTTCGCCACCAAGGCCGGGGTTGCCGCCGTAGTTTCGAATGAGAATCTGTTCGCCAAGCATAGAGCGAAGTTCTGGAATTCGTTTTGCCTGAAAGGTAAGTGTGCCCGCATGGCCGCCGTTGCCGCCATTTGACCCCGGGCCGCCAACGCCTCCGTTTCCTCCCGCACACAATCGGGTACCGGTCCCTCCACCTCCGCCTAGCCCGCCCTTGCCACCGTCACCGGCGTCGCCTCCGGAAACATCGATGGTGGGAACGCCATGGAGTACAATATCCTGGAAGGAGAGGAACAAAGAGATGCCATGACCTCCGTTGGTTCCCTCAGTGCCCTGCAAACCAGTTCCACCATTAGAGCACGGTGCGGAGGACGAAGGTCCGGATCGGCCGGGTCTTCCGGCCAGGCCGTGGACTCCCTTGCCGTCGATAAGACTTCCTTTGTAGAAGACCAGCTTCTTGGCGTGTATGAAGTTTTCGGGCTTCAGTTTATTCAACACCAGGGTGGCAGAATCCATGAGGATGAGGGTGTCAACTACGAGTATGTCGGTGCCCTTCAGTTCATAAACCTCCTTGGGTTTTACCACCAGCGTATTCAGGCGAACTTGCCCGAACGCAGGAGACACTACAAGGAAAAGGAGGAGAGCACGGAACATTGGCTAAAATTAGAAAACAAAAAAGCAGTGCGCTGAAAACGCACTGCTTTTGCCTGTACTTTTTTCCTGATTATTTTTTCGGCTTCTTCGGTTGGCCGTTTTTGTCGAATTCGATGCCCGGGAGCACCTCTTTCAATTCTGTCCGCTGGCCGTTATTGTAAGGCACGATCCAGGCATCCTTCACGCCCATATCGCGCATGTATTTCTTGAACGTATCGGCTTCCCAATAGTCGCGGAAGACACCAATGGTAATCCGTTGCGGATCATTGGCATCCTTTCCGGCCGCTTCGCCGCCAAAGTTGGGGTTATTGTCAAAATACTTGGACAGGTCCTTATTCTTGAACGCGCCGACCTGCACCTTAAACACCACCCCTTTGGAGAAATCCATAGGATTGATCACCGGGTTGGCCTTCAGGTTGGCGAGTTCGGATTGCGCGGAAGTGAGGTCTCCGCGCATGCGGGCAAGCTGATCTTCCAGTTCGGCAATACGCGCATTTTTGTCGCTCACGGTTGACTGCATCTGCTTGAGGTCCCCGTTCAATTTCGTAACCTGGTTATCGGCAGCCTGCTTGGCTTCCGTCATTTCCTTCAGGCTGGCGGGGTTTTTGGCGTATTGCTTGGCCTTCTTCTTCCACTCTTTCTTCTCCGCTTTGGAGAGCTGGGCGTAAACCTGTGAGCCGGAAAAAATCAAAGCCAGGCAGACAAAAATCACAGTAGGTTTCATGCACTTGGGGGTTAATTGGTAGTTAAAAGTAATGAAAAAACGTCAAAATCAGCAGGTTAGACCTGTCAAACCATCTTTTCGGGCCGTACCCATTCGTCAAATTGCGCCGACGTCACCAGGCCCAGTTCAATGGCCGCCTCCCGCAAGGTCTTGTTTTCCTTGTGTGCCTTCTTCGCAATTTTGGCCGCATTCTCGTATCCGATGTGCGTGTTGAGCGAGGTAACGAGCATCAGGGAATTTTCCATATGCTGCTTGATAATAGGGAGATTGGGCTCTATGCCAACGGCACACTTATCATTGAACGACACGCAGGCATCACCCAACAGGCGCGCGGATTGCAGCACGTTGGCGGCGATTACCGGCTTGAATACGTTAAGTTCAAAGTGACCCATCGATCCACCGACAGAGACGGCGACGTCATTGCCGATCACCTGGGCGCAAACCATGGTGAGCGCTTCAGGTTGAGTAGGGTTAACCTTGCCGGGCATGATGGAGGAACCGGGCTCGTTGTCCGGGATGATGATCTCGCCGATCCCGGAGCGCGGCCCTGAGCTCAGCATGCGGATATCGTTGGCAATTTTCATGAACGCAACCGCAGCCCGCTTCAGGGCACCGGAAAGTTCCACCATGGCATCGTGCGCGGCCAGGGCTTCAAATTTGTTGGGTGCGGTGACAAAAGGGTAACCGGTGAGCTCGGCGATTTTCCTGGCGACGAGCACGTCATATCCTTTGGGTGCATTAAGACCCGTTCCTACGGCGGTACCCCCCAAAGCCAGTTCGCGTACAGCTTCCAGCGCATTCTTAATGGCGCGGTGGCTGTTGTCGATCTGCTGCACATAACCCGAGAATTCCTGCCCCAGCGTGAGCGGGGTGGCATCCATGAAATGGGTCCGGCCTGTTTTTACGATGGACTTGAACTCAGCGGCCTTTTTGGCCAGTGTGTCGCGAAGCTTCTGCATGCCCGGCAATGTGATTTCAACCACTTGCTTGTAGGCCGCAATGTGCATGGCCGTGGGATACGTGTCGTTTGAGGATTGCGACTTGTTCACATCATCATTGGGATGAAGCACTTTCTTTTCATCGGTCAGCTTACCCCCCTGAAAAACATGCGCGCGGTAGGCGATTACTTCGTTGGCGTTCATGTTGCTCTGCGTCCCCGATCCGGTTTGCCAGATCACGAGGGGGAACTGGTCGTCAAGTTTGTGCTCAAGGATTTCATCGCAAACGCGGGAAATCAGTTGCATTTTTTCCGCCGGGAGCACCCCTAGTTCGTGGTTGGCCATCGCCGCCGCTTTCTTGAGGTACGCAAAGGCGTAGATGATTTCCCTGGGCATGCTTCCCTCGGGGCCAATTTTGAAATTGTTTCGTGAACGCTCGGTTTGTGCGCCCCAGTATTTGTCGGCAGGCACCTGGACTTCTCCCATGGTGTCTTTTTCAATGCGGTAGTTCATGTCATGCAGGGTTTAAGGCTAGCAAAAATAAGAAAAGCCGGTTGCTTGAAAGGAGAGGAAAGTCAGTTCCGGATAGGCCCGATTTAATTGTGTAACTTGATTCGTTTCCTAAACCTGAAACCTATGATGAAGAAAATCCTCATTGGCGGAGCCGTACTGGCGGTCGTTATTGTCGCCGGTTTGTTTTACCTGAATAACCGCAGCAGGACCCTGAGCCCCCCGGCAAAAGCCGAGCTGACATCAGGTGACCTTACGGTGACCATTCCCTACAGCCGTCCTTCGGTGCGTGGTCGCGTCATATTTGGGACCAAGGAGGAGGGGGCACTACAGCCGCACGGCGTTTATTGGCGTCTCGGGGCCAACGAGTCCACGGAAATCACCATCAACCGGGATGTACTATTCAACGGCAGCCCGGTGAAGCAGGGCACGTACAAGATCTACGCGATTCCGGGACCGGAGGAGTTTGAAGTTCGCCTCAATTCCGAGTTGGGTACCTGGGGCTACCTGGAGCCCGACTACGATAAAGACGTGCTGAGCACCCGTGTGCCGGTGGAGAGACTGGCTACACCGATAGAACAATACACCATCCGGATGGAACCCACCGAGAACGGTATCTCGCTCATCTTTGAATTCTCCAACGTCCGGTTCGCCATTCCCCTCACCCGCGGCTAAGAATTAAGGTCCTCCGGGATGCTCCAGGTTATTGACCAGGCACGGAAGCACGGCCGTCAGGTTGCCGTCATTTCAGGCGGCAGGCCATACACCTATGACGATGTGCTGGAGCGGTCATCGCAAATTGCCTCCTTTCTCTTGCGCGATACCGGCGATTTGAGGGAAGTGCCTGTGGCTTTCATGGTAAATCCCGGCGTGGACTATGTGGCCACTTTGTGGGGTATCTGGCGTGCCGGAGGCATAGCCGTGCCGTTGTGCCTGTCTCATCCGGCCCCCGCCCTGGAACATGTGCTGCGCGACACAGGAGCTTCCATTATTCTTACATCAGCTGCATTCTCCGGCCTGTTGGTCCCGCTGGCAGACAAGTATCACGCGTCGCTAACTGATGTGTCGGATGCACGAAGGGAACAGGCACAAGATGATCCCGACGTTGCGGCCTCACGCCGGGCGATGATCCTCTATACAAGCGGAACGACGAATCTTCCCAAGGGAGTGGTGACCACTCATCGAAACCTCGAGGCACAGATCAAGACACTCGTGAAAGCCTGGCGCTGGACGCCGCAGGATCATAGTCTTTGCGTGTTGCCGTTGCATCATGTGCATGGCATCATCAACGTGGTGAGCTGCTCGCTCTGGGCAGGTGCACGGTGCGAATTTCTTCCCGACTTCAATGCCGCGGAGGTCTTCCAGGTCTTCCTTCGTGGAGAAGTCAATGTGTTCATGGCGGTGCCCACCATCTATTTCAAGCTGATCGCCGCCTGGGAAAAGATGACTGCCGGCGAACAAGAGCGAGTATCTGCGGCGCTCAGGCGGATGAGGCTCATGGTGTCGGGATCAGCTGCCCTGCCCGTGTCGGTGATGGAACGTTGGCAGGCCATCAGCGGGCACCGGCTGCTGGAACGGTATGGGATGACGGAGCTGGGAATGGCCATCAGCAATCCCTACGACGGCGAGCGAAGGCCGGGGTCGGTAGGGATCCCGCTGGAAGGTGTCGACATCCGGCTGTGTGATGAAAAGGACCACGGTGTAAGCGGGGAACCCGGGGAAATTCAGGTTCGCGGCGACAACGTATTCCTCGAATACTGGTGCCAGCCGGAAGCTACACGGAAGTCGTTCACTGGTGATGGCTGGTTCAAGACCGGGGATATTGCCGTGGTCGAGGACGGCTATTACCGGATCATGGGCAGAAATTCTGTGGACATCATCAAATCGGGAGGATATAAGATCTCCGCCCTCGAAATTGAAGAGGTGTTGCGTACCCATCCATCCATTCAGGATTGTGCGGTGGTGGGACTCGAGGATGAGGAATGGGGCGAAGTAGTGGCGGCGGCGCTGCACGTCAGGCAGGAATTGGACCTGGCGTCCCTGCGCAACTGGTTGAAGGACCGCATTCCCGGTTATCGGGTTCCCAGGAAGTTTATCGTGATCCATGAGTTGCCCAGGAATGCCATGGGAAAAGTGGTGAAGAATGAAGTAAAAAAACTGTTTCAATAGCATGATATACGGTATTGCCCTGCTTGCGATCTGTTTTCTGTTGGGGAAGGCGGCGGGCGAGTTGCTCGGAATGTGGTTGGGAATTGATGCCAACGTGGGTGGCGTCGGGTTCTCGATGATTCTGCTCATCTTCTCCATGCAGTGGCTTCACCGGCTTCGTCCATCGGATATTCAATGGGAGGGAGGCATTATTTTTTGGAGCAACCTCTACATTCCGGTGATCGTGGCTATGTCGGCCGTGCAAAATGTAAAGGGCGCATTGGGAGGCGGCTTGATGGCTCTGTTGGCCGGTGTCATACCTGCCGCCGTCTGCCTGGCGCTGGTGCCGCGGGTTGCGCGGCTTGGCAAAACGGTGAACAAAGAGTGACCATGGAAACACTCTCTGCATGGCTGACTAAAGACGGTGTGCTGATTGCGGGCATAACCGTCGCGGCGATCCTGGGGCTCTCCACCTGGATTTCGATTCATGTGACGAGGAAGAAAATTCCAGGACCTGCCATCGCCATATTTGCCGGACTTGCCCTCGCTTACTTTGTCGGGGAATATACGGGGGGAAAGAATGGGGTGGCCGACCTGGCGATTTTTTCCGGCTTTGCCGTACTGGGGGGCAGCATGCTTCGCGACTTTACCATTGTGGCCACGGCCATGGGCGCCCGGTTTTCAGAAATGTCCAAAGCCGGATGGGCAGGCGTGGTGGCCTTGTTTCTTGGTGTGGTGGTTTCCTTTACGGTCGGCGCACTGTTGGCCCTGGGTATGGGGTACTCTGATGCCAGGAGCATGGCTACCCTCGGGGCGGGCGCCTGTACCTTTATCGTTGGACCCGTGACCGGCGCTGCGGTTGGTGCGTCGTCCGAAGTTATTGCGCTGAGTATTGCGGCCGGGGTAATCAAGTCGATCGCCGTGACGATTGTCACTCCGTGGGTCGCTCACCGGATTGGTCTGGACAATCCGCAATCCGCCATGGTCTTTGGAGGCCTGATTGGAACCACCAGCGGAGTAGCGGCAGGCCTTGCGGCCACCGATCCAAAGCTGGTGCCATACGGGGCGATTACGGCTACCTTTTACACGGGGCTTGGGTGCCTGCTTTGTCCTTCCGTGCTTTACCTGGTTCTCCAGTGGCTGGCCGGATAGCCGGTCAATGATGCGGCACTGCTTCCATCAGCAAAGCCAGGGCTTTCTTGAGTGACTCTGTTCCGGGGCCCGATCCCTTGAAATGACCGAGCCGGACAACAACCAGGTCATGAGAAGGGATGATGAACGTGTATTGTCCTCCGGCGCCCGCCATGTAGTACGCCTCCTGCGGAATGGGAAACCTCCCGTCGCCATTGATCCAGAAGAATCCTCCGTAGATCGGGCGCCCATCCTCTTTCCAGGCGTGCGCAAGCGTGCTCACAAATTTCACGTAGCCCTCCGGCAGGATCCGTTCGCCGTTCCAAACTCCATCCTGCAAATACAGGTTGCCAAGTCGCGCCCAATCGCGGGCGGAGGCGAACTCATATCCCTGGGTAAGGTAATTGCCATAGGGATCTGTTTCCATCACCATGGTGCGAACGCCAATCTTGTCGAACAAGGCACGTTGAGGGAAGGACAGGTAGTCTTCGCCGAGTTTTGCTACGCCAAGCCGAACCAGGTAGTTGATCAAAACGGGGTCGGTGTTTCGGTAGCGACCTACTGTGTTGGGCGGCCATTGTTGCGGCCTCGTAGCCGCGTAGGTAAAGGAATTGACGCCGCCGGTGTACAAGTACAAGTGATCCGGATACCCCAGTGACGGATCATAGTCAGGGTCCTGGGGAGCCCGGATTCGGATGCCGCTCGACATGTTGAGGATGTTGGCGATCGTGATCTTCTGACGCGGATCATTTTCACCCTGCCATTCGGGAATGGGGGCAGGCTGATGAAGTGTATAAACGCCTTTTTGCATAAGAATGCCCATGAGTGTGGCCGTAAGGCTCTTGCCCATCGACCAGCTTTCCAGCGGCGTATCCTCGGTAATTCCCGAGGCGTGACGTTCGGAAAGGAATTTTCCTTTCCAGGTAACCACAAATGCCGCGGTCATGCCTTCGGCCGGATCGAAAGCCGCATTGATCGCTTCGAGCACCTTCACTTCATCCACCTCTTTGGGAAATTCTTCTTCGGGAACCTGGTCACCCATGGGCCAGGGTGTATTGATATAATCTTCACTGGGAGGTGGCAGTACATCTTTGGGTTTGAAGTAGAGAGAATCAATGCCTTCGGGGAGTGTCACACATCCCTGTCCGATCGTGTAGATGGCGGTGCGCGTGGGTCCGCCGGGGACCTCAACGCTTACGGATTTCTTTTGAAAGTCGACCTGGGGCTTCCCCAGCTTGGCCCGCTCGTCATAGGGTGCGGTGAAGTAGCCCACATTCTCTGCGGCAAAGTCGGGCTCAAGGCCCGTGATGAATACGGCCGAACACATGATCTTGGCAAACCCGGCGGCATGATGACTCAATGGGTCACCGGGAGGCGCCACATAGCGAGTGTCCAATTCAAAAGTTCGGGCCCGGGCAATGAGCTTTTCCCGTTGCTCGGCTTCGTCCACCCGCTTGGTGGTTTGACATCCGATTGGGGAGAAGAGCAGAACGGAGAGAAGCAGCAGGCAGACAAGTTTCATGGGGCCCGGGTTTGGTCAACGAAATATAACAAACCTGGAGCGGACCCAACCTGCCATCACGCGATTCCTTCCACGAGAATCATTTTCGTGACGGATGCAGCTCGCCGGATCGCCTTGGCCGGCGCGTATCCTGCGGAAGACCACCAGGCCTTGGCTTTTCCGGCATCGGGAAATTCCAGAACCACGATCCGGCCGGGCAGCCAGTCTCCTTCCAGGGTCTCAGTTTTCCCTCCGCGTACGATGAATTTGCCGTCGTAGGGGACCAGCGAAGCGGGGGTGAGTTTCTTATAGTCCTCGTAGCGGGAAGGTTCCGTCACGTTGACATCGACGATGATGTAGGCGGGCATGGAAAAAGAGTTTGGGTTGACAGTAGCAGTGTTCCGGGATCAGCTTGACGAGGAAACCCAACCGGCTGGAGTCAGGGATCAGTCATTCAACCAGTGAAGGAACCTCCCCCACAAGCTCCTGGGCTTTTCGGGCTCGAGCGGAGGCATCTCCACGACCTCCTCGCGGTGCAGGCGAGCAGCTTTGGTGGGGGGTTGAGGCTTCAATCTTTTCTGATAGAATTCGGCCTTGCGTTGCTTTTCTCTTTCCCGTGCTTCGGCCTCCCGCTTTCGCTTTTCTTGCTCTTCCCGCTGCCGGGCCAAAGCGATAGGGTTCGAGCGTTCGCGCGGCGGCTGCTGGCGTCGTGGGTTTCTTGAGACGGTCCTCGGACGCTCTTCGGGAGCGGGTGATGCTTCTTCGCCGGACTTCTCAGGCTCCTTCTTTTTCTTCTCCGGCAGCTCAATCTTGCCCACGACACGAAGCCCCGGCAATTCAACCTTTGGCGCCTTGATTACTTCCGGGAGGGGCTCCACGGTTGAGTTCTCCGTAACGGCCGGCTCAACGGAAGTCGTATCCGTTTGCTGGTGAATTTGTTCGCGAAGTGTTTCGTTTCCCGGGGCGAAGTGCTGTATGATGAGATCCACGTAAGCGTCGTCCACCCGCGCATTGGCGCTGCTGTCGAGGGCAATGTCACGCGACCCCAGGAAACTTACGATTTTGTCCGGGGTGATATCCAGTTGGCGGGCCAGTTGTCCAAGGCGCATGTGCTCAAGCCATTAACAAGGCGGTAAATATACGAGCCTGCGCCTTAAGTCTCAGGGCCTCTGCCGCCACTTTTTCTTTTCGCCATGTGCCTTCTTGTTCGATAGCCTTTTTTGCTTTGATGCCTTTGTCGGCCGGGTGGGCTTTCTCCGCTTGGGTTTGCGGAAGGCGGACGCGAGCAAGGCCCGGAATTTTTCCAGCGCAAGCTCGCGATTCGCGTGCTGGGAACGGGACTCCTGGACGGCGATGAGCAGGACGCCTTCCTTGGTGAGGTGGTGCGACAGTCGCGTGAGCAGCAGGTGCTTCTGCTCGTCGGTAAGCAATGCGGATTGGGCTACATCAAAGCGCAGGGTGACTTTAGTCTCCACCTTGTTGACGTGCTGTCCTCCCGGACCACCCGCGCGGGCCGTTATAAAAGTGAGTTCTGGTCTCAGGAGATCAGCGTTGATCATGTCCACTTGTAGCTTTCATGAGGGAGTTTCAGCTGATCCACCAGTGACTCGAGTTGCGAGAAACAGCGGTTGCCTGAAAAGCGGTCGGCCAGCAAGGCCAGCAACTGAGAGGGATCCGGGGCAAGGGAGAAGTGGGCATACAATTTTTGCACGCCCTCCGGGTAGATGCGCATGCCGTACTCGTAGTCGGAATCTCCCCAATAGTCCTTTACCGTTTTCCCGATATCGTAACCGTCAATGACCAGTGTGTCCTGTTCAAAGTAGGCGACGATATCGATGCGGATATCCTCTCGTTCTTCATGAAACAGCGTCACCTCCATGGCAATAAATATACGATGAAGCCCAGGCAATTAATCTTTACCTTCGCGCCATGTCGCTTATCGTGTCGTCGCTCAACTCCGGAAGCAACGGCAACTGTTACTACATCGGTAACCGGGAGGAGGCCGTGCTCATTGACGCGGGCCTTTCCATGCGGGAAATCGATCGCCGGCTGAAGAGGCAGGAACTTTCGTTGAGGAAGGTCCGCGCGATATTCATTACCCACGAGCACGCCGACCATATCGGCGGGTTGCATAAGCTGGCCCGCCGGCACCAGTTGCCCGTATACATGACCCACGAAACCCGGAAGGAGACGAGGATCGGGCCAGGGGATATTCTGTTTCGTTCGTTTATCCCGCATGAAGAAATCCGCATCGGCCGGCTCACGGTCACGCCGTTTCCGACGCTTCACGACGCCGCAGACCCGCACGGATTCCTCGTCTCCCATGAAGGCGTGTCTGCCGGCGTATTTACCGATCTCGGGACAACGACACCCGCTGTGGAGAAGTATTTTCAGCGCTGTCACGCGGCGTTCCTGGAATCAAACTACGACGAAGAGATGCTGAGAACGGGTGGCTATCCGCCCCACCTTCAGGACCGGATCCGGGGCGAGCGCGGACATTTGTCGAACATGCAGGCGTTGGAGTTGTTTCTTCGCCTCCGCCCTCCCTTCATGACCCATTTGTTCCTTGCCCATCTCTCGCAAAACAACAACCGGCCGGAACTGGTGGAGAAAATTTTTGCCGAGGTAGCCGGCACGACCCAAATCATTGTTGCTTCCAGGCATCAGGAAACAGGCGTTTACGTTATCGGTGAAGGTCCGGATGCCCAGCGTAGCCAGGCCGCCGCCGCTTCGCAACTTTCGTTGTTCTGACCCGCCGTTTTTGTTTACCTTCAACCCCACACCATACCACATCCTATGAAGAACCTCATCGCTTCGTTCGTTTTGATCATTGCGGCATCGAGCCTGCTCTATGCCCAGGCAAAGACCGACACTATTCCCAAGGGCGAGATTTCCACGACCAGCCACACGGTGAAGATTGACGGCAAGATCATTGCGTATAAAGCGTTGGCCGGCACCCTGCAATTGCGCAACAGCGAGAATGAGCCGATCGCTCTGCACGGCTTCACCGCGTACATCAAGGATGGAACGACTGATCTGAAGCAGCGGCCCATTACGTTTGTCTTTAACGGGGGCCCCGGCTCCTCTTCCATCTGGCTGCACATGGGCGTCGTGGGACCCCGCCGGGCAGTGGTGAACGATCCGGGCTTTACGCCGGCGGCGCCTTATACCCTGGAAGAGAACGGGTCATCCCTCATCGATGTGACTGACATTGTGATGATGGATCCGATTGGCACAGGACTTAGCCGCGCCATCGGCAAGTCAAAGAACAAGGACTTCTGGGGTGTAGACCAGGATATTCGCGCCATCAGCCAGTTTATCAAGCAGTTTGTGACCGAGTATGACCGGTGGAACTCTCCGAAATACCTTTTGGGTGAAAGTTATGGCACGTTTCGCAATGCGGGGGTCGTCAACTACCTGCAGGAAAACATGGGTATGGCGATGAACGGTGTGATCATGGTCTCCGCTGTGTTTGATCTCCGTCAGTTGGTGTTCGCACAGGGTGATGATATTTCTTATGTGATGAACCTGCCGACCTATTCAGCCACGGCCTGGTATCACAACAAGGTACCGAACAAGCCGGCCAGCCTGGAAGCTTTCCTAAACGAGGCCCGGCTTTTTGCCAAGACCGAGTATACCCAGGCGCTGATGGAAGGTGATCAGCTCACCGGCGCGGCGCGAGAAAAGGCGCTCGACCGCCTGGCTTACTTCACCGGGCTCAGCAAGGCCTATCTTGACAAGGCCAACCTGCGGGTTGCGGAGCCCGAGTTTACGGAAGAGTTGCTGCGCGCGGAAAAGAAAACCGTGGGCCGTCTCGATTCACGATTTATTGGTATCAACCAGGATCCGCTGGGACAGTATTCTCAGTATGATCCCCAGAGCGCCGCGATCAGCCCGGGGTATACCGCGCTGTTCATGGATTACTACTACAATACCCTCAAGGTGAACAAGAATTTCAACTACCATGTGTCGGCCTACAGCCGCCCGGGCTTCGATTGGGATTGGAAACATGCCAAGAATGGAGGAGGGTTCCCCACGCCTCCCAACACCGCGGTAGACCTTGGTGAGGCGATGTCACGCAACCCGCACCTGAAGGTGTTGATCCTGAATGGCCTGTACGATCTGGCCACGCCCTTTTATGGGGTGGAATACACCATTGACCATATGGAGCTGGAGAAGGACATCAAGTCCAACATCATCATGAAGTACTATGAAGCGGGACACATGATGTACACTCACCGCCCGTCACTGGAGCAGTTCAAGCGGGAGACAGCAGAGTTTATTATGAAGACGAGCCGGAAGTAGTTCTTGAAAACATAAGGCGTCTCGCGAATGGCAGTCTTCACCGACGAGATTACTCTCTCGAAAGATTTCAGGAAGCAAGCAGCCAGGGCCATCCTTTCGATTGGCCTCTTCCTCGTCACCTATTTGGTGTTGATCATTGTCGCTATTGGCCTGACTATTTTTTGCGTGTATGCCGGCTTGGCGATGATTGTTGCCCGACCAATGATCATAACCATTGGTTTGGGATTGGGACTTGCGAGCCTGGGGATTCTGGTCCTGATATTCCTGATGAAATTCGTGTCACAATCACGCAAGGTCGACAGGTCCGGCCTGGTCGAAATTTCCCGAAAAGATGAGCCGGTCCTGTATGGCCTACTTGATGATATCGTACACCGAGTAGGCACAAGCCCTCCCAAAAAAGTATACCTGTCTCCGGATGTAAATGCTGCTGTTTTTTATGATTCCAGTTTTTGGAGCATGTTTTTACCGGTGCGAAAAAACCTCATGATTGGAGTAGGACTGGTAAACACTCTTACGGAGGCGGAGTTGAAGGGAGTGCTGGCTCATGAGTTCGGACATTTCTCACAAAAGACGATGAAGGTGGGCAGCTATGTGTACCATGTGAATCAGGTGATTTTCAATCTGCTCTTTGAAAACGACGGCTACAATGAACTGATCCAGCGTTGGGCCGGCATCAGCTCTTATTTCTCAATTTTTGTTGCCATTGCCGTCAAAGTGGTATCGGGAATCCAGGTAATTCTGCGCGGCTTATACAGCCTGATCAACAAGGCCTACATGGGATTATCGCGTGAAATGGAATTCCATGCAGATGAAATTGCGGCTCTGGTAACTGGGCCAAAACCACTGATGAACGCTCTCCTTCGACTCAATTTCGCGGAGCAGGCCTTGGAGCATGTAATTCTATTCTACAGGGAAAGGACCAAAGAAGGGCTTCGAAGCGTGAATGTGTTTCGTGAGCAGGTCGTTGTCATAAAGCTCCTTGCGGCCGAAGTCGAAATACCTATGGTAAGGGAATTCCCTCAAATATCCACTGAACTGTACACCAGGTTCAACAAGTCAAAACTGGAAATCAAGGATCAGTGGGCATCACATCCGACGATGGAGGAGCGCGTGGAGCGATTGTCCAAACTCAGCGGTAATGGATCATTCGAGACCGACAAGCCGGCGAGCACTGTTTTCCGGGATTTTGAAGGAACTCAACGTGTGCTTTCCAACCTCCTGTGGAAAGGGGCCAATCTCCCGGAGGCAGGAGTACCAGTATCCCCGGAACGATTTGAGCATGATTTTTCTGATACCTACCAGCGAAACACATTTCCCAAACTCTACAACGGTTATTACAACAACCGGAACCCAAGGTCATTTCCCCTTCGTGATACCCAAGAGGCCACCGCTGCAGATATCAGCCAGTTATTTTCCAGGGAGATGGTCGATAAAGTTTATACCGCTCTGGCCCTTCAAAATGATGCCTTTCATCTGCGCCAGATCAGGGATGGTGAGATTCGAGTGAAGACTTTCGATTATGAGGGAAGAAAATTCCAGGCCACCGAAGCGGGACGCCTGCTGCCTCAGCTGGAGTCAGCGCTGGCCAGAGTCAATGAAGAGCTGGAACAGAATGATAAAATGATATATAGCTTCTTCAGGAAGCTTGAGAAAGCACAACAGGGCAACCGGCTGCAACTACTACACAGCGAGTTGGCCACTTTCGAGAAGGAGTTGGAGAGAGACCAGGAGATATATGGCAATCTCTTGATCAAACTTCAATTTGTCCAGACGACGACGCCGGTGGAGACGATAAAGGAGAATTTTCAGACCCTTCGCCCTTTGGAGGCTGAATTCAAGGAGAAGATTCGGGAGCTTCTGAACCGAAGCGAAATGGAGACGGAAATCACATCCGATACCCGGCAGCGCTTTGAGAATTACGCCGCTTCTGACCTCGAATATTTTGGATTGGAAACGTATATACACAAAAACCTGGAACTTCTGTTTTCTGTGCTGAATGATTACTCCTCCGTGTTAACTTCTCACTTCTTTAAATTGAAAAAGTCGCTTTTGACTTATCAGCATGATCTTTTCCTGGCTACGGGAAAAGCAATTTGAAGAAGGAGAAGGCGATCCATAGGGAGCAATCACAAGCCCCTGCCCCCGGTCAGCAATTCATAGATTTTCGGTGCCCCTTTCCTAAGGAGTGCTCCTATTCCAACGCATAGGGCGATCACCAGGAGGGGCAGCAGGATAAAGGCTACCAGCCTTGCACCTTCCAAGGGTTGGAGGAGAGCAATGAAAGGGTTGATAAAGTAGGCGATAAAGGGCGCGTGCACGGCGTAGATCATGAACGAGAAGGCGCTGAGCCACACGAACCAGGACCTCGCCATGAACCACCGAACGATGCCATCGCCCCCATACCAGGCAGCAATGAGCCCGCTGATGACTACGCCCTTGTGGAGAAAAGTGATGAGGGTGAAGACGGAATCCCCCATCAGCGCCTGTCCGTTAAAGGCCAGCCACGTTTTCGCCAAGGCCATCAGCACAAAGGCCGTGAACCAGCCAACGGGGTTCATCCATCCCTTCGGATGCTCGATGGAGAACCCGGTCTTTTGAATCCAAACACCTAATGAAAAGAAGAGCAGCCCTTCTCCTTCAAAGAAGATGAAGCCGAACGTGCCTATCCAAAGCAAAGTGGCTACCGTAAAGAAAATGGGCTTTGAAACTTTTCCCAGCACCGCGCTGCGAATCCACGGGTAGGCGAGATTGTAAATGAGCAACACACGGATGAACCACAACTGGTAGGAAACCGGGAGAAAGATCCACCGGAACATCAACTCATACCATTGATAGTCGTGAAGGAGTTGGCGCGTGTCATCAATCTGTACGACCTGGGAGTCGGCGATGATAGCTCGGGTGTAGGGATGAAGTTCCAGTGCAAAGGTCAACGCGATCCCCAGGCCGCTCCAGAGGAGATACGGCAAACCCAGTGTACGCAGTCTTTTCTTTACTCGTTGACCATACGGCTGGTCGTCGTGCAGGGCAAACAAGTATCCCGAAATGATAAACAACATGGGAATGCGGAACCGGAACAGCCCGTTAGCCAGCCAATATTCCAGGAACGCCGTGGGCGTCATCGGTTCCGAAGGCGCCGACCAAGGCTGGAGGTAACGGAGTTCGAGGTTATACCCGTGCACGAACACGAGCAGGAACATGGACACGAATGACCAGAAGCGAAATTTCTGACTTAGAAAAGGACTTACAGCCTTATCCATAATGTAGGAGGAAACGGAGTGGAGCCTGTCGGGTTGTGCCCGTCATCAGACCTTGCGGGGAGGAAGTTCAAACGCAGTGGCCACGTGCTCGAAGTTTCCCTTGTGAGATCCATCACAAAAAGGTTTGTTGGCCGATCGGCCACAGCGACACATGGAAACCGTTGTTCGGCCCTGGAGACCATACGGAAGTCCCTGGGTGTCGACTATTTCGAAGTCGCCCTCTACCTTAAGGGAGCCGTTGGAGTTGACGGTGATTTTTGTGGAAGGCATGATAGCTGTTTTTTCCCAAGGTAACTTCCACGCTTGATCTTCCGAAGTGAATTCATAAAATGTGGAGACCTGACTTGTTGTGAGAATGGTTCGATGTCAACCCAATCCCCTATATTCACCAAGGAATAAAAACATTTGGCGCAGGGAAATGCGGATCATTACACTCTTCATGATTGTCCTTCTTGCCATTGGAACCTGCCTGGACATTGCTCATCCGACATTCCAGGAGACGGACACCATGAAATACAAGCTTAAATATGTCCGCTTGAGACCCATACATGAGGAAGAATGGCAACGAATTCAACGAAGAAGGTCAGCGGCCGAAACAGATTCAATGGAAGTTGGCCTGAAAAGGTACTTGACCAGCGAAAGATGAAATAGCATATTGACCAATCCGTTAATTGTACTTTATGAAAAAAATTGTCGCTGAAGCCGCTCCCAAAGCCATTGGCCCTTACGCCCATGCCTGGCAATCGGGCCAACTTATTTTCTGTTCTGGGCAAACCCCGCTTAACCCGGCAACGATGCAGATAGAAGGCGCGACCGTAGCGGAGCAAACGACGCTGGTGCTTTCCAACCTGGAGACGGTGCTGAAAGCCGCCGGGTGCGACCGGGCGCATGTGCTCAAGACATCCGTCTTCCTGAAAAATTTCGCCGACTTCGAGCGAATGAACAAAGCCTACGAAGCTTTTTTTGGTGATCACAAGCCTGCCCGCACAACGGTGGAGGTGAGTCGCCTGCCGAAAGATGCGCTGGTGGAGATAGAGTGCGTAGCGGAAGTCAGGAACTGAAACATTAGCGGTCCTACACCTGACAGGTGTAGGACACGGCCAGTCTGGGAAACCTGACGGGTCCTTGGCCCGTTAGTCAAATCATGCTCAGACTACTCTTCTTCCTCGCCCCCCTCACCACACTGGCCCAGTCCTCCGATGAACAGCTGATTCGCAAAGCCTCCCGGCAGTTTTCTGCCGACTACGTACGAGGAGACTTCGTGGCAATGAGCGAACACTATACCGAGGAGGCCTTGGTAATGGCACCCGGTCGCGACGCCCTTGTAGGAAAGGCCGCCATCCTGGAGTTCTGGCAAACCACCACCGTACCCTTGACCCACGAAAGCGTTCCGGAGAAAATTGTGATCGAAGGCGATGTGGCCTACGATTACGGTTACTTTTATGTGCAGACCCAGAAACCGGGCGAGCCACCAGGTCCAACCAATTCGGCGAAGTATTATATCCGTTGGAAGAAGGGGAGCGATGGGGTTTGGCGAATGGCCTTCGACATGTGGAATAGCCGCTCGGCGAACTGGAAGCGATAATCAGCGGTTGATTGTGTAAATTCGGTGATGCGTCCTCACCGGGTTATACCTGTTCTGTTGCTTGCTTGCGTGGCGGTGAGTGCATTTGCCCAGCCGCCGGCCAGTCTCCCGAATATCCTGCTGATTGTTGCCGATGACCTCGGCTATGCAGACCTCGGCTGCTACGGAGGCGATATCCGCACACCCACCCTGGATAAGCTGGCTTCCGAAGGACTTCTGCTGACAAATTTTCACACCGCGCCCTCCTGTGCACCGACTCGCGCGATGCTTCTCTCCGGCAATAACAATCATGCGGCTGGGATGGGGCGTCAAGGCGGTGCCCGCAACGATTGGGAGGCAAGTCAGCCTGGTTACGAGGGATACCTCAGCGACCGCGTGATCCCGTTTCCCCAACTGCTGAGTGATGCCGGTTACCATACCTACACGGCCGGCAAGTGGCATCTCGGCAAGAAACCGGAGAACTCGCCAAAAGCGAAGGGTTTTGAGCGTTCCTTCAGCCTGCTTCAAGGGGCAAGCAATCACTACAACAACACGGGACTTATCTCAGCCGATAGTGTTTCCCTCTACAGCGCCGACGGTAAGCTGGTGGATTATCCGACTGGCCGTTACTCCACGGAGTTCTATACGGAGAGGCTCATGGAGTTTATCCGGGAAGGCAAGCGCGACGGCAAACCGTTCTTTGCTTTTGCCGCCTACACTTCTCCGCATTGGCCGCTGCAGGCCCCGGCCGCGAATGATCGATATCGCGGACGCTACGAAATGGGATACGACAGCCTTCGGGTCTTGCGCTTTGAAAGCCTGAAAAAGGCGGGGATAATTCCCAAGGACAGCAAGTTGCCACCCCAGCTTGAGTCCATTAAACCCTGGTCTTCACTTACCGCCGAGGAACGAAAGACCGAATCGCGCAAGATGGAGCTCTATGCAGCCATGGTCGACCATCTGGATGAGCAGTTGAAGAAGCTGGTTGATTTCCTGAAGAAGGAAAGGTTGTATGATAACACGATTATCGTGTTCATGTCAGACAACGGTGCCGGGGCTGAGGACTTCTTTGTGCAGCGACCTTATGCGGACTTCATTGCTCCGCGGCATGACAACCGCTACGAAAACATGGGAAAGCCAAACTCTTTCGTGAGTTATGGTCCACCCTGGGCCAAAGCAGGCGCTGCGCCGTTCAGCCATCACAAGGGATACGCCACGGAAGGCGGGACGAGGGCTCCGCTGATCATAGCAGGGGAGAAATGGGTAAACCGAAGGGGAATTCGTCACGAATTTCTTACCGTTATGGACCTTGCGCCCACGTTTCTGGAGCTGGCCGGTGTTGTGTACCCCGGAAATCGCGGAACCGCGACGACCCGCCCGATGCTGGGCAGCTCATTGCGATCCTACCTGGATGGAAGTTCAACCGCTGTTCATGATTCCACCTATGTTTTCGGATTGTGGTCCGGAGGGTATGCTGGTTTTTGGCGGGGACGATGGAAACTGGCGAATAAGTCAATTCCGTATCGTGAGGATCGCATGCAGTTGTTTGATCTTGTCAGTGATCCGGGAGAAACCACGGACCTATCGGCAAAGCGTCCCGCTACGTACCAGGCGATGGTGGAGGCCTGGAGGCAGTACCTGCAAGCCCATGATATCCGGCTTCCGGCGGCAAAAGATTAACAGGAGAAGTTGTAACTTACTGGGACAAACCAAACCCTTAACCCTATGGATACCAAAAAACTCGTCATGGGAACGGTCGTGGGGGGAGTCGTCTATTTTATTCTCGGTTGGATCATCTACGGAATGCTGCTTATGGACATGCTGGCGGAGCACAACAACGCCGCGTGCATGCGACCGGAGGCAGACATGATCTGGTGGGCCATGATCGCCGGAAACGTAGGATTTGGCGCGTTGCTGACTTTTGTGTTTCTGAAGTCCGGCGTTGCCTCTTTTGGATCCGGAGCGCAAGCGGGAGGCATGATTGCCTTTTTGCTTTCGCTGAGCGTAGACCTGATGATGTATTCCACCACCAACCTGATGGCCGACATGACCGGGATGGTGATTGACATCGGGGCATCAACCGTCATGGGGGTGTTGGCCGGCGGTGCCATTGGAATGGTACTTGGCTCCGGCGCGAAGCCGGCTGAGTCCTAGCGATGGAAAACAGACGAAGCGACGATCAGGCCGTTGTTTAGTTCAAGCATCTCACCTACGTAGAGGTCTTCCTCGCCGGCGACCTGGCGAAGGTATTCCATAAACACACGATTGTCTTCTGCCGTCAGGCGCAGCAGCCGGTAGTGCAGCGATGGAAGTCGCTCGAACGCATCTTGCCACCACTGACGGAGGGTTGCTTTTCCTTTGATGAGTCCCCGGGTTTCAGGATGACGAATCTTGAGTTTAGGACTGTAGTGCTCAGCCTGCTCATCATAGAGACAAAGAAGTCCATCCAGGTCCTTCTTGTTGAAGGCATCGATCCACCGGCTGGCCACCCCCTTGATCTCGGCAGCACTCATGTGGTGGTCAGCAGGTAGGCCGAAATCAGCAGCAGGGGAACGGCGCGGTAGATGACAGGGGGTATTGAATTAGCCTCTCCGGTTTGCCGGAAGGCGAGGAACATCCCAAGCCCTATGCCCCCGGAGGCGGCATGAATAAACAGCATTTCCCTGACACCCTGCAATTGCAGAAGGAAGAACATGAGGCCAATGACTCCGACGGAGCATCCTATCCAAAGTATTTTGGGGAGAATGGTTTCAGTCAATAGTTGGCGGAAGCCTTTCTTCTCTCCCTCCGGGGAGGCAGCAGGCGGGCGATAGGCCATCAGGAAGTAAACGGCCGCCAGGCCGGACAGGGATATCTGCAACCCACTCATATAGCCATTGACTTGAAGATAGCGGGCCACAAGGCTGGCACCTACTGCGACGAGGAGGATCAGCTCGGCCTGCTCCAGGTACCGGTAAAGCGTTTGGGAGAAATTTTTTTGGTCTGCCATAATGTGAAGGTTAGTCCAAGATACCGTAAAAAGGGCGAATGTGGTCCGGGGAGGCCTCAAATCCTGACAAATGTCATACTCTCCCGGTTAGAATCCGTTCATCTTGCGGGCTTTCAGAAACGCGAGTATGACGCAGGTTCCCCCATCGCCCCACGAAGAGCTGAAGCAGGTGCTGATTCGGTACCAGGTGAGCCGGATGCATGAGCTGCTCTATTCCTTCGAAGAGCTGACACGCCTCGGCGTGGATGCCGATTTCGTGTTTGCGCTGCTGGAAGTTTTCCAGGAGCCGAAGGCCTTCGATAGAAAGGCTTTTGATCGTTTCCGACTGGAAACTATCGTGGACTACATCCGGAAGACGCACGACTACTACCTGCACCGGAAGCTCCTGGAGATTGAACAGAGCATCCACCTGCTGCTTCGTGCTTATCCGGAAGCCCACCCTTTGCTCGTTATCCTGAACGATTTTTATACCTCCTACAAACTTCACCTTTCCAGCCACATCGAGGTGGAAGAGAAGCAACTGCTTCCCTACATTCTCCACCTGCAGAAAGTGGATGACGGAAAGGCGTCTTTCCAGGCATACCCGGAATCCTATTCCCTCGGTCGCTTCCTCGTCCATCACCACGATACCGAGACGCAACTGGAAGAACTGCGATTGGTGATGCAACGATATTCGCCGCCGCCGACCAATGAGACGCCCTATCGCATCCTGTTGTCGCAACTGGAAGTGCTCGAGAAAGACCTTGCCGTCCACTCCCTGATCGAAGAAGAAGTACTGCTTCCAAGGGCGTTCGCCATGGAGCGGAAGTGGGGAAGATAATCGCCTAATTTTCGGCGCACTGAATCGAGTTGCGCATCACCAGAAATGACAGCAACCGGGTCGGTTTCATCCACTGCGTGGTCAGGTCTGCCCAGCGCTTGTTCTGTCGTTCGATTCGCTTGAAGTCCCACTGGTTGATTTCCGCCTGGAGTTTGTCCAGGTAACGGGCGGCTTCTTCCAGCGTACGAAACTGCCGGTGGTGGACCAGGCGGGTGAATTGATTCCAGATGGAGACGACCGGTGGCGGAATGACTTCCTCTTCGAAGATCGCGTCGGTGAATCCCCCGGTGACGCCAAGATAGAAGAAGGTGCGGGAGGGGTTGCAGAGAACGTAGACCATGTAGTGCATGGACCAAAAATAAGATGGGCAACCTGTGGCTGCCCATCCTATTTTCCTGACAAAATTTGTACGGAATTCCGTCAGCCCTCTACAGGTCGGTGGCTTTCCGCTGCACGGTGATCACCTCAATGCCCTTTTCTTTGGCCATTTGGTTGATGCGGTCCACATTCTGGCTGATCGTAGTCTTCAGTTTACCCAGTTCCTCATCGATCTTACGGGTGAGCATCTGCCTGACTTCCTCGCCTTGCTTGGTGGGCGCGAAATCTCCGGCGGCTTGCTCGACCATGAGGTGAGCCAATTGGTTGTTCATTTTGATGCCGTAGTTCAGCGGATCCTGTACACTGCGGTTACGGGTTTCATGAATGTTGTTTTCATGGAGCGTTAGCGCCTCTTCAAACTTTTTCACTGCGTCCGCCAGTTCCTTGTATTGAGGATCTGTACCCAGCCGACCCTTCAGCGCCCCAAGGTCTTCCTTGATTTTGCGAATGTCAATAACCCCTTGGTTGGCTTCGCTCACCTTGTCGCGCACTTTCACGAGGAATTCGAACTGCGCCTGGAATTCCTCTGGTGTAGTCTGGATACGGGGATCTTTCAGGATTTCAAATTCCTGTTCCAGGGTCTGGCCGGAGGCGGTGAGGCGCACTTTGTACTTGCCGGGAACCGCACGGGGTCCCAGGTTGGGAGAACCATAGAAGACCATTCCCGGAAATGTCTTGAAGCCCGGATGACGCATGTTCCAGACGAAGCGGTTTCCGCCGGCCTTGATGCTGAGTTGATCCGCCCGCTCACGCGCCTTGTTCGAATAGGCTTTGATCAGCTGACCATTGGCTTCGAGGAATTCCAGCTTAACCTCTTCGTTGGCCGCGATGCTCTTCAGTGAAAAG
Organism: Cyclobacteriaceae bacterium; assembly: GCA_016787605.1. Classification (GTDB taxonomy): domain Bacteria; phylum Bacteroidota; class Bacteroidia; order Cytophagales; family Cyclobacteriaceae; genus ELB16-189. Next base: position 124,774 of record JAEUUE010000075.1, read on the forward strand.
TGGACCATTACACCACCGGGGTGATTTTCACCCTCCAGTTTGCGGTTCACACCCCCCCATCCTCCGCCACCAGGCATGCGGTACGTAGGCATGGGCTTGAACAGCACCGCGGGCTTGCCGACCATTTCCGAATTCAACTGGTGCAGCGGCGTGAGATCGTCGATCATCCAGAAGCTCCGGCCGTGCGTGGCGGCGACGAGGTTGTCATTCTTGATCGCCAGGTCGTGGATGGGTACCGGGGGAAGGTTGAGCTGAAACTTGCTCCAGCTAGCCCCGTCGTCAAACGAAACCCACATGCCTTTTTCGGTACCGGCATAGAGCAACCCTTTTCGCTTAGGGTCGGCCCTCACCACGCGCACGAATTCTTCCTTCGGGATGCCGTTGGTGATCACGGTCCAGGTCTTCCCGTAGTCGGTGGTCTTGTAGATGTACGGCGTGTAGTCGCTGAATTTATAGGAACTGGCTACCACGTAGGCACCACCCACGACAAAGGGGTTGACATCGATGCTGTTCATCATGTTGTACTTGGGCGACATCGGCGGCGTCACGTTCTTCCAGTTCTTGCCGCCATCGGTGGTGACGTGCAGCAGACCGTCGTCGGAACCGGTCCAGATTTCATCCTTGGTATATGGAGATTCCGTGATGACGAAAATGTTGGCATAGTATTCCGCCCCGGTGTTGTCCTGGGTGATCGGCCCGCCGGATGACTTCAGCGTTTCGGGTTCTCCGCGGGTAAGATCGGGACTGATGACTTCCCAGCTGGTGCCGCCATTGGTGGTGACGTGGAGGTAGTTGGAGCCGGCATACAGCTTCTTGGGATCGTGGTGACTGAATACAAGCGGGTAGTTCCAGTTGAAGCGGTATTTCATCACCTCCACACCGGAACCGGCCGGAAGGAAGGGCCACACGTTTGTGCTTCTCTCCTGACCGTTGTCCAGGTTCTGCATGCTCATGTATCCCTTGTAGTCGCTGCCGTAGATGATGTTGTTGTTCTGAGGGTCTGGCGCGAGGTGCGCACTTTCTCCGATGCTCAACGCATCCCAGTCTTGCTCGGTGATGCTGGCGCCGTTCGTCCGGTGAGGGATCCGAACGCTGGTGTTGTCCTGCTGCGCGCCGAGAATGCGATACGGAAATGAATTGTCGGTGGTAACCCGGTAGAACTGAGCAGTGGGCTGGTTGTGGTAGGTGGTCCAGTTCTCGCCGCCGTCGTTGGAGACCTGGGCGCCTCCGTCGTCAGCAATGATCATACGCTGGTTGTTATCCGGGTCAATCCACAGGTCGTGGTGATCGCCGTGTGGCGCATTCTTCAGCTCAAAAGTTTTTCCGCCGTCTTTGGAGACGCCATAACTCACGTTCATGACCCACACCTTGTCCTCATTTTGTGAATCGGCATAGATGCGGCAGTAATACCAGGCCCGCTGCAGAAGCGCACGATCCTGGTTGAGCCGTGTCCAGGTGGCCCCGGCATCGTCTGATCGATACACTCCGGGGGCTTCGGTGTTTTCGAGAATAGCCCAGACCCGGTTGGAATTCACCGGAGATACCGTGACCCCGATAATTCCATTGGTTCCTCCGGGCATTCCCGGGTTGTCAGATAGATTCTCCCAGGTCTCCCCGGCGTCGGTGCTTTTCCACAGTTTGGAATCCGGCCCTCCGCTGTCCATGCGCCAGCCGTTTCTCCGCATGTTCCAGGTCGTCGCGTAAAGAATTCTCGGGTTGTTGGGGTCCATCATCAGGTCGCCGGCGCCGGCTTTGTCGTTGACATAAAGCACCTTTTTCCAGGTCATACCGCCATCGACACTCTTGAAAACGCCGCGCATATCGTTGGGCTTCCACAGGTTGCCCATGGCGGCCACGTACACGATATCCGGATTCTTGGGATGGATGCGGATGCGCGAAATGTGGCGGGAATCGGGCAGGCCGATATGCTTCCACGACTTGCCGGCATCGGTAGATTTCCATACGCCCCAACCACTGGACACGTTGTTGCGAAGTCCCTGTTCGCCTTCACCGACATAGATCACGTTCGGATCACTTTCCGCCACAGCAACGGCTCCGATGGTGCCGCCGAAGTACTTGTCGGTGATGTTGGTCCAGGTCTGACCCGCATCGTTAGTCTGCCAGACCCCGCCGCCCACAGCGCCGAAGTAATAGAGGTTGTTGTTGCCCCTCACGCCGGTCACCGTTGTGGATCGACCGCCGCGGAAGGGACCCAACTCCCGCCAGCGAATACCCGCATAGAGGGATTCGTCATAACTGACCGTAGCGGCTGCCGGCGCAGGAGATTTTTTCTGAGCCAGTGCCGGCAAGAAGGCAATCAACGCCAGCACCATTAACATTCTGAGCTTACCCATTTTCAAATCTTCCCGCCTGCCGCTATACCAATTACGTTTCTCAATCATAACAATCTTTGTTTTATTGGCCCCACCACACCCTTGTACGGCGGGCAGGCAAATTTTCAAATCTTCAAATTTTACCGGAGGGGATCAGTTATTGATCACCGACTCTTTCTTCTCCGGCATCAGCGCCGGCATGTTCTTCTCGCGAAAGACCCGGTTGTACTCGGCGATGTCTTTTTCGATCAGCTGATTCATCTGCATTTTGAACTTGGCCCACTCGGCCTGCACGTCGCGGGCCCTGTCCTGTACGCCCTTGGTCAGACGAGGGTCATGGGTGTCGGCCACGCCGCGCAGCTGCAGGAATTCGGAGTTCAGCTTATTCGGGAAATTGATGACATCCTGGAAGTTCTTTGAGCGCGGCTCAATGAGGTTGCCTTCCCATTTGTCGATCTTCTTGTTGAGTTCCTTGCCCATGTTGACGAAGTCTTCGGCCTCGGGAACATTCTTGAGCGACTCGTTGTAGGTCTCCACCTGCTTTTTCACCTGACGCAACGAGTTGACTGAGCGATGGAGTTCTTCAAATTGTTCACCGGCGGTGCGAAGGAACTCCTGCTGCGCGGCCCACTCGGCTGCCGTAACCGTCACGTGCGGATCGGAGATGATTTCAAATTCTGTTTCTGAGGATTGTCCCTTGAACGTCATTTTGGCCTTGTACTTGCCGGGCGCCACGCGATAGCCGCGGTAGTCGCCATAGACATAGATTCCCGGCACACCCATGAGGGCCTCGGTACGGAAATCCCAGGCAAAACGGTTGACGGCAGCCTCCGCCGGGATGGTTTCCGGCGCCGGAGGGCCGCCGGGATAGGGCTTGAAGCTCTCATCCTTCTTGCTGGAATACTTGCGGATAGCCTTGCCGGCCAGGTCCATAATCTCCAGGGTGACTTTCGCGGTGTCAGCTTTTTCCTTGAGGTAGTAATCGAAGGCGACTCCGTTGAGCGGGTTGCGTCCGAGGCCGGGGATATCGCCGAAATATTCGGGGATCGTCACGGAGGAGAGGCGATACGTGGGCTTGGGGGTGAACAGTTTCACCGTGGCCTCACCAAAGTTACCCTTCGTCTGCTGGATGGCACCGAGGTCGTCCAGGATCCAGAACGAGCGCCCGGCCGTGGAGGCCACCAGGTCATTGTCCTTGATGATCAGATCAGTCACAGGGACAATGGGCAAATTCAGCTGGAACCTGGAGAAATTGGCGCCACCGTTGAGGGAAATGTAGAAGCCCCGCTCGGATCCTGCATAGAGAAGATCCTTCACCTTTTTGTCTTCCCGGATTACCTTGATGAAATCGTCGGCGTCAACCCCGGTCCCAATTTTTGTCCACGTCTTTCCATAGTCCGTGGATTTGTATGTCATGTTGGAATAGTCGTTGAACTTGTAACGGGAAGCGGAGATGTAGACGGTTGCCTTGTCGTGCGGGGAGACCTCGATCGAGTGAATCATCGCCTCGGGGAGCTCCTTGGGCGTAATGTTGGTCCAGGTTTTTCCGCCGTCGCGGGTGAGATGAACCAAACCGCAATCGCTGCCCGTGTAGATCACGCCAGGCTCATGGGCAGATTCGATTACATAGTAGATCGTGTTGTAGTTTTCGCCGCCGGCCCCTTCGTTCGTGATGGGACCACCACTGACATCCTGTTTTGTCGTATCGTTGCGCGTGAGGTCAGGGCTGATCACCGACCAGCTCATGCCGCCATCTGTCGTCTTGAAGAGTACGTTGCCGGCGTGATACATCACCTTCGCGTTGTGCGGTGAGTTCACCAGCGGGGCGTTCCAGTTGAAACGGTATTTCATTTTCTTGGGCGCCCAGGCCAGGTTGATCGATGGATACTCCTGGATGTCTTTTGATTCGCCGGTGCGTTTGTCGAGCACATCGATTTGGCCCTGGTAGCAGCCGCCATAGAGCAGCTCAGGATTGTTGAAGTCGTTGAAGGCCACCCAGGCGCTTTCGCAGCCGGGGCCATTGATCCAGTCTTTTTCCGTTATGCCAAAGCCCCCGTTGCGGCTCGGCGTGGCGACCGAAGAGTTGTCCTGCTGTCCGCCATAGACCCAGAAGGGGAATTGATTGTCGACGTTGACACGGTAGAACTGCGAAGTCGCCTGGTTGTTGAGGGGTGACCAGGTGCGGCCCTGGTTGTAGGTGATTTCACCTCCGCCGTCGTCGGCGAGCGCAAGATTCTGGTTGTTCTTCGTGCTGATCCACAAATCGTGCGTGTCGCCATGCCCGACCCGTATCGTGGAGAAGGTACGACCACCGTCAATCGAGCGTGTCATTGGCGCATTGAGGACATAGACGATGTCGGCATTCACCGGGTCGGCAAATACTTCCATGTAGTACCAGGAGCGCGAGGTAATGTTCTGGTCGGTGCTCAGCAGGTTCCATTTCTTGCCTCCGTCGTCGGAGCGGTACAGACCGGCCTTGGACTTTTCGGCTTCCACAATTGCGTAGACGCGCGAAGGGTTTGCGCGCGAGACACTGATGCCCATCTTGCCCATCTCTTTGGGGAGTCCTTCATTGATCTTGGTCCAGGTTTCACCGGCGTCGGTGGATTTCCACAGCGAACAGCCAGGACCACCACTTTCCACTTTCCACGGATAACGGCGATGCTGCCAGGTGGCCGCGTAGAGAATGCGGGGATTGGTGAAATCCATGCTGAGGGAGGAGGCCCCGGTGTTGTCGTCGACAAAGAGCGTTTTTTTCCAGGTGGCACCACCGTCGGTTGACTTGTAAATGCCTCGATCGGGGCTCGGGCCGTGAACAGGTCCTTGTGCCGCGACGTACACGATGTCGGGATTGTTGGGGTGAACGATCACATCGGATATGTGGCGCGTCTTCTCCAGGCCGATATTCTTCCAGGTCTTGCCGCCATCGGTCGATTTGTAGACGCCATCGCCATAGGAAGTCATGACACCACGGACGGCGTGTTCACCGGTACCCACATAGATCACGTTGGGGTCAGTTTCACACACCGCGATGTCGCCGATGGAGCCGACTTTGAAGAAGCCGTCGGAAATGTTCTTCCACGTGGCGCCGCCGTCATCAGTCTTGGCGACACCGCCGCCAGTATAGCCCACATAGTAGACCATGGGGTTGATGGGATCGCCGGCAATGGCGTTGGCACGGCCACCGCGGAAGGGTCCTATGTTCCGCCATTTCAAGCCTTTGAATTTTTCGGCGATTATCGATGGCGAGGCCGGAGTCTCTGTTTTGGATTTGGACTTTTGGGCCATGGCCGCCGGAGCGACCAGCACGGCGCAAAGCACGAGCAAAAGGATACGCATAACGATTTTGGGTTAGGAAATGAAATATCAGAAATCTTGGGGAGAGAAGCAGTGAAAGTTATAGGAATGGCATGAGGTTTCAGCCGGCGACGGACCAGCGGTAGGTGACCGTGACGTGTCCACCGCGGATTTCCCGTGAATGCTCGTTTTCCTGTTGAAATTCCGGCCCGAACCGCTCATACATGTTGATGAAGCCCAGGTGGCGGTCGGGCAGCCCGGTTAGTGACTGGCCCACCCGGGGCAACGCTGCCTTGGCCAGTCTCAGCCAGGGAGAGGCCAGGCCCAGCAATTCGCTCTCTTTGCCAAGCACTTCGTTGCCCAGGAGTTGCCCGATGTCCAGGAGGATCCCGCCGATTTCACGGCCCGCACGCCGTGAGTGCATCACGAAAAGATGGGTGTTCAGTTCGCCGGCGGGCGGAAGTTCACGCGACAACAACAAAAGGCCTTCTGTGCCCTTCCCGGCGGGTTCAAAATGGACCTGGTTCTTCTGGTCCGGCACCACCAATACGGGTTGTTGAGGAATGACGGTGGCCACCAGTTCGTTCGGTTGCAAAGGATGCTCCGTCAGAAGAAGGAAATAGAGTCGCCACGAGGCTTTTGGTCGATGGATCTTGATCCTGGTGAGCTCCAGTTGTACCCGCGTCATCGATAAAAGTTCATTCTTTTTTTCGGAATGGGAAAGCTGTGGTTGTACCCGGTGGAATTCGTCGCCGGGTTTTGTTATTTGCAGTATGAAGAAGAGCGCCTCCAAAAGCACGCTGGCCGTGCACGCCGGTACCCGCGGCGATACCCTCTATGGCGGCCGGGTTACGCCGGTTTATCCTGCTGCCGCCTACGACTATGAGCAGGAAGTGCGGTACCCCCGCTATTTCAACACGCCCAACCTGATGGCGGTGGCGGCCAAAATGGCGGCCCTGGAAAACGGCGAAGGTGCCCTGGTGTTCAGCACCGGCATGGCCGCCATCATGACGTCCCTCTTTGCCATGGTGAAGACGGGTGATCATGTGGTGCTGCAGCAGGACTTATATGGCGGAACACACCATGCCGTTGTTAATGAGTTTCACCGGTTTGGTATTCTATACACCCTGGTCGACGCATCCGATCCTAAGAATTTCGAGAAAGCCATTACGAAGAATACGCGGGTGATCTACATCGAAACTCCGTCAAACCCGCTCCTGAAGATCACCGACATCGCCGCCGTAGCCCGGATCGCCAGCCAACACAAGCTGGTGAGCATGATTGATAACACGTTTGCCTCCCCGGTCAACCAGAATCCCATTGACCTGGGCATTGATGTGGTACTCCACAGCGGTACCAAATACATCGGCGGGCATGGCGATCTGATGTGCGGGGTTGCTGTTTCCTCGAAAGAGATCATCAGCCAGATCAAGGGGAGCGCCATGCATTTCGGCGGCACACCCGACGCCCACACGTGCTCGCTGATTGAGCGAAGCCTTAAAACCATCGTCGTGCGGGTGAAGCAGCAGAACGAAAATGCGATGACGCTGGCGAAATTTCTTTCATCGGATTCGCGCATTCACCGCGTTTATTATCCGGGGCTGAAGTCACACCCGGGGCACGCGATTGCGAAAAAACAAATGACCGGGGGATTCGGAGGCATGGTTTCTTTTGAAGTAAAAAAGAATCCGGACCGTTTCCTGGACAAACTCAAGATCATCCAGCGGGCGGTGAGCCTCGGCGGCGTGGACTCCACGATTTGCTCTTCGGTGCGGACCTCGCATGCCAAGCTCACTCCTGCGGAAAGAAAGAAGGCGGGGATTTCCGACAACCTGCTGCGATTCTCGGTTGGGATTGAGGATGCAGAGGACCTGATTAAGGATATTCAACAAGCCTTGTTATGATCGTACGGGAAGCCCGGGTTTCAGACATGCCGTCGTTGCTGGACTTCCAGCTGAAGATGGCGCTGGAAACGGAAAACATTCAGTTGGAGATTCAGCCGTTGACCCAGGGGATGCAAAAACTGCTGAAGGATCCTGGAAAGGGAAAGTATTATGTGGCCGAGGAGGCAGGAGAGGTAATTGGCTGCCTGATGACTACCTACGAATGGAGCGAATGGCGGTGTGGGACGATCCTATGGATTCAATCGGTGTACGTGGCCGCCCCCTGGCGGAAGAAAGGTGTGTTCAGGAGAATGTACCAGCACATTCATCAGTTGGTATCGGATGACCCGGATCTGAGAGGCATTCGGCTGTACGTGGACAAAACCAACGAGACGGCACAAAAAGTGTACAGTGGCCTCGGCATGAATGGCGACCACTATACCGTGTTTGAGTGGATGAAGCAGTGAGGGTGTCAGGCTGAGCGAAGCCGAAGCCTGACCGGCACTTACGCCCCTTTAATAATATCGACAAAGTCGCGGGCCTTCAGTGAGGCGCCGCCTACCAGGCCGCCGTCTACGTCGGGGCAGGAGAAAAGCTCGCGGGCGTTGTCGGGCTTTACACTGCCACCGTAGAGAATCGGAATTTTTTCGGACACTACGTTGCCATACTTTCCGGCCAGCTCTTTGCGGATCACGGCATGCATGTCCTGGGCCTGTTGCGTCGTCGCAGTTTTGCCAGTCCCGATGGCCCAGACCGGTTCGTACGCGATGATGATTCCAGAAATGGCCTCAGGAGCAAGATGGAAGAGTCCTTCGGCAACCTGCTTTCTCACCAGGGCTTCGTGAGTTCCTTGTTCACGGATTTCGAGCGGCTCACCACAACAGAAGATGGGGATCAATTGGTGAGCCAGCGCGCGATCTACCTTCCTGGCAAGTTGAGCGCCGCTTTCCTGGAAATACTGCCGGCGTTCGCTGTGACCCAGAATGACGTAAGGAATGCCGAGGGATTTTAGCATAGCGGCGGAAACCTCGCCGGTGTACGCTCCTGATTCATGTTCGCTGCAATTTTGAGCGCCGACGGCGACCGGGGTATTGGCCGTCTGTTCTTTGGATTGCTGGAGAAAGGGGAAGGGCACGCAAAGGATCACCTTGGTCGGACTCTTCACCTCAGCTCCGTGAAGCGAAATCACTTCGGAGGTCAGTGCTTTTGCCTCGGCAGAGGTTTTGTTCATTTTCCAGTTTCCGGCTACGATCTTGGTCCGCATAAGTATGAGGTTAAGGATTGGGTTTATCAAATTCGAGTGAGCCGCTTGGTCTTTCGCGCGTCAGCCGCAGGCTCCGGATGACACTGAGGTAGGTGACATGAACCAGGTTCGACTGGTCGGCGTGTGTTTCCTGGATCACGGAGTTCATCACGTCCACCTTCTTTAGTTTCTTCACGCCTTCGATTTCCAGGTAGCAGACAATAGCGGCGTCATCCAGCTCGTGTGCGAGATAATTGATGCGGGCGGGCTTCCCGTCCACGCTTATTTGTAGATGTTCCTTCAGGTAATCCTTCACCAGCTGATCGGTGGTGAGGCCGTTGCCCGGGTTAAGCAGATCAAGTGTTTCGTTGCCAGTTTGTCGGCGTACCGAAAGCTCCAGGTCGTCGATAAAAATCCTGCTGATGATCTCCAGCGACCGGTTTTTTTCATTGTGTTCAATCTCCGTCACCGAAACATGAATCGGATGAAGCGACCAGAGTGCGACCAGCAAGGACAGCAGCATGCATCAAAAGTAGGGAGGATTTGTCACTTGAAGAATGGAATACCGGTATATCCGCTAATCCCGAATTCGTCTATATTGCCATCCATGTCTTCGTTTGAGTTGTATTTCGGATTGGGGAAGGATCATATCCTGGATTATGCCAACGGCTATGATCACATTCTCTTTGTTCTGGCGCTCTGCGCGGTCTACCTGGTCCAGGATTGGAAAAAGATCCTCATCCTGGTCACGGCATTTACGGTGGGCCATTCCGTGACCCTGGCCCTTGCCACGCTGGATATCGTGACGGTCTCCTCTGCGTGGGTCGAGTTTCTTATCCCCGTAACGATCTTCTCAACGGCCGTTTCGAACCTGTTTCGACGGGAGGACCAACTGCCCGGAAGGGGGGTTCAGGCCAGCTACTTCCTGGCCTTATTCTTCGGACTGATCCATGGGTTGGGCTTTTCCAACTACCTGAAATCCCTCCTGGGACGCCAGGAAAGCATCACCATGCCCCTGTTTGCCTTCAATGTAGGCCTGGAAGTGGGCCAGATAATTATCGTTGGCCTTTTCCTCGCCGTGAGTTTTATTGCGGTCAACCTGGCGGATGCCAACCGCCGGGACTGGAAAATGATCATCTCTTCGGCGGTTGCAGGGATCGCGCTGATGCTGATGAAGGACCGAATCCCTGGGCTCTAAACATCGCGCTCGAATGAAGTTGAATTCGCTTTCAAGCTGGCTGACCCTTTGCGTATTGTTCCTGGCCAGCGCCCCCGCTTTTGCGCAACCGTCAACCGAATCGGGCCGATGGCAAGGGAAGTTTGAGCAACTGGACCAGCTGCTGCCCACGCCCAACGAATACCGTTCAGGCTCCGGTTCACCCGGCCCCCGCTATTGGCAGCAACGCGCCGACTATGCGATCAAGGCGGAACTGGATGACAACACCCAGCGAATCACCGGTTCGGAGACCATTACCTACCACAACAATTCACCGGATGCGCTCACGTATCTCTGGCTTCAAGTGGATCAGAACATCTATGAGAAGAGCAGCATGACGGCGAAGACGCAGACAAATTTCGTCCAGGACTCTACAGATACCCGAAAGATGGCCCAGGACCTGGGCCTGTTTGGTTTTGATGGCGGATTCAAGATCAAAAGCATTACCGATGCTTCAGGGAACCCGCTTCCGTACAAGATTAACTACACCATGATGCGCGTGGATTTGCCGCAACCCCTTGGCCCCGGCAAGAGCTACACGTTTAAAGTGGATTGGTGGTTCAATATCAATGACCGCATGCAGGGAATTACCCGCAATTCGCTGCGAAGCGGCCTGGAATATTTCCCGGAAGATGGAAACTACTCGTACATCATTGGCCAATGGTTTCCCCGCATGTGTGTATACGACGACGTCGTCGGCTGGCAGAACAAGCAATTCCTCGGCTATGGGGAGTTTACACTCACCTTTGGCAACTACGACGTGGACCTGACCGTTCCGGCAGACCACATCGTGGCGGCTACGGGTATGATCCAGAACCCCACCGAAGTACTTACTCCCCAGCAGCTGGAGCGGTTTGAACTGGCCAAGAAGTCGTTCGACAAGCCGGTGATTATTGCCACGCAGGCGGAAGCGATCCAGCGGGAGAAGACCCGTGCCAAGGACAAGAAGACGTGGAAGTTCAAAGCAGAGAATGTGCGCGACTTCGCGTTCGCTACTTCCCGGAAGTTTATCTGGGATGCTATGGCAGTAAAGATTGGCGACAAGACCCCGCTCGCCATGTCCTACTACCCAAAGGAAGGAAATCCGCTGTGGGAGCAGGAATCCACCAAGGCGGTTCGCGCCACGTTGATCACCTATTCAAAGCATACGATTGATTATCCTTATCCTCACGCTACTTCGGTTCATCACGCCTCTATCGGCATGGAATACCCAATGATCTGTTTCAATGGTTCTCGCCCCCGCAAGGATGGCACCTACTCCGAGCAGACCAAATGGAGCCTGGTAGGCGTGGTCATCCATGAGGTGGGACACAACTTTTTTCCCATGATCATCAATAGCGATGAGCGGCAGTGGACCTGGATGGACGAGGGGCTCAATTCATTCGTTCAGTACCTGACCGAACGGGAATTTTATCCGGAGAAGCCGACCGGTCGCGGGCCGGCCAGTAACGTGATTCCGTACATGAAGGGAAGCCCGGATGTCAAACGCCCCCTTATGACCAACTCTGAAGAGATCCCGGAATTTGGCGCTGAGCAGTACGGCAAGACGGCAACGGCCATGAATATCCTGCGGGAGACGGTGATGGGACGTGAACTGTTCGATAAGGCGTTTAAGGAATATGCTCAACGGTGGGCGTTCCGTCATCCGAAGCCCGCCGACCTGTTCAGAACCCTGGAAGACGCTTCGGCCGTTGACCTCGATTGGTTCTGGCGTGGCTGGTTCTATACGACGGACTACTGTGATCAAACCATTGAACAGGTTAAATGGTACAAAGTGCGCAATGAGTCTTCACCAGTGGAAAACAAAGGGAAGAAAGTGTCGCAAGGGGAAATTTCCGGAAGTGGTGGCGCAATGGATTTCAGCGCCGGACCGCAGCCCTTCTCCGTAGTGCCTACCGATGAGAGACTGTATCGCGATTTTCTCAGTCGCGTCGACGACAAGGCCATCATCTCTCGAATGGAGAACAAGAACTTCTATGAAGTTACGCTGACCAACAAAGGCGGCCTGATGATGCCGGTAATTATTGAATGGACCTACAAGGATGGAACCAAGGAACTGGAGAAAATCCCGGCGGAAATCTGGCGGATGAATGAGACAAAAGTGACCAAGGTGTTCATGAAGGAGAAGGAGGTCGTGCGGGTGGTATTGGATCCCCAGGAGGAGACCTCGGATATCAATGCGGCCGACAATGTGTTTCCCCGGCCGCCCGGCGCCAGTAAATTTGATGAATTGAAGAAAAAGAAATAGTCCACATGAAGAGATGGTTCATATTCGCGTTAGTGCTGGCCTACGGAACAGGCCTGGCTCAAAGTCAACCCAAGTGGAGCGGAAAATTTGAGCAACTGGACCAGTTGTTGCCCACACCCAACAGCTATCGAAGCAGCTCGGGAGCCCCGGGACCTTCGTATTGGCAACAGCAGGCCGACTACGACATTTCGGTCACACTCAATGACGAGACTCAGACCATCACCGGCTCGGAGACCATCACCTATCACAACCAGGCCCCGGAGCCCCTCCACTACCTCTGGCTTCAGCTGGACCAGAATATTGAGGCTAAGGGCAATATGACCCAGGCCACTAAGCCCACCACGCTGCGTGACTCCATCCCGGCCAAATACCTGGCCTCCGCCCTGGGCGAAACCGGGTACAAGGGCGGATACCAGATTCACTCCGTGAAGGATGTACAGGGCAAGGCACTACCGACGCTGATCAACTACACGATGATGAGGATCGATCTTCCGCGGCCATTGAACACAGGCGAGAAGTTTACCTTTTCGATCGACTGGTCGTACAACATTCTCGATCGCATGGTCGGAGGCAACAACGACCGGGGAGGAATGGAATATTTCCCCGCCGACAAGAATTATATCTACACTATCGCCCAGTGGTTTCCCCGCATGTGTGTCTTTGATGATTACGAGGGATGGCAGAACAAGCAGTTTCTCGACGATGGCGAGTTTACCCTCACCTTTGGCAACTACAAGGTGCGCATCACGGTGCCTTCCGATCACATCGTGGGAGCCACCGGCTGGTTGCAGAACCCTGATCAGGTGCTTACCAAAGAACAAATCGAGCGTTTCAAACTGGCCCAGCAAACCTTTGACAAGCAAGTCTGGATTGTAACGGCTGCCGAGGCACTGAAAAAGGAAAAGGAGCGCTCTGCGAAGACGAGCACCTGGATCTTCCACGCGGATAACGTCCGGGATTTTGCCTTCGCCTCCTCCCGGAAATTCATTTGGGATGCGCAAGCCGTAAAAATTGGAAACCGCACGGTTTTGGCCCAGTCGCTGTACTCCAAAGAAGCTGCACCGCTCTGGCCGAAAGAGTCTACCAAAGCCGTAAAGAACGCGCTTGAGGTTTATTCACAGCGCACCATCGAGTATCCCTATCCCACCGCCTGGTCCGTGAACTGGGTCGGAGGCGGAATGGAATATCCTATGATCAGCTTCAACGGACGTCGCCCGAAGCCGGATGGCACCTACGATCAGCGGACCCTGGAACGCATGGTGGCCGTGATCATTCACGAGGTAGGGCACAATTTTTTCCCGATGATCATCAACTCGGATGAGCGGCAGAGCGCCTGGATGGACGAAGGCCTGAACTCCTTCATGGAGACGGAAACGATCAAGGAGCGATATCCCGGGTTCGATGTGACCGCCAACACCCCAAAGGGAGTGACGGGCTTCATGAAGGGTGACAAATCCATTCGCCGCCCGATCATGGCCTCAGCCGACAATCAGGGGGACGACTACGGCAACAATGGTTATGATAAGCCGGCCGCGGCGCTCTCCCTGCTCCGTGAGACGGTCATGGGCCCGGAGTTGTTCGACAAAGCATTCAAGGAATATTCCCAGCGCTGGGCGTTCAAGCATCCGAAGGCGGCCGACTTTTTCCGAACCATGGAAGACGCCTCCGCAGTAGACCTTGATTGGTTCTGGCGTGGGTGGTTTTTCGGGACCGATCATGTGGATGTGACCGTGGAGGAGGTAAAGTGGTATAAAGTGAAGGGAACTACCGTTGATCCGGAGAAGAAATCGGTAAAGGTGACACAGGGAGACTTAAGCGTCAGCGCGGGACAACAAGCAACGGCAACTGACTTTAGCAAGGGCCCGACGGAAATCACGGTGCTCAATACGCCGGAGACCGCCTACCGCGATTTTCGTGCGAGGGTGGACGACAATGCCATCCGGACTCAATTGGAAGGGAAGCACCTGTATGAGGTTACCCTTCGCAACACTGGCGGACTGGTGACTCCGGTGATCCTGGAATGGACCTTTAAGGACGGCACCAAGGAAATAGAAAAACTTCCCGCGGAAATCTGGCGCATGGACGAACTGATGGTGAAGAAAGTGTTTCTGAAAAACAAGGAAGTAGTCAATCTCGTCATCGACCCTAAAGAGGAGACCGGCGACGTAAACACGCGCGACAATGTGTTTCCCAAGCGGGCCACGGAAAGCAAGTTTGACCGGATCAGGAAAGGAAACAACTAGGCTTTTGTACCGCTGAACAATTTCGCGGCACGTTCGAGATCCACGTTGCCACCTGACAGGATAATCCCGACGCGCTTACCGGCAAATCGGGATTTTTCTTTCAGCACGGCGGCAAAAGGCACGGCACAGGAAGGCTCGACGATGATTTTCAGCCGTTCCCAGATGATTCGCATGGCGTTGACAATCTCCTCATCGGTTACGGTAATGATATCCTTGACCAAATCGCGAATGACAGGAAAGGTCTTCGTGCCCAGGGTGGTGAGCAAACCATCCGCAATGGTGTCGGATTGAGCGGGTTCGATTTTCCCGCTCTTGAGCGAGCGATAGGCATCATCCGACCCTGCGGGCTCACCGGCGATGACGACGGTCCCGGGAGAAAAGTACTTCGCGGCCAGTGCGGTACCGCTGAGCAGTCCCCCGCCACCTACGGGTGCCAGCAGGAAGTCAAGATGAGCCACTTCCTCGAAAAGTTCTTTCGCACAGGTAGCCTGGCCTTCCATTACATCTTCATTGTTGAACGGATGGATTTCCGTGGCCCCGGTCCGCCGAACTACATCCGCCAGCGTGGACTCGCGGGCCGCGAGATTAGGTTCGCATTCAAAGATCTCACCTCCATACGCCCTGACTCCCCGCTTCTTGATTTCTGGAGCTGTGCGCGGCATGACGATGTAGGAGGGAACGCCAAGAATTTTGGCGGCACGGGCCAGCGCCTGGGCATGATTGCCGGAAGAGTGCGTGGCCACACCCTTCGACCGCTCTTCAGGGGTGAGCTTGAGAATGGCATTCATGGCACCGCGTGCCTTGAAGGCGCCGACTTTCTGAAAGTTTTCGCATTTGAAGAAGATGGAGCAACCGGCCATTTCGTTAATGGAGGCGCTGGTCATCACCGGCGTGCGATGAATGTAGGGGAGAATGCGCTCGTGGGCAGCGCGGATGGAGGCGAGGTCGGGCAGGTTCATGCGTGAGGATTCAAAAAGGAAAGTGATAGCGGATGTTTATTGAGTGACCCAGCGGGTAACTTCTTCCAGGGGTTTCCTGTCTTTGGGTAACGGCCATTCTTTGGGTACGCCAAGGTGGAAGAAGCCAATCAGCCGGTCTTCCGGCCCCAGGCCAAACAGAGACTTGGCTTCCTCGAAGTAGGTTACTCCACCAGTGCTGAGGTAGCCGCCGAGGCCGTGCGCGGCCGCCGACAAGTACAGGTTTTCTATGGCGCAGAATACAGCGCCGATTTCTTCCACTTCCGGAACGCTCTTTTTTTCATCGCGCTTCATTCCGATGGCAATAATGCAGGCCGATTGGAGGGGCTTCGTTTGAAGGCCCTTGTATCTCTCTTCGCGGAAGGTGCCATCGGCCTCCGTGACGTTGCGGTAGCACGCGGCCTGCATCTCTGCAAGCCGGGAAATCCCCTCGTTGAGGAACACCGTAAAGCGCCAGGGCTCCGTTCTTTTGTGGGTGGGTGCCCAGGTAGCGTGCGTGATAATTTCACGAATAATTTCCTCGCGAATCGCTGCCCCGGTATAGTGTGCCGGAAAAACCGATCGCCTCCCGCGTACTAACTGATCGAATTCCCTTAAATTGAAGTTCATCTGCGTACTTTTACGCCGAAAGTTAACGATCCCCTTACCCCTTGCCTATGCGTTATCTCGTTGTTTTAGCACTTTTATTGTCGTCGTGTTCGCCGCTTTACCTGCCGGCCACCCGGAATGCGCCCCTCTTTGACGAGCAAGGGGAGGCCCAATTTTCAGGCTACCTGTCGGCCGCTGGCGTTGAAGGACAGGCGGCCTACGCTCTTACCGACAATATCGCGCTGACGGGCAGTTATGCCTGGGCCAGCCAGAAGAAAACAAGCAACAACACCGAGTACACCCGCAAGAACAACTATGCCGAATTCGGCGTGGGAATTTATAACACCACCCGGAGCCTTCGGTGGGAGTTGCTGGGTGGATATGGCTTTGGAGAAAGCACCTCCAGTGACGTGTATTACTTTTTTGCGCCGGCTTTTGGCAACCAGACGGAGACGGTCGCCACCGGAAAGCTTTCACGGATATTTATTCAACCCTCCATCGGCACCAATAACCGCGGCGCCAACCTTGCGTTCACGCCGAAGATTTCCTGGGTTGATTTTTCTGAGTTTACCAGTGGCGGGGTCACGGTTAAGCCCAATGAGGATCCTATCATCTTTCTTGAGCCGGCGGTTACTCTCAAGTTGCATTTGGCGGGAAATCTTTACGCCATCGCCCAGGTGGGGGTCACGTTCCCGATGTCCGGTGAACCCTATTTCAAGTATCAGTCCTTGTCGGCTTCGATGGGTATCCAGATCGATACCGGCGGGCTGCGTACCAAGGTTTACTAAACACATATTACCATTTCCCGATGCTCCTGGCTCTCGACATTGGAAACAGCGATATCACCATGGGACTATGGAAGGACGGTTCCTGGCAAATCTGGCGCATTCCTTCGCGACAAGATCAGCCCGAGCTGTTCTATGGAATCAAGGTCCGGGATTATTTCCTCGAAGCAGGCATGCCGTTTGAGGCCGTGGATACATTGGTGTTGAGCAGCGTCGTCCCGGGTCTTACCGACAAGGTCAGGAATGTTCTCCGCTCTCTCTTTAAGCGTGAGCCGGTGCTCCTGGGTCCCGGGGTGTATGAGAAACTTCCCATTGAGGTACTCAACCCCTACGAGATAGGGTCTGATCTTGTGGCCAACGCGGTGGGAGCTTACTACCTGATGAAAGATACCTGCGTGGTGGTTGATTTCGGAACGGCACTCACCTTTACCACCGTTTCCGGCAAGGGCAAAATACTCGGGGTATCGATTGTGCCCGGGCTGCGAACAGCGCTGAGATCGCTCTCGCAGAACACGGCCAAACTTTTTGATGTACCGCTCGAAATGCCAACCTCGGCACTGGGGATCAACACCGTTACGGCTATCCAGTCAGGCGTGGTCATTGGCTATGAGGGGTTGGTCAAAAATATGGTTACTGCCATCCGGAAGGAGTTGAAGATGGAATGCCCGGCGGTAGCCACCGGCGGCCTTTCGTTTGTGATCACCTCCCTGCGCGATTTCTTTCACCGGGTCGAGCCTCACCTGACACTCGATGGACTGAGAATCATCGGGGAGCTTGCCAATGGGAAGAGGAAGGATTGACAGTCTTTAAAATCATACGGATATGACCAAGTGGTTGCTCATCTTAGTATGGACGGTGCTGCTCACTTCCTGCAAGGAGGTTTCTTTCCGGGAGCCACAGCCGGCCGGAGTTCAGGCTTTGAAAGAGGTTCCGCCAGCCTTGCGCGGTAGCTATGTGGGCGTCTCTGCCCAGGGTAACGATACCGATACGCTGATCATCGAGGCCTGGGGCTATCATTTTAAAGACACCAACAACAAGGACTGGTTGGGAAAGGGTGTGCTGAGCGACTCACTCATAGTCAAGTTTTACAAAGACTATTATTTTGTCAATTTCCGAAGCGGCGACCAATGGGTGCTTCGGGTAATCCGTCAGAAGCCGGGAGGCATCCTGGAGTTCCTTTCCATTCCCATTGGAGATGATGCTAAGCGTAAAGAGATCCTGAAGAAGCTTTCCAAAAAATTGACGGTAAAAGAGGTTCAACGAAAGGATGACACCTTTTACCAGATCAACCCCACCCGGGAGCAACTCATGGAGCTGCTCCGCGAGGGGTTCTTTACCGGCAATGAACTGGCGAAGATCCGGTAAGTCAGTTCTTCTTTTTCTTCTTCAGCAAGTCTTTCAGCTGAAGCAATTGATTGGCAGGATCTGCCTTCGTGCTGTCCTTTTTGGTCGTATCGGTTTTCGGGGCGCTGGTTAGCCCCTTCAGCACATCAGCCGGTTTGGCGCCACCCAGCAGTTGTTTGGTGGCTTCCTGCGTCTTCTGCTCCGCTACGGCCTTGGCCGCTTCCTTGACCTGTTCTTTCTGTTCGGTAGCCACCAGCCTGGGCGTGGGGCTCTTTACCGTTCCGCCAACGCCGATGGTTACCGGGATCTTGTCGGTAGGGTTCTTTGATCCGGAATACTGATTCAGGAAGCCCTGTACCTGGGATCCGAGTTGGCCGGCAGGGACCATCATCTTGAGGGAGTAGTCGAGGGACAGGTCAAGACCCGTGCTTCCGCTTATGGTGGTCGCATAGTCTCCCATCTTTACTTCGAAGGGTTTTACACTGAACCGGCCATTATCAATGCTGGCCGACATCAGGACATCCTTGAGGGTGACCTGGTCGGTATTGTTCAGCTTGGTCAGTGAAGACAACCCGGCTACGAAGGAAGATTTGGTCAGCGCGGCTTGCCCCACCTTGATGAGGCCGGCGCCGTTCACGGTGGAAAGGTTGGGTGTCATCTGCTGGGTCAGCTCTCCGCTGATCTTGAAGTCAGTGGAGAAATTACCGTTTACCAGGCCGGCAATGGGCGCGTAGGTGCTCACGATCGAAAACGAGTTGGCTGCCTGTTGGATGGAGAGTTTTTCAATCTTCAGATCGAGATTGTACTTGGGATGCTGGATGTCTTTAGCGCTGTAGGTGCCGCTGACCGAAAACGAACCGCCCAGCATGCCAAAGCGAAGACCGTTAAGATTGGCTACGCCGTCGCGAAGGATGATGTCGCCGCTTGCATTGGTGAGGGTGTAGTCCATCATTTTGACTGTCGCCACGGATGATCGAAGCGTGAAGTCGATATTCTCCGGGATAGGGATTACGCCAAAGGAGGCGGTGTCTTTCGACGTGCTGGCCGCGTCGTCCGTCATGAATTCGTTCAGGTCGAGAAGGGTAGACTGAAAGTTGACGATCCCTTTGATCGTCTCTTTGCCCAGGACATACCCCATGTAGTTTTCAACCCTGCCATCGACGCGGAAATCACTTTTTCCCACCGTCCCGTCCATTTTGGTGAGATCGATTTTCTTGGGATCAAACGATGCCACGGCTTCCTTGAGGGTCACGGCGGGAGTTCCTTTGGCGCTGTAACTGAAGTCCTTCATCACGACGCTTCCGCTCGTCGGCAGGCGGTCATAACGTTTGGCATTCAGGTCAGACATCTTTCCCTTCGTTTGAAGGTTGGCATTGATTTTTCCGGCCAGGGCCATGCCCTCGATCGGAAACAGCTTGGTCATTTTGCCAAGATCCACGCCTCCGGCGGCCTTCACATCCCAGCTGTAGTCATCCAGGTTCTGAAGTTTCATGGTGGCCGTAAGTTTCTCGCCATCCAGCATCATGGAAAAATTATCGACGGAGATGAAGGTATCCGCCATTTTTCCGCTCGCGTTCTTGATGGAGGCCGTCATGGCCATGTTCTCCATCGGCATGGGAAATTGGGACGTCTTCACATAACCGGAGGCCAGCGAGAGATTGGCATCCACCGAGGGGATGATCTTCTTCAGGCTGTCATAAATCCCTTTGGCCGAAGCATCAATGGCGAAAACCCCCTTCATCTCCATGCCTTCCATGGGGAACATCTGGGTAAGTTCGGCCAGGTTAAGTTTCGCCTTTACGTTGGCATCCATCCGGTAATTGCGGAGGTTCTCCACGAGAAGACGGGCGTCGACCGGGTTGGAGCCAAAGTCCAGGTGAAGCTTCTTGAGATCGACACGAGTATTCTCCACCACGCCGTCCTTGTTGTCGATTTGCATGTCCATGTTGATGTTCCGGATCGCTGTGGGAAGGTCCGGGTATTTGAACATGGCATCCTGTACGCCCAGGTTGACCTGGAAGGAAGGCAACTGCTTTTCGTTGTAGGTTCCCTTTACGAAGCCAGAGAACGTGAGCGACCCGTTGGTCTCGATCGCTTTGAAATCCTTCGTGTACATGCCGGGGATGAGCGAAAGAAGGCTCTTGAATGAGTTGGCCGGACTCTTATACGTAATATCCATTCCATAACCGTCAGGATTCATGGTAAACCAGCCGTCGAACTGGAGGGCAAAGTCGTTGATGAGGGCCCGGTTTTCCTTGAACGTGTACTTGGTGTACTGTTCGCTGATGGAAATGACCGCATCCACTTCCGCCCGCTTGTTGGTGAGAAATTCCATCGTACCCATCGAGGTGGTCACCGTATCGGCCACTGTGTGGGTGCGTAAGTCGAAGACGTCTTGTGTGAAGTCGCCGCTTCCCGTATGGTTGAGTCCTTTCAAAGCGAGGTAGTAGGGTATCGATGCATCGTCGTACAACAGATCGCCGTCGATGATTTCCCAGTGGTTGATTCCGAAGGAAAACTCGGAAGGCTCTTCTGATACAGCCGTAGAGTCGGCCGAAGGAATAGCGATGTCGTAATTGGCACGCCCATCGGCAAGCACCTTGACGTTGATTTGGGGTTTTACCAGCGTAATCCCCTTGACCTTGATCTGGTCGCCAAAGAGCACGTCGGCCAGGTTGATTTCCACGTCAAACCGATCGACGACAAAAAGGTATTCCCCTTCAAAGGGAGCCCGGTTGAATACTCCGAGTTCCTTCACCTGCGCCGTGATATTGGGAAAATTGCGGAACACGGTCAGGCTGAAGTTGTTCACGTCAAATACCACGTCGGCATTGACGTTTTTGGCGATTTCACGGTCTATGGCCGCTTTGATGTCGTCTTTGAACAAAACAGGTAAAATGGCCGCTGCCGCAATGAGGAGCACCAGCAAGACAGCAACGCCAAGGAGGACTTTCTTCACGATTTTCATAGCCACCGCGCGTTTTTGCGCATGCAAATTTACACAATCAGAAGGGCTAGAACCACTTCAACAATGCATCAACGATTTTCTTCATCCCCTTCGTATAGGGTGGATAGAGCAGGTAGGGGCCGGCAAAGCCGTTTTTCTGCCGGAGCACAGATTTTTCATTGGAAAAGGCAAGAAATCCGTGGTGTCCGTGTGACTTGCCGATCCCGCTGTGGTTAACGCCTCCGAAAGGAAGATGGGGATGGGTGAATTGGAGAACACAATCATTTACGCAGGCGCTGCCCGAAGTGGTCTGCTGAAGCACCTGTTCCTGGAAGGCCCGGTCCTGACTAAACACGTAAAGGGCGAGCGGTTTTGGGCCCTTGTTGATCCGTGAGATGACAGCCGCCGTGTCCGTGTAGGATTCCACAGGAAGAAGCGGCCCGAAAATCTCTTCCTGCCAGAGTTGTGCATCGGGCGGAACGTCGGTAAGAATGACCGGCGCCATGAATCGTTCCTTTTCATTGGAGGGACCCAAGGGATCGGCATGTGCCCCACGTTGAACGGCATCAGCAAGCAAGGCATTCAACCGGTGATACTGCTTGGGCGTGGCCAGCCTGGAATAACTGGCCGACTGCTCGCTGATATCCTGGCCGTCGCCAAAAATATTTCTGATCTCTTTCTTGAGCAGGGTTAAGAATCGCTCCCTTACAGCGGCATCAATAAGGATGTAATCAGGGGCAATGCAGGTCTGGCCGTTGTTAAGAAATTTGCCGAAGGCGATTCTGCGTGCCGTGTCTTCCAGCCGGGCTGTTTTGTCGATGACAGTGGGTGATTTACCGCCCAACTCCAGGGTAACCGAAGCGAGGTGTCTGGAGGCGGCCTCCATTACCACGCGGCCCACGGCGGTGCTTCCCGTAAAGAAGATGTGGTCAAACGGAAGGTCAAGCAATTGTTGCGAGACTTCCACACCTCCTTCGACAACCGAGACGATATCCGCTTCGAAGACTTCCGTGGCCAGCTCTTTAATGAGCGCCGACGTGTGCGGCGTCATTTCCGAAGGCTTGATGATCGCATTGTTTCCGGCGGCAAGGCAGGAGACCAGGGGGCCCAGGGTAAGATTGAATGGGAAGTTCCAGGGAGCGATGATCAGGCACGTGCCTTTGGGTTCAAACCGGACTTCAGCGCGGCTGCCCAGGTAACTCAGGGGCGCATCAATCTTCACCGGTGCTGCCCATTGATTCAGCCTGGCCAGCGCCAGCCTGAGTTCACTCAAGACCGGATAGATCTCGGAAGTGTCCACCTCAAGAAAGGGCTTGCGGTAGTCGGCGTGCACGGCAGCCCGGATTCTCTCCCGATTGGCATGCAACCAGCTTTCCAGGTCACGTAGTCTCTTTTTTCGGGAGGAAAGTGGTTCGTTCCGCAGGACCCCGGAACGGACTTTCAGTCGGTTGAAGGTTTCCTGTAAGGTGAGGGGTGGGGCCAGGGATGTCATGGGGAAGGCGGAACTGGATAGAAAATTAGGTATTTCCGGGCGGGTTTGAATGTTATGCCAATGTTAAGCACATGTGATTAATATTATGAAACTGTTACCTTTATTAAGAGATCATTATGTCGCGAAGGGCAGTACTGACACTGGTTTCATTTCTGATCGGGGCGGGCGCCGCCTTGGCCCAGCCTCTTGCGGCCTATTGGAATTCGTTGCCGGGTCAAGAAACCGAAATCGCCGAGGCCACACGGAGAGTGGACCAGTTCGTCGTTGACCACCAGGGTCAGCCTGAAGCCAGGCATCTCGCTAGGGTATTTCGGAAATTCCAGCAGTCCTTCCTCGGCCGGTACGAGGCCTACGCAGATTTCTCGTCGATGTTCACCAACAAGACGTATGATTGCTTGACGGCGACCACGCTGCTCAGTCACATTCTTGATCGCCTTGGGTATCGTGCAGAGATCGTGGAAACCACCTATCACATTTTTGTCAAGGTCAGTACTCCGGAGGGCCCGGTCCTTCTTGAGACCACAGACCGGGTGGGCGGGTTCGTGAATGACGAGAAACTCATCGCCGATCGTATTGCCGGGTATCAGAAAGATGATATGGTTTTTGCCGGCCGGGACAGCTACCGATACAGTCGTTTGGTCTATCGCACCGTTACGTCATCGGATCTGGTCGGGTTGCTGCTGTACAATCAATCGGTGAAAGCCTATAACTCGCGCAACTGGCTGGGGAGCGCCAAATACCTGGAGGCTTCATTTGCCCGGTACCCATCCGAACGCTGCCATGAAATGGCGGCTATCCTTCTGCGCACGCTTCACGAGCACCCGGAAGTGGCCCCGGATACAAGGCGTGCCTGCCTGGAACATCTGCTTCCTGTGATTGCCCGTCCGTCAGGAAACGTGGCCGCGAGTGAATCTATTCCCGTTAGTTTTCGATGATGCGTACTTCCACCCGGCGGTTGAGCTTGTGAGCCTCTTCCGTGTTTTCGTTGCTGAGTGGCTGCGTGCCTCCGTACGCTTTTAGCTTTATTCTGCTCTTGCTTACGCCCCTTCTGACGAGGTAGTTTCGAACGGATTCCACACGCTCTTGTGAAAGCTTGAGGTTGAGGCTTTTGTCGCCCCGTGTGTCGGTGTGTCCTTCCAGCTGAATGACCATATTGGGATTCTGGTGAAGCATGTCGGCAACGGTGTTCAACTCGGCATATGATTCAGGGCTGATGACCGCGGAGCGCTGATGAAAAATGAGGGCATCCAGCCGCATTACTTTTCCCACATGGTGAGCGGTTGGCGCTGCTGTGGCGGCCGGCACGGGCAGGCCCAATTCCACATTTTGCGTGACCTTCCCATTGACCGCCGTGGACGGATCCAGCATGTACTTGGCCGGAGCAAAGCCGGGGGCCTCTACGGTGATGGAATACTTTTCATTCCCATACAAGGGAATGGAAAATTCAGATCCCGTAAGGACGCCAACAATGTTTCCGTACGGCAGGCTCTGGTAGGAGATTTTGGCGCTGACAGCCTCTTTGGTGCTATGATTGGATATCGTGCCAATGGCATAGATGAGGCTGTCTTGACTTTGGCCAATGGCGGCAGATGTTGCCAAAACGGCAATCAGGACAAGCATGTGGGGTTTCATGCAGTTATAGTTTTACGATCTTGAATTCAACGCGACGGTTCTTTGCCCGGCCTTCACGGGTGTTATTGGTCTCAATGGGCTTGGATTCGCCAAAAAACAGGGTGGAAATCCTATCGGCGGCAATGCCCTGTTTTACCAGGTAGCTCGTCACCGCATTGGCGCGGCGCTGGGAGAGTCCCATATTGTATTGTGCCGGTCCTGTCGCATCAGTATGCCCGGTCACCTCTACGGTCATGCCCGGCCGCTCGTTCATCAGTTTCACGATCCGGTTGAGCTCGGGGAACGACTCGGGTTTGAGTACGGACTTGTCGAAGTCAAAGAAGATATTGTTGAGTACAATGGAAGTACTGGGCTCGATAGCCGCCACTTCGATGGGAGCCAAGGTGATGACCGGGACTTCGACGTTACCATCTTTGGTGTAAGACCTGAGGTCAAGATTTTGATTGGTTGAGATGTGACCCTCCGCTTCCGCCCGGACACCGTATTGTTGACCACCGGGCAAAGTAATCTGATACTCGCCGGTTTCCGGGTTGGAATGCGCAATGCCGATCTCCTTGCCATCCGGGAGACGTTCATAGATAATTTTGGCCCCGATGGGTTTCCCGGTTTTGGCATCAATGAGTTTGCCCTTGACGAGAATCACAGGATCAGGGCTCTTATAGATGGGAAGTTTGACGCGGAAAATGTCGGCATTGGACTCGCCTACGCTCCGTGAATAATACGCATACTCGCCCGATGAAGGAATATTGAAGAACAAGTCATCCTGCGATGAATTGATGTCGGGCCCCATGTTCTGCGGCTCCGACCAATTGGTCCATGTATCGTCAAGCCGTTGCGACATATATACATCGGAGCCACCGAAACCGCTGAAGCCGTTGGAACTGAAATAAAGTGTTTTGTCGTCGGCGGCCAGGAAGGGAGCAGATTCTTCATTGGCCGTATTCACCACATCGCCCAGGTTGAGCGGTTCGCTCCAGGAATTATCTTCCTTCAGGAAGCTGACGTATATATCGCGCCCTCCATGACTATCATCGCGTTCTACCGACATGAGCAGGCTCTTGCGGGTGTTGCTGAGAAAGTAGTTGGCCTTTTCGTTGTAGTTGTAGTCGTTTTCAATGGTGATGGGCTGAGGAGGAGTCCACGCACCGTTCATGTTATTGCTGACGGAGACGCCGGAAACCATTTTACCGTTGGGGAGGTACTTGTTGCCCAGGATCAGCGAAGTCTGACCATCAGGGGTGCTGGATACGGCATTGACAAAATTGGGGCCCGGATTGTTGAACTGCGGGCCCATGTTCTTGGCCAGGGTCCACTTGCCGTCCGAGCCGAGTTCGGAATACCAGATGTCTTCCTTGTCTTCCACCCCTCCGATGTTTTCGGGGTGATTCTTACGGGAGAAATACATGGTCTTTCCGTCCGGCGAGAGGAGGGGGTTGTATTCGGTATAGTCGCTGTTTACATTCTTGTCCAGGGCTTCGATGACCAGGCCCTTGCTGAGGAGCTGTGGAGTCGGGATGTCGGCGATGATCGGGATGCTGGCATCAGCAATGGCGACGGCATCGATGGAAAAATAGTCGGTCACCGCCTCCCCGTCGAAGACCAGCTTGACGGCGGTCACCTTGTAGGGGGTCCGTTCCACCATGACATTGAGCATGCGGCCCTTCTGGGGCACGGGTCCGGGATTCAGGCTGTGGAGGAGGTGCTCGGTGCCCGCCTCATCGTAGGCAAATACCTTGAAAAGGGCTCCGGGGTTATAGGATTCGGCCACGGCCACCTGCCGGATTTGCATTGGCGTGGCAAAACCGACTTTGAGAAACTCCTCCCGGCGGGGCTTTTCAGGTGTCCAGGCGTTGGGGTTTTGCCCTCCAGCGGGCAGGACGTTGGGTTTCCCCAGGGCCTGTTGGGCTGAATACTGGATAGGGGTGAGTTCACTGGAGAATTCTACCACTTTTGACGACCATTGGACGGTTTGTCCGGAGCTCATCAGGGGGCACACAAGGAATGGCAAGGCCAACACGAGACTGCATTTCATGGGGGGTGCTGTGAAGTCTAATAAAGATTTAAACATAAGAAAATTCCGGAAATAGCACAGGGTTATCCCCTCACTTACAGGCTATTCCAAGGAAGGATTATTGAAGAGCAGGAACCCGACGTGGAGCAGGACACCCCACTGGGTTTGCTTGTCGTCGTAATAGTTCAGGCTCAGGCTGATGGGTCCTATGGTGGAGTGCATCACCAGCCCAGCCATGCCCGCAAAGTAGATCTGCTTGATCTCCCGGTTCAATTGAGGCTCCTGGTTGGGCCCCTGGACGATGGATTCAAACGGTTTGTAGAGGTACCCCTCCAGGCGGAAGTCCAGCTTCTTTTTCAGGGCGAATACATTTCGCCACCCGCCGGCCACAAAGTTGAAGGAACGGAAATTCTCCAGCAGCAAGGTGCGGGAATCCTGCAGAGGGTAGAAGCCCGGGGCATTGATGATGGTTCCCACATAATTGCTGAACAAGGGTTGATTGGAGAGCGTGGCATGGAGGTAATACCCAGAGCTGTAGATGCCCGTTCGGAAGTATTGCTCCAGGATAACCGTTCCCCGGATCCATTGCCTCGATGCTTCGATGGGTATCCCGGCCGCGTAGGTCGAGGTGGTCCCCGGCATCAGGTCTTCTGTCAAGTTGAAGAAGTCCAGCCCGGCATAAAAAAATCTCCCGCCCGATGCATATTGCTTGCGGTTAAGCGTGTTCGTGGAGAGACTGGCCCCGTAGCGAAAACCGGTGAGCGTGAGCTGGTCCAGGGTGTCGGAAGATACCAGTACATCCTGGTTGATGTACTGATCGCTGTTGCTGATGTAGGATCCATCGACAGTAAACCTGAACTGGCGTCCCACCGGAACACCTATGCCGAGTCCCATTTTTCTGTCGATCCGCTTAAGCACGGTGGAGTTGTTGCGGTTCACAATAATATCATTCCCCTCAACATAGTTCCAGTTGTTGAAGGTGGCTTCCGGCTCCAGATAAAACCGTGCGGTCCCGGCCAAGTCAAGTCGGGCCTTGACCTGGGCCGATTGATAAAAGCTCCCCGTGTGGAAATTGGCGCTCAGGTGGGTGAGTAGCCGGTTGAAGTAGTAATAGTTTAGTCCAAGGTAGAGGTTGCTGATGTTTCGGGTGGCAATCACGCCGCCAAAGTCGACCTGGAAATTGTTCTGTGGCCGCTTGGAGAGCTGGAACTCAAAGGTTTGTCGGACGGTGTCATAGGTGAAACTAGGATACAGGCTCTTGAAATAATCATCGGAAACAAGAGTGTAATAGCCGCGCTTGATATCGCTGAATGTCAGGGGACGCCGCTTTGTCCTGAATAACCGGTTGATGTAAGCCTGCTGATGTACGTTGTGACCACTGATGGAAACCCGTTCAACCAGAAAAGCCGCGTTGCGGTTGTTGAACCGATTCCTTCGGTCGGCCACTTCTTCGCAGGTGCGACGGAGGGCGATCTTTTGTTTGATTTCAGGCAGGCGCCGGATGGTTTCCGCGTAGCCGCTGTCGATGATCGCTTTCGCCTTGGCGAAATCGAAGCCGGTTATTCCCTGCAGGTTGGGCTGAAGGTAGATGCCCGAAGAGGGCATGCGGCCCGGATTGGATTTGTCCATCAGCAGATACAGCAAGGAACGGGAAATGAGTTGGTCATCCTCCTTGCTGGGATAGGTCTCGTGGATCTTGGTGGACACATTGCATCCGATGATGATATCGGGATGAAATTCTTTCTCGGCCACATCCACCGGGAAGTTGTTGTAGACGCCGCCGTCGAAGAGATACTTGCCATCGACGCGGATAGGGGTATAAAAGAAAGGAACCGTTTGCGTGGCGCGCAGGGCATCTCCCAGGTTGCCGCTCCGCAGGATCACTTCTTGTTGGGTGAAAATTTCCGAGGCCATCACCCGCAAGGGGACAAACAGGCTGTCAAAATTTCCCTTGGCGATCGCAGACGGTTGCGCCATTTTTTCCGCCAGCGCGAAATTCAGTGTGACATCGTTGGCAAGGCTGGTGTTCAGGTTGAGATTGAAGGTCGAGTCCAGTTGCAGGTTTAGCCGGACAAAAGAGGGGTGCGTATCATCCTTGCTGTAGTAGTAGTTGTACCCTTCCTCCAATTGACCATTAACCCACCGGGAAAGATCATCGCTGAGCATGATCTCTTCAATCTGGGCAGGACTCATGCCGGCCGCATAGCAACCGGCCACAATACCTCCCATGCTGGTTCCGGCAACGAAATCGATCGGAATTTCATGTTCCTCCAGGGCCTTCAGCATGCCCACATGGGCGAGGCCTTTGGCTGCGCCTCCGCTCATGACCACGGCTACTTTTTGGCCCCGGGAGGTCGCCGCAATCATTAAGAACAGGAACAGAAGAATCAGCGGGCGCATGAGTCCGCTAAGTTACCTGTCGTCCGGCTAACTTGGAAGCTAGTTTTGAAGAGACGCCAGCGGCGGTTCTGGGAGGTGAATCTTTTCCAGTCGCCGCATGATCTGTGCCCGCTGGATCTCAAAGGCCTGAAAGTTCTCGGGCTTCACCGGCTGCGAAGGAGGCAGTTCGACACGCAGCGCGTCCACCTGTACCCCGTTTTTCCAGAAGCGATAGCAGAGATGGGGGCCCGTCGCCAGGCCGGTGCTGCCCACGTAGCCGATGGTTTCTCCCTGGCTGACCCGGTCGCCGGGATGAAGGCCGGAGGCAATCTTCGACATATGGAGGTACTGGGTCGTATACGTGTCATTGTGCCGGATCTTCACGTAGTTCCCGTTGTTTCCGTTGTAGCGCGCCTCCAGCACTACCCCATCACCGACGCTCCGGATAGGAGTGCCTGCCGGAGCCGCCAGGTCAGTGCCCTTGTGAGCCCGGA
Source organism: Cyclobacteriaceae bacterium (assembly GCA_016787605.1). Taxonomy (GTDB): domain Bacteria; phylum Bacteroidota; class Bacteroidia; order Cytophagales; family Cyclobacteriaceae; genus ELB16-189. The sequence goes on from JAEUUE010000075.1 coordinate 153,886, forward strand.
ATACCCGTGCGATCGGATGAAACCTCCTGGGGTTGAACCGCGAACTAATCCGGGTAAATTCAATTGGATATTTCAGCAAGGCTTTTCGGAGACTATTGCCGTGCTCATCGAAATAGTCCAGTCCTTCACCCTGGTCAAAGGGGATGGCGTAGTAAGGACTTCCTGCGTGTTCAAAATAGATCCCCAATATCCGCCCGACGCCAATCGGGATATTTTCCACCCATTGCTCCTCATACCACAACTTAAAACGGTCGCCTCGCTGAAGACGTTGAAAGTCAATCTGCCAGGCGAAAATATCGACGAAACGGTTTGTTACCTCCGGCGTGATTCCAATCACCTGGATCGTTTCGGCAAGCGTTGAACCGATAACGCCCGCTACTTCGCGTTCCCTGGTTTCCACCTGTCGATGACCGGCCTCCACCCGCAGGGAATCCCCAAACCGAAAGATGAAGTAATCGATGGGATTCGATTCGTAAATCAAGGCACGCAGGGTTCGCAGGGAATCTTTTTCGGTCAACAGGGTGTACTTCTTGTTGGCAGCAATCCGGCGAAAATCGAAAAGGCTTCGGGGCACCTTAAGAAGTTGCTGAAACGTGTTGGGCGGCACCCGGTAGCCGGTCAGCAAGTCGACAAATCGCTGATCACGACGGACGTGGTCTTCCGTCACGTGAAGATCATTGACGACCATCCCGTATAACAGGATGGGTTTCTCAATTTCTTTTTCTTTTCGTTGAACCGTATCGACCTGGTAGTCGGCCTCACTGAAGTAGGCCAGGGAAAGCCGGTCTACAACGGGATAGCCCAATAAGGCAATGCCGAGTACAAGGAGAACCAGTATGAAGAGTTTTCTTTTGCGCGTCACGGAGAAAAGAAGTCGCGCAAAATTACGAAACTATGGGTAAAGCGCGTTGTACTTGGCCTTTCCGCGGTCCAGGAACGCCTTGAACTGCACGGGATCGCGATTGTATCCGTAGGGCCAGGCCAGCACCCGCTCGTCGGCACCGACCAACACGTAAAATGGCTGCGCATTATTGTCGAGGTTGCGGATCTGCAGATCTGCATTTTGCTTTCCTATCGTCTTCTTCTCTTTCCCGTCATAGACTGAGACGTACCAATCTTTCTCAGGCAGCTCAGTCTTGTCATCCACATAGAGGGCAACGATGACATAGTCCTCGCGCAGTGTCTGCAACACTTTCGGATCGCTCCACACAACCGCTTCCATTTCCCGGCAATTGGTACAGCCGTGACCAGTAAAGTCTATGAACAGGGGCTTCTTCTGTTCGCGGGCGCACGCCAGGGCCTGTTGGTAATCAAAGTAACCCGTGAGTCCATGAGGAAGGTGCAGGAAGTCGGCGTATTTGGGAGGATCACACCCGGCTAAAGTATTTGTCCGGGAAAGGTCTTCGCCCAGGTTAAAGTCATGGGTGTACATCGGCGGGAGGTATCCGGCAAGCGCCTTGAGGGGGGCGCCCCACAGGCCCGGAATGAGATAGACCACGAAGGAGAACACCAGGGTGGAGAGCAACAGCCGCGGTACGGTTACATGCTCCACGGGTGTATCGCCTTTCATGGGCAACTTGCCCAGCAGGTAGATGCCGAGGAGTCCGAAGATGACCACCCACAGGGCGAGGTTCAGGTCACGGTCGAGCAAGCCCCAATGGTAAGCCTGGTCGGCAATGCTGAAGAACTTGAGGCAAAGGGCAAGCTCCAGGAAACCCAGGGTTACCTTGACGGAATTGAGCCAACCGCCTGATTTGGGAAGCCCTTTGATCCATTCGGGGAAAATGGCGAACAGGGTAAAGGGGATCGAGAAGGCGAGCGAGTAGGAAAACATCGCCAGGATAGGCTTGGTGATTTGCCCGCCGGCGGCAAGCACGACTACGTTGCCCACGATGGGTAAGGTGCATGAGAAGGACACCAATACCAGGGTGGTAGCCATGAAGAAGATTCCGATCAATCCTCCCTTTTCCGCCTGCTGATCCGCTTTGTTAACCAGCTTGTACGGTGCATTGATTTCAAAGAGACCAAAGAAGGAGAGGGCGAAGATGATGAACGTAACAAAGACAAAGAGATTTGGCGCCCAATGCGTGGCCAGGGCATTGAGTCCTTCAGCGCCAAGCAGCACGGCGAATAGTGTACCGGCCAGCGTATAGATGAGAATAATCGATACCCCAAAAATGAGCGCTTTGCGAATGCCTTCTTTCTTCGACTGGTTGTCGCGAAGGAAGAAGGTGACGGTCATCGGCACCATCGGGAACACACACGGGGTGATCAGCGAGGTGAGGCCCAGAATGAAGGCAAAGAGCAGGTAGCCGATCAGCGATTCTTCGCGGATCGTTGCTTCTCCCTCCAATATAGATTTGTCCAGCACAGGCCCTTTGGCGGGCTCGGTGATTGGATTTGATCCGCCTGAAATCGGAATGGGATTGGAAGCGGGAAGGGTTTCCGCTGCCGTGACACCTCCTGCAACCTGGATGTTGGTGATCGAAAAGACATCATCAAAAGGAATGCACTTGCCGTCGACATCGCTGCACACCTGGTACTCGTAGCTGCCCGAGATCTTTACGGGCGATCCCAACAGGCGGACCTTCTGAATAAACTCTCCTTTTCCCTTAAAGATCTTTACATCACAATCAAAAATATCGTCACGCTTGGCTATCGGGTTGACGGCGACCACTCCGCCCACCAGCTCATAGCTGCCGTGAGGAGTAAAGGAAAACGTGGCCTTCATGGGGCCGTCTTCGCAGGGAAACTCGTTGGAATAGAGGTACCAGTTCTTGTCAATCGTGACCGTGAACCGGATGTCAGCCACGTCGCCGGCCTTCACGGCAGAGGAAGAGGACGAAACCGCCCATTGCGCCGGCTCCAGAACCTGGGCGGCGACCGGCAAGGAGAAGAAGAAGATGAGGAGGCTGTAGACTAGTCTTTTCACAACGTGGATTTCAGGAGACATGTATAACGATCCATGCGGGGGGTGGGTTCCCCGCATTTCAACCTATTGCGCAAAGTTCCGGTGAAAGGCCACAATGGTTTCGATGCCGATAAGAAAGTTCCGAATCCCATAATGCTCGTTGGGAGAATGGAGCGCATCCGAATCAAGCCCAAAACCCATGAGCACCGTGTCCAGGCCCAGTTCCTTTTTAAACAAGGCGACGATCGGTATGCTGCCTCCGTCGCGCGTAGGGATCGGGGTCTTTCCCCACACTTCTTCAAACGCCCTCGCGGCGGCGCGGAAGGCCTTGGAGTCGGTGGGCGTTACGGCAGCTTCGCCTCCGTGGTGGGCGGTCACTTTCACCGTAACCGATTTGGGGGCAAGCGATTGGAAGTGGCGGGTGAAAAGTGCGGTGATCTTATCGGGATGCTGATTGGGAACCAGTCGCATGGAGATCTTGGCCGACGCGGTAGACGGCAACACCGTCTTTGCCCCCTCGCCGGTATAGCCGCCCCAGATGCCATTGACATCAAGGGTGGGCCGTGTTCCGGTGCGTTCGAGCGTGGTATATCCTTTTTCTCCGCGCACTTCGGCGATGCCCAGTTCTTTCTTGTATTCGTCGAGGTTGAACGGGGCGCGATTTAGAGCGGCTCGTTCCTCGGCAGTGAGTTCAACGACGTCGTCATAGAAACCGGGAATATTCACGCGGCCGCTTTCATCGTGAAGGGAGGCAATCATCTGGCAGAGCACATTGGCTGGATTGGCCACCGCGCCTCCGTAAACTCCCGAGTGCAGATCGCGGTTGGGCCCGGTCACCTGGACCTCCATGTAGCTCAGGCCGCGGAGTCCCACGGTAATCGACGGCTGATCCAGGGAGATGAGGGCCGTATCGGAGATCAGGATAACATCCGCTTTGAGTTTGGCTTTGTTGACCTTGACAAACTCGCCGAGATGGGCGGAGCCAACTTCTTCCTCCCCTTCAATCATGAACTTGATGTTGCAGGGCACCTCCTTGCGTTTCATCATGATCTCCAGCGCCTTGATGTGCATGTAGAATTGCCCCTTGTCATCGCACGATCCCCGGGCATAGATCTTGCCGTCGCGAACGGTGGGTTCGAAGGGCGGGGAATTCCAGAGCGCAAGGGGATCCGGAGGCTGAACGTCATAGTGGCCATACACGAGTACCGTGGGCTTGGACGGGTCAACCACTTTCTCAGCAAATACGATCGGATGCCCCGGGGTTTCCATCAGTTCGGCACGATCCACACCGGCCTCCCGGAGTTTCTGGAGGACGTACTCGGCCGCCTTTCTCACATCATCTTTATGCCGGCTATCCGCACTGACGGAGGGTATGCGAAGCAACTCAAACAGTTCAGACAGGTAAGTCTCCTTGTTCTTTTCGATGAACGCTTTGATTTCAGTCATGGCCACGGGATTTAAACGGAAGGACCAAAATTAGGCCATCCCCCGATGATAAAGAAATAAACCCCTTAGGGTTGAGGGGTGTTGCCGGGAACGCGAAAGACGGCGAAGACAGGTTCGCCTCGCACACCGGCTTCCGTCATGCGGCGGCGCAATTCGTCGGAGTTGATCACGTCTTTTGCTTTTTGAATATCATCGGTGGCAAACAGAATGTTTACCATAAAAGGGTTGTCGGCGTTGGTTGAAATAGCCCGTAGCTCGAGGTTCGCCTTGGCCCGGATGGGCTCGTCTTCGTCAAATATCTTCTTCCAATGTTCGTAGTCACTCACCTCATGGGCAACGCCCAGGCGATACTTTCTTTCGGTGGGCGTGGTCACCCGAAACTTGATGTCAAAGAAGGCTACCTGAGGCTCGGTGGTTACACCCTCCGCTTCCAGGTGCTCGCGAAACTCAGGTGACTGGAGAACGGAACGCGCCTCTTCATGGCTCTTGGTCAATTCAAAGACAGTAATCAGGTTAGCGTCTTCGGGACTGGAAAATATACTGACTCGGGAATCCGGGTCAGAAAAAGTCTTGTATACCCTGACGTACTCTTCAAAGTCTTTGACTTCATGGGTCATCGCCACCGCCGTGTTCCCTGAATAGGGATTCAGTCGGGCAGAATCGAAGGCGGCCTCCTTACTGGCGGTATCAGAAGGGGAGCCCCCGCAAGACCAAAGTGTCAGCGCAGATGCAAGGAAAATGAGGACAGGGGTATTCATAAGGTGGGAAAAGGTAGGAAAATTCCGCTTTTCCCGGCACTGCCCCACCGGGATGTTATGATTAGGTTAAATAGAGCCTTATTGCTTGAACCACAGGAGGTTGAAATCCGTTATTTACGTAACCACCACTACGACTTATGAAAACGTTGCGAAAACTGGCTATCCTGGAATCCCTGGATGCCATGGACCACGCGCAGATGGAGAAAGTCATGGACTATATCCGTGAGATTCTCCGGCAGGAGGCGTCCCGGGAAGACCGTCGTCGCCGCCAGCAGGGCATGGAGCAGATCCGCAAAGCGCTTCAGCCACAGCAGCGGATCCGGCCGAGTTTCTAGCCGGCAGGTCCCCCTTACGGTTGCGGGGCGTTGACCTCAGCAACCCAAATTCTTTTTGAGGTTCCTGTCCGGGAGACCTCCAAAATCAAATTTCTTGCTCGCCTCATCGGGTTGCTCACGTGGTGTCTCCCGAGACTCCTTCCCGGTTTTTTCCGTACCTGACTTCTTCTTGGCCTTTCTGGTCTTGGTCATAAACAGGGCAAACTTCACAAAATTCGTGCATTTTCAGGATCGTGTCCTAGCCACTACATTTGCCATTATTTGAACTTGATCTAAATAAGGTGTCGTCCAACGGGGCAAAGTCGGTAGCATCCATGAAGCCAGGGGAGAGCGCGGTGATTTCGGGCTTCACCGATGAGCAACTTTCTGTGAAGCTCCTGGAAATGGGGTTCCTCCCCGGATCGGTGGTTCGGTTCAACTTCAAAGCTCCCTTTGGCGACCCGGTTTGTGTCCACATTTCAGGGTTCGACCTTTCCTTGAGACTGGAGGAAGCGTCTACCATAATCATCTTCGATTGATGGCGCACCTGAAGATTGCCCTGGTGGGCAAGCCGAACTCCGGAAAGTCGTCGCTGTTTAACCAGTTGACCGGCCTCAAGCAAAAAATTGGGAACTTTCCGGGCATTACCGTTGACAAGCGCACGGGATTTTGTCAGCTGGATGAATCCACGGAAGCAGAAATTATTGATTTGCCCGGCATCTACAGCCTGTACCCCAGAACGCTGGATGAAAAGATCGTCGTAGAGATCCTTACCGACCGGAGAAACCCGGATTATCCGGATGCCATTGCGGTCATCGCAGATGCCACCAATCTCAAGAACTGTCTCCTTCTCCTGACCCAGCTTGTGGATCTTAGGCTTCCGGTTGTCCTGGCGCTGAACATGATGGATCTCGCCGCCAAATCGGGACTCAGCCTGGACATCAACCGGCTTTCGGACGAGTTGGGAATGCCCGTGGTGATGATAAATGCCCGGGAAGGAAAAGGGATAGATCAACTGAAGAGAGTCCTCGCTCGTGGCGTAGCCGTATCCCCAAAGGAAATCTTCCATCCGGCAAACCTGGGAGAATCAGTAGTTCGCGAAGTACAACAACATTTTGGACTGACAGCTCCCTATGAAGCTTTTCAGTATGTGCAGCAGGTAGACCGGCTGGCGTTCTTGTCGGAGGGAGACAGGAAGTTCATTAAAGAGGTCGCCAAGCGAAATGATTTTTTCCCTTACAAGTTCCAGGGCGTGGAGACCATTCATCGCTATGCCTTCATTCAGCGTGTGCTTGATGCCGTCATTATCAAATCGGCTCGTGGCGACTGGAAGGGAGCTTCGAAAAACCTCGACAAGATACTGACCCACCGCGTGTGGGGCTATACGATCTTCTTCATTATCCTATTCCTCATTTTTCAGTCCGTCTTTGCCCTGGCGCAGATACCGATGGATGCCATAGACCGCGGCTTCGCCGGGCTGAGCAGCTATCTCGCCGGACATCTTCCTGAAGGGCCTTTCTTCGAACTCATCTCCAGCGGAATTGTACCCGGCATTGGAGGCATCATCATATTCATTCCCCAGATCGCCATTCTCTTCGCATTCATTGCGATCCTCGAGGAGACAGGCTATATGTCGCGCGTAGTATTCCTCATGGATAAGATCATGCGGAAGTTCGGGCTGAGCGGGAGAAGTGTAGTTCCGCTGATCTCCGGAATGGCGTGTGCTATTCCCGCGATCATGGCCACCCGCACGATCGACAACTGGAAAGAGCGCCTCATTACCATCTTTGTAACGCCGCTCATGAGTTGCTCGGCGCGACTGCCGGTGTTTGCCATCCTGGTTGCCCTCATCATTCCCAAGGTGCGTCTCCTGGGATTCATCAGCTTGCAAGGCGTGGCCCTGATGGGATTATACTTGCTTGGCTTTGCAGCCGCCCTGCTGTCGGCCCTGCTGATGAAGGCGCTCGTCGAGGTTCGCGAACGCAGTTTCCTGATCATGGAGATGCCCACCTATCGAATGCCGAAGTGGTCAAACGTGGGGTTCACGATCATCGAAAAGACAAAAGCCTTCGTCGTGGAGGCGGGTAAAGTCATCATCGCCGTCTCCATCATTTTGTGGGTGTTGGCTAGTTACGGCCCCGCGGATGTCATGAATAGTGCACGGAAAACCGTACGGGAACAGACAGCGACGGAAGGGCTCAGCGAGCAGGAATATGAAAACCGGGTCGCCGCCTACAAACTGGAGCACTCTTATGCCGGGACGATCGGTAAGTGGATGGAGCCGGCCATCCGCCCGCTGGGATTTGACTGGAAGATCGGCATTGCGTTGATCACCTCGTTCGCGGCCCGGGAAGTATTTGTGAGTACGATCGCCACCATCTACAGCCTGGGCAGTACCGATGAGAGCTCAACGATCAAGGATCGGCTCAAGGATGAAGTGAATCCCGAAACCGGGGGACCGAGGTTCACTCCGGCAGTGGGATTCTCCCTGCTCGTGTTCTACACCTTTGCCATGCAGTGCATGAGCACGCTGGCCGTGGTGAAGCGCGAAACGAAAGGATGGAAGTGGCCGTTGGTTCAACTCGTCTACATGACAGGCCTGGCGTATACCTCGGCGTTGATTGTGTATCAAGTGCTGGCCTGATTGTCTATCTTTCGGCCCTAATCCTGCGGCCGGTGGTACAGAAGCATATCGGAATACTGGGAGGCGGACAACTGGGCCGCATGCTGATCCAAAAGGGACTGGATTGGAATATCCCGTTTTCTGTTCTTGATCCCGATCCTCATGCCCCTTGTTCCCGGTTGGCGCCGTTTACCTGTGGTTCGCTCACGGATTATGAAACGGTGATGCGCTTCGGCGAGCCGTGCGATATCCTCACCATCGAGATCGAGAATGTGAATACCCGGGCGCTGAAGGCCCTGGCACAGCAGGGAAAGCAGGTTTTTCCGCAGCCGGAGGTCATTGAATGTATCCAGGACAAGCGCACGCAGAAGAAATTCTTTGTGGATCACGGTATCCCCACCTCCGACTATATTCTTACCGCAAACAGAGAGGACGTGACACGGCAGGCAGATTTTCTGCCGGCTGTGAACAAACTGGGCCGGGAAGGCTACGATGGCCGGGGCGTGCAGATCCTGCGTACGCCTTCCGACCTTTCCAAGGCATTTGATTCGCCCGGCTTGCTTGAAAAACTGGTCGATATCGATAAGGAGATATCAGTGATTGTTGCCCGGAACGGCAATGGAGACGTGCGCGCCTTCCCTGCTGTGGAGATGGTCTTTCACCCGGAGGCAAACCTCGTTGACTTCCTGATCTCCCCGGCGGAGCTGCCCGAAGAAATCTCCCTTCGGGCGGAAGCGATCGCCGTCGAGCTGATCTCGGAGTTCAGGATGGTCGGCATCCTGGCGGTGGAAATGTTTGTAACTCTCTCCGGAGGAATCCTGGTTAACGAGGTGGCACCCCGTCCGCATAACAGTGGTCATCAAACCATTGAAGGCAACGTAACCTCGCAGTATGAGCAGCACCTCCGGGCAATCCTGAACCTGCCCCTTGGCGACACGGCGGTTCGTTACCCCAGCGCCATGGTCAACCTCCTGGGCGAGCCCGGGCACCAGGGAGAGGCCAGGTATCTTGGGCTGGAAGGAGTATTGGATATTCCGGGCGTGTATGTGCACTTGTACGGCAAGAAAAACACCAAGCCGTTCCGCAAAATGGGACATGTAACGGTGGTGGACCGCGATGTGGAAAGTTTGCGTAAGAAAGCCACCTTTGTAAAGAACACTTTGAAAGTTGTAGCATGGCCAAACCAGTCGTAGGGATCATCATGGGGAGCCAGTCGGACCTTGCCGTCATGAAGGAGGCCGCAGAGTTCCTGGAGGAAATGGGTATACCGTTGGAGCTTACCGTGGTGTCGGCACACCGGACGCCGGCACGGATGGTGGAGTACGCCACACAGGCGCGGGCCCGCGGCCTTCGTGTGATTATTGCGGGAGCCGGTGGCGCCGCCCACCTGCCCGGGATGATCGCTTCCATGACGTCGTTGCCCGTGATTGGCGTGCCGGTGAAGTCTTCCAACTCCATCGATGGCTGGGATTCCGTTTTGTCGATCCTGCAAATGCCTTCCGGGGTGCCCGTAGCGACGGTGGCCCTGAATGGTGCCAGGAACGCCGGTATACTTGCTGCCCAAATTCTTGGCTCGGCAGATGCCGAGATTGGCCGGAAGCTGGACAAATTCAAGAAGTCGTTGGAGGACAAGGTGAAGGAGTCGGCCAGGACGCTAGCCAAAAAAGGCTGGAAATAGCCGCGTTGACTATCCGGGGGTATCACAGGTGCGCGGAATTGCGTAACTTCCCCTGTTAACGCGAGATGAATCCAAAATCCAAGGGTTGGCTCAAAGAGTACCTGAACTTTAGGGAGAAGCTCTTGCTGCAAATTACCGCGGAGGGGCACGAGGCGGCACATCCCGATTTTTCGCTCTATCAGATCCTCCAGCCCACGGGGCTGATGTACGGCCAGCCGGTCACCCCGCTGGAGTTCAGCGAAGCGGCCACCTGGAGCACGAAAGACCGCCTGAAGGTTCTATTGGCGGAAAGCCTGGTCAGCAGCTCGCTTCTTTTCCAGGATACCTCGGCCAAATCGCCAGGTCAACTTCCGTTGGTGCTTCGGCAAACGCTGGAACAGATTAACCAGTACTACCAGGAAGTTTTTCCTGAACTGGCGGCCAGCGGGCGGACGTTCTTCGGGCGGAAGAAGGATATCCTGGAATTGTCCGAAGAGATCTTTGAACGTCGCATTGAAAAACTGGATCTCAAGGCCGCCTTCTGGGTCCGGTTCTTTCACTCCAGCCTGCTGTTCCTTGATGTTTTCATGTTTGGACAATGGAGTCATACGCAGACCAACAAAATGGTTTCCGATTTCTTCGGCTACCAGCGGGAGGAACTCCGGACGGCCGTCGTGAGGGTCATGGCGATCGCGGCTCACGCCAACCGCAAGGTGGAATTTGAAGAGAGGAAATTGATGGAATACTTTCTTCAGAGTGCCGGGCTGTCGGCGGAACAGAAGAAGAGGTGCCGCGAAATATTTGAGCAGGGCATGGCCGTGGAAGACCTGGCCTTGCCTACGGGCAATTCATGGTTGCTCAAAAAATACTTCCTGGAAATCGCCATTCTCACTTTTTGGTCGGATAAGCGGGTAGAGGACCGGGAGTTGGATCTTCTCCACCGCCTCGCTGTGGCATTGGACCTTCACCGGGATGACGTGGAAAACAGCCTGCTTGCCGTAGAAGGATTTGTACTCGAGCATTGGAGTGAATTGGACACGCTTCAGGACAAGAAGAGCTTTGAGGAGGTGAGTGAACAGTTTATCCAGCGAATGGCGGCCATCGCTTCAAAGAACCGCACAAAACTGCTGAGTGAAGTGCGCGCCCGAAATGAGTTGATGGCACTGTTAAAGCGGGCCCGGTCGACCGAGCTCGATTCGGAGGACAAGGAGGAACTTAGAAATCTTCTGGTTGAAGTGCTGCGTCACGTACCCACGCTGGTGATGATCTCATTACCCCATCATTTTCTCACCCTGCCGATCCTCATGCAGATTCTACCAAAGAATTTTATGGCGGATGTCTTGAGTGAGGCCGCGTAGGTTAATCAAGCAAATCCTTGGGAATCGTCTTGTCCTTCTTCGGGATGATCACCGAGAAGACGATGGATAGCGTCAGGGTCAGAATAATGACCGAGAAGGACAGAACCACCGGGATGTCAAAATGAATGATCTCCAGGAGCATCTTGGCGCCGATAAAGAAAAGGATGATCGACAACCCTTTTTGCAACAGGTAGAACTTGTCAATAATTCCGGCGAGCAGGAAGAACATCGCCCGCAATCCCAGGACGGCGAAAATGTTTGACGTGTAGATCAGGAACTCATTCTGCGTGATGGCAAAGGCTGCCGGGATCGAATCCACGGCAAAGATCAGGTCGGTCGTTTCGATCAGCACGATAACGAGAAAGAGGGGAGTGAAATAAAATTTGTTGTTCTGTTTGAACATGAATTGCCCACCATGGTCGTCACGACTGACGGGCAGGTAAGCGCGGCAAAAGCGCATGATCGGGTTCTTTTCCGGGTCGATCTTTTCGTCGCTGTCCTCGAAATAAATCTTGATACCCGAGTAAATGAGGAATACCCCGAAAACGTACAGGATCCAGTGAAACTGGGCAATGAGATAGGCGCCCACAAAGATGAAAATGCCCCGAAAGAATACTGCACCCAGGATACCCCAGAACAGCACCTTGTGATAATACTCCTCCTTGACGGTGAAGTATTTCAGGATCAGCAGAATGACAAAGATATTGTCGACGGACAGGGCGTATTCGGTGAGGTAGGCGGAGAAATATTCCAGTAAGGCATCGGTACCTCCATCTTCGCTGTCATCAAAGAGATAAACCAGGTAGCCAAATAGGGTGCTTACCATGACCCAGAATATGGACTGGTAAAGGGCTGAACGCGTGGTAATCTTGTGGGCGGTCTTGTTCAGTACGCCCAGGTCGATGAGCAAAAAGAGGATGATAAGGGCGGCAAAAACCCCAAACAATATAGTCTCCGCTTGGCTGTTGTTTCTAAACAGGGAGAATAGAAGCATTTGCGGGATACGGTTTGGGGCTAAACAAAGGGGTGATTAATGGTCAATCGGCCAAAAAATCACCCCACTAAGGGTCAAAGCTAGGAATTAATACGGAACCGATGAAAAATTTGTACTTCCTCTATACGAGGGAGGGAACGAAGGAAACCCCCTCCAATCACTGAGGCAGGAAAACCTTCACCACTGCGCAACGCCCGTCACCTCAAAGCGAACAGTATCCCGAAGGGCAAGCTTCTGATACCCGCTCACTTTGTACCCGGTCAGGGCGGGTTTGCCGTTCAGTTCGTCAAAGGTCAGCGTCAGTTCCCGGTGAGCCGAGTACAGCGGATTGGCATCTTCCACAACACCGGTCAGTTGCCTGATTCGTGACAGGTCATCGCGGTAAAACACGAGCAACGAACGAAGCGGCGCCTGATCGTTCGTATATCGTCTAATCTTCAGGTTACTGCGCGGGTCTTCCAAGGGGCCTTCGATCTGGTAGGTCCCCTGGTAGAGCTTCTGATTAAATGAACCCAACACCCGAAAGACTTCCAACTCTTCTTTCCAGCCAGTGGAAGTAGGAACAAACGAAGTGTCGGACCGACCCGCAGACCCCTCCGAGGACTTTGTTAACAGGGCTTTCCGCTCGCCAAGTATCCGCACCTGAAGCGATAAAATGCTATCGATGTCGACCTCGCTGGCCTCCTTCTTCTTCGAAGAGGGAGCACAAGCGGCCGCATACAGCACAACGATAGCCAGCAAGAGATACTTCATGGATCTACAGCCCCTGCGACTCGGCCAGAAGTTCGGCGAGATCTTTGACGTTCACGGTAGCCTCTTTGTTCTTCGCCTTGATTCCATCGCTCATCATGGTCATACAAAACGGGCAGGCCACAGCCACGGTCTGAGCGCCGGTGGCCAGCGCTTCCTCGGCGCGCTCGACATTGATATCTTTCTTTCCGTGTTCAGGTTCCTTGAACATCTGGGCTCCCCCTGCTCCGCAGCAAAGCCCCGTTGACCGGCATCGCTTCATTTCCACCAGGTCGGCATCCAGCGACTCCAGCACGGCACGCGGTGCTTCGTAGATGTCATTGGCTCTCCCGAGATAGCAGGAATCATGGTACGTAATCTTCTTTCCCTGATAGGCTCCGCCTTCCTTGATTTTGATTTTGCCTTCGTTGATCAGTTGCTGCAGAAACTCGGAATGGTGAATCACTTCATACTTGCCCCCGAGATCAGGATATTCGTTGCGAAGCGTATTGAAGCAATGGGGGCATGCGGTTACGATCTTCTTTACCTGGTATCCGTTCAGTACCTGGATGACCGCAGTGGCCTGCATCTGGAAGAGAAATTCGTTGCCGGCTCGGCGAGCAGGGTCCCCGGTGCAGGTTTCCTCCGTTCCCAGCACGGCAAACCGGATCCCGGTGGCCTGGAGAATCTTGACAAAAGCCTTGGTGACGCGCTTGTAACGGTCGTCATAGGAACCGGCGCAGCCAACCCAGAAAACAATCTCAGGCGATTCGCCGCGCGCTGTCATTTCCGCGAGGGTGGGTACAGGGTTCATGGTCATGCGTTATCGGTTTTCTTTAGCCCAATTGAATCGGTCCGCCGCGGGGAATTTCCAGGGCGCAAAGTTGGTCTCAATGTTCTGGAACATGGCATTCCATTGCGCCGGAGAACCGGATTCTTCCATAGCCACATAACGTCGCAATTCCAGAATAATGTCCAGCGGGCTGATCAGCACCGGGCAGGCTTCCACACAAGCGTTGCAACTGGTGCAGGCATTGATTTCTTCCTTGGTAATGTAGTTTCCAAGCAGCGACTTTCCGTCGGCCAGGCCCGCCCCTCCGTGTGCCATACTGTTGCCCACTTCTTCCATCCGGTCGCGCACATCCATCATGATCTTCCTGGGCGAAAGTTTCTTCCCGGTCTGGTTGGCAGGACATTCAGAGGTGCAGCGTCCGCATTCTGTGCAGGAATAGGCCGACAAAAGGCTGTTCCAGCTGAGATCGTTGATGTCTTTGGCGCCAAAGCGGCCGGGTTCGGAGGGCGGACCGGCTCCCGCTGGCTCCAATCCAAGCATGGAGCGGACCTCCCGCGTCACCACAGGCATGTTCTGAATCTGACCCTTGGTCTCCAGGCGGGCATAATAGGTGTTGGGAAAGGCCAGGAAAATGTGCAGGTGTTTGGAGTAGGTGATGTATAGTGAAAAGCCGAGAATGCCGATGATGTGAAACCACCAGCAGAACCTTTCAACGAGTACTAACGAGTGAACATCCAGGCCTGCCAGCGCCGGGGTAAGAAATGCACTGAAGAACAATTTGCCTGTTTCAGGATAGTGTTCGTGTTGTCCCTGGAGCAGCTGGTCGCTGGCATTCATGAAGAGAATGGCCCACATGAGAATAATTTCCGTAACCAGGATCAGGGCCGCATCCAGGCGGGGCCACGACGTCATTTCATCGCTCCAGAAGCGGGGCAGCCTCAGCACGAACCTGCGCAGGAGAAAAACCACACAAGCCACCATGACGGCCACGGCCAGGAACTCAAAGAGGTTCATCAGAACCGGGTAGATCGACCCCAGCCAGGGCGCGAAGAAGCGGTGGGTGCCGGCCACCCCGTCGATGATGAACTCAAGCACCTCGAGGTTGATGATGAGAAAGCCGGCATAAATGAAAAAATGAAGTACGGCCGGGATCGGACGCTTGAACATTTTCTTTTGGCCAAAGGCGACCAGGAGCACGTTGCGCCAACGGTCGCCGGTCCGGTCCTTGATGTCATTGGCCTTGCCAAGCCGTATCGTCCGGGCCAGGAAAAGCACCCGTCGGCGGATCAGGAAAACGGCGATGCCGAGAACAAAGAGGAAGGCCAGTTGAGCAATCATGAGCAGGAGGGCATGGAATTCAAATTACTGACTAATTATGCAAATCCGCCAAGGATACTTCCAAAACAGGGGAATTTGCAGCCTTTCTATTTTTATATACTTTTGTGGCCCCGCGCCCGATGGCTCGGTATTCCCGGTGACGTAGCTCAGTTGGTAGAGCAAAGGACTGAAAATCCTTGTGTCGGGGGTTCAATTCCCTCCGTCACCACCAAAAATCAGTCGGCCCGCCTATGGCGGGCCGTTTTCTTTTGGTGGCTACTTGAAGATGTCCACCTGGCCGGCAAGCAGGTGATCCAGGGTATCCCGCGTCCGGATGAGTTTAGCTTCTCCGTTAATGACCAAGACTTCAGCGGGCCGGAACCGGGAATTGTAGTTGGACGCCATGGAATAGCCGTAAGCTCCGGCGTTCCGGATAAGAAGCAGATCGCCTTCCCTCACCTCGGGCAATGGCCGTTCGGCGGCAAACGTATCGGTTTCGCAGACGTTGCCTACCACCGTGTAGGGTTGAAGGTCACCCTGCGGATTCGAAAGGTTCTCGATCGCGTGATAAGCGTCGTACATCATCGGTCGGATGAGATGATTCAGCCCGGAGTCGACACCCACGAAAGTGACCTTCGGAGTTTTCTTGATCACGTTGGTGCGCACGAGAAGAAACCCCGCCTCGCTCACCAGGTATTTTCCGGGTTCCATCCAGAGTTCGAGTTCGCGTCCTTCCTTCCTGGAAAAATCGCGAAAGGCGGCCGATAGCCTTCTCCCCAACTCAGCCACGTCCGTCACGGACTCATCGGGCCGGTACGCTACTTTGAGGCCGCCCCCGAAGTCGAGGAATTTCACCGTGGTGAATTCACGGGCCAGACTGAAAAGTATGTCAGCCATTTTCATGAAAACATCCAGGTCAGCGAGTTCGGAGCCGGTATGAATGTGCAGACCGCACAGGTTGATGCCGTAGCGGCTCACCAGTGAACGGATTTGATCCGATTGATGAATGGAAATTCCAAACTTGGAATGACTGTGGCCGGTGCTGATTTTAAGGTTGCCGCCGGCGAGAATATCCGGGTTGATCCGAAGGACGCAGGGTACGGAGGATCTGTACTTCGCCCCGAATTTTTCCAGTACCGGGAGGTTGTCCAGGTTGATGGTCAGGCCCAGTTCGACGCCTTCCACGATCTCCTCAAAGGAGACGCAATTGGGCGTAAACAGAATGTCGGCAGGGCGAAAGCCGGCGAGCAGCGCCAACTGAGCCTCCTGCAGGGAGACCACGTCCACTCCCACGCCCATCTGCCGGATAAACCGGAGAACGGAAAGATTGGTCAGTGCCTTGGCGGCATACTTGATCCGGATGGTTTCAAATGCCTGGCGAAGCGCATGGACCTGGCGCTCCATGATACTCGCATCATAGACATAGAGTGGCGTGCCGAAGGTGGCTGCCATGGATTCAAAGGAGACTCCCTGGATAGTAGAGGTGGTGAGCGTTGACATAATGAATTTCAAATATACACTTCCCTCAACGTTCATAGAGGTTGCGTACCTTTGAAGATCATGAAGTTGTATTACCGAAGGTCCGGGCACGGACATCCCCTGATTATCCTTCACGGATTGTTTGGTTCCTCGGATAACTGGCACACGCTGGCCAAAACGTTCTCCCAGCATTATACCGTTTACCTGCCCGACCAGCGAAACCATGGCCAGTCGCCCCACAGCGAGGACATGAACTATGAAGTGCTGGCCGAAGATCTCCATGAGTTTATCCAGGAGCACCACATCGGCACCCCTCATATCATCGGGCATTCCATGGGCGGCAAGGCAGCCATGAATTTTGCCGTCCGGTATCCGGCCGCGCTGGATAAACTGATTGTCGTGGACATTGTCCCGAAGGCCTACCCGGTGCATCATGATGCCATCCTCGACGGGCTGCATGCCATACCGCTGGAAAACTTGAGGTCACGGTCAGAAGCCGACAGCCTGCTGACGCCTTTTGTCCCCGAAGCGGACGTGCGCCAGTTTCTCCTGAAAAACCTCGGCCGGGATGCAGAAGGCCGTTTTCAATGGAAGATCAACCTTCATGCGATCGATAACAATATCGAGGCCATGGGAGCAGGAATGATTTTTTCAGGAAAACATGACGGCCCTGCGCTTTTCATTCGTGGCGAAAAGTCCAATTATTACGCGCCGGGTGACGAAGACAGGATAAAGGCCATATTTCCGAACGCCGAAGTGGTGATCCTCGATACGGGCCATTGGGTGCAAGCCGAAAAACCTGACGAGTTTGCCCGGGTAGTGCTTTCTTACCTTACCCGGTGATGGACGATTTCAGGAACATACTTTTTATTGACATTGAGACCGTGGCCTGCAGCCCGTCGTACGGCGATCTCAGTGAGCGCCTCAAGGTGCAGTGGGCACGGAAGGCCAACTACTTCAGGCAACGGGATGAAGGCCTGACCGACGAGGAACTGTTCCACGAGCGGGCCGGCATCTATGCCGAATTTGGCAAGGTGATCGTGATTGCCATCGGAAAATTTTCAGTGAACGAGGCGGGCGAGCGGACGCTGAAAACGCGAAGCTTTTCTAATCACGATGAAGCCACCCTGCTGCAGGAATTTTGCAGCGTACTGGGCAAGATGGACCAGAGCCAAATCCGTTTCTGCGCCCACAACGGGAAGGAGTTCGACTACCCGTACCTGAGCCGCCGGCTCCTGGTTCAGGGCATCCCGCTGCCGGATTCATTGAATCTTTCGGGACGGAAGCCCTGGGAGAACCCTCACCTGGATACACTGGAAATGTGGAAGTTCGGCGATTACAAGCACTACACGTCGCTCGATCTTCTTGCCACGTTGTTTGATATCCCCACCAGCAAGGGCGATATGGACGGATCCAAAGTGAATGAAGTATACTATCGGGAGAAAGACCTGAAGAAAATTGCTGAATATTGCACCAGCGACGTCGTCGTAGTGTCGCAACTATTCCTCCGGTTAAAGGGTCAGCCACTGGTGGAGCCTCACAACATGGTGATCGGCTGATTGAACCAAACCTATGTCGAAAAAGAAACTCAGGGAAAAGCAGCAAAAGCGTCATAAGGAACAATCCGGTTCCCTGCGCCGACTGCTCCTCACGCTTTTTGAAGAAAGTGCAGGAGCATCCTTTCAGTTCCGGGAGATCGTAAGGTCCCTGGGCGCCAAGAACAAGGCCGAGAACAAAGAGGTGTTTCGGCTGCTCGACGAGCTGGAAGAAGCCGGGAAGATCAGGCAACTGGCGGATGGCAGCTACGCGTCCACACGAAAAACAGAGACGGTGGAAGGCGTGGTGGATCACGTCAACCCGCGATTCGCCTATGTTAACACCGGGGCGGAGGACGACATCTACGTCCGTACCCAGGACCTGGGCACCGCACTTCATGGCGACACCGTGAGGGTTTCACTGATCAGCAAGCGCAAAGGGCAGAAACCCGAAGGACGCGTGGAGGAAATCGTCAAACGTAACCGAACCCGGTTCGTCGGAAGGCTGGAGGTTTCTCCCAACCGGTTCGCTTTTGTGGTTCCGGACTTTAAGAAAATCTACCAGGACTTCTTCATCTACCAGGAAAATATTGGCCACGCAAAGCACAACGACAAGGTGCTGTTTGAAGTCACCCGATGGGGAGATGGAGACAAGGCACCGGAGGCCAAAGTGGTGGAGATTTTGGGCAAGACCGGGGAGAATGAAGCAGAAATTCATTCGATCATGGCCGAGTTTGATCTTCCCTTCCGCTTTCCCGACCATGTGCTGAGGGAGTCGGAGAAAATCAGCGAGCATATCACTGACAAGGACATCACGACCCGTCGCGACTTTCGCGAAGTCACGACGTTTACCATCGATCCCGAGGATGCCAAGGACTTCGATGATGCGCTTTCCTTCCGAAAGCTGGACAATGGCCATTTTGAAGTCGGCGTGCATATTGCCGATGTGACGCATTATGTCCGTGAAGGCACGACCCTGGATGAAGACGCGTTTGATCGCGCCACGTCGGTGTACCTCGTCGACCGGACCGTTCCTATGTTGCCCGAGCGGCTTTCCAATGAGCTGTGCTCTCTTCGTCCGCACGAGACCAAGCTGACTTTCGCCGCTGTGTTCGAGATCGATCAAAGAGCCAAAGTTCACGCGGAATGGTTTGGAAGAACGATCATTCACTCGAACCACCGGTTCACCTACGAGCAGGCGCAGGAGGTGCTGGAGAAGAAGGAGGGCCTTTTTTCAGAAGAGTTGACCATTCTCAACGACCTCGCCCATAAGCTGCGCAAAGAGCGTTTCACGCGCGGGGCGGTCAACTTTGAGACCACGGAAGTGAAGTTCAAGCTCGACGAGAAGGGTCGTCCGCTGGCCGTTATTCCGAAGATCCGGAAAGATGCTCACAAACTCATCGAGGAGTTTATGCTGCTGGCTAACAAGGCCGTCGCCACGTTCGTCCACAAGATGGGAAGAGGCAGCGCACACCAAACGTTTGTGTACCGCACGCATGATTTTCCGGATGCCGACAAGGTGAACGACTTCGCTGAATTCGCCAAGCAGTTCGGCCACAAACTGAATACCGAGGAAAAGGCGGTTTCCCGTTCACTCAACAAGCTGATGGACGAGATCGAGGGCAAGCCGGAGCAAAACGTGCTGCAGTCGTTGGCCGTGCGGGCCATGGCGAAGGCAAAGTACACCACCGAGCCCAAGGGTCATTTCGGCCTCGCCTTTGATCACTATACCCACTTCACCTCGCCGATCCGCCGGTACCCCGATATGATGGTGCATCGCTTGTTGCAGCATTACCTCGATCGGGGTAAGTCGGTGAACAAGACCGTCTACGAGGCCAAGTGTGTGCACTCGTCTGAGCGGGAAAAACGTGCTGCCGACGCCGAGCGGGCATCCATCCGGTACAAGCAGGTTGAGTTCATGAGCCTCCAGTCCGATAAGCTGTATCCGGGCATCATCACCGGGGTAACGGACTTTGGCATCTTCGTGGAGATCATTGACACGAAGTGTGAAGGTATGGTGCGCCTGGCCGATATGAAGGATGATTTTTACGAACTCGACGAACGCAACTACCGTGTCATCGGGCGACGCCGCAAGAAGATTTACCGACTTGGCGATGAGGTGGAAGTTCGCGTGAAGAAGACGGATATCGACCGTCGGTTGATGGATCTCATGTTTGAATCAACGTCCCGGGATTGGGAAGAGCCGCGTCACGGCGGCAGAAGGCATTGAGCTATGAAGGAATTCATCCCGCTGCTTGAAGCGGACATCAAAAGGTTTCAGTTCTCCGGCCATCCGCGCTCACTCTATGAGCCCATCCACTATATCATGGGGCTGGGCGGAAAGCGCATGCGACCCATGCTGGCCGTATTGGCTTACCGGCTTTATCGTGTTGATGTAGAATCGATGCTTCGCTATGCGACGGCCGTGGAGGCCTTTCACAACTTCACCCTGGTTCACGATGACATCATGGACAAGGCGCCGCTTCGTCGGGGAAAGGCAACCGTTCATGAGAAATGGGATGTCAATACCGCCATTCTCTCCGGGGATGTCATGCTGGTCAAGGTGTACGATCAATTCCTGAGTCTTGAACCAGCCAAGCTCAAGGAAGTATTGGCACTCTTTAATGCCTGCGCGGCCGGCGTGTGCGAAGGTCAGCAGTGGGATATGGAGTTTGAGTCCTTGTCGCGGGTGACGGAGACTCAATACATCGAAATGATCCGGCTGAAAACAGCGGTGCTGCTGGGATTCAGCCTGGAACTGGGGGCGCTGCTGGCCGATGCTCCGGCGGGCGACCGACGGTTGTTGCGACAGTTTGGAGAAGACCTGGGCGTCGCCTTTCAGCTCAAGGATGATTTGCTTGACGTGTACGCCGACAAGAAGAAGTTTGGAAAGCAGACCGGCGGTGATATCCTGGCCAACAAGAAGACCTTCCTGCTGATCCAGGCCCTGAAGCGGGCCCGGGGCCCACAGGCGAAGGAATTATCGCGATGGCTCAGCGCCAAGAAGTTTGATACGCGCAAGAAGGTGGCCGCGGTAACCGCAATTTACGACCAGTTGGGCGTGCGGGAAATTACAGAAGAGAGGATAAGAACGTATATCCGCAAAGCCTACCAATCACTGGACCAGTTGTCCGTAAAGGATACCACGGCGTTGCGCTCTTTGGTCGATTCCCTGGCGGCCCGCGAAAAATGATCAGCGCGGCGACGCGGCAGAATCACGCCGGTGTGTCCGCGCGTAAAAGTAAAGCCGTCCTCGTTCCCCTTTTCCATTTTCGCTGAGCGTGTAGTAGCCTGAGCCGTCAAGTGCCCAGGTGATGGATTCCCCTTGCGGTTCCTGTTCATAAGGCAGGGAAATCGGGTCTGTCGAAAGGACTTCAGCGATGCGCTGGCCGGGAAGTCGCTTCCAGTAATACACTTCATTGTAGTTCTTGATTAGTATTTCGCTGCCATCGGCCGAAATATCGGCGGCGGTGATCTGACTGAGCGGCAACTGAAGGATTGGCGCTACCTCGAGGGTATCCTCCGGGTAAGGATAGGCAATTTCGTAGACGTTGACCTCGTACTCTCTTTTCGAAATCAGGTAGAGATTCTTTGTCGTGGGATCTGCCATTAAAGCTTCCAGGTCCCGATATCCTCCCGACAACCGTATCCAAAGAGTGCGGGAAGGAATTAGTTCGGTAATGCCCTCGAGAGAGTCCGGTTCAGGAACACAATAAATGACCTTCATGCCATGCTGGCGATTGTTATCGCCGATGTCGCCGATGAACAGCATGGAAGTGCTGTCGATCGTCAGGCGGGCAATGTCTTCCCAATCCCGGTTTTTCGCGCCTGCGATCAGGAAAGAGGCCCTTGTCTGTGCCGTAGAATCCAAAAGGAACAGCTCTGCAGGATGTCCGCTGTCGTTATGGGCCCAAAAGCAACCCGGGTACAGCTGGCTGGCCACCAGGCCGGAGGTTTCCTCCAGGTCTTTGTTTTTGTTAGTCCCTTCGGACACCCCCAGCTCAAAAAGCCGCGGTGATTCCTGGGGATTCCGACAGCCTACTAAAGCAAGCGCAAAAAGTAATCGAAGCGACCATGTCATGACCGAAAGGTGTTTGTTGTGCCGGCAATTTCCAAATTATTCATGGGGGCATACGGAAAGACACTTCACCCCATCTCTTCTGTGTACTTTTGCAGGATGAATCAGGAGCCCGAAGAAACCGATGACGACCAGGATGACGAGTTGTTCGAGCATCACCGCATTGTCGTCGATGGCAAACAGGGGATGATTCGCATCGACAAGTTCCTGATGGACCGGCTGGCCAATGTCACCCGGACACGGATCCAGGACGGCATACACGAGGGGTTTGTGCGCGTCAACGAAAAGCCGGTCAAACCCAACTACAAAGTCCGTCCTCACGACCTCATCACGATCGCCTTTCCCGAGCCACCTCGTGATACCGAGGTGGTACCTGAAAACATCCCGCTGAATGTGGTCTATGAAGACGATCAGCTACTCGTGATTAATAAGCCGGCGGGCATGGTGGTACATCCCGCCTACCAGAACTGGACAGGCACGCTGGTGAATGCGCTCACCTACCATTTTCAGCATCTCCCGGAAATGCAGGGTAACGAAGGGCGCCCCGGGCTGGTGCACCGGATCGACAAGGATACTTCCGGGCTGCTGGTCATTGCCAAAACAGAGCTGGCCCTGACGAAACTCGCCCGCCAGTTTTTTGATCATTCCATTGAGCGTACCTACTGGGCCCTGGTGTGGGGCGAGCCGGAGCCCGAGCAGGGGACGATCAACGTCAACGTAGGACGAAGCCTCAAGGACAGGCGCGTCACAGTGGCCTTTCCGGCCGGCGACTTTGGACGGACCGCGATTACCCATTACACGGTGCTGAAAAAGTACCGGTACGTTTCGCTGGTCGAGTGTAAGCTGGAGACAGGACGTACGCACCAGATTCGGGCGCACATGAAGTACCTCGGGCATCCGCTGTTCAATGATCTCACCTACGGAGGGAGCCAGATTCTGAAGGGGACTACGTTTTCAAAGTACCGGCAGTTTGTAGAAAATTGTTTTCAGCTGATGCCGCGCCAGGCACTGCATGCCAAAACACTGGGCTTTATACATCCCACCACGGGCGCTTTCATGAAGTTTGATTCGGAATTGCCCGATGATTTCCGGCAGGTGCTCGAGAAATGGGAGCACTATGTAAAATACAATTGACTCAGATTGACTCGGCGTAGAATACCCGTTTCACCCGGTCGCTGGTGCTGGTCAGGATTTCGTACGGAATCGTTTCGATCCACTGGGCAACTTGCTGAATAGGCAAGCCGGGGCCAAAAATGATTGCCTCGTCTCCCTCCCGCGCGGGAATGCCCGTGATGTCCACCATGGTCATGTCCATGCAGACGTTGCCCTTCACCGGTGCGAGCTGGCCGTTGATGAGCACATTGCCCGTTCCATTGCTGAACCGCCGGCTGAATCCATCGGCATACCCGATGGCCAGGGTGGCCACAGTGGATTCCTTCTCCACTTTGCCGCGCCGTCCGTAACCTACGGTATCGCCGGCCTTCAGTCGCTTGATCTGCGAGATGGTTGTTTTCAGTGTGACCACCGGCCGAAGGTTGGCATATCCTTCCTCCGTCGGGTCGATGCCATACAGCCCAATACCCAGCCGCACCATATCGAATTGGTACTGGGGGAATCTCAGGATTCCCGGGGAGTTGAGCATGTGCCGCAGGGGCTTGTAACCGAGCCCTCGTTCCAGGCGATCGGCCATGGCCGTAAATCGCCGCGCTTGTTCTTCGGAAAAACCATCGTGCGTCTTTTCGTCGGCGCCGGACAGGTGGGTGAACAGCGAGGCCACATGCACATGCGGGTGCGCCCGGAGAAAATCCTCCAGCTCCGCCAGGTCGTCTTCCCCGAATCCCAGCCGGTGCATGCCCGTGTCCAGCTTAATGTGAATGGCACAGGGCCGACCCTGGAGAAATGTGAGGAGTGCGCGGAAAAGCCGGGGACTGTAAATCTCCGGCTCCAGGTGGTGCTGAAGCATCAGGGGAAAGCTTTCCTCTGAAGGATTCATTACCATGATGGGTACCGTGATGTTGTTCTTGCGAAGATCAACGCCTTCATCGGCGAAAGCCACGCCCAGGTAATCCACCCGGTGAAATTGCAGCAGGTTGGCCACCTCTTCGCTGCCGCTTCCGTAGGCAAAGGCTTTCACCATGCCCATGATGCGGGTGCCGGGATTCAGCCGCGATTTGAAGTAGTTGAGGTTGTGCACCATGGAGGTAAGATCGATTTCCATCACGGTGCCGTGCACTTTGCGCTGCAACTTCCGGACAATTCGTTCAAACTGAAACAGGCGCGCCCCCTTGATGAGCACCACGCTGTCGGCAAACAGATCGGGATCCAATTGTTCGAGAAAAGCATCGGTGGACGGGAAAAATCGCCCCCCCCTGAAGACGTACTGCTGCTCCATGAGCATCGGGCCGATCCCGATCAGGCTGATGGGATGGGATCCGAGCAGGTTCCGGATTTGCAGGGCGAGTGCCTCCGGTTCCAGCCCCGATTGGAGGATATCCGACAGGATGATAAACTTCTTTCCTTTTTGCTGATTGCGCAGGAAGTCGATGCTGATCTTGAGGCCGGCGAGGTCGTTGTTGTAGGAATCATCGATCAACTGGCTGCGATGAACCCCTTGTTTGAGCTCCAGCCGCATCGGCACGGCGTGAAGTTGGGCGATGCGCTCCTGGATAATGCCGGGGGCATACCCGTGAAGGAGAAGGAACGCCACGACATGGAATGCATTTTCCTGCATGGCGCGGTCTGAGAAAGGAAGATTGAGCTCAAATGAATCCTTACCCTCGATGAGCCGGAATCGCCCGGGTTCCAGTTGCTCAATCCGGATGTCGGCGGCCTCGTTGCGCCCCCAGCTCAGGGTGGGCACCCCGGTGCGGACCAGCGCTTCATGAACCTCTTCATGATCGCGGCAATAGATGGTTTTGCTGCAATCCCTGAAAAGCTTCGCTTTTTCGTCGGCTTTTTCCCGCATGGAATAGAATCCCTCGTTGTGGGCACTGCCCAGGTTGGTAAAGATTCCCAGCGAGGGCTGAATGATTTCGCGCAACCTTTCCATCTCGCCGGTTTTGGAAATGCCGGCTTCGAACAGACCCAGCTCATGGGAAGCGTTCATCCCCCACACGGAGAGCGACACCCCCAGCTGCGAATTGTAGCTGCCGGGGTTCTTGATGATCCGGAAATCGGGGGAGAGAACCTGGAATAGCCACTCCTTGATCGTCGTTTTGCCGTTGCTGCCCGTGATGCCAAGGACAGGAATCTGATGTTGTTGGCGTTGGTGGATAGCCAACTGCTGAATGGCTTTCAGGGAGGAAGTTACCTGCAGGATATTGCCATCCGGGTATTGCTCATGTGGGATAGGATCCTCCACCACGAATTGGCGGATGCCGAGTGCATAAAGTTCCTGGATGTACCGATGCCCGTCATGCCGGTCGCCGCGAATGGCAAAGAAGACGGAACCCTCGCCAATCACGGGTTTGCGACTGTCCGTCACGAGGGTGTCTACGGGCCGGTCTTTCGGACACTGGATCAACTTGCCCGATGTAAGGACAGCTAGTTGGCTGAATTTCATGATCAGAAGAGACGGGCGCCGTTGGGAACTTGCTTGTCGATAGTCGTGAGTACGACCCTTCCCTGGTCGTCGGGGAAACCCGTGACGAGAATTTCCGACAGGAAGCCGCCGATCTGTTTGGGGGGGAAGTTTACCACGCAGACCACCTGGCGGCCCAGAAGGGTTTCCAGGGCATAGTGGTGGGTGATTTGCGCGCTGCTTTTGCGTATCCCCAGCTCGGGACCCAAGTCCACCCAGAGCTTAAAAGCCGGTTTTTTGGCCTCCGGGAAAGGTTCAGCACGCACAATTGTTCCCGCACGGAGGTCCACCTTTTCAAAATCTCCCCAGGTTATTGCCGCATTCATTTTTTCGTATATTCGTAACCGCTAAACTAGTTTCCAGAAAACTGCGTTACAGTAGTTGAATATGAGGTTAGCCCATTTCCTTTCTGTCCTGCCCGTGGTGATCCTGATCTCCCTTACGGCCTATGCCCAGGAGGAAACGCCGATCATTGAAGGTCCGGATCCCGCACACCGGGAGTTGAATTTCAGCGAAGATAAGACTTTGCTGTATGATCAGCCGACCATTCAGCAAGCGCAGCCAAGTTTCCAGCAGCCGGGCACCCGGGATACCGTGGTGGTGGCTCCGAAGCCCATCAATCGTACGGCCCGGCCCGATGCGCCACGCGAAGGACAGAAACCCCGCAGCGAAGATGATGCCCTCAGTTTCAACTTCCTCTATTACATCATTCAGAAGTACAAGCTCTCGGATCTCATTGAGAACTGAGCCGCGGCCACTAAGGCATCTCCCGCTTCATTACTGCTTTCAGCATCTCAAACCAATCCTGGCGGTTCATTCTTATCGTGATTGACCGGGCCGCTTCTTCCAGTCGCTCAGGTCGGGTGGTTCCTACAATAGGAAATATTCCACTCGGATGACGCATGAGCCAGGCCAGTGCAAGCTGGCTATACGTGGCATTGTAGCGGGCCGCAAAGGGAAACAACTCCCGTTCTTCCAGGTTTATGGGTTTGCCACCTCCCAGGGGCGACCATGCCATCGGGCTGGCGCGAAATTCCATGAGCAAGTCAAGGTCCCCGTTGAACAAGGGATCCAGCCGGCCCCAGGAGATTTCAATCTGGTTGGTGACCAGGGGGAACGCCAGGTAGGATTGAAGCATCCGGAATTGCGACGAGGTGAAGTTGGAAACGCCCACATGAAGAACCTTGCCTTCCTGGATTAAGCGCGAGAAGACCTCGGCGACTTCCGCTGGATCGGTGAGCGGGTCGGGCCGATGGATGAGCAGGAGATCTAGCCGGTCAGTGCCCAGCATCTTCAAGGAATTGTCCACCGACCATCGGATGTGATCAGCCGAAGTGTCGTAATGCTTCACGCGGCTGTCGGGACGTTTCGCAGAAGGAAATTTGATTCCACACTTGGTCACCAACTCCATCCGCTCCCTCAAGGAGGGGTTTTTCCTCAGGAGATTTCCAAAGCGTTCTTCATTCGTGTGATCCCCGTAAATGTCGGCGTGATCAAATGTTGTGATACCCTGATCCAGGGCAGTGCGAACCAGTTTGTCCAGCTGTTCGGGGGAGATGGTGTGCCAACGCCAGGCTCCTGCGATAAGGCGAGAGCAGACGGGTCCCTGGGCATGGAGAACTTTTCGTTCCATACACCCAAGATAAGCGAGATCATTGAATCAGGGTTCCCTGGAGCCTCAGGAGTTCGGTTTCTGAAATTTTGGCGTTAAACCGTGCGGCGATGAGTCGGTTATAGGCATCGGCCAGGCTTTGCTGGGCCGTGCGGAGCTCAATGAAGGTAGTGATCCCCCTCCGGAATCCTTCCAGGGCGATGTTCACGTTTTCGCGCGCCAGGAGGATATTCTCTTCTTCGATCTGCAGCACCTTGATGGCGTTTTCATAGCTGGTATACGCAATACGAATACCGGCCGTCACAATGGTCAATTGCTGGTCATAAGCGATTCGCTGACGCTCCAGGTTGATTTTCGACTGGCCGATGAGACGATTGACATTCATCCCGTTCATGATGGGCAACGTCACGGAGAGTCCATAGTTGTAGCCCTGGTTTCTTGAGCTCTTGGTGCTGAATGGGTTGGCCTGGAGTTCGTCTTCTCTCCGGTTATAGGTAAGGGCCGCATTGAGGTTGACGATGGGCGAGCGGCCGGCCCGGCTTTCGCGTACCGATTGTTCGGCTACCTGGATGCTTTTTCGCGCGGCGAGGAGCGCCGTATTCATGTTTTCCACATTTTCCAGGATCAACGGGAGGGTAATGTCAAGGTTGATGGGAATAGTGTCGCTGACCTCATAGGCATCAGGAAGCCCCATGCCCAGCAAAGAATTCAGCTGATCCTTGAGTTGCTGGATCAGGGTCACCTGTTGAAGAGCCGCCGTCTTGAAAGCATTGAGGTCTACCTTGGCCTGGAGAAGTTCCGGTTTTCCGCCTGTACCCACCTGGAGTTTACGTTCGGCCAGTTTTACCCTTTCCTCGCTTACGGAGGTTTGTTCCTGGATGGCCTTAAGTTGTTGTTTCTGCCGGACGATTCCGTAGTAGGTGGCAATGACACTGGCTGTCGTGTTGACCATTTGATTGCGGGCGTTTAGCGCACCGAGTTCCTCCGCCTCCCGCAGCCTCTTCCGGGTCGCAAACATCCGGGTTCCATCGAAGATCGTCCAGACCATTTGCAGCGACGAGTTCATGTTGCTGAAGTTGGCGCCGGGCCGGTTGATGATCGAATCGTTGAAGAGTTGTGTCCGTGCGTCAATTAGGTTGCGCGTATAAGCACCCGTGGCGTTGAGATTGGGCAGGAATACGCCAATCGAAAACCGGCTGTCATTGATGGCCAGCGCCGCAGAGTTCTGGGATAACCGGATGTCGTAATTCTTCTGCAGCGCCAGTTGAACTACCTGGTCAATGGTAACCGGTTGGGCGCCCGCCGTCAGGCTGGCGGCAATTAGGAAGACAAGAATATTACGCTTCATACACGGGCTCCTTCACCGGCGCAGGAGTGGCCGGCATACCATAGTCGATGTGCTTCTTCTTCCGCGACAGGTATGAATACATGGCCGGGATGACGTAAAGCGTCAACACCAGCGAAAACAGCACACCGCCCACAATCACTACCCCGAGCGGAATGCGGCTCGTAGAAGCGCCACCCAGCGACAAGGCCAGCGGCAACGAGCCCAGGGCCATCGCCAGGCTGGTCATCAGGATCGGACGCAGGCGCAACCGTGCGGCCGTGAGTACGCTGTCAATTTTGGATAAACCCTCTTCGCGCTTCTTGTTGGCAAACTCCACGATCAGGATCCCGTTTTTGGTCACGAGGCCGATCAGCATGATCATGCCGATCTGGGAGAAGATGTTCAGCGTCTGATCAAACAGGTACAGCGACATGAAAGCCCCGCAGACAGCCAGGGGCACGGTAAACATGATGATGAGCGGGTCGACGAAGCTTTCAAACTGCGCAGCCAGGATCAGGTAAATGAGGACGAGGGCAAGCACAAAGGCAAACATGGTGTTGCCGGAGCTCTCCGCAAAGTCCCGGGATGATCCGGAGAGCGAGGTCTGGAAGGTATCATCGAGTTCCTTGCGGGCAATTTCACGCATCGCCTCAATGCCGTCGCCAATCGTTTTTCCAGGGGCCAGGCCGGCCGAGATCACCGCCGACTTGAACCGGTTAAAGTGATACAGGGACGGGGGCGTCGTGGACTCTTCCATGGTCACCACGTTGTCGATCGATACCAGCTGCCCGGAGTTGGTGCGCACATAGAGACGCTTCAGGTCCTCCGGGTCGTCACGGTCCATCCGGGTCACCTGGCCGATCACCTGGTACTGCTTGCCTTCCTTGATGAAATAGCCGAACCTGAGATTGCTGTAGGCCAACTGCAGGGTTTGGGAAATGTCCTGGACACTAATCCCCAGCTGGGTGGCCTTTAGGCGGTTGATCTTGATGAGCAGTTCCGGCTTGTTGAACTTGAGATCGACATCGGCGTTCTGGAGCACAGGTGAGTCCTGGGCCGCGGCCAACATGCGCGGAATGGCGGCCTTGAGTTTTTCGAAGTCGTTGTTCTGAATGACAAACTGTATGGGTTGACCCCCACGACGACTGACGGCGATGGTTTGCTCCTGCGTGATGAAAGCGCGGCCTTCCGAGAAACGGGGCAGGTATTTGCTAAGGTTGTCGACAATCTCCTGCTGGGAACGGTCCCGCTCTTCCCGCGGCACCAACACCACCCGCACCGAACCGGAGTTGGTCGATCCAAACCCGCCGCCACCGCCGGAAAACGAGACGGCTGTCTTGTATTCCGGAACCGAGTCCATCACAAATTGGGTCACCCGGTCCACATACTGATCCATGTAATCAAACGAGGTCCCTTCCAGGCCCGTCAGGTTGACCCGGAATTGATCCCGGTCTTCCATGGGCGCCAACTCTTCCTGGATGTTGCTGTTGATGTAGTATACGATGCCCAGGCACACGGCAATAATGACCAATGCCATCCAGCGAACCTTCATGAAAGCGGCCAGGCTACGGCGATAGCCATTCTCCATCCCGATGAAAAACGGCTCTGTGAAATAATAGAAACGGGAGTGCTTGTGATGGCTGCGCGTGAGCTTAACGCTAAGTACCGGGGTGAGCGTCAGCGATACAAAAGAAGAAATGAGCACCGCGCCGGCGACCACGATGCCGAATTCGCGGAACAACCTTCCTACAAAGCCGGGGAGGAACACCACCGGCAGGAAGACCACAGCCAGCGTGATGGACGTGGAGATAACGGCGAAGAAAATCTCTTTGGAACCTTCGATGGCCGCCTGGTATTTCTGCATGCCGGCCTCGAGTTTCTTGTAGATGTTCTCGGTCACCACGATGCCGTCATCCACCACCAGGCCCGTAGCCAGCACGATGCCCAGCATGGTGAGCACGTTGATGGAGAACCCCAACAGGTACATGATGAAGAATGTGGCAATCAGGGATACCGGGATATCAATAAGCGGCCGGACAGCGATAAGGAAGTCGCGGAAAAACAGGAAGATGATCAACACGACGAGGATGAACGACAGAACTAGCGTTTCCTCCACCTCGGTGATGGCGCGCTTGATGAACTTGGTCTGATCGGTGGAGACATCCAGCCTGATGTCGGCCGGCATTTCTCGCTTGATGTCGTCCAGGCGCTTGTAGAATTCATTGGAGATAGACACATAATTTGCCCCGGGAAGAGGAACGAGGCTTACGGCGATCATGGGAATGCGGCTCTCCCGAAGGCTGGTTTCTTCATTCTCAGGGCCCAGTACCGCCTGACCCACATCACGCACTCGAATGTTGCCCTGCTCGGTGGACCTTATGATGACATTCCCGAAGTCATCCTCGCTGTACAGTTTGCCGAAGGTGCGGACCGTGAGCTCGGTGGCGTTCCCTGTAATCTTCCCGGAGGGTAACTCGACATTTTCCCGGTTGAGGGCCTGCTGCACATCCAGGGCCGTGAGGTTATACGCGCTGAGTTTGCCAGGGTCGAGCCAGATGCGCATGGCATAGCGCTTTTCTCCCATGATGCCAACACTGCTCACGCCCTCAATGGTCTGAAGGCGTTCTACCAGGACATTGTTCGCGTATTCGGTGAGTTGCAGGGCATTGCGTGTGTTGCTCTGCACGGTCATGCTGATGATCCAGTCGGCATTGGCGTCGGCCTTTTGTACGACCGGCGGAGAGGTAAGATCCTGCGGCAGCGAGCGGGCTGCCTGTGACACCTTGTCGCGCACATCGTTGGCAGCGGCCTCGAGATCGACATTGAGATTGAACTCCAGGTTGATGTTGCTGCGCCCCACCGAGGAGTTGGAGGTGATGTTGCGGATGCCAGGGATGCCGTTCAGTGCTTTCTCCAGCGGCTCCGTAATCTGCGACTCGATGATGTCGGCGTTCGCTCCGGAATAGGAGGTGCTGACGCTGATGTTGGGCGGGTCGATGGCCGGATAGTCACGAACGCCGAGAAAACTGAATCCAATGGCGCCGAAGAGCACCAGCATGATGTTCATCACGAAGGTGAGGACAGGCCGCCGGATGGAAAGTTCGGAGATGTTCATATCCAATGACGCTTATTCCTTCTGCTTGATTGATGAGAGCTTCACCTTGGAACCGGGACGGATCGCCATCAGGCCGGTCGTAATGACCGTATCCCCGGGCTTGAGGCCACGCAGGATTTGCACATAGCTGGAATCCCGTATGCCGGTCTCCACCACCTGGAAGGCCGCGCTGTCTTTGTGAAACAGGATCACCCGTTTGTTGCGGGCCTGGGGAATGACGGCTTGTGTCGGGACCAGGATGGCTTCGTCGTTCTTGCCCAATTCCAGGTGAACGCGGGCAAAAATGCCGGGCACCAGCTCGGGATGCTTGACGGTCACCAGGGCCCTGACCTTGAGGGTGCGAGTGGTCTGTTCCACGTTTCCTTCCGTGGCGATGACCCGCGCCGGATGATCGGACTGTCCGCCGTCGACGCGAAAATGGACCTGTGATCCACGGGCGATGTTCTTGGCATACTTTTCCGGTACCGAAAACTCGAGTTTCAGCTGCCGAACATCGCGCAGCGTAGTGATGATATCGGCCGGGGAGAGAAAGGCGCCGGGGCTGATGTTTCGCAGGCCGATTTCACCCTCGTAGGGAGCGCGAATCTCGGTTTTGGAAATGGCGATTTCAGTGGATTGGATGTCGGCCTTCAGGTTGTCGACGTTCAGGGCGCTGAGATCATAATCCTGCTGACTGATGCCGTTGATGGCCAGCAGTTCCTTCTGCCGCTGAACCGTCTTGATCGCGATTTGCAGCTGCACTTTCAACTTGCGCAGTTGTGCCTGCTGATCCTGGTCGAAGAGTTTGACCAGGAGGTATCCTTTGGGCACCACCGTCCCCTCGGGGATGTTAACCTGGACGGCCCGGCCGCTGACCTCCGACCGGATTTGAGTCTGCTCCAGGGGCAGCAAAGTGCCCGGCACCTCAATGTCTTCGGTGATGGCGCTGGTTTGGGCGATAAAGGCCTCGACCAGGAGGGGGCCCCGCTGGCGGGATTGTCCCCCGCCGGCAACAGGACCTGAGGCTTTCTTTTCTTCACAGGCGAATAAAAGAAGCAGGAAAGCCGGGGCTAGGTAACGAAGTGCAGGGACGACCAGGGACATAGGTTCGATAAATGAGCCTGCAAATTTCGCATGAATATGCCTCAAAATCACCGTTTTCCGCCAAAACATGGCAAGCGGTAAAGGGACTTGACTTGTGGTAAGACCGGCCGTTCCGAGGCCAGTCTGCGGGACTTCAGCGGCTTACGCGCCCTTGTGTTGGTAGCACTTCCCTGCCTTGCTCGAGGTCATCCGCTTGCAGCGTGTACCATCGGCGGTCTTGCCGGCGCAACGCACGGTCTTGTCCTTGAAGTGGCTCTCCGGCTTGCAGACGGCACAGGCTTTTTTGCCGGCCTTCTTGGCCGCGGCCAGGGTCATGTCATTCGCATCCCCCGACAGGTTGCAGTCGGCGGTGTGGTACTTCTCTCCTTTTTCCGAGGCGTAAACCGTTTGGGCGGAAGCGCCGACGACGGCGAAACCCAGCAGGAGGAGGGTGGTGATCAGGAACTTCTTCATGGAGTCAGGCTAATGAAGATACAAATTAAGCATCCGGGGGCGAAGCCATCGACTTATGGGTGGAAAATGTCCAGATGATTCCGTCCATGTGGTTGACCACGCTTTCCGTGATGCTCCCGGTGAAGAAATGGGCAAGGCCCCGGCGCCCGTGGGTGCCCATAGCGATCAGGTCGGCCTTCATCTCATTGGCAAAATTGATGATGGCGTTGGGCTCCCGGAAGTCGTCACGGGTATTAAGCGTATAGTTGGATAGTTGGTGTTGTTCCGCGAAGGACTTCATACGCGCCAGCTCGTCGTCGGTGCGCAAAAGATTGTAGGGCGTGTTGACCAGGACCAGGTGCAGCCGGGCCCCGAAGAATTCCTGCAACGCTTTCACCTCGCGCATGAGTTCGGGTTGCGATTCAAGGGTGGTCGGGAAGACGATATTCCGGATGCTTTCCAGGGGAACGGATTTGCGCACGGCAAACACCGGCACGGGGGAGAAGCGTACGACTTTTTCCGTGTTGGATCCGATGAGGTATTCCTCGAGCCCGGAAGCCCCGCGGGTGCCCATGACGACGAGGTCGATGCCATGATCGGCGATGAACTGCCGGATGGTGGGCGTCACGGGGCCTTCCTTGACGGTAAACTCGACCTTCACGGCAGAGGGATATTGGGCCACCAGTTTGTCGAATTGTACCCGGGCATTGTCCTTCAGTTCCCGGATCAGCGTAGGATCAAAATAGTAGGGGGCGGCCCCGAGTGCGCTCTCGTACATTACCGGCAGGTCGACGGCCTTGAGCACGTGTACGGATCCGCCGGTGCGGGAGGCCAGTTGGAGGGCAAACTGGTAGGCTTCACGCGATTCGGGCGAGAAATCGCAGGGGACGAGGAGGTTTCTTTTCATGGTAAGCATTCTGGTAAGGGAAGATAGGTCAAATTGGTCTGAGGCGTGCTGATGTTGATCAGCCGGATGCCCAAACCCCCGTTTTCGGCCCTGATTTGCAGATTTAGGATTCGGGTTTAACTTTGCAGTCCCTTTTAACCGAAAAGCGGAAAATCCGGCGAAATCCGGGTTAGAACATGCGGGAGTAGCTCAGTTGGTAGAGCACGACCTTGCCAAGGTCGGGGTCGCGAGTTCGAGTCTCGTTTCCCGCTCAGATCGTCAGAAAAAGTGTGGGTTCAGCCCACACTTTTTTCGTTTGTGGCTTGCCCTGAGCTTGCCGAAGGGGCCCGGGTGGTGGAATTGGTAGACACGCAGGACTTAAAATCCTGTGGCCAGTAATGGCTGTACGGGTTCAACTCCCGTCCCGGGTACAGGTTTGATGTCACCGAGGCTGTATGGGACTGTCTCGACGAAGCGCGGTGACGTACGGGTGGGGTATCTTCTAGCGAGCTATTTCAATCCGTCCGTAAAATGCCGCCGGGTTTTCTCTTGGCCGAATTTCTCCTCATTGAATCCGGCTGACCCGCCTCGTGGAATCGAAAGGGATTGGAACTGAGAGCCCTTGATCACCTTCGCCTGGTAAATGATCTGCCCCACGTGCGAAGCATAATGAGCCAGTTGCCGCTGGATGGCTTCCAGCACCGTGTGCCCTTCGTTGCGGATGTAAACAATAGTCGGCAAGTCGGATTCGCGCAGCGGCTCGAGTGCGGCAAACACACAACTCCAACCTTTTTCCCAATCGGCCATCAGGGAGGCCTTGTCGGGGTAGGCTTCCTCGAATTCTTTCTCACGGTTGCGCCAGGGTTTTTCCCCGTCGGTCGTTGTGAAATCTGTAAACCGGGAGAGCATGTTGCCGCTCAGGTGGTGCACGATATGCGCGATGCTGTTGCTCTCGTCGTTGGGCCTGCGCAGCAATTCCTCATGAGAGAGTTGCGCCATGGCTTTCTCGCCAAGCGATCGGTAGGTACGAAAAAGCTTGATTGAACTCTCGAGAAAATTGCCGCGATCCCGGGGGTCCCGATCCTTATGGTCTTCCGGATTACGGGGCGACGGTGACATCGTCTTCTTTTTTTTCGCTATAGCCGCGCGCTACCGGAGGACGGTCTTGTTCATAGCGCTTCTTCAGTTCCTGGGCCTCCTGCTTGTTGTGGGAGTACTTGATGTAATCGGGCACGCCCTTGAGATCCCAGATTAGCCCCACGGCAGAAAACAGTTTCAGGATGTAATAGGTGATGTCGATCTCCCACCAGAAGAAGCCCTGGCGGGACGCCACCTCGTAGTAGTGGTGGTTGTTGTGCCAGCCTTCGCCCAGGGTCAGCAGGGCCAGCCACACGCTGTTCTTTGACTCGTCACCGGTCTCATAGCGGGGTTTCCCGAACTTGTGCATGATGGAATTGATGGAAAATGTACCGTGGTAAAGGATGACGGTACTCAGGAAGAAGCCGATAAAGAGGCTGGAGAAACCAGCCGTGGTAAACATGGCGGTCACCGAGCCGGCGTTTACCCAGGCGCCCAGCGCCATGATGGCCAGCGCCAGCAGGGTGGGCGGCACGAGGTAGTGCTTGTTAAGCCAGACGAGTTCGGGATACTTGGCGTAATCACCAATCGTCTTGTAGTCGGTTTCCTTGAAGTCGGGACCAATGATCCAGCCGATATGGGAATACCAGAAACCATAGATCTTCATCGAGTGCGGATCTTTCGGCGTGTCGCTGTACCGGTGATGATGCCGGTGATGAGCAGCCCACCAGAGTGCGCCTTTTTGTGCGGACGTCTGCGCCATAAAGGCGATGACAAACTGAAACCAGCGCGAAGTTTTGTAAGACTTGTGAGCGAAGTACCGGTGATATCCGCCGGTGATCCAGAACATGCGGAACAGGTAGAAGAACACGCACATCATCCAGTCGAAGAACGTGGCGCCAGTCCATAAAGCGCCGAGCGGCAGGAGATGAATCAGCAGGAACGCAACTTCCTGCTTGAAGATGGGTTTATTCCGGGCTTCCGGAGCTATCGTGGCATCCATGGGTAAGCAGTAAAGAGAGAACGCACAAAGGTACGGCATAATGTGCAAAAAGGCGGACGTATTTTCCTCACAGCCAAACACCTGTAAGGCTTCTGCGCTGAAAATCGTTGAAGGAAACCCGGCAAATTACCCGTACCTTTACGGGAATCATGAACCCGGCACAAGCCATCGCGCTCTATCAGCCCACGCTTCAGCGCATCGCCTACAATCTCGTGCGATGCAAGGAAGACGCGGAGGACATTGTGCAGGAGACTTTGCTGAAATGGCTCAGTGCTGAATCCACCAAGATTCAGAACACCAAGGCTTATCTGATTGCTTCGGTGACGAATAATTGCCTCAGGCACCTCGAAACGCTCAAACGGAGAAAGACGGAGTGCCTGGAGGCCATCAATAAGACCGAATTCGTCCACCTGTTTAAAGAAAACAACTTTGCCCACCTCGACCTGGAGGCCGACCTGGATAAGGCATTTAAGCTGATTCATGCCAAGCTGGAACCCCTGGAAAGGGCTGCCTACCTGCTGAAGGAGGCCTTTGACGTCGATTACGATGCTCTACAGGAGGTTTTCAACAAGAAGAAAGAGCATTGCCGGCAGTTGGTTTGCCGGGCCCGCAAGAAGCTGGAAGAGGAAAAGGCAAAAATCCAGCTGGATTTGCCGGATTTGGGGCCCCTCATGGCCAGTTTCCGGAAATCCTGCGAAATCGGTAACCCGAAGGACCTCATCCAGGAGCTTAAAAAGGACATTTCCAGGTCGCTTTCGAAGAATTCCTGATTTTTTCAGGCCTTTCTGTCACAGAAAGGTTCAATCCCGGTCTTACAGGTAGTCGCCCAGAGAGGCGCCCTTTTTAAAACCTAAACCTGTCCTGTCCATGTGGATTGTCCTCGCCTTCTTCGTAGCGCACTGGTACCTGTCGCTGTTCTTTCAGACCTTCTTCCTGCATCGCTACGCCTCGCACAAAGCATTTACGATGAGCCCCTTCACCGAGAAGGTGTTCTATGTTCTCACCTGGATCTTCCAGGGTTCCAACTACCTCAGCCCGTTCGGTTATGGCGTCATGCATCGCATGCATCATGCCTATGCCGACACCGAGCAGGATCCGCACTCACCGACTTACGATGAGACGATCTGGAATATGATGTGGAAGACCAAGACGATCTATTCACAGATTGCCAATGGCTCCATGGTTCCCGATAAGCGATTTACTGAAGGCGTGCCGAAGTGGGAGACGTTTGACCGTATCGCCCGCAGCTGGCCCTCCCGTCTTTTCTGGGGTTCCCTGTACGTGCTTTTCTACCTCCAGTTCGCAACGACCTGGTGGCTCTTCCTGCTGCTGCCCGTCCATTTCCTGATGAGCCCGATTCACGGGGCCATCATCAACTGGTTTGCGCACAAGTATGGCTACCGCAATTTTGAGGTGCGCGATACATCGATGAACTTCCTGCCCGTTGATTTTCTCATGATGGGCGAGAGCTACCACAATAATCACCACAAGCACGGATCGCGGGCCAATTTCGGCGGCGTACGCTGGCATGAAATCGATCCCACCTACCAGGTCATCCGGATTTTGCACCGGCTGGGGGTAATTGAGATGGCGAATCAAAAGGAATTGCGCGTGGAGCGCGTGCGGAAAGCCGCCTGATCAGGTCTTTCAGTCATTCAAACCGCGTAGGTAATATTACCGGCGCGGTTTGATCATTTCTGGCGGGTAGGGTACTTTCGAGGACTCAATTCATCCCCATGAAGAAATCATTCCAGATCAGCATCCTTGCCTTAGTGGCTTTTGCGTGCAATCCGAAACCGGAAAAAGTGGCGGTAGGCCCCTATCCGCAGACCAAAAAAGTGGATACCGTAGACACTTATTTTGGTGCGGAAATAAAAGATCCTTATCGGTGGCTGGAGAACGACACCACGCGGGAGACGGGCGACTGGGTGGCATCCCAGAATGAAGTCACTTTCGGGTACCTGAAAAATATCCCGTTCCGTGACGCCGTCCGTGCCCGTTTGGGGGAGCTGCAGAACTATGAGCGGCTGTCGGCGCCTCATCGGGAGGGAGAGTACTATTACTACTCCAAAAATAGCGGTCTCCAGAACCACAACGTGCAGTACAGGAAAAAGGGACTTGATGGAGCCGAAGAGATATTCCTTGATCCCAACACCTTCTCGGCCGATGGGACCACGGCACTTGCCGGCATGAGTTTCACCAAAGATGGCTCGATGGTAGCCCTGCAGATCCAGGAAGGCGGATCGGATTGGCGGAAGGCTGTGGTGCTGAAAACTTCGGACCAGACGATGGTGGGAGATACGCTGGTGGATCTCAAGTTTACGGGCATCGCCTGGCGAGGGAATGAGGGGTTCTATTACAGTAGCTACGACAAGCCGAAGGGATCCAAGCTCTCGGCCAAAACCCAGTATCACAAAATCTATTTTCACAAGTTGGGCACTCCCCAATCTTCCGATCAGGTGATTTTCGGCGGTGAGAAAACGCCGCGCCGTTATGCGGGTGCCGGGCTGACAGAGGATGAGCGTTATCTCATCATCACGGCAGCCGTAAGCACAACGGGAAACGAGTTGTATATCCAGGACCTCAGGAATCCGAAGAGCAAACTGATCACGGTGGTTGACAATTTTGAGCACAACCATAGCGTGATCGACAACGAGGGGGCTACCCTGCTGATTCAAACGGATCTTGACGCCCCCAACAACCGCATCGTCAGAGTAGACGCTGCCAATCCCGCGGTGAGCAACTGGAAGGATGTGGTGCCGGAGTCAGAGTTGGCTATCCGTGGCATTTCCACAGGGGGAGGACACCTGTTCGTCAATTACCTGAAAGACGCCAGCACCCTGGTGAAGGAGTTTGACTACCAGGGCACGAACATTCGGGACATTAACCTGCCTGAAATCGGCACGGCCAATGGGTTTGGAGGACGAAGGGAAGAGACGACGATCTACTATTCTTTTACCTCCTTCACGACGCCGCCGTCCATTTATTCCTACGACGTGAATTCCGGGCAGTCAACGCTCTATGCGGCACCCAAGGTGGACTTTGATCCGACGGTGTACGAAACCAAACAGGTTTTCTATACGAGCAAGGACGGAACCAAGGTTCCCATGTTCATTGTGCACAAGAAGGGCCTGGAACTGAATGGCAAAAATCCCGCCTGGCTGTATGCCTACGGTGGCTTCGGGCTGAGCCAGACGCCGGGTTTTAGCACGTCGCGGATCGTTTGGCTGGAAAACGGCGGCGTATTTGCGCTGCCGAACCTGCGCGGTGGCGGCGAGTATGGAGAGAAGTGGCATGATGCCGGACGCCTGATGAACAAGCAGAATGTGTTTGATGACTTCATTGCTGCCGCCGAGTATCTCATTGCGGAGAAATACACTTCCTCCGACTATCTCGCCATCAGCGGCGGCTCCAACGGCGGCTTGTTGGTCGGGGCCACGATGACCCAGCGCCCGGACCTGATGAAGGTGGCCTTACCGGCCGTGGGAGTCATGGATATGCTTCGGTATCACAAGTTCACCTCTGGGGCAGGGTGGGCCTACGACTATGGAACCTCGGAGGATTCAAAGGAAATGTTTGAGTACCTGCTCAAGTATTCCCCGGTACATGCATTGAAGCCGGGCACTGCTTATCCGGCCACGTTGGTGACTACCGCCGATCATGACGATCGCGTGGTGCCCGCCCACTCGTTTAAGTTTGCGGCCACCCTGCAGGAAAGCCAGGCGGGAAACAACCCGGTGCTTATCCGGATCGACACCAAGTCGGGCCATGGTTCATCCAATCTTTCCAAGGCGCTGGATGTAGCCGCCGACCAGTATGCCTTCACCTGGTATAGCATGGGGATCATTCCTCCGCTGGTGAAGAAAGACATGTAGCATGCCAGCCCCCATAACCATCCGGGAAGGAAAAAAGGAAGACCTGCCACGCACACTGGAACTGATCAAGGAGTTGGCGACGTACGAGCGGGCTCCCCATGAAGTGATTACCACCGTGGAACAAATGGAGCGCGACGGGTTTGGCCCAAACCCGATCTTCGGGTTTTTTGTGGCGGAGCGTGCCGGCGTGATTATCGGCATTTCGTTGTACTATTGGCGGTACTCCACGTGGAAGGGAAAGCGCCTGTACCTCGAAGACATCATCGTGACGGAACGGGAGCGAGGCCAGGGAGCCGGGAAGCTGCTCTTTGACCGAACCATGGAACTGGCCGTCCGGGAAAACTGCACGGGTATGATGTGGCAAGTGCTGGAGTGGAATACCCCGGCGATCAATTTTTACAAGAAGTACGGCGCCCGCCTCGATGCGGAATGGACCAACTGCAGTCTCGAGCGTGAGCAGTTGATCGAATGGGTGAAGGAATCAAAGCGGGTTACGTAGAAAGATCTCGTCACAGGTTCTTACCAGGTCATCCAGCCCTCCGGCATTCAAGTTGATCACCTTGTGAGCCACTTTTCGGCGACTATATACCATGACCGTGTTCTTTACGCGCGGATCGGGGTTGATTTGGAACAGTCCCGCCGACTCCGGGTCGGTTGGTGAAGGCACGCACACCAGTGCTGTTTTTTCCAATTTCCAGGCATCCGCCTTCTTCCGCGATTCTTCCAGCAGCTGAGCCAGGGGCAAGCCTGCCGGATTCATATAGATGATGAAAGCCCTGAACTGACGCAATCCCCGCGTTTTGATTTCCGACTCCAGTCGCCTGGCAATGGGTTCAAGGGCATCCCAGTCTGAATGATTTACCCAAATCATCACGCCTTGCCGTGAGCCGTACTTGCACATCGGACAGGCTCTTGAATTTCTGTCCGGCCCGGAGACGTGGTGGGGATCAAACGCAGGACACTCTGTGCCGATCGGCAGCCCGGAGTTCAATACCTGGGCCGTCGAAGGGCGGTAGACGAGGATAAAAAGGAAAAGAGTTAGCCAGAACTTCATGGAGTAAAAATTTGCTTTTCCTGGGAAGAGCGGACACACACCACGCGCACAGCGTTGAACGGATTATACTCGAGGACCCAAAGGCGATCGCGGGAATCCACCAGCCCGCCAGAAGGTGCCCACGGCAGCGAGGATCGGTAAATGATTTCTCCATCGGTGTTGGCACCAAATCTCTTGACCACACTGGCGCTGCTTACCGCGGCATAAAGGTTGCCCTTCTTGTCTGACCAGATGCCCATCACGGAGTTTTGGTTGTCGGCCGAAGAAGACTTCCATTTCTTGTCGGCAATCTGCGCGGCGACGGTTTGTACGTTTCCCAGCGGATCTATCTTCTTGAGGTCCTGAAAGTCGACGAGAAGAACGGAGCCGTCCGGCAGCATGCTCAGGGAGCGGATATTGTGAAGGCAGCGATTGCCGAGTTTCGTGATGGTCTTGTCGGCATTGAGCCGCGCCACTTTCTGGCAGCCGGTCGACCGGTCGGCCCAATACATGCGGCCATGGTGATCCCTGACGAAACTGTAGTTTTCCAGGAATCCTTCGGTGTCCGGTATGACTTTGGAAAGGGTGCCTTCTGCCGAGAGTTGCCATACGTAATGACCCCAGGTATTCCTGGCTTCGCCGTTGTACCACAGGTGTTCGCCAAACAGGTTGTCATCGGCATCCAGGAACAGCTCATGCGTATGCACCCCTGGGACAGCCAGCTTGAGCTCCCCGCGGGTGGTAATCTTCC
The DNA here is from genome assembly GCA_016787605.1 of Cyclobacteriaceae bacterium. GTDB lineage: Bacteria > Bacteroidota > Bacteroidia > Cytophagales > Cyclobacteriaceae > ELB16-189. Next base: position 195,652 of record JAEUUE010000075.1, read on the forward strand.
AGACTTGCTTGAGATCGGTGAAGAAGATTTCGCCCTTGCTGTTCTCCACAATGCCTTCCCCGGGGTGCCCGTGGAGAAGAACCGGAATACCAACACACACAAGGAAGATCAGTAGTGGCCTCATCGGATGGAATAGTTGGGTACGTTTAGGCCCAATACAATGTCGCGCTTGCCGATCCATTCTCCTCCGGGTCCTTTCGTGAGTGTAAGAATGCCCGAACCCCCGCGCTTCGGCTGCCTGCGCTTTTCCTCGGGGCTAAGTAAGGGATCGTCATCGAACAAAAAGTCGTCGATCCAATAGTGGCGGCCGGCACTGGGTTCAACGATGATTGGATGGATATGTTGGGGGTTTCGGGTGTTGGGGTAAGAAGCGGGACGTATGGTTAAGAACTCATACCGACCCCGTTCATCGGATCGCATCCACCCGCGCAGGTGGCCGTGCCTGCGGGCATGTACCTGGCTGGGTCCTGGTGTATAGCGGCCGGTGTGGTCCGTTTGATAGACATACAGGATGATTCCCGGTGCAGGGGTTTTGCCGTCAGGTTGGTAGATTATTCCCTGGATGCGGAGGGGCTCCCCGCTTTCTTCCGGGCCGGCCATTCGAACCGAGGAGCCGATGGTGGCGGGCATGCCCTGAAAAAGAAGGTCGCAATCTTCACAGGGACCGAGGCTTTTCTGGGCTCCGGAAGTTATAGACAGAAGGAGAAACGCACTGGCCAGGCATAGCGTCTTCATGAGCTTTTTTGTTGTTGATCATGCAATGCTACGAGTTTGCCCCGTGGTTGGATTTGGCTACCGTACCAATCGTAGGGCATTCTTGACCATTTGCAGGAGGGGAAGAGAGAATTCTGACAAATCATCTATTTTCGGGTACTAATCTGCGGACCATGACCGACGAAGAGGTAGTGAATTCCGAACCTCAGAAAGAGGAAAAGAAAAAAGGAAAAAAGGAGCTCGGTTACGAGCGAATTCGACTGGCTCTTGAGCGACTGCAATTAGCCTGGCTGCGAACAGCCATCACCTTTGTCGCACTGGGTTTTACTTCATACCGCTACTATTTGTCGCGTGTCGAAGACGGACTGGAGCCGATGGCTGGAGTCTATAATGGCCGAAG
>JAEUUE010000085.1 GCA_016787605.1 Cyclobacteriaceae bacterium
GACGGCCAGCATCTTCTCCGACGGTCACGACCACCTTCGGGCGGAAGTGAAATACAAGTTCGGCAAGGACGGCACCTGGCGCAGCGTGGAGATGGAACCGGTGATGAACGATACCTGGTCGGCCAGCTTTTACGTGACCGAAAAGGGATCGTACTATTTCTACGTGCAGGCCTGGGTAGATCATTTTGACACCTGGTTCGACGGCATACGCAAGAAGATTGCTGCGAAAATGGACGTAGGGCTGGAGTTGAGGGAAGGCGCTCAATTCCTGAAGAAAGTGGAATCCACCGATCCGCAATTGCGGGAATGGGCAGCGATTCTTGATAATTCGGCAAAGAATTCGGAAGCGATCAACATCGTTCTTTCAGAACCTTTCGATCGCGCCGTACACCACCATCCGCTTCGGCTCCATGTTTCCCGGAGCCCGAAGGACCTGGAAATCAGAGTCGAGCACCAGAAGGCGCTGTTCAGCACGTGGTACGAACTGTTTCCGCGCTCCAGCTCGCTTACCCCCGGTGTTCATGGTACGTTCCGCGACACCATCAAGTTGTTGCCCCGCATAGCGGCCATGCATTTCGATGTGCTATACCTTCCGCCCATTCATCCCATCGGCAAGGTCAACCGCAAAGGCAAGAACAACAGCGTGAGGGCCAAGCCGGGAGAACCGGGGTCGCCGTGGGCAATCGGAAGCGATGAGGGTGGCCATAAGGCGGTGCACAAGGAACTGGGGACAATGGACGACTACAAGGAGTTGCAGAAAGAGGCAGCCCGCTACGGCATCCAGGTGGCGCTCGATCTCGCCTTCCAGTGCGCTCCGGATCATCCCTACGTGAAAGCCCACCCGGAATGGTTCCGTCAACGTCCCGATGGCTCCATTCAGTATGCCGAAAACCCGCCTAAGAAATACCAGGACATCTATCCCTTCGACTTCGAGACCGAGTCGTGGAAGGAACTTTGGGAGGAATTGCGCTCCGTGGTCTTCTTCTGGATCGACAACGGCATCAAGATCTTCCGCGTGGATAACCCGCATACCAAGCCATTCAAGTTCTGGGAGTGGGTGATCGCGGAGGTGAACAAGAACTATTCGGACGTGATCTTTCTCTCAGAAGCCTTCACCCGTCCGAAAGTGATGAGCGCCCTGGCGAAGGTCGGGTTCACGCAGTCGTACACGTATTTCACCTGGCGGGTGACCAAGCAGGAGATCACCGAGTACATGACCGAATTGGTGCAGGGTCCGTCACGCAATTACTTCCGCCCGAATTTCTGGCCGAATACGCCCGACATCCTCCCGTGGCACCTGCAAGGGCAGGGGGAGAACATGTTCATCATCCGGTTCGCCCTCGCTTCCACGCTTTCAGCCAGCTACGGCATCTATGGACCGGCCTATGAGTTCCTGGAGAACAGTCCCGTGGAGGGAAAAGAAGAGTATTTCAATTCCGAGAAATACGAGGTGCGTCATTACGACTGGCGAAAGGCCAACCGTATGACCGACATCATCGGGCTGGTCAACAAGGCCAGGAAAGAAAACCCGGCCCTTCATACCACCTGGAACATCCATTTCTGTGCGATTGAAAACCCGAACCTGATCGCATACCTCAAGGCCACGGATGACCTGAGCAACCTGATCCTGGTGGTCGTCAATCTCGATCCTCACGCCAAGCATTCCGGCTATGTGCAGCTTCCGGCTCACCGCCTGAACCTGGGCCGTAACATCAACGTCAAGCTCCACGACCTGATCACGGACGAAAACTACACCTGGACCCAGGAGTGGAATTTCGTGGAGCTGGAACCGAACAAGATGCCGTTCCACCTGTTCAGGCTGGAAATCCACCCGTCACAAATGTAGAGCCATGGCGACCCAGCCCAAAGAGCATTCCCTCTGGTTCAAAGACGCGGTCTTCTATGAACTCAGTGTCCGGTCGTTCTTCGACAGCAACGGCGATGGTATTGGCGACTTCCGGGGACTCATCCAGAAACTGGACTACCTCGAAGACCTGGGCGTGACCACCCTGTGGCTGCTTCCCTTTTACCCGTCGCCATTGAAGGACGACGGCTTCGACATCACCGATCACTGCAGCGTCCATCCCGACTACGGCACGCTCAACGACTTCAAGGTGTTCCTGAAGGAAGCGCACCGTCGCGGCATCCGCGTCATCATCGAGCTGATCATGAACCACACTTCCGACCAGCACCCCTGGTTTGAGAAGGCCCGGCGCGCGAAACCCGGTTCCCGCCTGCGGAACTACTACGTGTGGAGTGATACCAGTGACAAGTACAAGGAAGCGCGGATCGTATTGCCCAGCGACGAATCGTCGAACTGGGCGTGGGACCCGGTGGCCAAGAGTTTTTACTGGCACCGGTTCTTCAGCCACCAGCCCGACCTGAACTATGAGTCTCCGGACGTGCACATGGAGGTGAGAAAGATCGTCGACTTCTGGCTCAAGATCGGCGTCGACGGGTTCCGCCTGGCTTCGGTGCCTTTCCTCTACGAACGCGAGGGCACGAGCTGCGAGAACCTCCCGGAGACCCATCAGTTCCTGAAGAAACTCAGGGCCTACATCGACAAGAAGTACTCGGACCGCGTGCTCGTCGCCGACGCCAACCAATGGCCGGAGGAAGCGGCGTCCTACTTTGGCCGTGGTTCCGAGTGTCACATGAACTTCAACTACCCGCTGATGCCTAGGCTTTTCCTGGCCTTGCGCACGGAAGACAGTTATCCCATCGTGGACATTGTCGGGCAGACCCCGTCGGCCACGAATAACACCCAGTGGGCGCTGTTCCTGCGTAACCACGACGAGATCGCCCTCGAAATGGTGACCGAAGAGGAGAAGGATTACTTGTTCAAGGCCTACGCGACTGACCCGATATCGAAACACAACCTCGGCATCCGCCGACGCCTGGCCCCCTTGCTCAACAATGACCGGCGCAAGATCGAGTTGTTGTACAGCATCCTCTTTTCCCTGCCGGGCACCCCGGTGCTCTACTACGGCGATGAAATCGGGATGGGCGACAATGTGTTCCTCGGCGACCGCTACGGCATCCGGACACCCATGCAGTGGAGCATGGAAGTGAACGCGGGATTCTCCACCGCCAACCCGCAGAAGCTCCATTTGCCCGTGAATACCGACCCGGTCTACCGCTACGAGGCGGTGAACGTGGCCATGCAGGAAGAAAGCCTGACGTCGCTCGTATGGTGGATGAAGAACGTGCTCTCCATGCGCAAGCGTCTCGGCGTCTTCGGACGCGGCGACCTGACGTTCATCGAAAGCAGTAACGCCAAGGTGTTGTCGTACGTCCGATCCTTCGAACATCAGCGCATCATTATCGTTGCCAATTTGTCCCAGTTCTCCCAGGCGACGGTACTGGACCTGTCGGAATTCAAAAACTGTGACATCACCGAAGCCTTCAGCCAGAATAAGTTCATGAACGTGGGATCGGGCGAATACCCGATTACCATCGGACCCTATGGCTATTTCTGGTTCCAGGTGGATGACCAGGAGCGCAAGGAGGCCAGCAATGGCGGGAATGAATTGCTCCTGTTAAAATCATCGGCCCCATGGGAGAAGGTATTCACGCGCTACGATGAGATCAGGGAGTTTGAGCGGAAAATTTTCCCTTCCTTCATGAAGAAGTGCCGCTGGTTCGGCGGGAAGGCGAAAGTGATCAGCAAAATGAGCCTGAACAAGGTCATCCCGGTGAAGGTGGAAAAGACCACTCACTTCCTGGTCCTGGTGGAAGTACACTATGTCCAGCGGCTACCTGAGTTGTACTTCATGCCGCTGTGCTATTTTCCCACGGAAATCATCATGGACCGCGTGGAGTACACCACCCAGAGCGTAGTGTGCCGTGCCGAGATCCAGGGTAAGACCGGGTTTATCCTCGACAGCTCCTACGACCGGGCCTTCCGTGACTTCCTGCTCATCAAGATGGCGAGGAACCACCGGATCAAGGATGGAAGCAACGTGCTGGAGTTCAATGCCAGCATTTTCTCCCGGATCAAAGTCGACCGGGTGGAGTCGAAGATTCTAAAGGCCGACAGTACAAACACCGCGTTCATTTACAACGACCAGTATTTCTTCAAGTTCTACCGGAAGATCGACCGCGAAATCAACCCGGACCTCGAGATTATTCGCTTTCTTACAGAAAGCACCTCCTTTGCCAACAGTCCGAGGTATTCGGGAAGCGTGGAATACCGGGATGAAGAGGGGCATACCATCGTGTTGGGCATGCTCCAGGAGAGAGTGGAAAACCAGGGCGATGCCTGGAACATGACCATCGATTCGATGGGCCGTTTTTACGAGCGGGTGCTGGAAAAGGCCAAGAAGGAGAAATTGCCCCCGTTGGTCAACAAGCCGGCTTTGACCTTTGAAGAGACACCCGAGCTGCTCCAGGAGTTCATCGGACGGGGATTCTACGAACGGGTGGTACGGCTCGGCCAGCGGACGGCCGAGATGCACCTCGCCCTGGCCTCCAATCCCAACGACCCGGTATTCGCCCCGGAATATTTCACCAGCAACTACCAGCGTTCGCTGTACTCTTCGCTTCGCAAGCTGCTGAAAGACCGCTTCAAACTGCTCCGGCAGTCGATGGGCAAACTGGATGAAGAAACCCGCCAGGTGGCCGAGCGCGTGCTGACGCTGGAAGAGGGAATCCTGGAATGCTTCAGCGAGATCTACTCCATCCCGATCCGCGCCATCAAAACCCGGATCCACGGGGACTATCACCTGGGCCAGGTCCTCTTTACGGGTAAAGACTTCATTATCATCGACTTTGAAGGGGAGCCGGGCTTCTCCTTCAGCGAGCGCCGCCTTAAGAAGAGCCCGTACAAGGACGTCGCCGGTATGATGCGGTCGTTTCACTACGCGGCCTTCGGCAAAATCCTGCTCAACGAAAACTACCGCCCCCAGGACGTGGAAGTGCTGGAGGCCTGGGCCGAGCAATGGCAGCATTACATCAGCCGCTACTACCTCGGCGCCTACATGGAGCGGATGGGCATGGGCAAGGACTTGCCCTATGAAGATGATGTCCTCATCCGCACCTACCTGATCGAAAAGGCCGTCTATGAGCTTGGTTACGAACTCAACGGGCGGCCGTCCTGGACCATCATTCCCCTCCGGGGCATCGAGTATCAGATGAAGCGTTACTTCAAGGAAAAAGAAAGCCGGAAGTCATCTTCGTCCTCGGGGAATTGAACTTTCTGAGTTACATTAGGAACACGATTCATGGCCAAGAAAAAATCCTCCAAACCGGAAGCCCCGGAGAAAGCACCGGAGAAAGTCCCGGAAAAACCCACAGGCCAGCAAGGCTTTTCACTGCTCACGGATTTCGATATTTACCTCTTCAAGTCCGGGAAGCACTTCAAGTTGTACGAAAAACTCGGCGCCCATGTGGTCACCCACGAGGGGCGGGAAGGAACCTACTTCGCGGTGTGGGCACCCAACGCCCGCTCCGTATCGGTGATCGGCGACTTCAACTACTGGACGGCCGGCCAGAACCCGCTCAACCCGCGGTGGGATGAGTCGGGGATATGGGAAGCTTTCATCCCGGGCGTAGGAGCCGGACAGGCTTACAAGTTTGCCATTCATTCCAACCTCGGCCCTTACCTGGAGAAGGCCGACCCCATGGCTACCTACGCGGAGATCGCCCCTAAGACGGCATCAGTCACCTGGAAGTCATCGTACGAGTGGAAGGACAAGGTCTGGCTCGCCGAACGCAAGCACACCACCGGGAAAGCAAAGCCCTATTCGGTTTACGAAGTGCATGCCGGCAGTTGGAAGCGGAAGGCGGAGGACGGAAACCGCTCTCTTTCCTACCGCGAGCTGGCGCATGAACTGGTAGAGTATGTAAGCTACATGGGCTTCACACACGTGGAGTTTCTTCCCGTCATGGAGCACCCTTTCTTTGGATCCTGGGGTTACCAGCTGACCGGGTACTTTGCGCCGACGAGCCGGTTCGGCACGCCGGATGATTTCAAATACCTTGTCGACTCGTTTCACCAGGCCGGCATTGGCGTGATCCTCGACTGGGTGCCCTCGCATTTCCCCGGCGATTCACACGGGCTGTACGAGTTTGACGGCACGCATCTCTATGAACACGCCGATCCCCGCAAGGGCTTCCATCCCGACTGGAGCAGTTTTATTTATAACTATGGCCGCCCTGAAGTGCGCGCCTTCCTGATCAGCAACGCCCTGTACTGGCTGGATCAGTTCCATATCGACGGTCTGCGCGTGGATGCCGTGGCTTCCATGCTGTACCTCGACTACTCCAGGAAAGAAGGAGAGTGGATTCCCAATCAGTACGGTGGCAACGAGAACATCGAAGCCATCATGTTCCTCAAGGAATTCAACGAAACGGTCTACGGCACCTTCCCTGATGCGATCACCATCGCCGAGGAATCCACCGCGTGGACGGGCGTATCGCGCCCCACGTACCTCGGCGGCCTGGGCTTCGGCCAGAAGTGGATGATGGGCTGGATGCACGATACGCTGCGGTACTTCAAGAACGACCCGATCTACCGGCAGTACCACCAGAATGAGATCACCTTCAGCATCATGTACGCCTTTACCGAGAACTTCATGCTGCCGCTGTCTCACGACGAGGTGGTGCATGGCAAGGGCTCGCTGTTGGGACGGATGCCGGGCGATGAGTGGCGCAAGTTCGCCAACCTGAGACTGCTGTTCGCCTACATGTACACTCACCCCGGGACCAAGCTGCTCTTCATGGGCGGCGAATTCGGTCAATCGGGCGAGTGGAGTCACGACCGCAGCCTCGACTGGCACCTCACAAACCACCCGCTGCACAAAGGCGTGATGGAACACGTGCGCGCGCTCAACCAGCTTTATAAGACAGAGCCTGGCCTGTACGCGCATCCGTTCGATCATAAAGGGTTTGAATGGGTCGACTACGACGACCGCGCGAACAGCGTGATCGTGTTTATGCGCAAGAGTGACTACCCGGCTGATTCGCTCATCGTGGTCTGCAACTTTACCCCGGAGGTACGCCAGCATTACCGCATCGGCGTCCCCACGAGGGGATATTGGAAGGAAGTATTTAACTCCGACAACCCACGCTTTGGAGGCACCGGGCTCATGAATAACGGGCTTTTGGCAACCACACCGGTCAAGTACCATGGAAGAGATTATTCCATCACGACGGTGTTGCCGCCCCTGGGTGTCAGCGTCTTCAAGTTGGAGCGCGAGGAAGTTGAATTTGAATTAGGAAGCTAGAAAACCGGTCCCGTGGCCAACCAGAAGTACATTTGCATCCACGGTCATTTCTACCAACCGCCGCGCGAAAACGCCTGGCTGGAGGTGATAGAAATCCAGGACTCTGCGCACCCTTTTCACGACTGGAACGAGCGCGTTAGCGCCGAGTGTTACGCCCCCAATACGGCCTCGCGCATCCTCGACAACGCCGAGGGTGCCATTAAGAACATCACCAACAACTATGAGCGGATCAGTTTCAACTTTGGTCCGACGCTGCTCTCGTGGATGGAGCACAACGACAAGGAAACCTACCAGGCCATCCTGGAGGCCGACCAGCTGAGCATGAACCGGTTTGGCGGCCACGGCTCGGCCATGGCACAGGTGTTCAACCACATGATCCTGCCGCTGGCCAACCGGCGCGACAAGGAGACGCAGGTGATCTGGGGCATCCGAGATTTTGAATACCGCTTCAAGCGCAAGCCGGAGGGCATGTGGCTGGCCGAGACGGCCGTGGATACCGAATCACTGGAAGTGCTCGCCGAGCAGGGCATCGTGTTTACCGTGCTGGCCCCTCGCCAGGCACGCTCCGTCCGCCGGCTAGGTGAGGAACATTGGCACCACGTCAATGACCAGACGGTGGATACGCGGAAGGCGTATTGGTGCAATCTCCCCTCGGGCAAACGGATCGCGCTGTTCTTTTATGATGGCGATGTCTCCCAGGGAGTAGCATTCAACGGCCTGCTGTTCGATGGCAAGCGGTTTGCCGAGCGGCTTATGGAAGGCTTTGATGCGAACGATGAGTCACCCCAACTGGTCCACATTGCTACCGACGGGGAGACCTATGGCCACCACCACCGCAAAGGCGACATGGCCCTGGCGTTCTGCCTCGAGTACATCGACGAGCGCAGCGACGTCAACCTGACCAACTACGGCCAGTTCCTGGAGTTGTTTCCGCCCGACCATGAGGTCCAAATCAACGAAAACAGTTCCTGGAGCTGTGTGCACGGGGTGGAACGATGGAGAAGCAACTGCGGGTGCAATTCCGGTAAGCCCGGCTATACGCAAACGTGGAGGGGACCCCTTCGTGATGCGCTGGACTGGCTGCGGGATTCGCTGATCGAGATTTTCGAGGTGGAGGGGAAGAAATTATTTGAAGACCCCTGGGCGGCGCGCAACGAGTATATCCGGGTCATCCTGAAACGGAACGACGCCAATGTGAGGACCTTCCTCGATGAATTTGCCGTGATTGACGTGGACGTGAACAAGGCGCTCCGGCTGCTGGAAATGCAGCGCCACGCGATGCTCATGTACACCAGCTGCGGCTGGTTCTTCGACGAACTCTCCGGCATCGAGACAGTCCAGGTGATCCAGTATGCCTGCCGCGCCGTCCAGCTTTCCAAGCAATTGACGGATCGCGTGCTGGAAGGCGAGTTCCTGAACCGGCTGGAGAAGGCGCCGAGCAACGACCCGGTCTATAAGGACGGGGTAGGGGTTTACAAGAAGCTGGTCATCCCTTCTAAGACCAATCTTTCACGCGTGGGCATGCACTACGCCGTGTCGTCAATTTTCGAAGAAGAACCGGAGAATCTCCCGTTATTCAACTACCAGGCCACGAACGAGTTTTTTGTCAAGAAAGAAGCCGGTGAGCAGAAGCTGGTGATCGGCATCACGCGCGTGCGCTCGCTGGTGACCCGGTCGGAGAAGCGGTTCGCCTTTGCGGTCATTTACCTGGGCAAGCATGACCTGATCGGCAACCTGTCGCTGAACATCGAGCTCGACAAGTTTTCCGGCATGCAGTTCCGGATGATCGACGCCTTTGAAGACGGCCGCCTCAGCGACGTGATCACCATCATGCAGACCTATTTCGGTCCTGAGAAGTATTCGATCTGGTACCTCTTCAAGGAAGAGAAGCGTAAGATCCTCGACATGATCGCGCGGCAGGGACTCCAGGATCTTGAAATGTCATTACGAAGAACCTACAACCGGGATTACCCGCTGGTCAATGCGTTGTCGAACAACGACATTCCCATCCCGAACGCGTACAAGACCACCTTTGAGTATATCCTCAATGCCGACCTCATCAAGTGTTTCGGCCCCGACCGCATCAACATCAAGACCCTGGAGCGGCTGGCGACGGAGATGAAACGCTGGAGCCTCCGTATTGAGGACCCCAAGTCGGTGGAGCGGTACGCCGGCGAGAGTATTTACCACGAATTGCGACGCGTGGCCGCCGAGCGGGATAATGTAAAGCGGTTGCTGCGCCTCAACCGGCTGTTCCCGATCCTGGAAGGGTTCAAGCTGGAGCCCGATGTCTACCGGAGCCAGAACCTGTATTTTGAAATTTCGCTGGAGAACCGCGACAAGCAGCCCGGCGAGCTATCCAAGGAATGGCTCGATCAGTTCCTCGTGCTCGGCGATAACCTTGGGGTAAAAGTTGAGGCGTAAGGCTTTCGCCCCCTCAGGATTCAACGCATTAAAGATCGCTGCTAACTGGCCCGTTAACACAGGGCGTTGTCTACTGCATTTTGTCAAATGGTCAATTGAAACTCACTTATGAAATGGAGTGAGTCTAGCGTCAGTACGTGGGCATCGAGGGATCAACCTTCTTCGCCCAATCCAGGATGCCCCCCTTCAGGTTGTAGAGGTTGGTAAACCCGTGGTTCTTCTCCAGCCAGTTGATGATGTTGCCGCTCCGCCCGCCGCTGCGACAGTGGATAATCACCTGCTTGTCTTTGGAGATCCGGTCAATGTTGAAGGGAACTTCAGCCATCGGGATGAGCTCTCCGCCCAGGTTGCAGGTGTCATACTCATGCGGCTCGCGCACGTCGATGAGCTGGATGTCTGCTTTCTTGTCCAGGAGGGCCTTCAGCTCCTCTACTGTTACTTCTTTCATGCCTTTCGCGACGGATACTCCGCAAAAGTGGTCATAATCGATGAGATGGTGGATAGGCTCATGGTGTCTTTTTGATAAGCGGATGATGCGTGATTCCAGCGTCAGGCTGTCGAAGAGCAGGAGTTTGCCGGAAAGCGGTTCCCCGATGCCCGCAATTAGTTTGATGACCTCGTTGGCCTGCAGCGAGCCGATGACCCCCGGCAGCACGCCCAGTACGCCGCCATCTTCACAGTCGGGCACGGCACCGGGTTTCGGCGGTTCGGGATACAGGTCGCGGTAAGTGGTGCCGCCCTGCCAGTTAAAGACCGACACTTGTCCTTCGTACCGGAAGATGGAGCCGTAGACCCAGGGCTTTCCGAGGATGGCGCAGGCATCGTTGACCAGGTAGCGGGTGGGGAAGTTATCGGTGGCGTCGACGATTACGTCGTAGGGAGCCAGGAAGGTGAGTGCATTCGCGGAGGTGACTTCCTCGGCCATGGCGGATACCCAGACGGTGGGGTTCAGGCGCCGGGCCGCCCGTTCGGCGCAGGTGGCCTTGGGCTGGCCAATGTCGTCGGTGGTAAAAAGCACCTGGCGCTGCAGGTTGGAAAGGGCTACCGTGTCGGGATCGAAGATGCCCAGGGTGCCGACGCCTGCCGCGGTGAGGTAGGCGATGACCGGGGCGCCCAGTCCGCCGGCGCCGATCACGGCCACGGAGGCATGGCGCAGCTTCTCCTGGCCTTCCTTGCCGAAGCCGGGCAGAATCAAATGGCGAGCGTACCGGTCATCCTTCCCCGTTGCGTCCATTGGGCAAAAGTAAGGCTTTGGATGGCCAAGACATAAACCTCCCTTGGGCGAACGATGGTGAGATGGGAAAATGGATGTAAATTCCGACGTCAAATAGATTGTTTAAACCTTGGTTACTGCTTCAACTATGAGGTCTCTAGGCACGCTGGCAGTTGTCATATTGTGTTTTCTGGCTTCCTGTGATCGCAGGAAGAAACTTGGCGTAGAGGAGGGGATGGATGTTCCCTATGCCGCAGAAGTCGCTCGATCGTCCGAAGCGCAAGCATCCCTTGACAGAAAGGTGATACGGCGCGGGGAGATCTACTTTCAAACTCGTGATGCATCAGGGACCAGGAGCGCGATGACGAAATTGGTGAGCGACTTGAAGGGTTACGTCGATACGGAAAACACTTCTGACTTGAAGGACAGGATCCAGTATCGAATGACGATCCGCGTTCCTGCGGAGAACTTTGACAGGTTGGTCGAGAAGGCAATTGAGTTAGCCGAAAAATTGGAGTCCAAGAACATTACCACGGAAGACGTCACCGAGGAGTTCATTGATATCGAAGCGAGGCTTCGGACCAAAAAGGAACTGGAGAAGCGTTACCTCGAACTCCTGGGCAAGGCTACCAAAGTGGATGAGGTATTGGCTATTGAGAGAGAAATCGGAACGCTACGATCTGATATTGAGTCCATCGAAGGCCGCTTCCGATACCTTAAAGACAGGATAGCCTTAAGTTCACTCGATTTGGTATTCTACGAGCCAAAGGGTAGTTCGTTTGGTTTTGGATCTAAAGTGATAGAGGCAGTTCGTTCGGGATGGTCGAATTTGCTTGATTTTCTGGTTCTGCTGATAAACATCTGGCCCTTTATCTTGCTGATTGTCTCTGGGGTCTACCTGTACAGGCGGTTCAAAAAGAAATAGCAGGGACTTCCATTCAATATCCTCGGAACTTATGCGAACGAACATCTCCTCCGGAGCCAAATGGGAAGACCTTGTGGGCTACAGCAGAGCCGTCCGGGTAGGCAATGCCCTTGAAGTGTCGGGGACCGTGGCGGTCAACGAGCAGGGCGTGGTAGGGAAGGGCGACTTCTACGCGCAGACGAAGTTTATCCTGAACAAGGTCGCCGGCGTGCTGGCACAGGCCGGCTTTTCCCTGGAAGACGTGGTGCGCACCCGTATCTACGTGACCGATATCCGCCAATGGGAAGATGTAGGCCGCGCCCACGGCGAAGTCTTCAGCAAGATCAAGCCCGCCACCTCCATGATCGAAGTCAGCCGCTTCATCGAACCCGACTTCCTCGTGGAAATCGAGGTGACGGCGGTGAAGGGTGGGTGAGTGGCTTGGGTAGCAGGGGTTCTGCTGCCTGGCGGGACGGTTATGTAACCACCGCAAAGACGCAGAGGCGCAAAGGCTTTGCGTTCCTTCGCGACTTAGCGCCTCCGCGGTGGTCACCGCATCTTCCGGCAAGAACGAGCTTGTTCTATCACCCAATCCTGAACTTTACTGTGTAAATTACCCCCACTTTTGTTCCTGTCATGCAAGAAGATAAAGCACCCGACCTCATCCTGAAGAACCTCTGGTACCTCGCCCTTCCCTCCGCCGCCCTGAAGCCAGGCAAACTGGTGGGCCGCACCATCGCCAGGCAGCGCATCGTGTTTGGCCGCGACGCCAAGGGGGCGCCATACGCCTTGCGTGACCACTGCCCGCACCGCGGCGTCCAGTTGTCGGAAGGCCACCTGCTCGATAGCGGCAACATCCAGTGTTGCTACCACGGCTGGGAATTTGACGGAGGGGGCGTGTGCAAGAAGATTCCCGCCTTGCCTCCCGAATCGAAGGCCGACATTTCGAAGATCCGGGTGCCCGCTTACCCGGTGGTGGAGCAGAACGGCACCATTTGGGTTTACCTGCCCGACAAGCTTGTTCCCGGGGTCCAGGCGAAGGAGCCGGCTCCCGACCTGCACCTCGGTCCGAAGGAGCAGCTGCGCCATGTGGAGTCGATTGTGCTGCCCACCAATATTGACCATTCGGTGATCGGGCTGATTGATCCCGCCCACGTGACGTTTGTGCACCAGTCGTGGTTCTGGCGGTCGGCGAAGTCGTTGAAGCTGAAGACCAAGAACTTTGAGCCGATCCCCCGAGGGTGGAAGATGGTGCGTCATGCGCCGTCGGCCAACTCCAAGGGGTACCATGTGATTGGCGGGGAGGTGTCGACCGAGATCTTCTTCGACATCCCGGGCAATCGCCTGGAGCATATTTCCATCGGCAAGTCGAATAAGATCATTTCCATCACCACGCTGACGCCGGTTGACGACAACCACACCGAGTTGAATCACTTCTTTTACTCGTCGCTCGCCATCACCAACTGGTTGTGGTGGCCGCTGAAGAGTCTGGGCAGGACCTTTATCGGCCAGGATGTCGGCGTGTTCAACAAGCTGGCCAAGGGCCTGGAGGCCGACCCGCCCCTGATGCTCGTCGGCGAACCCGACGCCCAGGCGAGGTGGTATTATGAACTCAAAAAGCAATGGCGTGCCGCGCAGGAGCAGGGTGTGGAGTTCAGGAATCCACTGCAGGCGGAGACGCTGCATTGGGTGACGTAGCTCGTTGCTCGTGACTCGTTGCTCGTAGCTCGCTGCTCGTGGCTCGTAGCTCGGTCTTCGCTTGCCGAGGGCTTAATTATTGCCCGGGCCCTTGCCCCGGGCTTCAGCCCGGGGGTTAATGTAACAGTAATGGATTGAGGGCCACAGGTGAGCGCAATTCAAGGAGGGGCCCCATTTTGGCCCGCAACGATGAACCCAAACATGAAATGCGCATGAGCCCCGAAGCCCAAACTCCAAAATTGACCCTATCCGTTCATCCCGGCGCCCTCGCCATATGCCGGTTGGATCCCGGCAGCGAGATTCCGGCATGGGCCCGGGATTCATCTTTCTTCAGCATTACACGCACCGCCGACGAGCTATCCATCGTCTGCGATGCCGCCCTGGTGCCGGAGGGAGTGAAGCGGGTTAGTGCCTGGCGTGCCTTCAAGGTGGAGGGGCCGTTGGATTTTTCGCTCACCGGCATTGTCTCCTCCATTTCCGGCGTCCTCGCCGCTAACCAGGTTCCCCTCTTCGTGATCAGCACCTACGACACCGACTACATCCTCGTTCAAGAAGGTGATTTCTTACGGGCGAAGGAGGTGTTGGGGAGAGCGTTTCAGGTGATGGGGTAGGTATAATGAGATTGAACTATTGGACGATAGCGTTTTGGGTTCTGGGGGCCTGTTGGCTAACAGGTGCGGCTTTGTTTATGGCTCGGGTAAAGGGAGGCTTCATGACCAATTACTTGTCCGACCTGACCTTTCCTGCCTGGTTCTATATCTACCTCAGAGGCCTCGCTTTCAGGGATGGGCGGCAACCCCAATTGTTACTTTTTGGGGATTGGTTTGGGGTGACTCCGGGGAGAGCGATTCTATCCATACTCGCCGTAGGGGTTGTCTCGGAGGTAGCGACTTATTACTGGCCGTCGGGCGTCATTACCGGCACGTTTGACTACCTGGATATTGCTGCGTACGCATTTGGCCTTTCGGTTTGTTATTTCTTTGAAACATACGAACGGATTCGCAACGGATGAGAAGAATTATCCTGGTGGCCTTGAGGTTTCGCTGTATTATTCCAGCCGCTGGATCTCCAAGTCGATCTGCTGCAGCAAGTTGGTCAGCTCCCGTTCGGCGGGATAGTCATGAACTCGTAACAGTCCCATCTGGTTGGAAATCCGGGCGCGAAGGAGGGCGGCGTATTCGGGGCTGGTTTTCAGTTCGGCAAAACGCAGCGGGCGCATGATGCCCCAGGGGGGCGCAGGCATGTTGGGGTTGGTGGAGGGGCGGTCAAAATCATAGGCGTCAAAATAGAGCCGGTCAAAATCCCTTAGTTGCTCATAATCCCTTTTGATGGCTTGTTCAACCAGACGAATCCGGGGGTAGGTCTCGTCATACATGCTGATGATGGCCAGGCGGAGCGTGTCATTGGAGACCAGCGCCAGGTTGGTGTTTTTCAATTGTTCCACGGGGCCCATCCGGCCGGAGAAGGTAGAGAATGCGTGGGTGTAGGAGAAATACACATCCAGGGAATCATGGTAAGGCAGATTTTCCTGAATCACCTTCAATATCATTCGGCTGGATCGAATACTGTTTTCATGGAATCGGATGATATAACGCAGCTCGGACAGGTCGGCAGAAAGACCTCGTTGGAATTCTTTCAGCATTTCAATTTCTTTTTTCTGGTTGCTGCGCGTCTCGCTCCATTGCTCCAGGTTGAAGGCAATCAGGATCCCGAGGATAACCACGATTATCTCAAGGACATACTGGTACCAGGTAGACTTGAGGTGGTTGTAGATGGTTCTTAGCATGTTGGGTTTTGCGGCAGTCTGGTTACAATATAAAGCAAGGTGGTTTCTGGCTGAAATACAATAGACGCCACTGGATACACATATAGGGCATGGCAGCGGTAAGCTATGGAAGCACAAGGGAGAGCGCTTCAGGTGGGGGCAGCGACGTGGGTTTGATACCTTTTGGATAGGTTTCTTAATTTTGGTGGATATAAGTCATCGAAGAGGCCGTTGTATCACATTGGCAGTAATTTGGCCCCTGACGCACAATAGAATAACGAGGGGATAGATATTATGAATTGGAGAAAAATCTGGTTGTACATTCTGTTCTCCTCTTTGATCAGTTGGACAGTGGCTTCAGTAATGGCACTGGTACATATAAAGATTGACAGTATACTCGGCATGGCTCTTCTTGCGGGACTTTATATGCCAGGACCTGCGTTAGCAACATTTGTCATTCAGAAGTATCTGTATAAAGAGGGCTTTAAACAATACGGTTGGACGTTTGACATAAAACTCATTAAATGGATATTGTTTACCCCTTTGCTATTTCTTTCACTTACATTATTGACATTTGCAACGATTGCTCTTCTGGGCAACTCTCACCTAGTACCAGATTTTGGAGAACTCAGCTTTACTCAAGAGAATTTTGACTATCATCTAAGAGAGCTTGCTAAAGGCAAGGTGGACCTTGAGACAGTAGAGTTTCCTCATATTCCCCCGGTAATTGGTTTTCTTGCCATCCTAGGACAGGCAATTATCGGAGGCTCTACGATTAGCTTGCCAATCATGTTTGGCGAGGAGTTTGGCTGGCGGGGACTCATGTTAAGGGAAACCAGGAGTTTAGGTTTCTTGGGATCAAGTGGTTTTATCGGATTAGTTTGGGGGGTTTGGCATTTCCCAATAATACTTATGGGACATAATTACCCTCACCATCCCTATCTGGGGATACTGATGATGACCTTGTTCACTCTGTCCATTTCGCCATTGTTTGCCTATGTTAGACTTAAAACAGGATCAATTCTGGGTGCTTGCATGATGCACGGAATGCTAAATGCTAGCGGTGCATTGTATGCGTTATACGTCGCGAATGGAAATGAACTCTATAGTTCCGTTGCAGGTTGGGCAGGAATCTGCGCTGGATCTATTTTGACATTTCTTATCATCAGATTGGATAAGAAGTTTGTAGCGGAATATGGTACTATCAAGTAGGCAAAGGAAGCTACTTTTAGCCCAGAGCTTTGCCCTGTGTTTGAATGAGAAGGTAATTTCCTAATTTGCCAACGTGTCGGACGGCAGTGACATGTAGGTCGGGCTAGACACTTCCACGGACTGATAGATAGAAGTGTTGGAGAGTTTGATTTTTATCAGTAGCTCCGAAAGAAAATGAAGAAAAGGCTTATTCACTTCTTGATAGAACAGTACGGACAAAGAGTAGACTTTCCGCAGCCATTTGTCAATACGGATAATGCCGCCATAGAAAATCAGCTGACCTTAGTGAACAGGAGAATGGCGAAAGGGAAAAGAGTCGTGATATTCTGGGTCCTTCTTGGGGTCCTGTGGATTATTTTGGGTGCCGCTACAACGACAACGGAACCATGGATGGCAACAAATTGGTTTAAGGCAGGCCTGGGTATATTCTATATTGCATCAGCACTTTTTCTTTTGAATCAAGTAGCGGACTTGAGGAGGAAAAAGTTGATTCTGGAGACGATTTTATTTGTGAATAAGGCCGAAGAATAGCCTTGGTAATACCGGCACCTCCTGACCTGAATGAACAGGCAACCACATTTTTAAAGACTATAGTTATGTCTGCCACCTCCGCCTCCCACGACGCCAGGATCGCCAAGTTGACCTTCGCTGCCGTATATCCCAGCTACTTAGCCAAAGTCGAGAAGAAGGGCAGGACCAAAGCGGAACTGCACCAGGTAATCCAGTGGCTTACCGGGTTTAACGAGAAGAAACTGCAGGAACTGATCCAGAAGAAGGTGACGTTTGAAGAGTTCTTTCAACAAGCGAAACTCAACCCGAACGCGAAGCTGATTACCGGGGTGATCTGCGGGTACCGGGTGGAAGATATCCAGAACCCCCTCACACAGCAGGTGAGGTACCTCGACAAGCTGGTGGATGAACTGGCGAAGAACCGGAAGATGGAGAAGATCCTGCGGGAAGCCTAGCCTTTATTCCTCCGAACTCGCCCGCCTTTCCTCAGCACCCCCGATGATCAATATCATAGCTTGACAACGCCATTTGTGCCACTTTTTGGTGCTCTCAAAGCGAGCACCCATGGGCGCTGTAGAACGTTCTTACGGGTTTTTTGACGTAGAGCCCGCCCGATCCAGGTTGTTGTCGCAGTTGTGGGATTACCAACTGACGGAAGGCCATATTTCCCGGCAAGCGATCGAACGGCTGGCCCGCGACCACGGGGTCTCCAGCATCGAGATCGAAGGGGTAGCCAGCTTCTACCATTTCTTCCACCGCCCTCCGGCCGGCAAGCATGTCATCTGCCTCGACAACAGCATCATCGCCGAATTCAAAGGCTATGACCGCATCCGCGAGGCCTTCGAACGGGAGACAGGGGCAAGGCTGGGATCGACTGACCCATCAGGGACCTTCGGGCTGTTCCCCACTCCCTGCATCGGCCTCAGCGACCAGCAACCGGCCGCCCTCATTGATTATTACCCCTTCACCCACCTCAATGCTATCCGGGTGAGGGAGATTGTCCAGAAACTGAAGAACGGCGCGTCGGCGGCTGACCTCTGCGATATGCCGCAAGACCATATCCGGTTCACGCCTGCCAACGACCGCACGATTTTCTTCGCCCCTTACGTGGCCGGCGAGGCGCTTACCAAATTAGCCGGCCTGGGCGCCGAGGGTGTGCTCGAACAACTCCGCATCTCCGAACTCTCCGGCCGCGGCGGCGCATTCTTCCCGACGTGGAAGAAATGGAAGGCCTGCCGAAACTACACGGACACACCCAAGTTCATCGTCTGCAATGCAGATGAAGGGGAGCCCGGGACCTTCAAAGACCGTGTCCTTCTCAACCACGAACCTGGCTCTGTACTCGAAGGCATGATCATCGCTGGCTTCACGGTCGGAGCCGCCTACGGACTTATCTACCTGCGCGGCGAATACCGCTGGCTCAACGCCCGGCTCGAGTCGGAAATTCAGCGGTTCCGCGACAAAGGGCTGCTGGGCAAGAACGTCGCCGGCATCAAGGGATTTGACTTTGACATCAGGGTTGAAATCGGAGCCGGGGCCTACGTATGCGGCGAAGAGACAGCGTTGCTGGAATCGCTGGAAGGCAAGCGGGGTGAGCCGCGCACCAAATGGTTCTACCCGGTGGAAAAAGGCTACCTCCAGTTGCCCACGGTGGTCAACAATGTGGAGACCTTCGCAGCTGTCGCCCGCCTGCTGGTGATGGGTACTTTCGAATACCTCAAGCGCGGCATTTCCGGTTCGCCGGGCACCAAACTGATCAGCATCTCCGGCGACTGCGAGCGGCCGGGGTTGTACGAGATCGAGTGGGGGATGACGGTTTCCGAGCTGCTGGATCACTGCGGCGCCGAAGACCCGTTCTACATCCAGGTCAGCGGCCCTTCCGGGGAATGTATTTCCGTGCAGGAGAAGTTCAGGCGCATCTCCATGCTTGACCTGCTCGCGCAGAAGGATATCCGCTGCGGCGGATCCTTCATGATCTTCAACCACAGTCGTGATCTCGTCCAGGTACTGATGAACTTCGCCCAGTTCTTCAAGCACGAGTCCTGCGGCGTGTGCACGCCGTGCCGTGCGGGCAACTTCATTGTTCAGCGCAAGCTGGAGCGCCTGCAGCATGGCCTGGCGGATCTCAATGACCTGAAGGAACTCCAGCAATGGGGCGCCATCATGAAGGCGACGAGCCGCTGTGGACTGGGCAAGACGGCCACCAACAGCCTGGTACAGGCCCTCGACAAGTTCCACGACTACTTCGACGGCCGGTTTGTCCGGTCGGGAAACGGCGCCATCCGTCACTTCGATATCGAAGCCGCGGTGGCCGACTACGAACGCTATAAACCTTGAATGCCATGCCCGGCTGCACGTTCTGGATAGATGGGAAGTCGTACACCGCCGAGGAGGGAACCAACCTTATTGAGGCGGCGAAACAGAACGGGGTGTTCATTCCTTCGCTGTGTTATTTCAAGCACATCGACCCGCCGCTGGGAACCTGCCGTACCTGCACGTGCAAGATCAATGGCCGCTATGACCCGGCCTGCACGGCGTTTGTGTCCGAGGGCCTGAAAGTGGAAGTCAATACGCCCGAACTGGTCGATATGCGCAAGGCGCTGATCGAGATGATGTTCGCCGAGGGCAACCACTTCTGTCCCGCCTGCGAGAAGAGCGGCAGCTGTGATCTCCAGCACATGGGCTACGAGTTGGGTATCTCCGTGTCGCGGTTCCCCCACCTGTTTAAAGACCGGCTCATCGACTACCAGCCGCGGCGCATGGTGATGGAGCATAACCGCTGCATCAAGTGCGGCCGGTGCATGGCCGAGGTGCTGACCCCCGACGGGAACCGTGTCTTCAGCGCCGTCAACCGGGCCAACGAGACGATGGTGGGAGTCGATTATGCGCAGGAGGCCCGGCTGACGGAAGAGGAAGCTGAACGCGCCATGAAGATCTGCCCGACAGGGGCTATTATCGTGCGCGGCAAGAGCCTTGCCCAGCCGTTCGGCGAGCGAAAGTATGACCTCCACTCCATCCAGAAGAACTACCGCCACACCCTGACGGCCAAGCCGAAGGTGACCAACTTCGAGAAGAAGACCATTGCCACCGTTTCGCTCGCAGGATGCTTCGGCTGCCACATGTCCATGCTGGATATCGACGATGAACTCCTCGACATGGTGGAACTGGTGTCGTTCAACAAGTCGCCGCTCACCGACATCAAGCAGTTTTCACGTCGCTGTCACCTAGGCCTGGTCGAAGGAGGATGCTGCAACGACGAGAATGTGGAGACCCTGAAGAAGTTCCGCGAGATGTGCGACATCCTGGTGGTGATGGGCGAGTGCGCCGTCTGGGGCGGGCTGCCCGCCATGCGCAACACCATCCCCCTGGGCGAGTGCCTGGAAGAGGCCTACCTCAACAGCATGACCGCCGAGGCCGGGGAAGACAAGATACCCTACCACGAAGACCTGCCGCGCATCCTCGACCGCGTGTATGCCTGCAATGAAATCGTCAAGGTGGATTACACCATCTCCGGCTGCCCCCCGTCGCCGAACAATATCTGGAAGTTGGTGCGCAGCGTGCTGTGGGGTGAGGATTATTCGCTGCTGTATTCGGAGTTCAAATATGACTGAGGCGTATGAACAGGAAGATCACCATTGACCCGATTACCCGTGTGGAAGGACATGGCCGGGTGACCATTCACCTGGATGAGTATGGCAAAGTGGAGGATTCGTTCTTCCATGTCGTGGAGTTCCGCGGCTTCGAACGTTTCATCCAGGGGCACCCGTATTGGGAGGCTCCCGTGCTGGTGCAGCGCCTCTGCGGAATCTGCCCGGTAAGCCACCACCTGGCGGCTGCCAAGGCCATCGATCAGCTGGTGGGTGTTGACCCGGAGGACCTTACGCCCTCGGCGCACAAGCTGCGCAAGCTGATGCACTACGGGCAGATTTTCCAGTCGCACGCCCTGCACTTCTTCTACCTGGCCTCACCCGACCTGCTCTTTGGCATGGACGCCCCGGTGGAGAAGCGAAACGTCGTCGCCGTGGCCATCGAAAACAAGGAGTTGGCGCGGAAGGGCATCCTCATGCGTAAGTTCGGGCAGGAAATCATCCAGGCGATTGCCGGCAAGAAGATTCACGGCGTGGCCGCGGTGCCGGGCGGTATGCACAAGACCTTTGAGCCCGACGAACGCACCTACTTCCTCGATGGCAAGGAGATACCCAATATTGCTACGATGAAGGAGTGGGCGATGGAAGTGATCGGGTTCATGAAGAGCTACCATGAGAAGCACCGGGCATTGCTCGATTCCTTTGCGGAGTTTCCCTCCGGGCACCTGGGGATGGTGGATGACCGGGGCAACCTGGAACTCTACCACGGCAGGCTCCGGGCGATCGATGCCGAGGGAAAAGTCACCTTGCCAGATGTCTCTACCAACGACTACCAGAAGTACTTCCAGGAGGGTGTGGAGCGGTGGTCGTACATGAAGTTCCCTTACCTCCGGGAGCGCGGCCGGGAGCAGGGTTGGAACCGGGTAGGGCCGCTGGCGCGCATCAATTTGTGTGACGCGATATCCACGCCGCTCGCCGAGCAGGAACGAAGGGCCTTCGTCGATTTCACCGGCAAGAAGGTCAACAACAGCACCATGTTCTACCATTGGGCCCGGCTGATCGAATTACTGCATTGTGCCGAAGTCATGGATGGCTTGCTGAACGACGAGGATATTCTCGGCACGGATCTGGTACGCGAAGGCAAGCACCGTTTGGAAGGCATCGGCATCATCGAGGCGCCACGGGGCACCCTCACGCACCATTACCGCGTGGATGAGAAGGGCAGGATTACGCGATGCAACCTCATTGTCTCGACCACGCACAACAACGAGGCGATGAACCGGGCCGTGCGATGGGTGGCCAACCACGTGATCAGCGAGAAAGGCCACATCACGGACGGCATGCTCAACCAGGTGGAAGTCGCCATTCGTGCCTACGATCCCTGCCTGAGCTGCGCCACCCAGGCCCTGGGGCAAATGCCGCTGCACGTGGAGTTGTTTGATCATTCTGGAAAACTAGTCGAAGAGCGATATAGGAATGGATAAGCGCACCTTGATCATTGGTATCGGCAACAGCAGTCGGGGTGACGACGGCCTTGGATGGAAGTTCCTGGATGAACTTCCGGCTCGGGGGGGAGTCGACCTGGAATACCGCTACCAGCTCCAGGTGGAAGACGCCGCGCTGATCAGCAGCTACGACGAAGTGATCTTTGTTGATGCGATAGCGCGGGCGTTGCCCGAGGGGTTCGCTTTCAGTCCGTGCGAGCCGAAGCAAACTTCGTCATTTACTACACACCGGCTCGAACCGGGGGCAGTTCTCTGGCTTTGCCGGGAGTTGTACCGGGTGATACCCGATGCCTATGTCATGGCGATCGAAGGAGTGGATTTCCAATTGGGTCAATCCTTAAGCACAGTGGCGGAGCGCAATCTCACGAGCGCGAAGAAGTTTATGGAACAACAGTTCTCGTCCCGCGAAGGGGAGAATCTCTTATCTTGTGAATACAATTCAGATGAACGGAAGTCCATTAAGCAGGAATAGTATGGTAACGATTGATAATTATCACGAAGTACACTTCATTCACCGGAAGAACTGGCTGCGGGCCGCGGTGATGGGAGCCAACGACGGAATCGTTTCGATTTCCAGTTTGGCCGTGGGTGTGGCCGCCGCGAGTACGACCCGGGATCCGGTTACGTTGGCCACCGTGGCCGGGCTGGTAGCCGGGGCCATATCGATGGCTGCCGGAGAGTATGTTTCGGTAAGTTCCCAGACGGATACAGAAAAGGCAGATATCGAGAGAGAACAGCAGGAACTAAGGGATATGCCGGAGGCGGAGTTGAATTTGCTGACGGAGATCTATCGGCGAAGAGGATTAAGTGAGGGGACCGCTTTGCAGGTGGCCAAGGAACTGACGGCGGCCGACGCCCTGGCGGCACATGCCCGGGATGAATTAGGCATTGATGAGAAGAGCAGAGCTAACCCGCTGCAGGCCGCTTGGAGTTCGGGCTCGGCGTTTACGATCGGGGGGATGCTGCCCCTGCTCGTCGTGCTGTTTGCCCCGGTCAATGGCATGGTCTATTGGCTCTATGGTTTTACCGTGCCGTTCCTGGTGACGCTGGGCTATATCTCGGCGAGAACCGGTGGCTCGAAAGCCCGCGTGGCCATCATGCGGATTACCATCTGGGGCACGGTGGCCATGGTACTGACGGCCATGGTGGGTTCCTTGTTCGGGGTCCAGGCGTGATCTGCCGTTCAAGTTTGTATTGCACTAGTATGTAAGCAAGGCGGGCAAAGCCTTGAAATGCTCCATGGAGATATCCACTTGCATCCATGGGCCGGGCGACTTTTCCACATGTGTGGGTACTGGCGGGTATTTCGGTGTCAGGCGAAATTAGATTTCTCTTATCACCGGTGTGGTATGAGGAAAGTCATTCCCGGAGCGTTGATCCACGATTACGTTTGAATAGATGTAACGGAAAGGGAGATAGGCTTCTCAATGGCATATTGCCGTTTGGTCTGCTGAGCATGCGCCGCGCTTCATTCCGTATTAGGCAAATTGATCAGAAATGGAGGAGGTGTATCACGCACTTACGGTTGAAGAGGCCCTGCGGTCTTTGGATTCTCGCCGTGAAGGGCTGGCGACAGAGGAAGTTCGTCGTCGCCAGGTGGTGTTTGGGATGAATGAGATTCCTGAAGCTCAAAAGACTTCATGGGTATTGCTTTTCCTTAGGCAGTTCAAGAGCCTCCTTATAGCCGTTCTCTTAGTCGCCGCGGTCATCGCCTTGGCCATGGGGCACCTGGTGGATATGTATGTGATTTTCGCGGTGATCTTCATAAATGCATCCATTGGATTTTTTCAGGAATTGCGTGCCGAGAATGCCGTGGCTGCACTGAAGCGGATGCTGGTGCAGCAGGCGCGCGTACTCCGCGATGGCAAAGAGAAGTTGGTGACGGCAAAGGAACTTGTCCCTGGCGATGTTATCGTCCTGGAGGAAGGTGAGAATATTCCTGCTGATGCCAGGATTATTGAGGCAAGGAGTCTTCGAATCGTGGAAGCTTCTCTGACCGGTGAGTCGATGCCGGTAGGCAAGCAGGCGGAGCTTGTAGGGCGTGATACGGCCTTTGCTGAACGAAGATGTATGCTGTACAAAGGTACCTACGTGGCCTCTGGTTTTGCGCGCGCGGTGGTTTGTTTCACGGGGCTGAGGACGGCTATTGGGAAGATTGCTGAGACCCTCACTGAAATCAAGCCACAACGGACCAACTTTCAACGGAAGACCGATCGACTGGCAAGGCAAATGGCGGTAATTGCGGTTTTTAGCGCCTGCTTGCTTTTCGTAGTGGCGTATTTCTCCGGTGGACATACGCTGGATGAACTGTTGCTGATCAGCATCGCAGCGATGGTGTCTTCTATCCCGGAGGGTCTTCCTGCTGTGTTGTCGATAGTGCTCGCGATAGGCTCGCATCGGATGGCAAAGCGCAATGCGATTGTGCGGGAGTTGAACTCTGTGGAGACGTTGGGCGCGGTGACCACCATCGTTACCGATAAGACAGGGACACTGACGCAGAATATGCTCACCGTCAGGAAGGTATTGCTGCCTCAAGAGGAGGAGATTTTGGTAACCGGGGATGGTTGGCACCCGGTTGGGAATTTTGTCCAGCATGACAAAATTCTGGATCATGAGGGTCACGAGCGACTGAAGAAATTGCTGTCCATTGCCATAGGCAGCAACAATGCGGCAATCGTGCATGATGCGGAGAAGGACAGTTACACCCTTACAGGCGACCCCACGGAGGGGGCGCTTGTTGTGCTGGCCCACAAAGGCGGGCTTGGTTTGGTTTCTTCTGCTGTGAACGGGATCAAGACAGACGACTTACCTTTCAACTCAAAAAACAGGTTTAGGGCAACGCTTTTCAGGGAAAAGGAAGGAAACCGGATATTGGTGATTGGCGCACCAGAACGAATTTTGGAGCTCTCCAACTCTTTTGAAGGAAGGAATGGGGTGGAGTTACTATCGGCGGAGGTCGCGGAGGGTATACAGGAGAAGATCGATAGGTGGTCTTCCGATGCCATGCGCATTATCGCACTGGCCTACAAACCAACCAATGAGGAGCGTCTTGACGCTGAGAAGATAGATTCTCTGGTATTGGCAGGCATCGTGGGAATGATTGACCCGCCGCGTCCCGACGCGAGAGAGGCGGTGGAAAAATGCAAGCACGCCGGCATTCGTGTGATTATGGCCACGGGTGACCATATCAACACAGCAGTGGCTATCGCAAAGGCGGTAGCCATTATCGACAACGGAGATACCTCGAAAGTTCTGGCGCTGAATGAGTCCCAGTTGGTGGCATTGGACGACAAGGAGTTTGATGAGGCCGTGAGAACAGTAAGTGTATTTTCGCGTCTTACGCCCAACATGAAACTGCGGATTGCAAGCCGCTTGCAAGAAATGGGGGAATTGGTGGCCATGACGGGAGACGGGGTTAACGATGCACCCGCACTTAAAAAGGCCGACATCGGTGTAGCTATGGGAATGATGGGGACGGATGTGGCCCGGAATTCTGCAAAGTTGGTGTTGGCGGATGACAATTTTGCGACTATTGTAAGTGCTGTGGAAGAAGGCCGCATCGTCTTTACCAATGCCCGGCAGACAAGCTACTACCTGGTTACTACGAACTTTGCTGAGATTGTTGCACTGATCAGCGTGATCGCTTCCGGAAATTTGATCCCGCTTACCGCCACACAGATCCTTTGGCTGAACCTGGTTACGGATGGCGTTGGCGACATTTCATTGGCTACCGAAAAGGGTCACGGGGAGGAGTTGAGCGAGAAGGCTGTCGGTAAAGGAGAGAACATTCTCAACAGAAAGATTCTTCCCTTTTTGCTGGTTATGGCCATCGTCATGTCGGGTGGGGCACTCGGAGCGTACTTCTGGTTTTTGCCTCAGGGGATTGAAAAGGCGCGAACCACGGTCTTCATAATCATGGCTTTCATGCAGCTCTTTAATTTGCTGAACATGCGGTCACTTCACAAGTCGGTTTTTGAGATTGGCCTTTTCACCAACAAGTATATTAACGTGGCGCTTGCTGTCTCTTTGGTTATCCAACTTGTAATAATTGAGACCCCATTCTTTGAGTCCGTGTTCGGGTTCAGGCCGGTAAGTTTCTTGGAGTTTGTTTCGCTTGTCGCCTGCGCTTCTGCATCCTTGTGGGCAGGGGAGGCATACAAATACAGTCGTCGGAAGTTTGAGCGTATAATCAGTTGAGGAGTTCGTTAACATTAAATCAAGCTGCTATGAAAATTGTTGTGCCTGCTGATTTTTCGAGATTGTCTGAAGTGGCTGTGCGCTATGCGTGCGGAGTGGCAAAGAAACTCAAGGCTGAGATTGTGCTGCTTCATGTTGTTCATTTTGCCGGCCCGCCGAGGGCGGCAGTGGAGTTCAAGATACGGGCGCTGGAAGGACGTATGACGGAAGAGGCAAGGCAAGATGCGTTGGACCTGATCCGTAGGCTGAAAAGAGAGTTCAAGGGCTTGAAGTTGTCTTATGAGATTATCTCAGGTCATCCCGTGGAGAGCGTCATTGAGGTCTATGCGAAGCGCAACGATGCTGATTTGATCATTATGGGGACTAAGGGGGCCAGCGGCCTTCAGAAGGTCCTTATTGGAAGCAATGCGGCCGCGGTGATCAGCAAGAGCAGGTTGCCGGTCATGGCGATTCCCGAGCATGCAAGGTTCGGTAAGGGGGTCAAGACGATTGTGTATGCCTCTGATCTTGAGCGAGTAGGTGTGGAGATGAAATACCTGATTCCGTTGGCCCACCTGTTTGGTGCATCCATTCATCTGCTGCATGTTACATCGGTTAAATCGAAGGGGAATGTCAGCCTGGATGATATTACCAAAAAGATCAGGCAAAGCCGAGGGGCTGCTAAAGTTACCGTCAGTATACTGATGAGTGAGAGTGTCCTGGAAGGCATTGACCAATATGTGGCAGACGTTAAGGCGGATATGCTCGCTATGTTCACGCACAATCCATCCTTTATTGAAAAGCTGTTCGATTGGAGCGTTACCCGAAGGGCGGCATTTCAGACTTGGATTCCTCTACTGACGATCAAGAAATAGCAGGTGTTTGGAGCTCCTCACATAGCTACGTTATCGATCCTGGCGGAGTTCGGATGGTGTTGCCGCGGGCATGTCCCTGCTGCGCTGTGGGATGGATCCCTAGCTCAATCTCGGTAGGGCAATCCCCGCCACAGTTTCTCCGATGGCCAGCGAAGAAGTCGCCGCCGGAGAAGGAGCATTGCACACGTTGATGGCATGGTCGGACTCCAGGATGAGGAAATCATCGACAAGCCCTCCCTCGCGGTCGCAGGCCTGGGCCCTCACGCCGGCGCCGCCTTCCACAAGGTCCGAGGATTGAATCTCCGGGATAAGTTTCTGCAGCGCGCGGGTAAACGCAGCCTTGGAGAAGGAACGGTACATCTCGCCAAAGCCGGTACGCCAGTATTTCTTCGCCACTTTCTGAAAGCCGGGCCAGGCCAGTGACTCGCCCAATTCGCCGAGGTGAATGTCTGATTTCTTGTAACCCTCCCGACGAAACGCCAGCACGGCATTTGGTCCTGCTTCGACACCACCTTTGGCCATCCGCGTAAAGTGAACGCCAAGGAAGGGGAAGTTGGGGTCGGGAACCGGGTAGATGAGATTCTTGACGAGGTGCTCCTTCTCCGGACGCAGTTTGTAATACTCGCCCCGGAAGGGGATGATGCGGACGTTGAGGTCGGGCACCGTCATGGCGGCTACTTTGTCGGAATAGAGCCCGGCGCAGTTGACAACCAGGTTTGCGGTGTACGTCCCCTTGTCGGTGTTTACTTCACGGTTCTTGATGGAAAGCACGCGTTCGCCAAGCCGGATTTCCGTGCCCGCGTCGAGGAGCAGTGCGCCGTACTTCTCAGCCACGCGGGTGTAGTCGACGATGCCGGTCTGGGGCACGAAGATGCCTTCCAGACCCGCAACGTGGGGTTCGTATTCTTTCAGCTCCTCCTTCTTCAGGCGCTTCAGCCCGGTGAGTCCGTTCTGGATTCCTCGCTCATAAAGATTGTTCAGCAGCGGCCGTTCGTGTTCTTCGGTAGCGACCACGATCTTTCCGCACAGCTCGAAGGGAATGCCCTGCTCGCGGCAGAACTCCACCAGCAACTGGTAACCCCGAATGCAGTTTCGGGCCTTGAGGCTCCCGGGCTTATAGTAAATCCCCGAATGGATCACGCCGCTGTTGTTGCCGGTCTGGTGCCGGGCCAGGCGGTCTTCTTTTTCAATTACCAGGATGCGGGTACCGGGGCGGGAACGTTGCAACTGCAGGGCAGTGGCCAGCCCGATAATGCCGCCGCCCACGACGATGGCGTCAAATGAATTCATGGCCGCAAAAATAAGGAACTTATGCTTTGATCGGCTTGATGCGCACGTTGAGATTGGGTTCTACCATCACGAGGTGGTTCTTCGGGATCATCGTCCACTCCGGTCCGTCGGTGAGTTTCTCCGAGACGATCAGGACAGCCTGGTCGTTGTCTTTAGGTGCTTCCAACCGCGTGTTGCCGTCTTCCACCACGTACCGGCTGCCTTCAGAGTGATAGAGCGTAAGGGGCTCTTCATTGGGGTCGCTCACCCACCGGGTGCCGACGATAAAGGAACCGTTGGTGACGGCCATGTTGAGATAGGCAGGCTCCTTGATGCCCGCGTCCTTCATGAGTCCTTTGATGTATCCGAAAGTATTTTCAAACGCATCGGCCACGGCGTCGGTGGTAATGCTTTGATGGGTTTTGTTCAGGTAGTTGACCAGGTAGGCGAAGATATGTTCCGAGTCCGTCTGGCCCTTGATCCAGTTGTACATCTCGTCGGATAGGGGGTCGCGGAGTTTGCGCTTCACCTTGGAAAACTCTTCGATGCCGCCGTTATGGGCCATGAGGAGAGTCTTGTATTGGAACGGGTGACAGTTCGATTCAGAGACTTCTCCCACACTGGCGGCCCGCACATGCGCGATCAGGCATCCCGTCTTCACCTTGGGTGCCAGGTTGCGCAGGTTGCGGTTGCTCCAGGCCGGGTTGACCGATACGAACGTCACCGGCTCGTTGTTCACCTCGGGCACATACCACCCGATGCCGAACCCGTCGCCGTTCAGCGGCTCTTCAATTTCCTTGGCGTCGATGCTCTGGTTGATGAGCGAATTCTTGGGTTTGTACAGCAGGTTGTCGATAATGATGTTCGTCCCGCGATAAGCCAAAAGCCGGCACATAAGGGTAAGGGTTTTTTGAAAGTTACGAAAAACTGGGTACTCGGCACTCGGCCCAAGGCCCTCGGCTCTCGGGGGCTCGGCTCTCGGCACTGGCTGTTGGCTAGACTTTGCTATCCTGCAGTCCTGACTACCCAAATCTTTCAACCTCTTACCTCTTACCGATTACCGATCACGGACTACCGACTACCGATCACAGATTACCGATTACCGGTTACTGGTTACCGCTCACCGTTTCTCAAACTTCAACGACGCAGAGTTCATGCAATACCTCAGCCCGGTGGGTTCGGGGCCGTCGTCGAAGACGTGGCCGAGGTGACCACCGCAGCGGCTGCAGACGACTTCTTCGCGGACCATGCCGTAAGTGAGATCCTGGTGGATGGCGATGGATTCTTTGGTGATGGGCTGGTAGAAACTGGGCCAGCCGGTGCCGGATTCAAACTTGGTATCGGAGGCAAACAGCGGCTGCCCGCAGCCGGCGCAAACGTACCGGCCCTTTTCATGGTTGTCCCAGTACTCGCCGGTGAAGGCGCGCTCGGTGCCCTTCAGGCGCAGGACATTGTATTGGATCGGGGTTAGGGAGGACTTCCACTCCGCCTCGGTCTTCTGGACCGGGTAGGAAGTCTTGGGGTTCTGGCCCTGGCAGGCCTGGAAGACGATGCCAATCAGGAGAAGAAGAGAGATGCGGATTGCCATATGAACGATTAAGATAGGCCCAAAAACCAAAATACCCCGGCCGCCTGCCAGGGTATTTTGTACCTAAACCTAAACCTATGAGAGTGTTTACTCTACATGGTTAATCAACGGCGGAAACCGCCGTTTGGTTTCGTGAGGTACAAAAATCTTTTGCCCTGAAACGGCCGGGTTTTGGGGCTATTTTAGCTTACCCTGGAACTGTTTCCGGAATTTCTCCACTTTCGGCCGGATCACGTATTGGCAGTAGCCCTGGTCGGGGTTCAGGGCATAGTAATTCTGGTGATAGTCTTCCGCCGGGTAGTAGTTGATCAGGGGGCTTATTTCGGTTACAATCCGGCTCTTGAACACCTTGGAAGCCTCCAGCTGGGCCTTGTACTGCTCGGCAGTCTTGCGTTGCTCCTCGTCGTGGTAGAAGACCACCGACCGGTACTGGGTTCCTTCGTCGGCACCCTGCTTGTTCAGCGTGGTGGGATCATGGGTATTCCAGAAGATCTCCAGGAGGTCGGCATAAGTGACTACGGCCGGGTCGAAGGTGATCCGGATGACTTCCGCATGGCCGGTGAGGCCGGTGCACACCTCGCGGTAGGTGGGGTTCTTGACCGTCCCCCCGGAGTAGCCCGATTCGACTTTCGTTACGCCTTTCACGGCCAGGAATACCGCCTCGGTGCACCAAAAGCAGCCTCCCCCAAACGTGGCCTGTTGTTCTGTCTTCATGGATTTCGGATTGGTTTTCCCTTGCCCGTAAACCACAGCGGTCGCCAGGGCGAGGCCGATAAGCAGGGTTGTTTTCATACGATGTTTAACCGTAACCGGGCCGAAATGGTTTTCGGGAACCAAAATTAGTATTGGCTGTAGAAGTTCTTCAGGGCCCGCTCCAGGTTGGCTTCCAGGTTGCGCATGGCCTGGTTAAACAGGTCGCGGTCGTTGGGGAAGGTTTCCTTTTGCTTGGTCAGGCTTTGCTGACTGGACGACAGCGCCCGGATATCACCTGTGTAGGTGGCCCACTCGGCCTGCCATGACGAACGTCCTTCGACGGTTTCGTTTTGCAGTACCCCCTGGGTGGCCACATCGGTGATGGTGAGCAAGGAGGAACTGCGGGCCGACTTCGTCTTCTTGTAATAGGTAATCTTGGCCGTCACTTTGGTCATCACATCGACCATCTTGCCGTCGGCGCCTTTCTTCTGCTCGCCGGTTTTGATTTCCTTGGTGACCGTCTCGTTGTTGGAGGTGATGCGCGCGGATCCATCTTCGCGGTAGCCGTTGAAGATGACGCGGAGCTGCTGGTGGGGAGGAACGGTATCACGCTGGGCGACGGGCCGGAAGGAGAGGAACTGGCGGTTTAATGAATTGATGATCGGCTGGATGCTCCCGTAGTTGATGGTCGACGCGTTGATTTCTTCGTAGGCCACACGCAGTGTCGCGTTGAACTCCGCCTGCGTCATCATTTCGATGGACTCCCGGTAGCCCGGTTCGTAGGTATTGGCCTCTTTGAAATCAAAATAGGCGCGCTTCGCTTCCTCCCTCGTGTTCCTCATGAGGGACGTGATCCCTTCGCTGTAACTCTCTTCGGCTGCCTTCGTCCTCACTTCCTTCAACTCGGTGTACCGGGTGACTGGCTGCGAGATGACCTTCATGGCGCCGAGCGAAGTCTTGATCTGGTCATTCATGTAGTTGATCTGCTCGTAGCCCTTCACGGCGTTGCGCCATTTCCTCGGGTCATCAGAGGCGATCCCGTTCTTGATGTTGGACTCAATGTAGTCGACGGCCAGCGGGTATCCTTGCTGGAGCACGGCTTTCGCTTTCTTGTTATCCGGGCTGCTCCGCAGGCGGTTTACGGATTCCAGCACGGCTTCGTAGTAGTTGCCGTGGGAGAGGGCGGCCTTGCCTGAGCTGCAGGCCTGGAGCAAGAGGAGAATACCGAAGACAACGTAGACTTTTCTCATGGTGGATCGGGAGCAAAATAAGGGCCGCAAATTAGTGAGATGTGTCCATTGCGGCAACGATTCTGCCAGCCCCTTGCCCCTAAAGGGGGAATTAGATTCGGTGATCCAAAAGTGGTTCCCCTTCAGGGGCCAGGGGTGGGGAGTACCTTGGGATGCTCAACCTATACTTGCCGTGGCGGCGATTCTCCCAGCCCCTTGCCCTACAAAGGAGGCATGAATCCGGTTAGATGCACTTTTGATGTTGCGGTGGCCTTTAAGAGTCAGAGCTGGTGGGCATAACAGCAACACCTCCCGGAATGGTATCTACTTGTAAAGTGTAGTCAGCAAATCGTCCAAAAGGTTCTTCCAATTGCCCCAGGAATGAGCTTCCTCGGTTTCCTGGTAACGGCAGGTATGTCCCCGCGTTTCGAGGATGTCCTTCATCTTTCGGGATTCGGTCGCTGCATCAAAGTAGGTGCCGGCCGAGAGAAAAACTCGGATTTTGAGCTCTCCCGACTGCTCGGCAAGGGTAAAGATTTCCGGCTTGTACCAAAAGGCGGGAGATTGGATCCCGGCAAGGCCGAAGAGATCCGGCCGTTTCAAAGCGACGTAGGCCGACATCAATCCGCCCAGGGAGGTGCCCATGATTCCCCGTTCGCTACGGGCGACTGGCCGGGTGCCTTCTGTCAGGGGCATCAATTCCTCCGTGAGAAAATTCAGGTAGTTCTCATTGAGGCTGAGCTCGGTCATCCTCCGGTTGTTGGCGGGATTATCCGGATCGCGCGCGTCGAGAAAGACCACGCGAAGGGGTCGGATGCGCCGGTCAGCAATCAGGTTGTCCAGTACCGTAATCATACTGCCCAGCCTTGGATCGGCATACTCGTTGCCGTCGGTTACATAGAGGATGGGCAACCGGGCCGGGTCGGTGTTGCCGGCAGGGGTGTACACGGAATAGGCAACTTCATAACCGAGTTTCGTGCTCCGAATCCGGGAGGCGTTAAGGGTTCCCCTGGCAATGCCTTGACGTTCCAGCACACAGTCGTCTTTCTTCCACCCAGGCATGCGCACCTCGGAGTTGGGTGAACCTCCGCCAACGCCGCTGTACTGCTGGTGAGGATTAACCGGGTCGAGGATCCAGTCCTTTCCGTTGAGGATGATTTTGTAATCGAATCGCGCGGTGGATGGAAACCTGAACGCCGTCATCCATATGTCCGTGTTCTTGATCCTGTATCCCTTGCTCGGGGATGGCTTTGATCCCCACCCGTTGAAATCGCCGGCCCACGCTACCGAGACTGCTGTACCGCGATAGAGAAACACGGCTGAATCGTGGGAGAGGAGAGGAACCTGGCCGGCTTTCTTACGCGCATCCCACCATTGATTGACTGAACCCTGGATGCGAACCGAGTCCTTCCTGGCAAAAGACTTGAGTTGACGCATGGCCTTAGCGAAGGCTTTGTCGGCTTGCGCGGGAGCAGAAGCGCTCCACAACAAGGCCAGCGAAAGGTAGATCCATTTCA
The DNA here is from genome assembly GCA_016787605.1 of Cyclobacteriaceae bacterium. Taxonomy (GTDB): domain Bacteria; phylum Bacteroidota; class Bacteroidia; order Cytophagales; family Cyclobacteriaceae; genus ELB16-189. The sequence continues at coordinate 33,392 of JAEUUE010000085.1, forward strand.
TTTTCCGTCAGGCACGGAGTGCAAGGCGACGCGGTTGCCTTCGGTATCGAGGAACATGGCCATGTAGCCATACTCCGGTGAAATCTGTGTTTTTGGAACGATGATTTTGCCCCCGGCCTTTTCGATGCGGTCGAGCACCTGCTGAACATCCGGGTTGGCGTTGAGGTAAACGAGGGGGCCGTCAGTAGACGACGACTTGTAGAAATCCGCGTTGTAGACCAGTGCGCCGCCAATCGCGTTTGGGTCCTCCAGCGGAAACATGCGCATCTGAATCTGGGCGAGATCCAGCGGCATCATCTGCATGCCGAAAATCGTTTCATAAAATTTCTGGGCGCGGTTCAGGTCCTTCGTGGGGATCTCAAACCAGCTGATCGCATTCTTGAAGACCATAGGTTAAAGGGTTTTGGTTTTGCGTTGATCATCAATGATGCATTTCCACTTCCTCCTGGTCGGATACCCGCAGCGAAAGAAGGCCGGAAATAATCATGGATACTCCCCCTGTAACGAGAATGAAGATGGGTTGGTTGTTAAACACATGCACGAGCAGGAAGCCAAGGACGGTGCCGGCGATGATCTGCGGGATCACGATGAAGAAGTTGAAGACACCCATATAGTAACCCATTTTCGACGGGGGCAGTGAACCTGACAGCATGGCGTAGGGAATCGAAAGAATGCTGGCCCAGGCGATGCCGACACCCACCATGGAGAGCCACAACCAGTCGGGATCGGAAACAAAATAGAACGATGCCAACCCGATGCCGCCGCAGGTAAGGGCGATCAGGTGGGTCACCCGGCGGCTGGTGTATTTGGCCAGGGAAGGAAGGAACAGTGCGGCAAGGGCGGCAATGCCGTTGTAGTTTCCAAACAGGACGCCCACAAGGTCGGCCCCGGACGCGTACTCGGCCGAGGTCGGGTCAGTGGATCCGAAGATGTGGCTCGTCACCGCCGGCGTGGTGTATATCCACATGGCGAAGAGGGCGAACCAGGAGAAGAACTGAACGTAGGCCAGCTGGACCATCGTCCGCGGCATGGTCAGAAAGTCTTTGGCAATGTGAACGAAGCCGAGGTACGAGCGGCCTTGCTTGATGTACATCGCCGCAAGAATAAACAGACAGCCGAAGGCGACCAACCCCAGCGCGAGTACCAGGAGTTCCTTCTCCAGGGCTTTGTACAGGATAAGCGCCGTAAACAGGGTGCCCACCACGATCAGGCGAAGCCCCAGCTTAACAAAGCGATTTCGGAAAATGTCTTCGTTTTCAATCTTGCGTTTAGTCCGGTCGCGGAGTCCTTCCTGTTCGCCTTCCTGGGGCGGGTATTCTTTCGTGCTGAAGACGGTCCACATCACCGTAACAAAGAGCATGAATGCGCCTACATAGAAGGAGTACCTCACGGAATCGGGAATCTCTCCGGCAACCTCCGAACGGTTGGCGATGCCAAACCAGTTGCTGAAGGCCCAGGGCAGGTAGGAGGCGACGATGGCACCAATGCCGATGAAGAAACTCTGCATGGCAAACCCGCGTGTCCGCTGCTCCGGCGGGAGCATGTCACCGACGAAAGCACGGAAGGGTTCCATGCTGATGTTGATGGAGGCATCCATGATCCAGAGCGTACCGACGGCCATCCACAGCGCCGTAGAGTTGGGCATTACGCACAGCGCCAGCGACGCAAGCAAGGCGCCGACGGCGAAGTAAGGACGACGCCTGCCCCAGGTGGGATGCCAGGTCCGGTCGCTATAAAAGCCGATGATGGGCTGGATGAGCAAGCCCGTGACTGGTGCGGCCAGCCAGAACAACGCCAGGCTGCTGGTCTCTGCACCGAGGGTTTCGAAAATACGGCTGGTGTTGGCGTTCTGCAGGGCGAATCCGAATTGAATCCCGAGAAACCCGAAACTCATGTTCCAGATTTGCCAAAAAGAGAGATGAGGTTTTTGCTGGGTCATAGATGGATCAATGTCCGCCGGATGGACCGGCTGCGGAAGGCTTGGTTACCGTTTCCTCCCTGACGAATGTCCATAAAATGGCTGAAATCGCCAACGTGGCGGCGCTGATGATGAAGATGATCGACTTGTTTTCAGCCGACTGAATGATACTCCCGAGCACCAGGCTCACGAGCAGCTGGGGCAACACCACGGAGAGGTTGAAGATGCCCATGAAGAGACCCATCTTCGCCTTGTCCACCTTCTCGGTCATGATGGCAAAGGGAAGGCTCACGGTGGCCGCCCACCCGATCCCGGCGATGGCCATAAACGTGTAGACCAGAAACGGCGTGGTTCCGAAAAGGACGATCAGCAGGTATCCCAGGGCCATACACGCCATGGCGGCGGTGTGCACTTTCACCCGGCCAAACTTGATAGCCAGTGGTTCCAGTACGGCTGCGGGCAGGATGAAGCCCACCGTGCTGAGCACGAGGAACGAGAGCGAAACGATCTGCCCCGACTCCTCATTGGCGGTAATGCCCATGTTGTTCTTCACGTAAAAGATCATGTAGACAAACATGGTCTGAACACCGATCCAGCAAAAACCATGGGCTGCGTAGATGCGGTACAAATCCCCGTAGCTGGATGAGGAACGGGACGCCGAAGTTGCGGCTGACGCCTGGAGCACTCTTGGCTCTTCGATAAGAAATGGAGGCACAATCGAGAAAAGGAAGACGAGGAAGACGCTGAAGTAGATAAGCGTATAGTTGCCATAGGTGGCCCCAATGGCGTAAGCCAGCACGCCAAACATGCCCGATATGGTCTGCATCCAGGTGTAGCCCCGCGTCCGCTTGTCGCCTTCGGGAGTGACATCGGCGATGATGGACCGTGTCGGGTTGAAACTGATATTGATCGACAGGTCGAGGAGGAGCGCGACCGGCAGCGCAACGGCCAACAGCGAAAGGCTGGTGGCTTCACTGATGGCACCGAGGTAGGGCAGGGCCAGGAGGCTGAGCGAAGCCATGGTGCCGCCAATCCAGATGAAGGGCCGGCGTCGTCCGCCCCAAAACCAAATCTTGTCGCTGATCACGCCAATCACAACCTGTCCGACGATGCCGGCGAGGGGACCGGCGGCCCACACGATGCCCACTTCGTGGATGTCGAGGTGGTATTGAGTCGAAAGGATCCAACTTAGTGCGGCGATCTGCACCGACAAGGCAAACCCCATCGCAGTGGAAGGCAGGCTCAGCAGGGCGAAGAAACCTTTGGAAAGTCGTTGTTGGATGGGGTGCATTACCAGGTGATTTTAATGGCTTCGTTTGAATAGGGAAAGGTAGCTTCAACAACGGTCTCTTCACCCATGCTGTCGGGCTCGTTGATGGGATCATAGCGCTCCAGGGGAAGAAAGAAGCTGCTGGTCCTGGTTTGAGCTTCCACCGGTTTCCCGTTGACCATGAAACGACGTACGCTGGCATCGCCATGCAAAACCAACTTGACGGAATTGAACACCGGCTGATAGGTTCCTTCAGCCGGATCCAGGATCAGCGTCTTGGATTCGTGGGTCATCCTGCGAAGATGGTATTCTCCGGCTTCATGGCGAAATGTCGACCCGTCGTCTTCGTAATAGTCAAACGTAGTCTTCATGCCTCCCGAATAAACGTGGAGGTGCAATTCGCCGGGCTGCTCGCCCGTGTGCTCGACCGGGGGCTGCATGGGAATGATTGAGCCGGCGGCAATGAATACGGGCAGTCGGTGGAGCGGGCTCTCCACGATGGTTTCGCAATTGCCCGCATGCCTGGTGCCGTCATACAGCGAATACCAATCACCCCCCGGCAGGAATATTTTGGCGTAGGCCTGGTGGCTGACAACCGGGGCGATCAGGAACGAGGGGCCAAAGAAATACTGGTTGTGGTATTGCGATTGATAAACCCGCGCGTCGTGGGTATGGGTGATGGCCAGGGTTCGCTGAACAGGCATCCCGGTGCGTGTCGCTTCGTGAAATACCGAGTACAGGTACGGCATCAGCTGGTAGCGGAGGCGGATGAAGTTCCGCGAGATGTTCTCCACTTCCTCGCCGAACGACCAGGGTTCCGCGTCGAGGCTGTTGACCATGGTGTGGCCACGGAAGAAGGGAGAGAAGGCACCCAGGGTGATCCATCGGGCAAACAACTTTACACTGGTGTCGCCGGTAAAGCCTCCTACATCGTAACCGGCAAAGGCGATGCCGGCTACGCCCATGCTGTTGACCATCCGGATGCCCAGCATCATGTGGTCGTCGTACGACACGTTGTCGCCGGTCCAGACGGCGGCGTAGCGCTGGATGCCGGAAAAGCCCGAGCGCGACAGGTTGAACGGTCGTTTCCCGCCGAGGAGTTGCCGCGCGCCTTCATACGTGCTCCGTGCCATCTGCATGCCGTAGATGTTTCTTGCCTTCCGCGCGGTGGCCTTTTCGCCTTCGTGATGGAACTCAATGTTTTCGGGAAGCATGTTGCCCCACGTAGCGATCTCGTTCATGTCGTTCCAGTAGCCATTTATCCCCAGTGCAGAATAGGCCGCCAATTTTTCAGCCCACCACTTTCGAACATCGGGATGGGTGAAATCGGGGAAGTGACACCAGCCGGGCCAGACCTGACCGGAATAGTATTCTCCGTCGGGATACTTGACGAAAACATCCTTGGCTTTTCCGTCATCGTACGGTTCGTACCCTTCCTCCGCCTTGATGCCGGGGTCACACATGACGACCACTTCAAAGTTCAGTGACTTGAGGTAATCGATCAGCCCTTTCGGATCCGGGAAGTGCACGTTGTCCCAGGTGAAGATCTTGTACTTGTCCATGTAGTGGATATCCAGTACGATGGCGTCGGCGGGGATCTTCTTGTCGCGGAAGGTCTTGGCAATCGTCCGTACCTCGTAGTCGGGGTAGTAGCTGTAACGGCACTGCTGGTAGCCGAGGCTCCACTTCGGGGGCAAGGGCATGCGGCCGGTAAGGTGCGTATAGCCTTCGATAAGTTCGGCCACCGAGTCACCCTGGATGAAGTAGTAGTTCAGGTCACCGGCGTCGGCGGAAAAACTGGAGAACCGATTGTTGGACGCGCCGAAGTTGAAGAAAGTCTTATGGGTGTTGTCGAGGTAGATTCCATACTGGCGCCGATGATGGATGCCGATATAGAAAGGTGTTGAGCAATAGAGCGGGTCCTGGCCCGGAGAGTAGGAGTACGCGTCGGTATTCCAGTGCTGGTATCCGTGGCCGCGCCGGTCGAGGGGCCCGGTCTTTTCGCCCAGGCCGATGAAGCGTTCCCCCTCCTGTAGCGTCCGGTAACTGGTCACCTGCTCGCCGATCCAGGAAGTGCCCAGGCCGGGTACTTCCTCGTTCAGGATCTCTTCTTCTGCCGTCAGGAAAGAGAATCGTACCGGGTCCCGTTCCAACCGCACCACCAGTTTGGAGCTGCGAAGTTCCAGGTGGCCCGGCTTTTCAGTAACCTTTACCTGGACAGGCTGCGGGTGGGCGACGACCGCGTAGGGTGACGCCTCGAAGGGCAGTGTTTTTCCGATCGTCAGGCGAACGATGCGGTCGGTATAAAATCGGATTTGAAGATGTCCTTCGGCGGTTTCGGCCGTAAGGCCATCACCATGAGATTTCCACGAAGTAATTCGTCCCAGTCGTTTGCTTACATCGGCAGGCATCGGCTATCAGCGATCAACAAGTAGGAGATAAAGGCCTGCAACGAAATAAAGCGAAGGAATCGGTCGCACCAAAATTACAACCTGATATTGTTTAGAAATCGATTGCGCTACTTTCGTGCGGGGCTGTTCTTCAGCGACGAGTCTCTCACGATGAGACGGGTCTTGAGGATCTTGGTCTCCGGTGAAGGATAATCTTGTTCCTTGTCGGCAAGTTCGATCTGGCGAATGAGGAGACGGGCCGCCTCTTGTCCCATTTCAAAGCCCGGTTGGTCGACGGTAGTCAGCGAAGGTTCGAGCAGCGAACCGTAGGACCAGTTGCTGAATCCCACGACGCCCACATCCTGGGGAATGCGAAGCCCGGCTTCCTTGACGCTTTGCATGGCTCCTGTGGCCATCGGGTCGTTCGCAGCGAAGATGGCGTCCGGGGGCTCGGGCAGCGATAAGAGTTTCTTGGTGGCGCGCTTTCCTTCCTCCATGCTTCCGGTGATGCACTCCTCAACATAGTGGTCATTCACGGGAAGTTGATGTTCTCTGAGTGCGTCCATATAGCCGCGCTTGCGGTCGTTGGTAATGATCAAGCCGGGCGAACCTTCCAGGAAGGCGATTTTGCGATAGCCTTGCTGGATCAGGTGATTGACGGCTTCCTTGGCGCCGACATAATCATCAACTACCACATTGCTGCATTGGGTGGTGTTGTAGGTGCGATCATAAAACACCACCGGTACACCCTTCGCGATGACCGACTCGATATGGTCAAAGTTCTTGGTCTCCCGGGAGATGGACATCAGCAGGCCATCGACGCGGCTGTTGAAAAGGGCTTTGATATCAGTCTTCTCGCGCTCGTACGATTCATTGGACTGGGCCAGGATGACGCTATAGCCGGCCTGGTACGCGACGTCCTCAATTCCTGAAATTACTGTGGAAAAGAAGAAGTGAACCAGTTCAGGGATAATCACCCCGATGGTAAAGGTCTTTTTCTGCCGCAGGTTGAGCGCGACGATGTTGGGCTGGTAATTCAGTTTTTCGGCCAGGGCGTTGACGGCCTCCTTGGTCTTGGCGCTGATGTCGGGATGATCCTTGAGTGCCCGCGAGACGGTGGAAGGGGAAATGCCCAATTCCCTGGCGATGTCCTTGATGGTGACTTGACTGAATTTCATACCGCTGCCGGCAGTTTAGCTTGGTTCATTTCCGCATTTTCCCCCACCGGAGGCCTGAGCAATCCCGATAATGTCTTATTTTGACGCTCAGGTCGGTGTAAGCCCGAAAGTAACCTTTTGTGAACGATTATCACAATTCGGCTGACACGGAATCAACCCGCAGGAATCCATTATCAACGAAATTATGAATCCATATACCGCTGAATTTCTAGGCACCTTTCTCCTGATCCTTCTCGGCAACGGCGTCGTGGCCGGGGTAGTTCTCAAGGGTTCCAAAAGTGAAAACGCGGGATGGCTTACCATCGTGGCGGGATGGGGTATTTCGGTAACGCTCGCCATCTATGCGGCCGGGAAATTTAGTGGTGCACACCTGAACCCGGCTATCACCATTGCCCTGGCCGTTCAGGGCGGGTTTTCCTGGGCTGATGTGCCCGGCTACATCCTCGCTCAGTTCGGGGGCGCCTTTGCCGGCGCCGTGCTGGTATGGCTCCACTATGGACCCCATTGGAAAATCACGGAGAATCCCGATTCCAAACGAGCCGTATTCTGCACGGCCCCGGCTATCCGGAGTACATTCTACAACGTAATCAGCGAAGTGATCGGAACCTGCGCCCTCGTCCTGGTGATCCTGCTGATCGGGCAGAATGAATTTGCCCAGGGCCTCAACCCGGTAGCCGTCGGAATGCTGATCATGGCCATTGGCCTGGGACTGGGAGGCACAACCGGGTTTGCCATCAATCCGGCCCGCGACCTGGGTCCCCGCATCGCCCACTTCGTACTGCCGATTCCGGGCAAAGGATCTTCCGACTGGGGCTATGCCTGGATTCCCGTTGTCGGTCCCGTCATCGGTGGGTTGCTGGCGGTCTTTCTCTTCGGACTACTTTGACAGGAGATCATGACTGAGAAGTATATCGTTTCGCTCGACCAGGGAACCACCAGTTCACGGGCGGTGCTCATCGACAAGACGGGAAAGATCCGCGGGATCGCCCAGCAAGAATTCCGACAGATTTTTCCTCAGCCCGGATGGGTGGAACACGATGCCGTCGAAATCTGGAAGACCCAGCTCAAGGTACTTCATCGCGTGATGGAAGAAGCAGGCGTTCGTCCGGCGCAGGTGGCTGCCATCGGTATCACTAACCAGCGTGAAACGACCGTGCTGTGGGACCGGAAGACCGGCGTGCCCGTCAGCAACGCCATCGTATGGCAAGACAAGCGCACGGCACCGCTGTGTGAAGAACTGAAATCAAGAGGCTTGGGTGACTACGTCAGGCAAACCACAGGCTTGGTTATAGACTCTTATTTTTCGGCGACGAAGATCCGCTGGTTGCTCGACCAGGTGCCCGGTGCACGAGAGAAAGCGTCTCGCGGTGAACTGGCCTTTGGTACCATCGATACCTGGCTGATGTGGAACCTGACGCAGGGCAAGGCGCACCGAACAGACTATTCCAATGCATCTCGTACGATGCTCTACAATATCCGTTCGCTCAAATGGGATGAACGAATGCTGAAAGAACTGGACATTCCATCATCGCTGCTTCCTGATGTGCTTCCCTCATCGGGAACCTTTGGGCATTGGGAGGTCGATGGCGTATCGATTCCTATCTCTGGCGTGGCTGGCGACCAGCAGGCAGCCCTCTTTGGCCAAGCCTGCTTCGAGCCGGGTACTGCAAAGAACACCTATGGTACCGGTTGCTTTATGCTGATGAACACCGGTGAAAGGCCGCAGTCTTCAGACAATGGTCTGCTAACCACCATTGCATGGGGATTGGACGGCAAAGTAGAGTATGCACTCGAGGGTAGCGTGTTCATCGCCGGAGCCGCCGTGCAATGGCTGCGCGACAGCCTGCACCTGATCGATCAGTCCAAAGACACGGAGTATTTTGCGTCAAAGGCCTTGGGCTCCAATGAAGTTTATGTGGTGCCTGCCTTCGCCGGGCTGGGTGCACCGTACTGGGACATGTACGCCCGCGGAGCCATCTTCGGCTTAACCCGCGACACCGGCAAAGACCATCTGATCAAGGCGACGCTCGAGTCGATGGCGTACCAGACTAAGGACATCCTGACTGCTATGGAAGCGGATTCGGGAATCCGGCTCGCCAGTCTGAAGGTAGATGGAGGGGCTTCCGTCAACAGTATGCTCATGCAATTCCAGGCCGATATCCTCGGCTGCGAGGTGGAGCGTCCGGCTGTGGTCGAGTCGACCGCCATGGGTGCCGCCTACCTCGCCGGCCTCGCGGTGGGGTGGTGGGACAAGAAGGACATTCTGCGTCACCGCTCTATCGAGCGGACCTTTGTGCCGGCTATGCCGGAAGAAGAACGGAAGCGTTTGTACAAGGGCTGGAAGAAAGCGGTGGAGCGTTGCCTCCACTGGCTGGACAACGAATAAGCTATGCCGTTTTCCGTCCTCGACCGCCCACACTATCTCCGGCAACTCCAGCAGGAGATGTTTGATGTACTGATCATCGGCGGGGGGATCACCGGGGTGGGCATTGCTCTCGACGCTGCTTCGCGCGGGCTACGGGTGGCACTGGCAGAGCAGCACGACTTTGCTTTCGGGACCAGCAGCCGGTCGACGAAACTTATTCATGGAGGGCTGCGCTACCTGAAGCAACTGGAGTTTGCGTTGGTCAAAGAGGTGGGCAGTGAGCGGGCGGTGGTGCACGCCCTGGCGCCGCACCTGGTGGTGCCCGAAAAAATGCTGCTGCCGCTCTATGAGAAGAGAGGACTGGGGTATTGGATCACGTCGGCCGGATTGAAAATCTATGACTTGCTGGCCGGCGTGAAACGCGAAGATCAGCGGAAGATGTTGACGCGCCAGGTGACCCTTCTCCAGGAGCCACTGCTCAAGCCCCAGGATGTCAAAGGAGGCGCGCTCTATGCCGAGTACCGAACCGATGACGCCCGCCTGACGATCGAGATTGCCAAGCGGGCCGTGAAAGAAGGGGCGATCCTCGTCAACTATGCCACGGTCACGGATTTCCTTTCCAGCCAGGGTCAGGTTTCTGGTGCCCGGGTTCGCGATGGTGAGTCATCCGAGACGATCGACGTGCGTGCCCGTGTTGTGGTCAATGCCGCCGGTCCCTGGGTGGACGAACTGCGGACGAAGAACAACTCCCTCCGGGGAAAGACGCTCCATCTGACCAAGGGAGTCCATATCGTGGTGCCTTACCATCGGCTGCCGGTGCGCCAGGCCATTTACTTCGACGTCCCGGACGGCCGGATGATTTTTGCTATACCCCGCGGGAGAACGTCCTACATAGGAACCACGGATACCGACTACCAAGGTGACAAGAACGACGTGAGGGCCACCCTGGAGGATGTTCGTTACCTCATCCAGGCCGTCAATGAAACATTCCCTTCTGTGCATCTGACCGTCGCCGACGTGGAGTCGAGCTGGGCGGGCCTTCGTCCGTTGATCCATGAAGAGGGTAAGTCGGCTTCCGAACTGTCGCGCAAGGATGAGATCTTTGAGTCGGAGTCAGGATTGATTTCCATTGCTGGCGGCAAGCTCACGGGCTATCGGAAGATGGCCGAACGGGTCGTGGATCGCATTGTGGAAAACCTGCCGGACACCAGCACTTCACCATGTCGTACCGCCTCCTTGCGTCTGGCGGAATCCAACCTGGCAAATGCCGGAGAGGTAAATGATTTCACGGCCAGGATCGCCGACCGGGCCGAACGATTGGGACTGAAGGGCGCGGCGGGGACCTACCTGGTCCATCTCTATGGACAGCAGGCGGATGGCATTCTTTCCCTGGCGGAATCGCAGGCGTCTGACGATCCCGAGTTCAAACTGACCCTCGCCGAATTGGCTTTTGCCCTGGCGGAAGAATCCGTGGTTCATGCGGAAGATTTCCTGGTCCGCCGCACCGGCTGGCTTTTCTTTGATATTCACCGCTTGATGCGTTCGAAGGATATGGTGATTGAGGCGATGTCGAAAAGCCTTGGCTGGTCTCCGGATCGGCGCGAGGAGGAAATGCGCCGCGTGGAAAGATGGATCGAGCGGTCGACACGATTTGAAGAGTCGGAGAAGAAGGATGAAACACGCTGATACAATTTGGGGCATCGACCTGGGCGGGACCAAGGCCGAGGGAGTGATTCTTGGTCCAGGCGGTCCGGATGACGTGCGGTTTAGGGAGCGAATACCTACCGGGGCTGAGAAGGGCTATGACCACCTGCTGGCCCAGATCGAAAAGTTGGTGCTGAGAATGGAGCAAGTGGCCGGCTATCGTCCTGCCCGTATTGGAATGGGGACGCCCGGTACGCTTGACCCGCAGACGAAGACCATGCGGGGCTGCAATTCGGAATGCCTGAATGGCCAGCCGCTGCGTGACGATCTCTCCAGGAGACTGGGAATGGCCGTAGAAATCGCGAACGATGCCAACTGCTTTGCGCTGGCCGAAGCGAATCTCGGCGTGGTGCCCCGCCAGTTCCCGGGCGCGCAGGTTGTCTTCGGGGTGATTATGGGCACTGGTGTGGGAGGAGGGTTGGTGGTTAACGGCAGGTCGATCTACGGTCATCACGGCATCGCCGGTGAGTGGGGACATAATTTTCTTGATGAGTCAGGCGGGCCTTGCTACTGCGGGAAGTCCGGCTGCGTCGAACGGGTCCTTTCAGGTCCTGCCCTGGAACGCTACCATGCTGCGCGCAGCGGCGAAAAATTGAGGCTCCCGGAAATCCGGCAACGGGCGCTGTCGGGCGATCCTGTCGCCAAAGAAACCATCGCCCGGATGGTCGACTATTTTGGTAAAGCCATCAGTGTGGTGATCAATATTGTGGATCCGGACGTAATCGTCCTGGGTGGTGGCGTCAGCCAGATGCCGGAATTGTACACGGACGGCAGGCTGGCCATTTCGAAATACATCTTTAACAACGGAAAGGTGTCGGTGCCCCTTGTGCCTGCCTTGCTGGGCGACAGCGCCGGTGTGTTTGGCGCCGCTTACCTGGTGAAAGGAACCTGATCATGCGTAAATTTCTTTTCATTGCTTCAATCCTCTTTATCATCCTGTTTGGCGGGCTGCAGTTGTTCCTCTACCTGAACAAACCCCTTCCGCTGGATGAGCTTCGTGTGCGGGCGTCAGTTCTTCCATCCCTTTCACTGACCACCATGGACGGTGAATCCTATGAACCCAAGGCGGGCAGGCCACTGGTGTTGATTTATTTCAACACGACGTGTGACCACTGCCAGCGCCAGGTTGAATGGTTCAGGAAAGAGATCAGCCGGTTTGAAGGAATTACCCTGGTTTGGATGTCGGCACAGGCCGACGACGTGTTGCGCGAGTTTGTGCGCACCACGGACTTCACCGGGGCGGAGGTTGATGTGGTCCACGTCCGTCATGAGGTGGTGGCCGAAAAATTCGGGACGCTGGCCTTGCCCCAGATTTTCGTGTATGACGGTGATGGCAGGCTGGTGGACCTTTTCTCGGGAGAGACCGATCCCGCAATGATCAGGGCAACATTGCCTTAACCTTATTTCTTTTCACCCTCGCCGCCGCTTTGCATCTTCTTGGCCATATCCGCCAGGAAGGGGAAGGAGAAGCTAAATACAAACCGCCACCGGTCCCATTTAAGGTCGGAGGTTTGAGTGGTATCAAGGATATCTCCGCCGCCGCCCTCTTCGGGGAAGTTGATCACGCGGGGGATGGTCTGCCGGGCACCGGTATGCGTAACGCCAAGGGTCAGGTCAACGCCTTTGAAATCGAGCACTACTCCGCCACCAAAGTTGTAGAAGTCGGCCTTCCAGGCATTATTGCTGGATTCCTTTTGGTTCTGAATAAACCGGGTGATGTCATTGGACACCGAAGAGAAGTCGGTGCTGAAACTGGCAAAGCCGGAGATATTTTGATTGATGAATATTTCGGCGCCTATGCCGGCGTTCCAGACGCTCTTCGCTTCATCGGTGAGGGTAAATCCTTCGGTGGTGGAGGGGTTGCTCTGGCTGACATGGTCCTGCGCCTGCATGAGCGTGTACTTGGAAATCGCCGTGTAATATTCCGTACTCAGGTGGATTTTGTTCTTGCCAATGGCGCGAGTCGCCCCAAAACCAATGGCCCACGGGGTGCGGGACTTTAATTCAAGCCCGGACTGATTGCTTGACGTGTAGATCTCCGTTTGCCTCTTGATACCAGGCATGGTGCTGTAGTACCGTTCAAAAGAATAATTGCCGCTCCCGGAAAACCGTACCATGGGTGTTTTGATCGTCAACCCCAGGTTCCAAAGACCAAACTGCCCGGCCAGCCCGATCTTCCACAGCAGTCCTGACTCCGTATAGTCGTAGTTCCGGCTGTACTGGTAAGTGGCTACGCGTGGCGTATCCACCACGGCCGTGGAGAGCGCCCGAAGGTAAATGTTGGAACCCTTGGTTTGGGAGTTGGAGACCAGGTTGGTGGTGACCCCAATGCTGATTTTCTTGCTCAGGGAATGCGACCAGGTCAGGCCGACCCATTGTTCGTTGCCTTTCGTCTTGAACCCCACATCGCCATTAAACCACTCGTCGCCGGGAAGAGAGACCGTATCAAACACGTCGGTATTCACTTCGTTCTTGTAGGAAAAGCTAAGGTCTGCCAACTGACGGGTCATAATCGCATAAGCGAAGTGGTGGCCGGGAAGAAATTTGAGTTTGAATGTACCGGCGGCCAGCGTGGGTACGCCCTTGATCTCCGACTTCGAAACATTTTGCTTTGCACCCAGAGCATCAGACGCCGAAAGGGAGTTGTATTCATACACACTCGCACTCAGCAAAAAGGCGGGGTTCTTAATGAGCGCCAACCGGCCGGGGTTGTAGTAAACTGCTCCCAGGTCCTCCACGCCGCCGATGACGGATCCGCTGAGCAGCATCGACTTGGTTCCATATTGCTGGGTCCAATAGTGTCCGTCCTGGGCAAAGGCAGTGAACGTAACCCAAAGAAGGGGGAAGAGAGTATAGAGTTTTTTCATAATAGCCTCGTAAAGTAAGGTGATCAGATGGCGGGCGCCATGATAATCATCAGGATGGGTTCGACTTCTTCCGGATCAGCACATAAACAAAGGCAAACAGGGGCACGAGCAACGCGGGAAGAATGGTCATAAACTGAAGGGTCGCCTGCGGCCCGGCATTGTCAATCGACCGGCCCATGATGGGCAGCACCATGGAGGTGGCCACCATCCCTGCACCTCCCATCACCGACAAACCCAATGCCCCGGTTCCCGGCAGGTACTCCGATACAAATCCCAGCATGGTGGGCCAGAAGTAACAGATGCCCACGGCAAATACCACGGCGGCGCTCATGGTCATGGCAGCCCCTTCGGCATGACTCAACCAGTACAACCCGGCCACCGACAGCACCGCGGAACTCAACAGAACGCCGGATGGATTAAGACGATGAATGATCGGACCGGCGTAATACCGGCCAACGGCCATAATACCCGTGACCACAACGAGAATAATCATCGGATCGATTCCCGCACCCTCCAGCAAAGCGTTGATCCACTGGTTGGTACCAAGTTCGGTGGAGGCCGTCAGAAACATGGCGAGCAGCATCAGCGGAAACAGGAGGGAGGACTTGTTGATAATCCGCCCCTCAATGATAACGGCGAGGACGAATCCTCCGAGAAGGTAGTAGGGAAGGTTGGTACTGAAGTCAGGAGCCATCGACGGGATCGAGGCGGCGGCAATCATGAGGCTGACCAAGGCCAGGATGGTGAAGGGGGCAGCGAGGTTGCGGAACATGTCGCGGTACGTCACGCCCGCCGTCACGCGCTCGGTCTCCGGAATGCTCTGACCAAAGAAGAGGTACCCGTAAAGGGCAAGCGGAATGAACAGGAGGGAGGTCAGCACCTGCCACGACAAGCCTGCCTGGCTGACGATGACCCATGCGAGCAGGCCGCCGATGACGATGCCCCCGGGAAACCATACGTGGAACCGGTTCAGCATCTTGGATTTATCATTCGGGTAGAGCGTGGCCACCAGGGGATTGCAGGCGGCCTCTACACTCCCGTTGCCAAACCCGATGACCAGGTTGGCCAGGAAGAGGGTAACCTTATTGTCGGCCATCAGCAGCATAGACAACCCGACCAGGTGTGCGCCAAAGGCCAGCCAGATGATCCGCTGCGTCTTGACAATATCGATGATCAGACCGCCGAGGAAGGTCGCCAGGGTAAAACCCCAGAACGCGGGACCGAACGCCCAGCCGACTTCTTGCGCGCTTAGCCCGAAGTCGGTGGTGAACACGCCTTCAATCTTTGCCCGGATGGCAAACGTAAGCGAGGTGACAAGCAGGGCAAGACAACTGGCAACGAAAAGACGGTTGGCGTTGGTTGAGGTATTCATGGGGGAAGATATTTTCGAATATGGAAGGAAATTATGGCGCAAGCAAACGGTTCGTCAATTATTGAGACCGGGAAAACGGATTGAATTTCGGGCTATCTTTCCCGTGGAATCGTTACGAGTGTGAGCGAAAAACGAGTCGTCATTCTGCAGTCCAACTACCTCCCCTGGAAGGGTTTCTTTGACCTCATCCGCCGGGCGGATCTGCTTCTCTTTTACGACGACACCCAGTATACGAAGAACGACTGGCGCAACAGGAACCTTATCAAGACACCGCGTGGCCGTGAGTGGATCACCATCCCGTGCGGACCCCGCCACCTCGACCGGCGCATCGATGAAGTTCGACCCGTTCACTCCCGCTGGCAACGGAGTCATTGGGATAAACTGGTACAGAATTACCGGGATACTCCCTACTTCGCCGACTACCGCCCGTTCTTCGAGGATTTCTACCTTCACCGTACGTGGACCAACTTGTCGGAACTCAACCAGTACCTGATCCTGCACATCGCAAGAGAGTTCCTGGGAACTAAGACTCCGTATCAACAGGCCAGCGAGTTTGGGGTGTCGGGAACCAAAGAACAGCGATTGGTGGACCTGCTCCTTAAAGTGGGTGCTACCAGTTACTTGTCAGGCCCCACCGGAAAAGATTTCCTGCGGCCCGATCCCTTCCGCGAAGCAGGCATCCGCATGGAGTGGATGGATTATTCGCACTACCGGCCTTATCGCCAGCAATTTCCGCCGTTCATTCATGAAGTGAGCATCGTGGACCTGTTGTTCAATGAAGGACCGGCATCGCGGGAATACCTTCAGCCTCCCGAAAAGACAGCGGGTAACCGATTGGCTTCCGATTCAGGAAAAAAATGAGCATTTTCACTTTTGCAGTTGGCAACTTTTACGTGTGAGTATGAAGAGAAAACTGAGAATGGGTATGGTGGGCGGTGGCCTTGACGCCTTCATCGGCGCCATCCACCGGAAGGCGGCTTACCTCGATGGTTCGATCGAGCTGGTCTGCGGGGCGTTCAGCAGCAACCCGGAAAAATCCAAAGCCGCCGGCGAAGCGCTGGGCGTGCATCCTAACCGATGCTATGGGTCGTTTGCCGAGATGATCCGCAAGGAGAAGAACCTGCCGGGCGACATGCGCATGGACTTCGTGTCGATCGTGACGCCCAACCACGTTCACCTGGCGCCCGCTCGACTGGCCCTGCAGAATGGTTTTCATGTCATCATGGACAAGCCCATGACCTTGAATCTGCGGGAGGCCAGGACCCTGCAGCAGGTGGTGAAAAAATCTAACCTCGTTTTTGCCCTTACCCACACGTATACCGGGTACCCGATGGTGAAGGAGGCTCGTGAACTCGTCGCCGCCGGCAAGCTCGGAGCCATCCGGAAAGTGTATGTGGAATACACACAGGGTTGGCTGTCAACACCGCTCGAACGAACAGGGCAGAAGCAGGCAAGCTGGCGTACCGATCCCAAGCGGTCGGGCCCTGCCGGCGCCGTCGGAGATATTGGAACTCATGCCGCCAACCTCGCTGAGTACATCACGGGAAGCCGCCTCACGGCTGTGTGCGCCCAGCTCAACAAGACAGTCAAGGGAAGAAAGCTCGATGATGACGCAGCCATGCTCATCTTGTTCGATAACCAGGCAAGCGGAGTACTCACCGCCACCCAAATCGCGGCGGGTGAAGAAAACAAACTCGCGATCCGGGTGTATGGCGAGTTGGGTGGGTTGGAGTGGCACCAGGAAGAACCGAATACGCTCGTGGTCAAGTGGCTTGACCGCCCCCGCGAAATCTATCGAACCGGGTTTGACTACCTGTCGGCTTCTGCCCGGGCAAATACACGCACCCCCAGCGGCCATCCGGAAGGATACATCGAAGCGTTTGCCAATATCTATTCAAGTTTCAGCAAGGCAGTCCGGGAGCACAAGCCTGGGAAACGCCCGGCCACGACCTATGACTTCCCCTCCGTGGAGGATGGCGTCCGGGGCATGGCCTTCATTGAGGCCGCGGTAAAATCATCACGTTCAGGACAGAAGTGGATCACAATACCCAAACCATGAAGACCATCAAAGGACCTGCCATTTTCCTCGCCCAGTTTATGGATTCCAAGCGTCCCTTCAACACGTTGGAGGGTATGGCCAAATGGGCGGCCGGCCTGGGCTACAAGGGGGTGCAGATACCCACCTGGGACAGCAATTACTTTGATCTCGCCAAGGCGGCAAAGACTAAGGACTACTGCGATGAGATTCGGGAGACCGTGGAATCGAACGGGCTGGTGATCACCGAACTTTCCACGCACCTGCAAGGTCAGCTGGTGGCGGTTCATCCGGCCTACGGCCACTTGTTCGATGGCTTTGCACCCAAGCAGTTTCGGGGTAAAGACAAGGAGCGCACGCAATGGGCAGTGAGCCAACTGGTGATGGCCGCCAAAGCCAGCAAGAACCTGGGCTTGAAGGCTCATGCGACCTTTTCAGGGGCGTTGATGTGGCATACCGTTTACCCGTGGCCGCAGCGTCCGTCCGGCTTGGTCGACGACGGCTTCAAAGAACTGGCCCGCCGCTGGAAACCCATCCTCGATGTGTTTGACAAGAACGGGGTAGATGTCTGCTACGAAATTCACCCGGGCGAAGATCTTCACGACGGCATAACCTTTGAAAGGTTCCTGAAGGAGACGGGCAATCACCCGCGATGCAATATCCTGTACGATCCCAGCCACTTCCTTCTTCAGCAACTGGATTACCTCCAGTTTATCGACTTCTACCATCCCCGCATAAAGATGTTCCATGTCAAGGATGCGGAATTCAATCCGACGGGAAGAAGTGGCGTGTACGGGGGCTATCAGTCGTGGGCCGAACGCCCGGGAAGGTTCCGTTCGCTGGGCGATGGCCAGATCGATTTCAAGGGCATCTTCTCGAAGCTGACGCAGTACGGCTTTTCGGGATGGGCGGTGATGGAGTGGGAGTGCTGCCTGAAGAGCCCGGAGCAAGGAGCTGCCGAAGGGGCTCCCTTCATCGAACGGCACATTATCCAGGTAGCCGGCAAAGCCTTTGATGATTTTGCCGCCGCGGCAAAGGACCCAAAATTGAATAAGAGAATTCTCGGGATTTAGACTTATTTAGCAGCATGAATTGGAAATGGTTATCCCTGGTGGTCTGCCTGGTCGTCGCTGCATGCGGGGGCAAGACCGAATCGAAGAATGAAGAGGAATATGTGGCCAATAGCGCGACGGACACCGGTCAGCCGGCGGCTGTAGACCCGGTGGCCCTGGGGGAGGCACTGGTGAAGCAAAACGACTGCAATACCTGCCACCACAAGACCAACACCCTTATTGGTCCGGCCCATACGGCGGTAGCGCAGAAGTATGAATTTACCGAGGCCAACGTCAAGCTGCTGGCCGAGAAGATCACCAAGGGTGGGTCCGGTGTGTGGGGCCAGATTCCCATGGCCGCCCACTTGGGCTTAAGCCAGGACGACGCCGAAGCAATGGCACGCTATGTGCTGTCGTTGGATGGCGAAAAGGAACACTAATCTCCCGCCCACGAAACTTGCACCCATGAAAAAATTCATCGCCACGATGACCCTTGCCTATGCAATATCCGGGCTGGCGTTTGCCCAAGGGCACAACACGCTGACCGACCAGGAAAAGAAGGAAGGCTGGCAATTGCTTTTTGACGGCAAAACGACCAAGGGTTGGCACACGTTCAATAAAAAAACAATAGGTGACGAATGGAAGGTGACCAATGGTGAGCTTTGGCTGGACCCCAAACCGGGTGCCCTCGACATTGCCACCGATAAGGAGTACGAGAACTTTGAATTGCTCATCGAATGGAAGATTGACTCCTGTGGCAACAGCGGCATTTTCATCAATGCGGTAGAATCACCCAAGTATGAATTTGGGTACTACACCGGGCCTGAAATGCAGGTTCTCCACAACGAGTGCCATCCAGATGGAAAAATCCCGAAACACCGGGCCGGCAATCTGTATGACCTCATCGCCAGTTCAACGGAGTCTGCACGTGGACCGCGGGAGTGGAACCAGGTCCGTATTCTTGTCAACAAGGGCCACCTGGAGTTCTGGCTCAACGGCGTCAAGCAGGTGGAAACCACCATGTTTACGCCCGAATGGGAAGCGATGATCAAGGATAGCAAGTTCAAGAAATACCCCGATTTCGGGAAGGCCCGCAAAGGGAGAATCATGCTGCAAGAGCACGGAAGCAGGGTGTGGTACAGAAACATCAAAATCAGGGAACTGTAGGCGGTCCTTCGCCGTTAAGGTGTTGGTTAGTGGGAAAAGGTTATGATCATCGGCATTTTTGAAAACGAGTTTGTGCGTTGCGAGCTGGACGATGATATACCGGTGCTGCGGCACTACTGGCTCCAGCCTCCGCCCGCCGAAGAATTCAAATTCAACCTTCTTCGAATCCTCGAGGAGTACATTCAGTTAAAGAAGACCTACACAAATCTTGCCTGGCTGGCCAATACAGAACGGCTGGGTGAATTGGACCTGGAAACGGAGCAATGGCTGGTCGATGAGTGGGAGACCCTGCTGTTCGACAAAGCGGGTGTGAAGATTCACGCCGTTATTCTCGGCAAGGACATTTTCGCCGATTACCCGATGGAGCGGTTCAAGATGGATGCGGAAGAAAAGTATCACTCCAGGAGCCTTAGCCTCGGCGTGTTCTCCACCGAAGCGGAAGCCTACGCCTGGATCAAGAGCCACCAGCCCGCCTAAACCGACGGCTCCTGCTGGCTCAGGCAGTGGAAGCTGCCCAACCCCCAGATAATATCTACTGAGTCAATGCCCACCACTTCGCGCTCCGGCATGTGGCGCTGAAGAATTTCCAGGGCCTTGTGATCCTGGCTGCAACGGAAGGTGGGTACGATCACATACCGGTTGCAGATATAGAAGTTGGCATAGGACGCCGGAAGCCGCTGATCTTCATAGACCACCGCGCTGGGCATGGGCAGTTCCACTATCTCCAACGGTCGTCCATTGGGTAGCCGCATGGCCTGGAGCATCTTCAGGTTCTCCTGCAGCGGAGCATAGTTTTCATCGGCGCGATCGTGCTCAATCACCGTGACCACCTTGCTTTCGTGAATAAACCGGGTGATGTCGTCGATATGACCGTCCGTATCATCACCCACAATACCGTCGCCCAGCCACAGTACCTGGTCCTGGCCATAGTAATCGAGGAGATATTTTTCAATTTGGGCTTTCGAGAGGTGGGGGTTGCGATTCTTGTTAAGCAGGCACGAGGTGGTGGTCAGCACCGTCCCGCGTCCGTTAAATTCCACCGACCCGCCCTCCATGATAATGCCGGGGTGGAAGACCGGAAGATGGAGCGCCGCGCCGACCTTGGTGGGGATGACATCATCAAGGTCGTGTGGGGGATATTTCCCGCCCCAGGCGTTGTAGTCCCAATCCACAATAGCCCGCTTCTTCTCCTGGTTGTGGACCAGGAAGGCCGGTCCGTGATCGCGGCACCAGGCATCGTTGGTGGGAAAATGATGGAAGAATATCCGGGACAAGTCAGCCCCTGCTTTTTCCAGGTGGCCCCGCGCGAAATCTTCCATCGCCTGATCGATGACATTGATGTTCACCTTTTCAGACTGGGCGAGTAGCTTGACAAAGAAGGCGTAGGCCGGATAGATGCTGTTGATCTTGCCGGGCCACGAGGCTTCCTTGTGCGGCCAGCTCAGCCAGGTCGATTCGTGCGGTTCAAACTCGGCGGGAAAGCGGAAGCCGAGTTCCTTGGGTGTTTTCGTCATACCGTAGGGATCAGGCCTCGTCGATGTATCGGCGGGTTATCGGCTGGTAGGAGTCGATGCGTCGATCGCGCAGGAAGGGCCAGTGTGTGCGGTAGCGATCGCTCTTTGACATATCCAGTTCTTCCACATGATTTTCTTCCTGTTCGTGCGAGGCCTTGTACATGACTTTGCCGAATGGATTGGAGATGAATGAACCTCCCCAGAACTTCATCGGTCCTTCCATCCCCACCCGGTTGACGGAGACCACATACACGCCGTTGGCGACGGCGTGAGCGCGCTGGATGGTCTGCCACGCCTGGTATTGTTCGTCGTTGGTGGCCGCATCCTGGCTTGTGGCCCATCCGATGGCCGTCGGGTAGAAGAGGATCTCGGCGCCGGCCAGGGCGGTGATGCGGGCTGCCTCGGGGTACCACTGGTCCCAGCAAATCAGGATGCCGATGTTGGCGTACCGGGTCTTGAACACCTTGTAGCCGAGGTCGCCGGGAGTGAAGTAGAATTTCTCGTAGTAACCCGGGTCATCCGGGATGTGCATCTTCCGGTACTTGCCGAGGTACTGTCCGTCGGCGTCGATCACGGCCGTGGTGTTATGATACAGTCCTTCGGCGCGCTTTTCAAAGAGGGAAGCGATGATCACCACGTTGTGCTCTTTGGCCAGGGGAGAGAGGAAATCCGTGGAGGGCCCGGGAATGGGTTCGGCCAGCTTGAAATTCTCGTAGTTCTCCTCATCGCAGAAATACAGCGAGGTAAACAGCTCCTGCAGGCAGATGATTTGAGCGCCTTTTTTGGCCAGTTCAATAATCCGGGGTTTTACCTTCTCGAGATTCTCCCGGGGTACCGGTGAGCAGGACATCTGGATCAGTCCGACATTAACTTTTCTGTTCACGCTCGCTTGAATTTGGTGCAAATATATGGCCTTTGGGCACATATCCGACCCGCCGGGGCCGCATGCCAAGGATCGGGTCTGCACCTGATTTAGGTCATTTCCATATGCGGTCGACTATCCTTATTTTGCATCAAACACTGAATTTTATGCCTGCTACTGCCACATTGAAATCGACCTATAAGGTGGCCCATGCCGAATTGAAGGAATGGGTCAATCAACTCCAAGCACAATTCGAACCGGAAGAGGTGTACTGGTGCGATGGCTCCAAGGAGGAGTACGATCGGCTCTGCCAGCAACTGGTGGACAAAGGGACCTTCATCCGGCTGAACCCGGAGAAAAGGCCCAACAGCTTCGCCTGCTTTTCCGACCCGAGCGACGTAGCCCGGGTGGAAGACCGGACCTACATCTGCAGCCGCAACAAGGATGACGCCGGATCCACCAACAACTGGGTCGATCCCAGGGAAATGAAGCAGACCCTTCGCAAGCTGATGAGTGGCTGCATGAAAGGCCGCACGATGTATGTGATTCCTTTCTGCATGGGGCCTATTGGCTCAGACATTTCCCAGATTGGCGTCGAGATCACCGATTCCGAGTATGTGGTGGTGAACATGCATATTATGACCCGGGTGGGAACCAGGGTCATTGACCAGTTGGGATCGGACGGCGACTACGTGAAATGCGTGCATACCGTCGGCGCACCCCTGGCCCCTGGACAACAGGACGTGAAGTGGCCCTGCAACCCGACGGTGAAATATATTGTGCATTATCCGGAAGAGCGCTCCATCGTTTCCTACGGTTCGGGATATGGAGGAAACGCGCTCCTCGGCAAGAAGTGTTTCGCGTTGCGCATCGCTTCCGTGATGGCCCGCGATGAGGGCTGGCTGGCCGAGCACATGCTCATCCTGGGTGTAGAAAACCCGCAAGGCGATAAGACCTATGTCGCCGCAGCCTTCCCCAGCGCCTGCGGAAAGACCAACTTCGCCATGCTCATTCCTCCGAAGCAACTCGACGGCTGGAAGATCACGACGGTGGGGGACGACATTGCCTGGATCAAACCCAACAAGGAAGGGAAACTCTATGCCATCAACCCGGAAGCCGGATACTTTGGCGTGGCCCCCGGTACCAACATGAAGTCGAACCCGAACGCCATGAAGACGATCGAAAGAAATACGATCTTCACCAACGTGGGCGTAACCCCGGACGGCGACGTCTGGTGGGAAGGCATGTCGAAGGAAGTGCCCAAGGACATCATCGACTGGCACGGCAAGAAATGGGATCCCGCTTCAGGCAAGCCGGTCGCTCACCCCAACGCACGGTTCACGGCCCCGGCGTCACAAAACCCTGTGCTGGATTCGGAGTGGGAAAACCCGGAAGGCGTTCCGATCGGTGCCATCATCTTTGGTGGACGCCGGAGCACCACCGTGCCGCTGGTCTACCAGGCGCACAACTGGGCGTTCGGCGTGTACATGGCCGCTACCATGGGATCAGAAATGACCGCCGCTGCCTTCGGAGAACTCGGCAAAGTGCGCCGTGACCCGTTTGCCATGCTGCCCTTCTGCGGCTATAACATGGCCGACTACTTTAACCACTGGCTCCAGTTTGGTCGCAATATCCCGAACCCGCCCCGGATCTTCGGTGTCAACTGGTTCCGCAAGGATGAGAAAGGCAATTTCCTGTGGCCCGGTTTTGGCGACAACATGCGGGTGCTGAAGTGGATCATCCAGAAAATCAGCGGAAAGTCCAACGCCGTGGAAAGCCCCATCGGCTGGATGCCGCACTATTCCGACATCGACTGGACGGGTCTCGACTTCTCTGTCCAACAGTTTGACAACATCATGTCTATCGAGCGGGAGCAATGGAAAGCCGAACTCCTCGCGCATGCCGAACTCTTCGAGCGGATGTATGACCGTCTCCCCAAGGAGTTCATCTTCATGCGGGAGTTGCTCCTCAGCAGCCTCTGGCGTTCGCCCGAAAAGTGGAGCCTCGAGCCTGAGACGTTCGACAACTGATCGTCATAAAAACCCCGATTTCCCATCGGGGTTTTTTATTGCCTGTTGGGAAAATGCGCCAGATCACCTACTTTACCATCATCTAAACCTGACCGAATGACCTTCGCCGAACGGTGGCACGAGATACGTACGGGATTCCAGCCGACGTTTTGGGTGGCCAACTCTCTCGAACTATTCGAACGCCTCGCGTACTATGGTGCAAAGGCCGTGCTGACGGTATTTCTCGCCGAGAAGGTGGGCCTTCACGAAGAAGCCGGCACACTGGCGGGTTTGTTTAACGCCGTGTTGTATTCCCTTCCCATCGTAGCGGGGGTAATCGTCGACAAGTACGGATTCCGCCGCTCGCTCATGGCCTGCTTCGCGATCTTCTGCGTAGGCTATTTCCTGATCGGCCTGGCAGGCATGGAATATGGTGCCCCCATCACGGCCGCCATCGGTACCCGCAACTATGCCCTCATCGTGCTGATGCTGACCGCGGTGGGAGGCTCGCTCATCAAACCCTGCGTAGTAGGGACAGTGGCCATTACGTCCAGCGAAAAGTCAAAGGCCCTGGGATTCTCCATCTACTACACGCTGGTTAACCTGGGCGGAGCTATCGGCCCCATCATCGCCTACCGGGTTCGCACTGACCTCGGGATCGAGTATGTCCTTGTCATGTCCTCCATCACGTCGCTGATGCTGTTGATCGGCGCCTTCCTGTTTTTCAAGGAGCCGGGGGAGATCACCGAGAAGAAGACGTTTGCCCAGGTTTTTCGTGATATGCTGCAGGTGTTCAGGAATGTGAAATTCATGACGTTCCTCCTCATCTTCTCGGGCTTCTGGATGATGTTCTGGCAGATCTTCTACTCGTTCCCCTTTTATGTGATCGACGTGCTGAAATACGAGGCTTTCGAGTTTCTCGAAACGGTGGACGCGTTTACGCTGATTCTCATCACCATCCCGGTGACGGCATTGGTCAGCAAATTGCGGCCGGTGACGGCCATCGCGCTGGGCTTTGCCATTTCCAGCCTGTCGTGGCTGATCATTGGCATTGGCGGCACCATCCTCACGGCGATCATCGGAGTAGCGGTGTACGCGCTCGGCGAGGCGATGCAGGCACCAAGGTTCTATGAGTACGTCAGCAGCCTGGCGCCCAAAGACCAGGTCGGCACGTTCATGGGCTTTGCCTTCCTGCCGGTGGCCATCGGCTCTTTTACGGCGGGCATCATCGCCGATTTCCTGCGCTTGAATTACCTGGCCACGGATCCTCCCATGATGTTTTACACGCTGTCGGGCGTCGGGATCATCTCCACCGTCCTGATGGTGATCTATAACCGGATTGTTTCCCGATAATCGCCTTTACGTCTTCCCCAGAAATATAATCACGAATACCCACCCTACCCATGGATAAATCATTCAAACCTTATGTAGCTCCTGAGCAGAACATGGCTGAGTTTACACTGAAGTCGGTAGGCTTTGGTGTCTTGTTCGGGATACTCTTCGGCTGTTCCACTGTTTACCTGGCCCTCAAGGCGGGACTCACCGTGTCGGCGTCGATCCCCATCGCCGTCATCGCGATCACCCTGGGCAGGAAATTCCTCAAGACCACCATCCTGGAGAACAACATCATACAGACGACCGGTTCTGCCGGGGAGTCCATCGCCGCCGGCGTGGTATTTACGCTTCCCGGTTTCCTGTTTCTCTCGCCGGGCGAGAACGGCGTGAGCGTAGGGGAAGGTTATTTTAACTACCTCACGATCCTGATCCTGGCGGCTTTTGGAGGCATGCTGGGAACGTTGATGATGATTCCGCTCCGTCGGTCGCTGATTGTGAAGGAGCATGGTACCCTGCCTTACCCGGAAGGAACGGCGTGCGGCTCGGTGCTGCAGGCCGGCGAGAAGGGAGGAGAATTTGCCAGGACGGCGTTCATCGGCATGGGGGTAGCCTTCGGTTACGCCATCCTTCAAAAAGTCGTACACCTGATTGCGGAGACGCCGGCCTATATGACGAGCCAAATGAATAAATTCTGGCCGTCTGCGGCAACAAGAGGGGAGATCACGCCGGAATACCTGGGCGTAGGATACATCATCGGGCCCAAGATTGCCGGTGTGCTGGTGGCAGGTTCTGTGCTGGCCTGGTGGGCCATGACACCTTTGTTGGCCACGCTGGTTCCGGCCGATACCATTGCCCTGCAATTGGTAAAACTCGGCTACCTCGCCGACCTGCAGACGGCAGGAGGTCCCGGAAGCTGGGATCCTTCCACCCACACCTTCGGTAGCTATGCCGATGCCATCTACCGTGCCTACATCCGCCAGATCGGCGCCGGCGCCGTGGCCGCTGGTGGATTCATCACGCTGATGAAGACCATCCCGACGATCATCAGTTCCTTCCGCGAAAGCATGGGATCATTAAAGGAAGGAGGCGAGCGGAGCGTGTTGCGCACCGATCGCGACCTGTCGTTCAAGGTGGTCATCATCGGAAGTGTCATCCTCATTGCCGTGCTCACCATCATGCCCAATATCCCGGGCGACGGACTGCTGCAGAAGCTTCTGATCGGCGTGCTGATTATCATCTTTGGGTTCTTCTTTGTTACCGTAGCCAGCCGCATTGTCGGCCTGGTCGGATCAAGCAACAGTCCGATTTCAGGGATGACGATTGCTACGCTCATGGGCACGTGCCTGATCTTCACGGCAGTGGGGTGGAGCGGTAAACTGTATGAGCCGCTGGCCCTCGTAGTCGGTGGCATGATTTGTATTGCGGCCGCCAATGCCGGCGCGACGTCGCAGGATCTGAAGACCGGGTTTATTGTCGGGGCCACTCCCCGTTACCAGCAGATCGCGCTCTTCATCGGGGCCATCGTTTCTTCCGTGGCGATCGGATTGGTGGTAAAGATTCTGGACACCCCGACCCAGGACATGATCAGCCAGGGCATTACCCATGCCGTGGGAAGCGACCGTTACCCGGCGCCGCAGGCCACGCTGATGGCCACATTGGCGAGGGGAATCCTTTCGTTTAACCTGGACTGGCAGTTCGTGATGGTCGGCGTTTTTCTCGCCGTCATGATCGAACTCTGCGGGATCAAGGCGCTAGCCTTTGCTATCGGCTTGTACCTCCCGCTGGCCACCACGCTCCCGATCTTCATCGGCGGTGCCATCAAAGGTTATGTTGACTACCGTGCAGAGAAGCAAAACAAGGCCAAGGAAGAAGAAGACCTGGGTAAGGGGAGTTTGTTTGCGACCGGCCTGATTGCCGGTGGTGCGCTAACCGGGGTGGTCGCGGCCATCCTGACGGTGACCAATGAGGAGTTGATGAAAAGCATCAACATCGAACACGGCATGGTGGAGAGCCTGGGCACCACGGGATATTACCTGTTGGGTGTGGCTTTCTTCGTAACCATGTGTACAATACTTTACCGTACGGCGGTGAAACCGTAGGACGAAGTATTCAGGTCCTTTCGGTTATTCTGAAGCAAGGGCGCGCTGAACCAACAGCCGTTCTGTGCTGGTGTTTAACTGATTTGGGCGGCGACAATGAGCAACGCTAGGAGGTTCTCGGATTCTTCATCGGAGTCTAGTCCCATTTTCAAAATTTGGATCCCTGGCTAAAGCGTTGGTGCCGGCGCGGTGAATTGCTCTAACCCGGTACGTACGGCACGCAGGGTTTGCATCTCTGCTTCCTGGACACGGCCATCGGAGTTGATCACGCTGTACAAGCTCTCGATGAGATTCATCCGCTCATCATAGGACGAGTCCCTGATCAGGGATTCGTTGGCTTTCATCACTTCATCGATCTTTGCAAACGTGCTGGCCTTCACTACTTGTGTGGCCTGAAGGAGGGCTTGGTCAGGGTCTTCACAAAACTGACCCACTCGGTCATTCAGCGTGGCTTCCTCCAGGTAATGCACCTGACCGTCCACCAACGCTACGTACACCATCAAATAGGCTGCCAGATCGGAAAACGATTTGAATGTAGGTGCCGGTGACATGGTTCCGTGGTATATGTCAAATCTACGAAACATTGGCATTCTTGGCCATGAGTAATATCATGTTTGCCTGATGATGCGTATAGTGACCCTTTCGAGGGTGGGAATTACGTTGCAGAGGAACAATAAAGCGACCTTCTTCCAGGAAAAAAAAGACCCGTCTGGCTTCCCAGACGGGTCTTTTCTAACCGTTGTTGGCTGGATTACATCATACCGCCCATACCGCCTCCGGGAGGCATGGCAGGGGCTTCTTTTTCCTCCGGAATCTCCGAAACCACGGCTTCCGTGGTCAGCAGGAGGCCGGCGATCGACGAGGCGTTCTCCAGCGCCAGGCGGCTGACTTTGGTCGGGTCGATGATCCCGGCGGCGAAGAACTCTTCGTACTTGTTCTCGCGGGCGTTATAGCCGTAGTCTTTCTTGCCGTCGCGGACTTTATTGACCACCACGGATCCTTCCTGGCCGGCGTTCTCGGCGATGGTGCGGAGGGGAGATTCCAGGGCCAGGCGGATAATGTTGATACCCGTCGTCTGATCCTCGTTGTCTCCGGTTACACCCTTGAGGGCCTCGATGGCACGGATATAGGCCACGCCACCGCCCGGGATGATACCTTCCTGAACGGCCGCACGGGTGGCGTGCAGGGCGTCATCCACGCGGTCTTTCTTCTCCTTCATTTCGACTTCCGTTGCGGCCCCGATATACAGGATCGCCACACCGCCGGAAAGCTTGGCCAGGCGCTCCTGGAGCTTCTCGCGGTCATAGTCGGACGTGGTCGTCTCGATCTGCGCTTTGATCTGGTTGATGCGACCGGTGATTTCGCCTTTCTTGCCGGCGCCATTCACGATGGTCGTATTGTCCTTGTCAATGTTTACTTTCTCGGCGCGGCCCAGGAACTCGAGCTTGGCATCTTCAAGCTTCATGCCGGTCTCTTCAGAGATCACCTTGCCACCCGTCAGGATAGCGATGTCCTCGAGCATGGCCTTGCGACGGTCGCCGAAGCCGGGGGCTTTCACCGCAGCGACGCGAAGGGCGCCACGGATCTTGTTGACCACGAGGGTGGCCAGCGCTTCGCCTTCCACTTCTTCAGCGATGATGAGGAGGGGCTTGCCCGTCTGGGCGGTAGCTTCCAGGATAGGAAGCAGCTCCTTCATGCTGCCGATCTTCTTGTCATAGATGAGGATGTACGGATGATCGAGGTCAGCTTCCATCTTCTCCGTGTTGGTCACGAAGTAAGGGGAGAGGTAGCCGCGGTCAAACTGCATGCCTTCGACCGTCTTTACCTCCGTCTCCGTTCCTTTGGCTTCCTCTACGGTGATGACGCCGTCCTTGCCCACTTTGTCCATGGCCGTGGCGATCATCTTACCGATCTCAATGTCGTTGTTGGATGAGATGGTGGCTACCTGCGTGATCTCCTGGGAACCCTTGATAGGCTTCGACTGCTTGCGGAGGTTTTCGACGATGATGTCTACGGCCTTGTCGATGCCGCGCTTCAGGTCCATCGGGTTAGCACCGGCGGCTACGTTCTTGATGCCATGCGCGTAGATGGACTGGGTGAGAACGGTAGCCGTGGTCGTGCCGTCGCCGGCTGCGTCCGCGGTCTTGGAGGCCACCTCTTTCACGAGCTGGGCACCCATGTTCTCGATCGGGTCCTTGAGTTCGATGTCTTTGGCAACGGTCACGCCGTCTTTGGTTACGGTCGGAGCGCCGAACTTCTTGTCGAGGATGACGTTGCGGCCTTTAGGGCCGAGGGTCACTTTAACGGCGTCGGCCAGCTTGTCTACGCCGCGCTTGATACGGTCGCGTGCGGGGGTATCGAAAGTTATTTCTTTTGCCATGGTTGTTTCTGGTTTGGATAATTAAGGGTTAGATCGTTCCGAAGATGTCGGAGTTCCTCATGATGAGGTAGTCTTTTCCATCGATGGTGATTTCAGTGCCGGCATATTTTCCATAGAGGATATGCTCGCCAACTTTTACGGTCACCGGCTTGTCTTTGAGACCTTCGCCGACGGCAATGACTTTGCCTTTCTGGGGTTTTTCCTTTGCCGTATCCGGGATAATGATGCCCGAAGCCGTTTTTTCCTCCGCGGGAGCCGGTTCTACCAGCACGCGGTCTTCGTTAGGTTTAAAGTTGATTTTCGCCATATGGATTTAGTGTTAGGTTAAACAACCGTTATGTATGCCCCGCAATAGTCCATTTTCGTGCCAAGGGCCCAAATCTGCCGGTTTTGGCAGGGTCGGCAGGGTCCGGAGCCGGGGACTGTCAGCATTTCGCGCAAAAATGGCAGAGATTGACCTCCGGCCTCCGTTTTCGTATTATTAGGGAGGAAATAGCGGTGTATGGAACAGCGACTCAATGACAACTGGCTGACGGAAGGCCTGATCGATTTCGAATACAAAAAGTACCTCCTGCTGGCTTACCTCAAAGGGGTGCGGGAGAGTTTCGGCAAGGTGGAATTGTACCCGTATCTCGGCGATATCGTCTTCCATTACCGGAACCTGCTGGCGCTCCGTGAAAACAAATCGCTTATCGTTGACAACTTCCCCAAGGAACTGTCGATGGAGAAACTCAGCCTGCTGGAACTCAGCTACCGGAAGATCATCGAGGATGACGCGGTGATGCAGGAGATTGAGTCCATTATGGAGTTTGCCATTCCCAGGTTTCGCGATCACCTGGAGGAAGGAGCGACCCTGTTCGACTTTGTGGAGTCGAAGTGCGAACTGACGTCGATCGGGGTGGTGCCGCTGTATGCGCGGGAAGGGTATGTGTTTATGACGCAGCCCCCTGAACAGGAGACAACCATTTACCGGTACCAGGTGACGGTATACCAGCAGGCTTCAGTACCGATGCGGGGATTACAGACCCAATTTCTGGGCACGTACACCTGCACCCTGGTCAACACCTACGAGAACATCAAAATGGAGCTGGTTCGCAAATACACGGACCTCCCGAATCCGGCCGCGTTCCTGGTATTGTCAAAGATGAAATTTCCCTTTCAGCCGACCCTTGTGCCGGTGGCCAAGCGGTTGCTGATCAAGTACCTGGCCACGACGGACCAGGAGGCTACTTTTTCGTAGTATCGGCGCTGTTCTGCTTCAGGGCAGGGGCAGGAACTTCCTGTTGCTCCTTGGCCCGCTCGAGCAGCTCGTCGGAAGCAGCGGTGGAACCAGGGGTAGTGAAGTTGGTTGCCAGCACCAGCGCCATTACGCTGATCGCCAGGCCCCAGGTCATCTTCTCCAGGAGGTCGCCGGTCTTCTTCACGCCAATCAGGTTGCTTGCGCTGCTACCGCCAAACTGGCTGGACAGACCGCCGCCCTTTGAGTTTTGGGCGAGGACCACGAGTACAAGCAATACCGAGGCAAAAATCGTGAGGCTGACAAATAAGGTGTACATGAGTTAACTTTTCAGGGCTTCAATTTGAGCGGCAAAGTAAGCCTTTTTCTGCGGAAACTTCCAAATCAGCTTTTTGAGCATTTCGATGGCCTTGGCTTTCTTTCCCTGTTTCAGGAGGATTTCCACAAGGGTTTCCGAGACGATATGATCCCCATAATTCACCGACTCGGCGGCCAGGTCGGCGGAAGGTTCTGTCGGTTTGGTCCGGGGAAGGGTCGGGGCCACTTTAATGAAGTGATCGATGATCTCGCCCTGTTCAGCCACCTTGGGACTCACCAACTTGGGTTTGCGCTTGCTCGACTTGATTTCTTCAATCAGGGGAGCTTCCGGGGCCTCGGCCGGAGGCGTGGGGGGTGTTGACTTGGTGCCCGCCGGCTTTTTGGTGGACTTTGCAGGTGCCGCCGCAGGTTCGCTCTGCTTGAGCTGTTCGTAGGAAGCTTCAAAAGCGCTCATCAGGTGATGAAGGCGGTGAAGTTCCGAATCCAGATCAGCCCTCAAGGCATCTCCTTCCAGGGTTATAGGCTCTGATGGGGCAACTGAAGTCGGAGCCTCGTCGGAGATCCTCTCCTTTGCAGCTTCCACAGGCGGGGTTTGATCCAGCTGTGAGGCGACCTGATCGGGGGCCGGTTGTATAGTTTCCTTCTTGACTGCCTTGATGACCGGTACAACCACCCGGGTACTGGAAAGGGCTGTCATCAACCACTTCACCACGGTGCGATCGCCCGCATAGACGGCCGCGCGGTTTAATAGGGCCTGGGCATCGGCCCCCTGGGTGTCACGGGCTCCCCGGGCCAGAAGGAGGTGAATCGGTTGGCAGTAGGGGTACTGGGAATTCCACTCCCGCAATTCAGCGACTTCCTCGGGGAGTAGCGCTGTTGCGTTCTTAAGAAGCGTATGAAAAGTGGCGGAATCCATGCAAACAGGAGGGTAAATCTACGCAATTTATAGGCCTGCGCAAGAGACTGAAAATTACCAGTTTGCTACGGTTGCATTAAAGATGTCAATCAGGATCTGGTCGAAGATCTGTTTCTCCAGGTCTTCCTGGATAGAGGTGAAGTTGAGGTTGTTGTCGAAGTCTTTGTAGAAACTGAAGGTCCGGTCCTTGAAGTTGTTCTTGGGCTCGAGGGTATCCTCGAATGTGATGCGGACGGCAATGGTCAGGCGCGAGAGAGCGGCCGTATTGGGGTCATTGGCCCTTCCGGTTGACACCGGGGCCATGGGATTCACCCGGTATTCGGAGATGATGCCTTCGATATGCAGTTCCCCCGATTCGGTCACGCGCAGGCTGCTGTTCTGCTGATAGTAGTCCTTGAGCTTGTTGGTGAAGGTGGCGCCAATATTGGCGGGGGCGAGGTCCGTGTTGTTGAAAAAAGGCTCGATGCTGATCGTTTTGGCCGAGGTAGCGGCGCCTGAAAACGAATAGACGCCACAGCCCTGCGAGAGGCTGAGGAGCAAAACAGCGAGGAGCGGAAACTTAATCTTCAAGGTCGTATTCTTTGATCTTCCGATACAGGGTCCGTTCCGAGATGCCCAAATCCCGTGCCGCGTATTTTCTGCGGTTATTGTTCTTGCGAAGGGCACGCATGATCAGCTCCTTTTCCTTCTTTTCGATGGAAAGCGAATCGTCTGCCGTCTCATGGCTGATGTCCTGCACTTCATCCTCAACCGGGGTCGTCACTGCATTGGCAGAGGGGGTCAGGTTCAGCAGGACCGGTTCTTCCGGTTTGGCCGGAACGGGAACCTCTGAAAACAGGTCGGGGTTTTCTTTCACCAGCTGGGCGGCCCGTGCGGGGTTGTTGATATTCTCAAGAACGATCCGCTTGAGTTCGTTGACATCCCTGCGCATGTCGAACAGCACCTTGTACAGGATTTCCCGCTCGGAGATATCCTGGCTGGAGGCGGTGGAGTACAATGCCGGGAGGCTGCGCTCCTGGGGTAAATATTGGCGAAGGATCTCCGCGGTAATTTCCTTTTGTTCCGTCGACAACACAGAGATCTGGTCGACGAGGTTTTTCAGTTGCCGGATATTCCCGGGGAATCGGTACTTCAACAGGAGATCCTTGGCTTCTTCGGTCAGGGAGACCGGCTTAACCTTGTATCGTTCGGCGAAGTCGGATGCAAACTTGCGGAAAAGCAACTCCACATCCTTGCCGCGCTCGCGAAGCGGGGGAACATAGATGGGAACGCTGTTCAGCCGGTAATAGAGATCCTCGCGGAACTTGCCGTCCTCCACCTTGCTCTGGAGATTTACGTTGGTGGCGGCCACCACACGCACGTCCGTCTTCAGCACCTTCGAGGAACCCACCTTGATGAACTCACCGTATTCCAGCACACGGAGAAGGCGGGCCTGGGTGCCCAGCGGCATCTCGCCGATTTCATCGAGGAAAATGGTTCCTCCATTGGTTACTTCAAAGTAGCCTTTGCGGGCCTCATGTGCGCCGGTGAACGATCCTTTCTCGTGGCCAAATAGCTCAGAATCAATAGTTCCTTCCGGGATGGAGCCGCAGTTGATGGCGATAAACTGACCATGTTTACGCGGACTTAGTGCATGAATGATTTTGCTGAACGATTCTTTTCCGCTGCCGCTCTCTCCGGTGATCAGCACGGTCATGTCGGTAGGAGACACCTGCATGGCCACGCGAACGGCGTTGTTCAGCAGGGGCGCATTGCCAATGATGCCAAAGCGTTGTTTGACACTCTGAATTTCTGCGTCGGTAATAGCCATAGTTCTTACTCCACTAGTTCGCCCATCAGGGTAGCGCCGGTACACCGGTCTACCTTCACCTGGACGTATTCACCCTTCACTTTATTCTTTTTGGGAAACACAATCACCTTGTTCGCGGAATTCCGTCCCTGCAGGAAATCCGGGGATCTCCGGGAAGGACCTTCCACCAGTACCCGGAACGTTTTGCCCACATCGCGCTGGTTGTTCTCCAGTGAATGCCTGTTCTGCAACGCAATGATTTCCGAGAGCCGCCGCTTCTTGACCTCCTCGGCGATGTCATCTTTGTACCGTTTCTCCGCGAGGGTTCCGGGCCGTTCCGAATACATGAACATGTACGAGAAGTCATACCGGACCTCGTTCATCAGGGAGAGGGTATCCTGGTGTTCCTCTTCGGTCTCGCCGCAGAACCCGGCGATCATGTCGGAGGAGAGTCCGCAATCCGGACCCAGTATTTCCTTGATCCTGCCCACCCGTTCCAGGTACCACTCCCGGCTGTATCCCCGGTTCATTCGCTCGAGTATTCTTGTGTTGCCGCTTTGTACAGGCAGGTGGATGTACTTGCAGATGTTATCATAACGAGACATCACGTGAAGCACCTCATCCGTGATGTCTTTGGGATGAGATGTCGAGAAGCGGATGCGTAATTCGGGGCTCACTTGCGCCACGCGTTCCAACAGGTGGGCGAAATTGACCCGGTTGTCAATTTGCCTGCTGTTGAGCCGGGCCTTGTTGTTTTCCACTTCGCTCCAGGTATACGAATCCACGTTCTGACCAAGGAGGGTTACTTCGCGGAACCCTTTCTGAAAGAGATCCTCGGCTTCGGCCACGATGGAGTGGGGGTCGCGGCTCCGTTCGCGTCCGCGGGTAAACGGGACCACGCAGAAGGTGCACATGTTGTCGCACCCCCGCATGATGGATATAAAAGCAGTTACGCCGTTGGAATTGAGGCGTACCGGGCTGATGTCGGCATATGTTTCTTCACGGGAAAGGAACGTGTTCACCGCTTTCTGGCCTTCGTCGACCTTTTCGATCAGCTGGGGGAGGTCGCGGTAGGCATCAGGGCCCGCCACCAGGTCAACGATCCGCTCTTCCTCCAGGAATTTGGACTTCAGGCGCTCAGCCATGCAGCCCAGCACCCCCACCAGCAGTTCCGGTTTCTCCTTCTTGAGCCCATTAATCTGCTGGAGCCTGTTCCTGACGGTTTGCTCTGCCTTTTCACGGATGGAGCAGGTATTCAAAAAGACCACATCGGCCTCTTCCAGGTTGGAGGTGGTATCAAAGCCCTGCTTTTGGAGAATTGATGCAACTATTTCACTGTCAGAGAAATTCATCTGACAACCATAGCTCTCGATGTATACTTTCCGGCTGCCTCCTGTATGGGTGGAAGCCGTTACCCGGGCATCGGTTTGTCCCTCGCCCTGGCCTTCGGAGATCAGGTCCAAATCCTCAATCAACAACTTTTCTTCGGCCATAGGACCGCAAATTTACGATATCCGGGCAATTTATGTGACAAGTTGTCAGCTACTATTTTGGAGATTGTGGGTAGTTTTGGAATTCGATTAGCTATGGCCATTATCAAGACGGTGAGGGGGAAGACCCCTGTGTTTGGTGAGAATTGCTTCCTGGCCGATACGGCCGTGGTGGTGGGAGAGGTCACCATGGGAGCCAACTGCACGGTGTGGTTCAATGCCGTGGTTCGCGGGGATGTTCATTCCATAACCATCGGCGACAATACCAACATCCAGGATGGGGCGATTATTCATTGTACCTACCAGAAGGCAAAGACGGTTATTGGTTCCAATGTTTCTATTGCGCACGCCGCGGTGGTTCATGGATGCACCCTCGGCGACAATATCCTGGTCGGGATGGGTGCCATCATCATGGATGATGCCGTGGTGGGCAACGATTCGGTCATTGCGGCCGGGGCCATCGTGTTGCCCGGTACCGTGATCGAACCGGGGTCAATTTATGGTGGTATTCCGGCCCGGCGCCTGAAGGATATCGGCCCGGAAATGCGGGAAGTTATTGCCCGCACGGCGCGCAACTATCCCATGTATGCGAAGTGGTATGACCGTTAACCGGTTATTCCCTTATATTTGCCACCCAATTTAAC
Source organism: Cyclobacteriaceae bacterium (assembly GCA_016787605.1). Classification (GTDB taxonomy): domain Bacteria; phylum Bacteroidota; class Bacteroidia; order Cytophagales; family Cyclobacteriaceae; genus ELB16-189. The sequence continues at coordinate 69,303 of JAEUUE010000085.1, forward strand.
CTTGCTATGAAGAATATTTCTGTTGTCCTGAATGTAGTGCTGGCCCTCGCGGTGGTAGTTCTCTATTACCTGCACTTCAGCGGTTCTAGTTCGTCATCCTCCGTGGCGGGAGGTTCGGTTTCGAATCTTGCCATGGCTTACGTGAACGCCGATACCGTATTGAAGTATTACGACTACTCCAAGGTAGGCCGCGAAAAACTGGAAGCTAAAGGCAAACAGCTGGACCAGGACCTCAACGCCCGGGCGGCCAGCCTCCAGGGGGAGTTTGAATCCTACCAGCGGAATGTAAACAACATGACCATCGGGCAAGCCCGTGCCGTGGAAGAAGATCTTACGAAGAAGCGCAACAACCTCCAGTTGTACCAGGAGAGCCTGTCCCAGCAGATGCTTATCGAGCAGGAGAAGATGAATAAGGAGTTATACGATAAAGTGACAGCCTACCTCAAGAAATACAGCCAGGAAAGAGGCGTCCAGATCATCTTCAAGTACAACGTGGCAAGCGATGTGCTTTTTGCCAGCGACAGCCTGGATATCAGCAAAGAGGTGATCAAAGGATTGAATGAAGCCTACCAGCTGGAGAAGCAGAGCCAAAAGCCTGCCGCCAAAGACTCGGTCGACAAGGCAAAGAAGAAATAGGCCGATTCATGACCTGCAAGAAAGCCGGAGGACCTCCGGCTTTTTTATTTTCCAGCCCAAGACTGTAACTTTCAGCAATGCTGAACAAACTGTTCGAGTACCTCAACGTCAGGGAGGAGGAGCGCATCCAGGTGCTCCTGATGTTGGGCGCCGGGTTCTTCATGGGTACCTTCCTCGCTACCTACAGTGTGGTGGCCGAATCCCTCTTCCTCAACACCCTGGGCGACCAGTTGAATCAGGCCTTCTTCTATTCAGGAGCGTTGGGCATCCTGGCCACGGCCATTTTCTCCTTTGCCCAGAACAAGATTCGATTCAGCTGGTTGACCAGCGTGTCGATGACACTGATCACCGGCCTTACGATCTTCTTCTACGTAGGGTATCACTTTGGCCCGGGCGACTACCAGAAGCCGATCATCTTTACCATGTTCTGCCTGATCGGTCCGATCACCACCGTGTTGTTGCTGAGTTACTGGGGGGTCTTTGGTCGATTGTTCAACTTCCGCCAATCCAAGCGCATCATCGGCTGGATTGACACAGGCCAGTTGACCGCCGTGATCCTGGCCAACCTGCTCATTCCCATCACCTACAACCTGTTCCAGGAAACTGATAACTACCTGATTGTCTGTGCGATCAGTATGGTCATTTCGGCCTCTTTCTTTATTATCATTTCGGTCAGGTTCCCGCTCGCGAAGAATAACCCCCAGGAGTTTGATGCGACAGCACGTGAGGATGCGGGCATTACCCGGGTGGTATCCGATCCGTACACCAAGCTCTTGTCGCTCTTCCTGGTTATCTCGATGGTCATGCTGATCCTGGGGCAGTTTACGTTTCAGGAACTCATCAAGGTCCAGTACCCCGATCAGGGTTCGCTGACCAGCTTCCTGGCCTTTTTCAACGCAGCCGTTTTTGGATTGAGCTTCATCATGCAGACGTTTGTCAACGACCGCATCGTCAGCAACTACGGCATCCGGGTGGCGTTGCTCCTTCTTCCTACCATCGTCGGTTTCTTCGCGCTCAGTGCCATGGTGAGTGGACTTTTTTTCGGTTACACCCCTGAAATGGCGCCGGAGACTTTCGCGTTCTTTTTCCTCTTTGTCGCGCTCACCCGGTTGTTCAACAACATGATCCGCGATTCGCTGGAGAACCCGATGTTCAAGCTCCTGTTCATCCCGCTTGACAGCCGGTCCCGGTTTGGCATTCAGTCGAAGGTGGAAGGCGTGGTCAACGAGTCCGGGCGACTGGTGGCCGGCGCATTGATCCTGATCTTTGCCTCTATGGCGGCCTTCCAGATCGTTTGGATGCCGATTATTCTTTGTGTGCTCACGGGATTCTATTTTCTCGTGATCACCAAAATGTACGCCGGGTATAAGGCGAAAATCAAAGCCAAGCTGGAGGCCGCCCAAAGCTCCGCCGAGAAACTGGAGTTGGGTATGGAGCGTATTACCAGAAAACTGGAGGGCCACCTCTTTGGAGACGCCCCCGGTACAGCCGTATTCTCCTACAAGCTGCTGGAGAAGATCAACCCGAAGGGTGCCACGCAGTGGGTGAATATGCTCATCCGCAATGAACGGCCGGAAGTTCATGAGTTTGCCCAACGCCGGATGAATGAGATGAAAGGGCTTTCTGTCTCTGACCGGTATGTCATCAAGTATGACCCACGACGGGCACAGGTGTCGGACAAGAACCTGCTCACCCGGTCTGAGCTGGAGATGCTCATCAAGAACGGGGGAGATATTACCAAGTCAAGGCTGACCCGGCTGGCACGGTCGAATGAGCCGGGTGACCGCCAGTATGCGGCCGAGCTTCTTCTCCACACCATGGCGGAGGAGAACATCTCCTACCTCATTGAATTGCTTTCGGACGGCGACCCGAACGTCAGGCAAACCGCAATCAAGACGGCCATGAAGCGAAGCAGTCCCGAAGTGATCCGAGCGCTCATCGAAAACCTGGCCAACCCGCTTTACAACAACCAGGCCGCCGATGCCCTGGTCATTATTGGCGGTAAAGCGTTGAATATCCTGGATGCTTCGTTCTACCGCACAGGCCAGAGCGCGCTGATGCTCAACTCCATCGTGCAGATCATTGGCCGCATTGGTGGTCAGCATGCCCGCGACTTGCTGTGGAACAAGATCGACTATCCGGATAAGGTGGTCGTTTCCAAGGTGTTGCTCGCCCTGGGGGATGCCGGCTTCAAAGCCAATGAGGCCCAGGGTCCCCGGATCAGGTATGCCATTGAAAACGACATCGGTGATATCGCATGGAACTATGCGGCGATCGAAGAACTGGGCTCTTCGGGAGTGGCCCATGATGTAAAGGACGCCTTGCGGGCAGAGATTGCCAACGACATCGAGCACGTTTACATGCTCCTGGCGATGCTGTACGATCCGAGGTCGATACAACTGGTTAAGGAAAATATCGATTCCGGAACGGTGGAAGGTATTGCGTTTGCCATCGAGCTGCTGGATGTGTTTCTTTCTGATCAGCTCAAGCAGCGGGTGATTCCTTGCCTGGATGAACTGTCGGACCAGGAACGCAGCAGAAGGCTGGAGCAGTTTTATCCCCGGGTGCCCCTGGATGAACGGCTCGTCTTGAAATTCATGCTCAATCGGGAATTTACGCAGACGAACCGGTGGACGAAGTCGTGCGTGTTGAGGCAGATCGGGACAGAGAAGATTGCCGACTTCAATCTTGACCTGATCGCCCAATTGTTTAACCCTGATCCCTTAATCAGGGAAATGGCTGCCTGGGCACTTCATCAAATCAGCCCGGAAGAATACGAGACAAACATGGAACGGTTTGGCGCGGAGGCCAAACGTCAGATGGATGCCCTGATTCTCTCCGGACATGCCGAGGTGCGGCATTCCATGTTCGACAAGATCCAGTTTTACCGGGAGCTGGAAATATTCCAGGGCATATCGGGATTGGCCCTTTCGTTCCTGGCCGATTGGTCTACCGAGACGGTCCTTCAGCCGGGCGAGTCGGTGGGAATTGATGAAAAGACCAATACCAGTTTCTACATCGTCTACGAAGGGGAGGTGGATCACATTTACCAAGGGGTAAAGAAGGCCACATTCACGAAGGGTCAGTTTATCGGCGAGATGCTGGCCTCCCCGGGGCATCTGAATTCCAACATACTGGTGACCCGGGAAGGAGCTTTCCTCCTGAGGATCAGCAAGGAGCACGTCTACGAGCTGATGGCTGCCAATGTGAAATTGGCGGACCGGATTTTGGATTATGTGTGAAATAGCCTATTTTTCAATGATTTTTTAGACTTGGGTGCCTGATAGGCACCATCGGATTGTGATTTTTTGAACACGAAAACGTAAGGCAGAACCCACATTTATCGCTAAATTTCTGATCCTATAGTTGTGTCAGTAGTGAGCTATCCCCAACCCACGGGCGATTTGATGGCCGAAGGACCGGCGATCCAGGAGGACATAAGACCTTCCTTGGATAACCCGTTCCCGGGTTTGCGACCGTTCACGATAGAAGAATCCCATCTTTTCTTTGGACGGGAAGGGCAGGTTGACGAAATCCTCGACAAGCTATCGAAACACCGCTCCGTGACCATCATGGGTTACTCAGGGAGTGGTAAATCCAGTCTGGTTTCTTGCGGCCTCGTGCCGGTCTTGTATGGCGGCTACCTCACGGAGAACGGCCCTAACTGGCAGGTGATCCCAACCCGCCCGGGAAGTTCGCCCATCACCAACCTCACGGATGCAATCGTAGGTTTTCTCGTCGGATCAGGAAAGCTCAAACCGGAAGACAAACCCATCCAGCAGTCGATTATTCGGTCGGTATTGAGAAGCAGTTCCTATGGGTTGGTTGAAGTAATTCGATACCTGCAGGGAGAGGACAGCCAGAATTTCTTTCTTCTCATTGATCAGTTTGAAGAACTCATCCGCTACCGCGCAACGGACCAGGAAGCTGTAGAGGAGTCGGCCCAGTTTGTCGCGCTGGTATTGAATGCCATCCATCAGCGGGAAGTTCCCATTTATGTGTCCTTCAGCCTGCGTTCAGACTTCATCGGAGACTGCGCGGTGTTTACCGGGCTCACCGAAGTCATCAATCAGAGCAACTACCTCGTCCCGCAAATGGGACGTGAGCAAAAAAGGCTCGCCATTGAAGGCCCGGTCGCCGTCGGCGGAGGTCGAATCGCCCCCCGGTTGGTGAAGAAACTACTCAATGACATAGGGGATAACCAGGACCAGTTGCCCATTCTTCAGCATGCGCTGATGCGGACGTGGGATTATTGGGTGGCTAACCGTGAGCCTGGCGAACCGATGGACCTGCGCCATTACAATGCCGTAGGAAGAATCAGCCAGGCCCTTTCCCTTCACGCCAACGAAGCCTACGAAGAACTTACTCCTCCGGAAAAGGAAATTGCCGAAGTCCTTTTCAAGAGCATCACGGAGAAGAACCAGGAGAACCAGGGTCTTCGCCGGCCTGCCAAAGTTAAGGTCGTCGCCGAATTGTGCGGCGCCACAGAGGATGATGTTATCCAGGTGATTGATCGGTTCCGTAAGACAGGCCGTTCCTTCCTGATGCCTGGCGCACATGTCAAGCTCAACGGCAACAGCCAGATCGAACTGTCGCATGAGAGCCTCATGCGCATCTGGACCCGACTCACGGCGTGGGTTGACGAAGAGTACGAATCGGCCCAGATGTACAAGCGCATTTCCGATGCCGCCGCCTTGTACCAGACCGGTAAAGCCGGCTTGTGGCGTCCTCCCGATTTGCAGTTGGCGCTGAACTGGCAGAAGAAGCAGCGACCCACGCGAGCCTGGGCGCAACGCTATGACCCCGCGTTTGAGCGGGCGATCGTGTTCCTGGATACCAGCCGGATTACGTATGAGGCCGAACTCAAGAACCAGGAGTTGTTGCAGCGCCGTGCCCTCCGACGCGCCCGCGCCTTCTCGGTAGTCCTCGGTATAGCCGCCATCATCGCTATCCTTTTCATGATCTATGGATTCATGCAATCCCTCCGGGCCGAAGAACAGGCTGAACTGGCGAGGCAGGGCGAGCGCCGAGCCTTACTGGCTGAGCAAGATGCCTTCAGGGAGCGAGATAAGGCGGAGGAGGCAAGAAAAACGGCGATAATTAGTCAGCAGCGGACTGCCGAGGCCAACGAAAAATTGAACGTGGCTCTGAATGCGGCGAAAATTGCCCAGGCTGAGGCGGAGCGAAACCTGCAGGAGGCGTTGCGCCAGGAACGGATCGCCAAGGAAGCTCAGGGGCAGGAACGCATTCAGCGTGAACGTGCCGAAGAGCAAACCTTATTGGCTACCCGTGAGCGCGACCGGGCCAATGCCCTGTTGTATCTGTCCATTGCACAGTCGCTGGAAGCCAAGTCGGAAACCATGGACGACCCGACGCTGGCCGGTTTGCTGGCCATGCAGGGTTACCTGTACCACACGAAGTACGGGGGCAAACAGTATGATCCGTACGTGTTCAAAGGATTGTATTATTCGGTCGCCAAGCTTTCGAATGACTACAACTTCAACCGGGCCAGGGTGCCGGGCAACCTGAAGAACAAGATGTATGCCCTGGCCGTCTCTCAAAAGGGAAGTAAGTTCTATACGACTGGTAACGACGGGCGGATTTTCAGAGGGGATTTCTTAACCCTGGATGCGGATGAGTTGATCGACGCCAACCCGTATCCCAACCGGGTACTTGCGCTGAGCGCCGATGACCATTACCTCGTCAATGGAAGCGACTCCTCGGCCATCCAGGTATTTGACCTTACCAAACCTGGCGAGAAGCCGTTGGCTGTCAGAGGGCATCGGGGCTTTATTGTGGACCTGAAGTTCCTCCCGAACGGATCCGGCTTTGTCTCGGCCGGTTCGGATCACCAGATCCGTCTGACCAATCCCGCTACGGGAGAAAGCAAGCAGCTGGCCAAGCTGCCCTACGATATCAAGTCCATCGACATCAGTCACGATGGCAAATTACTGGCCGCCGTTTCCGCGTCAGGACAACTGATCATGATGGACCTGGCCACCAATACCTTCGATCTGCGGCGGGATGAATCATTGAATCATGTTCGGGTGTGGTCGGTGGCGTTCCATCCCAGCCGGCCGGTGCTGGCCTATGGAACGGAGTTCAAGGACGTCAGCTACACCGGAATACCCGGCGACTCTACCTGGCGAGGCTCCGTGAAGTTGATGGATTATGTAACCATGAGCACCCTGAAGGAACTGCGAGGTCACAACGCAGCGGTATCGGATGTGGAATTCAGCCCCGATGGCCTGTTGCTGGCCAGCGCGTCGCTGGACAAAAAACTTCACATGTGGGTGGTCGACTATGAGGAAGACCTTCCCATCGTCATGGACGACAAGAGCACCAAGGGCAACGTTTGGAAGCTCGCCTTTACTCACGATTCGAATCACCTGCTGGCCTCCTGCAATGACGGGGAGGTGCGGGTGTGGCCGACAGATCCCAGGATGCTGGCCGAACGGATTTGCCCGAAGCTGAAACGGAACATGACGAAGGAGGAATGGGACATTTACGTGGCCAACGGCATCTCCTACGAGGCGACCTGTCAGAGTTTATTGATAAGTGACTTCTGATGACGAGCGGCCGGGTTTCACTATTCCTCGTGTTATTCTTCGCGGCAACCCATTCGGTGTTCGCCCAGGCGCAGGCCCAAGCCATCCGGCTCTCCGAGATCGACTGTGAACAACGGTTGGGCAAAGCCGAGGCGGAGTTTGAAGCCGGGCATTTTTATGGAATTCCTTCCATCCTGAGCGGATGTCTTACGGGAGGTCAGTTTTCCAACGACCAGTTGGTAAGGGCTTATCTGATCCTCTGCCAGACCTACCTGATCCTCGACGACCCGATTACCGCGGGTGACAACTACCTGAAATTGCTCAAGGCAGATCCCGAGTTTGTTCCCAACGAGACGGACCATCCGATCGATATCGTCTACCTGAGCAAGCAGTACACGGCAACACCGATTTTTACACCGCATTTCCGGCTGGGATTGAACACTTCCTTCTACCGGTTGATTCATGCCATTTCCACGGAGCCGTATGGTCAAACGAGTTCGAATCCCCTTCGCTTCGGCTTCCAGGTGGGTGCCGGTGTGGACTGGAACATCACGGATAACCTCAGCCTGGGCTTGGAGGGAAATTTTTCGCTTACCGGCTTCGAGCGCGCACTGACCAACGGGATTGACAATGACAAGACCCTGATCCTGGGCAGCCAGTCATGGCTCGACTTTCCGTTGTACGCGAAGTACTCCTTCACCCTGAATAAATCCTGGAGACCGTTTGTCTACTCCGGGTTGGCGGCGAGCTACCTGTTGTCGGCGACCAACCAGTTTAATTATACCGACAACAAGCCGAACGGGTCAAGCCTGGTGGCCGAAGGGCCTTCAGAAACGGTGACCAACCAGCGCAATCGCATGGCTTTTTCCTGGGTGATGGGTATCGGCACTCGCTACAAGATTGGTAAGAATTACATCTATGCCGATTTGCGTTACATGGCGGGGCTGACCAACCTGGCGGATCAGTCCACAATCTATTATCAGGATGAATTCGCCGTTAACCCGGCGCAGGTTGGCAATCGGAGTGCCTATCTCTCGACCAACGTCACGCGCTACCATTATGTCAGCGACTTGTTCCGGATGGATAACCTATCCTTATCCTTTGGTTTTGTCAAGCCCTTGTACGACCCGAGAAAAGTAAAGAAGGCGAGGACCAAAGGGGTAGCCCGGTCGATTCGTAAGAAAGGAGGGGAGAGCAAATGAAATACTGGATGATAGCAGGTCTTCTGGTAGTTCTCCTGGTCTCCTGTCAGACCACGGATTCGGTGGAAGACCCTGCTTCCACCCACTTCATAAAGTTTTATGGCAGGGATGGCGATCAGACCGGGGTTGACCTGGTGGCTTTGCCGGATGGAAGCCTGGTCTTGTTTGGGACCAGTCGTGCCACGGACTCCACCTCCACGCAATGGTATGTGGTGAAGGTGGACGCGAAGGGTACGATTATTACGGAGAAGGTATTTGGAGCTCCTGGAAGAATCGACGAGGCCAGGGACATTGAATTGATGAAGAATGGCAACCTTGTTCTCGTGGGTAACACGTCTAAGGGAAGTCATCGCGATGCGATGATTATGACCTTGACACCGGATCTGGTGAAGATTGACAGCAACACGGTATTCGTGGATTTTGTGGGGACGGCCGGGGATGAGGATGTATCTTCGGTTACCGAAATCTCGGATGGTTTCATTATTGCTGGCTCAACGACCTATATCGGCAGCAAGACGCCTGTGGCCGGCCAGGCAGACACCCGAGATGCCATGCAACTTCGTGTTTACAGTAATTTGACGAAGTACCCCATCAGCTGGCAGCAGTCCTATGGCTACTACAGCGATGATTATTCCGTGAAAGTGGTGGAGGGAACCGTGGCCGGTTGGGCAGATTACTATGTCTTTGGCGCCACGAACAATCCGCCCAGTGGCCACCCTACGGTTAACTACAATTTTTGGCTTTTCGGTATAGGATCACAAGGTGTTCCCTTCAGCCAAGTCACGCCTTCAGGCAGCATTTCTGCTGACGAGCGAATGTCTTCATTTTGTTATACACCTAGTGGTTTTGTCATGACTGGGCTGGTTCAGTCGGGCTCCAGCCCATCTGACCTGTATTTTGTTGAGTCATTATATCCTGACCCGGTAAATGGTTTTGACGCCTTGGCCCGGGAGAAAAACCTGTCGATCACACTGGGCTCCTCGTTGAGCGGCCGGACGGCGGTGGCGCGCTCGGCTATCACCAGGGGGTTCCTGATCCTGGCGGAGGAGAACGGTTTCAACGGTAACCAGAACTGGATTCTGACGCGTGTAAACGAGAATGGTACGCTTGCGTGGAGCCAGCCCATCGTATTTGGTGGTGAAGGAATAGACTCTTGTGGCTCGCTTCAGGAGCTTCCCGACGGTCGAATTGTAATCATCGGCACCATGCGTACGGGCCGCCCGGACGCGGGGGAGTATAAGATGACCCTGGTCAAAGTAAATCCCGAAGGAAAGTTCGAAAAGTAGGCCCAAAACTGCTTAAATTGGGTTACTTTTGGTGTTTTAGGGATATACAGAGATCAGTTGGCCGCCTCCTATGAAGAGACCTTTACCGTTGTCCTCTTTTCCGCATTTCTCCGATTCTTCAACTTCTTTCCAAGGTTGGCTGTTGACGGCAATTCCAGCATCAATAACCTTGACCCCCCGGTGAAGTTTCGTCATTCATACGCTTTCCCGTTGATCCTTAGAAGTCTAGCGACTTTAGTTCTGATCGTCGCTGCCTTCAGCGCGGAAGCGGTGACGTATTATTCCAGGGCCACGGGCAACTGGAACAATAATAATACATGGTCTCTATCGAGTGGCGGTGCGGCTGTCGGACCAGGGATATTTCCGGTGGCGGGGGATATTGTCTTTATAGAAGGCGGGTTCACAGTGACTGTTAATGTTCCGTCAGCGTGCACCTCCATAAATATTGCCGCAGCCCCATCTCAATTGACCATAAGCTTTGGCCAGTCATTAACTGTCTCTGCAGACTTTTCGGGGACTGGAAATCTCAACGGTGGAGTTACTGCCAGGGTAATCAATGTTGGTGGCGATTACACATTCAATGGCACAGCGACCGGGTCTTTTGCTTTAACGCTAAATGGGACCGGCAATCAGATACTCTCGGGGGTAATAAATGGCGCAGCCGCAACCAATGGTCAGCTAAACATAAACAAGGTGAGCGGTACCGTAACCATGGCAAGTGCTATTACTGTTTTTGGCAGCACCTCAAGTACATTTACTTTAACCAACGGAACCTTTGATCCAGCAACTTTTCTCTTAACGGTTACATCCCCGACATTTACAGCAGGAACGTTGCGAGTTGGGGCCCCAAACTGGGGTTCAAACTATTCATTTGCCTCAGTCGCGGTGCCTTTGGCAGGGACAGTTGAATACTATCGGGCAGGTGCCCAAACGATCAACAATGTCAATATCGGCGGCAATTTGACATTATCGGGTAGTGGGACCAAAACCCTGCAGGCAGGAACTACGAGCATCGCCGGCAACTTCACTATTTCAGGCACTGCCAGTACCGCGGCGGTTACAGGCCTTACCATTGGCGGCGACGTAATCCTCAATTCGGGCGCCACTTGGGATGGAGCCAGTTTCACGCACAATGTGGCAGGTGATTGGACAGATAACGGGGGCACATTTACACCAAGCACATCCACGATCAATTTCAATGCTGCGGTTGCTCAACAAATCAATGGCACCGATGCAATCCAGACTTTTAATAATATCGTAATAAATAAGTCAGGTGGGGCCCTCACCGTTGGCGGCAGCACGACAACCATCAACGCGGTGGATCTGACCTTAACTGCCGGGAGTTTCACGGGTCCGGCCACGCTCACGCTCTCAGACGATATCATCCTCACAGCCGGCACTTTTACCGCAGGAACCAACACCAATGTGGCGGGCGACTTCACGAACAATGGGGCTACCTTCACACCAGGAGCAGGGACCGTTACCTTCAACGGGGCTGGTGCACAACAGATTAATGGAACTTCTGCCACACAGACCTTTAATAACCTGGTGGTCAACAAGGCCGGGGGCGCATTGTCTGTGGGAGGAAGCACAACCACACTGAGCGTCGCGAACCTGACGCAGACGCTTGGCGACTTTGCAGGGCCCGCCACACTCAATGTTTCAAATGCGCTCCTCCTGAGCGCCGGAACCTTCACGGCAGGAACAACGACTAACCTCTCCGGTAACCTGACCAACAATGGCGCCACGATGGTCCCCGGAACCGGCACCACGAATTTTATCGGCGGGGTTCAAACGATCGGTGGGTCCTCTCCCGTTTCGCTGCACCACGTAACCACCTCAGGAACCGCAGCGGCCAGCACGGCGGTAACCACCAGCCTGTCGGGCAACCTCACCGTCGGTAACGGCACCTCATTCAGTGTGGGTGCGTTCAACTTCTCCAACGCAGGAACAACCACCATCGGCTCCGGAGGTGCAGCCGTATTGAACATTACCGGGGCGGCCGGATCAAAGACGTTCACCGGCCTCGTGACTGTTTCCACAGGCGCCAACTGGAACAACTCCGGCAACTCGCACGTCACTTTCCGAGGGGGGATAACCAACAACGGCACATTCACCGCCGGCGCGGGTACAAACACTTTTGATACCAATACCCAAAGCCTGACCGGTACCTTGAGCATCCCGACCGTAAACGTTTCGGGAATTACACTTATAAACAACAATAGCCTGACCGTAGGCACCGCACTGAATGGTACTGGTGATCTAACGCAAGCCTCTGGTTCCACTTTGCAGCTTTCCGGATCAGTTGGAATATCCACGCTGAATGCCATCAACGCCGGCAATACCGTCACCTATGGTGGCGCCTCCCAAACAATTTTTCCCACCACCTACAACAACCTGACCGTAATCCAGTCTTCCGGCGATGCCGTCCTGAGCGGTGCAACCCGGGTAAATGGCGCCCTGTCACTTTCGGCAGGCAACGTTAATTTGGGAACAAACATCCTTACCCTTGGTCCCACGGCGACTGCGCCGGCGCCAATCGGAATAGTATTGGCGTCCGGTGGTGGTGAGATGCGCAAAGAATATAGTGCCACGGGTTCATTTACCTTTCCGATCGGGGATAGTGCTCCCAATCCTTCACCGCTCCAGGTCAATGTTACAGCTGGAACGTTTTCTTCTGCCTATGTAAGCGCTCGCGTCGTTGCTGCCAAGCATCCCAATAATGCCAGTGCAACAAACTATCTCAATCGTTATTGGGTGATCTCACAATCTGGAATTTCAGGTGCTTTTGCCGACGTTACCGGAACTTTTGTTGGCGGAGAGGTAACTGGAGCAGTGGCCGCAACGGCTGGAGCTTATCTCTCCGGTAATTTCGACCAGGTTTCAAATCCATGGAAAAAAGACGTTGCGCTTTCAGGAACTACCATGAGCCTGTCCGCCGTACCGCTGGCATCCGGAGTCAATACTGTTTGTACCGGAATTCGGCTGGCACCGCCAACCGTAAGCATTACAGGTGGCGGCGTAACAGTTTGTGCGGGCACACCCGTCTCCCTGGGTACAACGGTTAGTGGAGACGTACCAATTGTTTATTCCTGGTCACCGCTTACCGGACTCAGCAGTTCTACAATTGCGAATCCGGTGGCAACCCCTCTGGTGACAACCCTCTATACCGTGACCATTCGCGATGGTAACGGTATTACGGCAACAGACAACACCACTATCACCGTCAATCCAACTCCCGATGTGTTGGCTACTCCATCTTCTCAGGTTATTTGCTCTGGCCAGAATACAGGGATTGTTCTAAGTAATCCCAATCTAACTCCCGGAACATTATATACATGGACTGTTGTCCAGTCTGGAGTTACCGGAGCCACAGCACAGGCTGTGCCCGTTGCCGGCCCAATTGTCCAGGCGCTGACTGCTTCGGGAGCAGTGCCCGGAACGGCAACCTATAGCGTGACGCCGGTTGCAGGAACCTGTAGCGGAACTCCGCTGATCGTGGTCGTAACTGTCAATCCTGTACCGTCTGTTCTTGATCCAACCGATCAATCCGTCTGTGCAGGTGCAAATACAGCAGCAGTCAACTTTTCGGGCGTAGCGACGGCCTACACGTGGACCAACGATACGCCGTCGATCGGTTTGGCGGCGAGCGGCAGTGGAAACATTGCGGCGTTTGCGGCTACCAACGCGGGGATCACGCCGGTGGTAGCGACCATTACGGTTACGCCGGAGTACACGTTTGGAGCGTTGACGTGCACGGGTACGTCTCAGAGCTTTACGATCACGGTGAACCCGACGCCGAGTGTGGCGGATCCTTCGGACCAGGTGGT
>JAEUUE010000093.1 GCA_016787605.1 Cyclobacteriaceae bacterium
CCCAGGGTGCATTTGAACCTGGAGTACTCATCGTGACCGAGCTCACGAAGCATCACAGCATAGGTGTCGAAGAGCGGCTTCACATCCGGGCGAGAAGAAAATGACAGGAGGTCCTGGTACACCGACATCCGGTCGGGCTCACCCAGTTTGTAACCGCTGTAGTGAAAGAAAATCAGGTCGCTTGCTTCATTGACGCGATAGTTGCCGCTGATCTTGCGGCCGGTCAGATTCCAATACGCCACATTGCACCCCGGATCCTGAACGATGCAGGTCCTGTCGAAGTAGGCAGGCGCATGGTTAAGCCACACCTGGTCGACAAACAGTCCTGGCTTGCCCTGGAAGGAGTACTTGGTCATCCGGTCCTTCCACCAGCCGAGGAAGTCGAGAGCCTGGGGGCCGCGCCGAAGGCCGACAAATCCCCCATTGTAAATTCCACCCTGGAGCATGAATAATTCATACTGCTCCACGCGCCCATCGGAAGCGAGGAGGTGCGGGGTGATAAAGATTTCTGTTTCCGGGTGCTGTTCGTACAGTCGAAACGCAGAGAATACCAGGATGTCAGAATCGAGGTAGATCACACGGTCGGCTCCGCGTGCGTTGAAGAAGTAGTGCGCGTAGAACGGCTTCAGGGCGCACGACAGTTCGAAGATGCTGTACTGCCTGTTCATCGCCTCGAACTCCGGGATGGCGAGATCTTCCACATACAGCAGCTCTTCGCCGGGCAGCGCCTCCACGGTCACCGATTTCCTCTCCAGCAGCCCGATACTAAACTGCCAGCCCGGGTTATGCTGCAGAAACGATTGAGCCAGGGACCGGGCGGCGGGCAGGTAATTGCGGGAGACAACAGTAAAGGCGATGTTCATGGCTGGCAAATTATACATCCTCTTCCCAAAAGGCCTCGTCCCCGCGCATCTTCTGCTGATACTCCTTCATGAGCCGCGCATAGAGGCCTTCATCGCGGCGGTAGCCGGTAAACTCGATGGACTCCTTGCTCGCATGGCGGTTGGTCACCGGCAAGATGACAGCCGAGACGGTCATTCCTTGTCGCTGCATGCCGTGTACGAGGTTGAGAAAATGATCGGTGTTGGATTCCTGTCCCTGGACCTCGAAAGTCTTCTTGGTGTCGTCGCGGATGATTTGCCAGGAGCGGGAGTACATACTAGTTGCTGCTGCAAGATACAAATAGCATGGGTACTGGGCACTGGGTACTGGGCGCTGGGTACTGGGCGCTGGGTACTGGGCGGTGCGTACTAGTAGTTACCCGAATCGGCGGGCGCTCAAAAATCCGATGGGCAGCGGGGTCGAGCCTTTCATGGCGAGATGGGCCATGATTTCACCGATCACGCTGACAAACTTGAACCCATGGCCGCTGAAGCCGGCGGCTACGGCCACATCCTTGTCGTGGCCCGGGAGGTAGTCGATGATGAAATTGTAGTCGGGCGTGTTGGTGTACAGGCAGGTTTTCATGGTGAGGGTGGACTCGTACCCCTCGGGGATGAACTTCCTCATGAAATCGATCAGCGCCTTTTCATCCTGTTCGCTGGTCTTCCGGTTGACCGCATCCGGGTCGACGGTCTCGCTGACTCCCTGGTGCAGGGCAATTTTCAGTCCTACCGGTCCGCCGAATTTACCCACGGGAAGAACCGGGAAGCCATAACCATCGGTGTTTCCATCCTGGATGATCCAGCAGGGAAACTTATCCATCGAGAACGGCTCCCACTTTTGGGGCTTCATCCACGCCAATACTTGCCGGACGACGGTCAGTCGTGAGGCCAGCGTCGGCATCATCTTGGCGGCCCACGGACCGGCGGTGATCACCAGCTTGCCGGCAGTGTAGGTGGCGCGATCGGTTTTCACGGTGATGGTCCCACTCTCCCGCTTCCATTCCAGGACGCGCTCTTTGGTTCGAATCACGGCCCCCCGCTTGATAGCCTGTTCCGTCATCAGCAGGATGCAGCGCTCGGGTGTGAGGAGCCCGGCGTCAGGCTCTTCGAGTCGTTGAAAGTCAGCGGGCAGGTTGAACTGCGGGTATTTGCGGGAGCACTCTGCCGGGGACAGCTGATTAACCGGCACCTTATACTTTGCGGAGGATACCTTAATGGTTTCAAGAAAT
>JAEUUE010000120.1 GCA_016787605.1 Cyclobacteriaceae bacterium
CGGAACCCGGAACTGGGTACAGCTACTCGGCGTTGGGTGTCGGTGATTTCCGAACTGCCATCACCACGCCACCCACGACGACGAGGAGAAGCAGCCAGGACGAGGCCATGGTCACTTTGTTTCCAACCACATAGGGCTTCGGCTCAAACTTCATCTCGAGTGTGTGTGTGCCCGCCGGGACCTCCATGGCCCGGAGCACATAGTTGGCCCGGATCAACGGTACTTCCTTGCCGTCCAAAAAGGCATGCCAGCCCTTCGGGTAGTAGATCTCGGAGAATACCACCAGTCCGCCGGACACGGAGACTGCTTCATACTTCAGGTAAGGAGGCTTCTGTTCAACCAGTCTCACCATGGCTGCCGAATCGTAAGTCCCGGGAGCATTGATCTTGAATTTCGACCCGTCGACGACAGCAACACGGGAGGTGTTTGCCCCGCAAACCGCCTGGAGTTCCTCCGCAGGACTGTTGACCAGCTTCACTTCCCGGACAAACCAGGCCGGCCCGTTGGCACTGGCATTGGGGATAATATTTCCTTCTTCGCCACCATACGTGATGTACTTCACATTAAGCATATTCAACGCACTCAGTTGAGTGAAGTCGGCCTTGCCCTGGCGAAGGCCGTTTATCATTTCTTCTGTCTCCCGGCTGACGCAGCTATCCACCAGGTCCTGGTAGCGGCGAAGTTTGGCGCCGTGGTATCCACCGATGGAGTTGTGGTAGTACGAAGCGGAAGCGTCATTCATCGACCCCTGGAGGTCATACACCCTGAAGTAGCCGGGATCGCGCATGATCGCCTGGTTCGCGCTGGTGAGCGGATACGCCGCCGGCCGCTTGCGCTGGAAGTTGTCTTTCGACAGGTAACGGCGGTCGACCAGGGTAATATCAATGATCAACAGGGCAAGCAAGGACAGCGTCAATACGTAAGACTTCACCCATCCACGAAGCGATGCAAACAACACCCCGCAGGCAAGCAAGGTGAACCAAAAGGATCGCCACGCATCCGCCTGCAGCAGGTCCATCCGATCGCTGCGCAGCGCCGAGCGAAACCATGCCGGCAACTGGGCCTCTTCCGGCTTGAGGAAACTGCCGAAACCGCCGCTGACCGCCAGCACCAGGCATATTCCCGGCACCAGGAGAGCCCACAGGAATTTCTTTTGCACTTCCTTGTTCCATGGCGTACTCAAAAGCTTTTCCACCCCGAGCATGCCCAGCAGCGGCAAGGCAAAAAGCGTCAGGATGAGCGCAAAAGTCACCGACCGGAATTTGTTGTAACCCGGGAAGTAGTCAAACAACGCATAGTTAAGCGCCGCGAAATTGCTGCCCCAGCTCAGCACGATGCCGAGGAGGGCGATGCCGGCCAGCCATATCACGTATTTCGTGTCGGCAAACACGGCACCGAGCACAAAGAGAAGACAGATGACAGCGCCGGCGTAATACGGTGCCGACATGCGCTGTGGTCCCCAATAAGCGGAGGATCGCGGCGCGAGCTGGTTGGCCAATTCATTGCTGCCGGAATTCACCAGCGCGGAATACGTGGCGCTCTTTTCGTTTTGGAAGAGATAGTCGGAGCTGGCCCCTCCGAAATAATTCGGAATGAACAGGGTCATGGGCTCCGTAATGGCATTGCTGAACTCGAAGGCGTAGGCCTTGCTGAGCCCCGTAGCATCATCGGAGGCATTCGACTTGAGCTCAGAAGGACCGCGGATGCTATAGCGGCTGTATTCGGTGATCGCCCAAAATTGTCCAAAGAAGGTTCCGGCCGCCAACACTACCGCCGGAACAAGCAGGCCAATGTTCTTGAAAAAATCAGCCAGCTTCTTCTCCCTCGAGGCCAGGATCAGCTGCATGAGTCCGTACCCGGCAACAAGGATCATGAGGTAGTAGGTCATCTGCAGGTGATTTTCGCGGAGGTGAAACGCCAGGCCCGAGGCGGTCACCGCAAAACCGAGGATTCGCTGACCGGAGAAAACGAGATGAATGCCTGCCATCACCAGGGGCATGAAAGCGATGGCGCCAATGCGTGCGTTGTGGCCGGCAATCAACCCGATGATCATGAACGAGGATAACCCGAAGGCGAGGGCACCGGTCATGGCCAGGTAGGGT
Source organism: Cyclobacteriaceae bacterium (assembly GCA_016787605.1). Classification (GTDB taxonomy): domain Bacteria; phylum Bacteroidota; class Bacteroidia; order Cytophagales; family Cyclobacteriaceae; genus ELB16-189. Next base: position 2,103 of record JAEUUE010000120.1, read on the forward strand.
CTCACCCGGAACGACAGCAACATGATGTAGTAGCAAACAAACGCCAGGAAGACATTCGACACCGGGTGGGGCAGGAACAAGGACATCACCCTCTTCATTCCTACCACGACTCCATCGCTCCACTGCAGGTTGACCAGGTAGGCGGGCATACCGCTGAACATGGTGGAGGCCCAAAGCCCTTCTTCCCCGGTGGCCTCCCGGTAATCGCGCAGGGCTTTGCTGGCGCCCAGGTGCTGCTGGATGTCGTATTGGCTCAGCGACTTGTTCTCAAAGAAAACCGGGCTGAAGAAGATCACGGTCACCAGGAAGAAAAGAAGAACCGCGAGTGCGTGGGGAAGAACGTCTTTGGAAAAATTGATTTTCATGAATCCGGAGATTGGCTCGCAAAATAGGAAGGTTTGACGACTTCCCCTCCGCCAGCCCATGGGCAGGAAAGCCTTGAAAATACTATCTTCACTTGCCTAAACCGCCTGCCCATGAAGACCCTCGTTCTGCTTGGAAGTCTGTTGTTCCTGGGATCCTGCCAGCCGCCTAAGCCTCCCCGCGACGTGCAGGCCGAAATCGCCGCCATCCGCGCCACCATTGACGCCAGCCAGATTGCCTGGAACAACGGCGACCTGGAGGGATTCATGGAAAGTTACTGGAAGTCAGACTCCCTGGTGTTCTACAGCAAGCGGGGCCGGAACAACGGGTGGCAGGAAACGCTTGATGGATACAGGAAGAGCTACTCCGACCTCGCACTGATGGGGAATCTTCACTTCGACATCATGTCGGTCTCCCCGGTCGCTGATGGCGTTTACATTGTCCTGGGCAAGTACACGGTTACAAGGAAAGACGGCACCCTGGAAGGGTCGTTTACCTTATTGTTCAGGGAAAAGAATGGGAAGTGGGTGGCCGTCTACGATCATACTTGCTGAAATAAACCGCAAAATGTAAAATGATAAATGTAGAATGTAAAAGTTGACACCTCCCGCTTCTACATTTTGCATTTTTCGGTTTAGCCCGACTCGACGACACACACAACGCCGTGCAGGAGTCACCTATTCCTTTTTAGTTATTCATTTCTCCCCGCACAAAGTTCATCAGCTCGCGGATGTAGCTCTTGCTGAAATCGAATTTGATTCCAGCGGCCTGGTAGATCTCGGGAATCGTGCGGAGGTTGCCTAGCTTGAGGGCACGCTGGTAGCCCGCCAGCCCTTCAGACTTATTTCGGCGGAAGTTTCGCCACAAGGCAATCGCGCCCAACTGCGCCATCCCGTATTCAATGTAGTAGAACGGCACCTCGTACAGGTGGAGTTGCTTCTGCCACATAAAGCTGCGCGCGTCTTCGAGCCCCGACCAATCGGTTACCGTATCGGCAAATTCCTGGTAGGTAATGTTCCACCGGCGGAGTCGCTGCTCGGGCGTATGGCCGGGATTCTCATAAATCCAGTGCTGAAACTTGTCGATCGTCGCCACCCAGGGCAACGTTTCAATGATGTCTTCGAGCTGTTCCTGCCGGGCACGGGCCAGGTCCTGGGGATTGGTGAAGAAAACATCCCAATGATCCATCGACAAGAGTTCCATCGCCATGGATGCCAGCTCCGCCACCTCCATGGGAGGATTTTTAAAGTCGGACAAGGCCAGGTCCTTGGTCAGGAAGTTGTGCACCGCATGACCACCCTCGTGCATGAGTGTCGTCATGTCGCGCATGGTCGACGTGGCATTCATGAAGATGAACGGGATGCCGATCTCCGCCAGGGGATAGTTGTAGCCACCCGGCGCTTTGCCTTTTCTTGATTCCAGGTCCAGGTGACCCATCGTCTCCATAGTGGTGAGGCAGTCGCCAAGGAAGGGATCCAGCCGGCGAAACACTTCAACACCTTTGGCGGTAAGGTCCTTTCCCCCGCTGAAGGCTCTCAACGGCGCGCGTCCCTGGGGGTCGACGGCTTTGTCCCACGGACGCAATGAATCCAGTTTCATTTGCTCTTTCCGCATTTCAGCGAGCTCCTCCAGCAGGGGAACCACCTCGGAAGAGATAGCGTCGTGGAAATTGAAGCAATCCTGTGGCGTATAGTCGAACCGGCCGTAGGACTTGAACATGTAGTCGCGGAAGTTGGAGAAGCCGGCGTTGACCGCCACCCGATGCCGGAGGTCAACCAACTTGCTAAAGAGACCGTCGAGGGTTTCCTTGTCCTTGAGCCGTCGCTCGGTGATCAGCCGGTAAACGTCTTCACGCACCTGTCGGTCGGTCTCCTGCAGCAGTACGGACGCCTGCTGGAGGGTAAGCTCCTGCCCTTTCCACGCGATCGTCATCGCCCCGTTGAGTTGGGCATACTTTTGCGACTCGAGGTTGATCTCGGTGAACAGCGGAACGTTCTCTTCCCGGAAGATCTCGATATCCTTCTTGAGGTTGCGGATGAGGATGGCATAACCCTCCTCTTTGGACAATTGATTGAGAAAGGGCGAGTCGGCCACTTTCCGGTTCAATTGATCCGAGACCGGGGCAATTTTAGGCTGGATGTTCTCCACGAAATCCTGGTACCGCTCGAGCAGGGCTTTGTCATCCGTGTAACAGGTCATCTTGATATAACGCCAGCCGAGGTCTTCGCTGATCGCCGACTCGAGTTCACTCCGGTCGCGCAGCCATTTTCTCAGGTCGTCGGCCGAGAGGATGGGGCGGTCGGCGAGGTTGTCGAACCAGGGCTTGAGGGCCTCCCAGGTGGTGACGGTAAAAGGTTCGGGAATGAATTGACGTGGGGGACGCTGCGGAACAGATGGTGCTGACATGACGAAAGGTTGGGAAATGTAAAATGCAAAATGACAAATCTAAAATGTAAAAGTATCACACTTCTACATTAGTATGTCACATTATGCATTTTTCGGTTTCTCACTGCATCCAATACTCAACGCTCAACGTATACTCACTACCCCATTGGGGAATCTGCCTGCCATCCGTTACTTTCCTTAAACTGATCGTAAAATGGAGTCTACCCTCCTCTCCCTCACCGGCGCAGGTTTCCTGCTCCTCACGGTGGTCTTCTACGGGCTGCTCTACCGCGAACTGAAGGCCGGCATCGCACTAACCTCATGGACAGCAGACCGTCAGCGGACGGTGGCTCGCCGCTACCTGGTGGGCGTAAGCGCCTGGGCCATCTTTCTCCTGTCCGTTTCCGCCACCGGGTTTTTCACCAATTTCGACACGTTCCCACCCCGGCTGGTGATCGTGCTGATCGTTCCGCTCGTGGCCATCATCCTGGTGGTGCGCTCTTCCGCGGTTAAGGAACTCCTCCAGCTTGTCCCTGCCCGGAACATCATCCGGCTCCAGTTCTTCCGTGTCTTTGTTGAATTACTCATCTGGGCATCGTTCGCCCTTGACCAGCTGCCGGTGCAAATGACATTTGAAGGCCGTAACTTCGACGTGCTCTCCGGTCTTTTCGCCCCGATTGTTGCCTACTGGCTGGCCAACCATAAAACCGCCCTTTACATTTATAACTACGTTGCTCTCGCCTTGCTCATCAACATCGTCACCGTTGCCATTCTCTCCACGCCGGTACCGTTCCGCGTTTTCATGAATGAACCCGCCAACCTGCTGGTGACCAAGTTTCCGTTCGTCATGCTTCCCGGGATGCTGGTCCCACTGGCCTATGGGCTGCATTTTCTTTCACTGAGACAGCTGGGGCTGGTTCAAAACAAATAATCGTACACCCTGCCTTCACGGCCGAAGCGATAGCAAAGTCATTGCTGAGCCTGTCGAAGCATGCCGCGACCTTCGCCCTTTCTTCCAAGCAGTCAGATTACCTCAGCACGACCACATTCCGTGCGAACTTCAGGTTGAGCATTCCATCGGCAGAGGTGAAGTTCGCGGTACGCGAGCCGCGTCGGCGAAGACGTTGGCCTTTATCGATTTTCAGATTCTTAGGCTGAATTACTACATTCATGGCAACCCGAACCACCATGAAGAAACTACTCCTATTCTGTCTTTTGGTCACCAGCTTCATCCTTCAGGCCCAAAAGAAGACTTCCACTGACCTCGACAAGCAGATCAAAGAGTACGATACCTACGTCCAGGCTGCCCTGAAACAATGGGAAGTGCCCGGTGCCGGCGTGGCCCTGGTCAAGGACGGCAAGGTCATTTACCTCAAAGCGTTTGGTACTCGTGACCTGAACACCGGGGCGCCCGCCGATTCCGAAACGCTGTTTTCCATCGGATCCACCACCAAAGCCATCACGGCCGTTTGCCTGGGCATCCTCGTCGATGAAGGCAAACTCTCCTGGAACGACCCGGTATCAAAATACCTGCCTGAATTCCAGCTTTACGAGCCGTACGTCACCAGGGAACTTACCGTACGTGATCTCCTGCTTCACAACAGCGGGGTGGGCAACACCGATTATCTGTGGGGATCGATGAACATCCCGGAAGATGAAATCCTGCGCCGCATGCGGATGGTCAAGCCCTCCTACTCCTTTCGCGGCGGTTTCATTTACCAGAACATTTTCTACATCGCCGCCGGCAAGGTGATTGAAAGAGTCAGCGGCCAGAATTGGCACGCATTCATCCAGGCCCGCATCTTCCAGCCACTCGGCATGACCCGCACGGCCACCAAACTGAAAAACATCAAGGACGCCAACTACACCAAACCACATTACCGGCTCCAGGGCAAAATTCAGGTCATTGGCCATACCAACGACGACGAAGTAAGTGCCGCCGGCTCAGTATGGTCTTCGATCACCGACATGAGCAAATGGACGTTGTGCATGCTCGACAGCAGCAAGTATCCTTCGACAAGCTCAGGGCAAACTCCCGGGGATCGCTTACTCAAGCCGCAGACCTGGGCGGAGATGTTCAAACCACATACACTGGTCACGTCCAGTCAATTCTATCCCACCCAACAACTCACCAAGCCCAACTGGATGACCTACGGGCTTGGCTGGTTCCAGCACGACTACAAAGGGCACAAGGTCAACTTTCATACCGGCAGTCTGTCCGGGCTCATCGCCCTGCACGCCCAGTTACCGGACGCATCGCTGGGTTACTATTTTCTCGGCAACCTCGACCATGCCGAAGTGCGGCATGCGCTGATGTACAAAGCCTTCGATCTTTTTTCGCTCGGCGGAACCCGTGACTGGAGCACGGAAATCAAGTTGCTGTACACCAACCTGAACAACCAGCAGGAACGGCAGATCGCCAGCCTCGAGGCACAACGGGTAAAGGAAACCAAGCCTTCACTTGCGCTGACCGAATATGCCGGCAAGTACACAGATCCCTTGTACGGGACCGTAGAAGTGAGCGTGCAGGGAAATGCGCTGAGGCTTAACCTCAACGGCGTGGAGAACGGAACCGCGGAGCACTGGAATTACGACACCTTCTACGGGCCATGGGACAAGGCCTGGTACGGGAAGTTTGCCGTACAGTTCAAGCTCAATTTGTTTGGGAAAGTGGAGGGGCTGGTGCTGGACGGTGCGGAATATAAAAGAAGCTAGAATCTAGAAGTGAAGGACGTCGTTAGCCGATCTCGATCACTACGTCGTCGGTGAGCGGGTGACCCACGCAGGTCAGCACATAACCTTCGGCGCGTTCGCTGGCACTCAGGCCTTCCTCCTCATCCAGTTTCACCTTGCCGGAAATGGCTTTCCCCCGGCACGCCGTACACAGGCCGCTCTGGCAGGAATAAGGTAAATCAATCCCCTTGTCGAGTGCGGTCTCCAGGATGGTCCGGTTGGGTTGAACCACAAACTTATGCTCCTGCCCGTCGTAGCGAATGGTCACTTCGTGGGCCTGCTTCTCCGCCGGTGCGGCCGCCTCCTTCTTCTGTTCCTTGTCAATCGTCGGTGTCACAAAACTCTCCTTAAAAATCTTCTCTTTCGGTATTTGTTGCTGCGCCAGCAGGGTCTCTACGTTCTTCATCATTCCTTCCGGGCCGCACATCAGGTACGTCGTCTTTTCGATGCCCCAGTTGGGAATCCGTTCAAACAGCTTGGTGAGCATGTCATGATTGAGCAACCCCGAATATCCCTGCCAGTTCATCGGCGCCTCATCCAGGATATGGATGATGTGCAGTCGGCCTTCATACTGGATTTCCATCTTCGTAAGCTGCTCCCGGAAAATGATGCTGTCGTGGTTACGGTTACAGTAGATCAACGACACCACGCTTTCCGGCTCCTGGCTTAGGGTGCTCTTGATGTGCGACATCATCGGTGTGATCCCGCTTCCTCCGGCAAACATGACGAGGTGGCGCTTGCGGTCCTTGCTGTATTCTGTCGTAAAGTGCCCGGCTGGCTCCATCACTTTAACAACGTCACCCACCTTAAGGTTATCGACCAGGTGGTTGGATAGAAGGCCGTCCTCCACCCGCTTTACGAGAACCACCAGGTCCTCATCGACAAACGGGGATGAGCAGAGGGAATAGGCCCGGCGGACCTCCTTTCCCTGCACGCTGGACAACAGGGTCAGGAATTGCCCCGATTTATAGGCAATCTTCCGGTCAGCCGGTTGGGCGAAGGCGATGGCGATAGCCTCTTTCGTCTCCCTGACAATGCCTTTCACCGTCAGGTTAATGTAGTGTTTACCGAGTCCTTCGTCGCCTGCCGGTTTGGGTGCGGGGTCGGATTTCTTGAAGAAGCTGAAAGCCATCGCGTAAGGATTGAATGGAGGCGCAAAGCTACATCCCGACGGGGATACGCTCAACCTTCCGCCCTAAATATTCAGCCAATACGTGAATTTGAAGACCAGCGAATAGTTTTTGCTGGTAAGGCTCCCCGGGAGGTAGTTCTCGGTATAGACCAGGAAGAAATCGCTGGCCGGCTTGTAGCGCCACTGCAGGCGGGCATTCAGGTTCACATTGTCGGCGAGCGTGTTGTACTGGATAAACGTGGTGAGGAATATCTTGTCGGTAAACGTCAGGTCAAAGCGGGGACTCGCAATAAACAGCTGCTCGGCCCCGTAATTGCCGGGAAGCTTGACGTCATAGTAATCCAGGCGCAGCGACACGCTGCCAAAAGGCTGATAGCGGTAACTGAGTTCGCCAAAAAGGTACAGGTTGGTGCCATTGTAGAATGAACCCGGAGATGTACCGAAAGAATACCTGGTCAACTTTCGCTGATCGGAGTTGAAGGTGGCCAGCACGGTATTCCAGGTGTATTGCTCGCCCGGCTTAAACGTGGTGTACTTGTCCGGATTGATGGGGTTAAATTCATTGGTCAGCTCCGTAAAGGTGTGGTTGTAGCGGAGATTGATGAAGCCCGTATTCAGGAAATCGAAATTGAGGCCCAGCCCTGCGGTCCGGTCGGTAACGGTTCCACTGGGAATACTGGAAAGATTGAGGTCCGCCAGCGGGGTAATCTTCACGATCTTCTTGCTCTTCGGGTAGATCGGCCGGTTGATCGCCATGGCGGAGTTCCGCACGCCGGGATAAACGCCGCGGCTGGGCACAAAGCCGGGCTCAGCGTTGTAGTTTTCCTGGATAAACGTGTGCATCACAAAAAACTGCAGGGTCCGCTTGGTGTATTGCACAAATCCCCCTCCGGTAACGTTGTCATCGGAGGCGAACGCATCAAACGATTTACTGGCATACACGCTTCCGTACCAGCTGTTATCGGCGCTCAACAGGTCAAGATCAACCGTGGCCGTCCGATTGTAGGTGTTCAACACCTTATTTGTGGTCGTCCCGGCCACTTTCTCTTCCCAAAGGCTGGGATGGAAGTACTTCGAGGAGTCGGACAGGTTATCTCCCACCGACAGTTTTTCGACATAGGTAAACTGAACGTTGGACTGCTTCCAGAAATTGCGTGAAACTGCCACGGCCGTATACGTCTGGTCCGGCAATCCAAGCGACGCCGTCTCCTTCGTGCGCATGTGCAGGATGCTGGTCCTCCACTTGGGCGACAACGAACCACTCAGCCGTGCCCCATAAGCGATAGGCACTTTTCGCAAGGTGCCGGAGGTGTCCTGCACCAGGCCAACCCGGCGTGAGAAGAAAGGCCGGGCGTCGGGCCAGCCCACCCGGTCGAAGAGGTCGCTGTTCTCCAGGAAGAACTGCCTGCGCTCCGGAAACCTGAACTCAAATCGGGTCAGGTTGATGATCTGCCGGTCGACCTCCACCTGGGAAAAGTCGGGATTGACTGTAAGGTCAAGATTAAGGGACGGCGTGACGCCGATCTTCGCGTCGAATCCGGCTTCCAGGTCGGTAGACTTTTTTTCCGGGTTCACCGTGTGGTCGGCAGCCGTTCCACCCGCCACATACGGGATGAGGGATACATTGAGGGATTGCTCGGGCGGCGGAGCGTCCCATTTCAGCTTGCCACTGTAGGCAAATGAATTCGGGATCAGTTGGATGGGCGTGGCAATCCAGCTGCTCACTGAATTCCGCTTGCGGTCATACCGGACAAAGGTGACGTTCCAGGTATCCAGGCCGTTCTTGTATCGAAAACTCTTGAAGGGAATGCGTACTTCTGCCGTCCACCGATCCGCCTCTTTCGTCACCTCCGAATACCACTTGTTATCCCAGGATGAATTGTAGTTGTCCGGCTCGCGTCCACCCGCGGCAACTGTCCCTTCCATCTGTACCCCTTCCGGCGTCAAGGCAAAAAAGAAGCCGTTGATTCCGTCGTTGTAGGGTCCAATCATTACGGACACATTATCGTTGCCGGTGTAATCAAAATCACGCCGGAGTGATTGTACGATGTTCGGGCTTCCATCATCATGACATACAAAAGACACGTAGAGGTTATGATCATCATAGGCCATCCGGGCCTCCGTCTGGAACCGTGCCAGGGTGGTGTCGGCGGGGTAGTTCAGGAAGAAGTCGGTAGCCACGGCGGCACTTTTCCAGGCCGCCTCCTCCAATCGTCCATCGATGGTGATCTTGTCTTCCGCCCTGCGAATGGGCAATTCCGTCCCCGGTGCATGCTTTGTCTGAGCCAATGACTGACCCACCAACAGCAGCACAGCCAGCAGGGAATAAAGATGTCGCCCGTTGATCACGGAATCTGGATACTTAATTGAAATGGCAAATCTCGTGATTGAACGGCAAAGCAACAGGAATGGTTAAAAAGAATTATTTTAGCGGTTTAATCTACTCCCTTGGAACTGCACCCGCTCACGGCGATTTCTCCTATCGACGGCCGCTACTTTCAGACCACCAAATCCCTGGTGCCCTATTTCTCCGAGTCGGCACTCATCCGCTACCGGATCCGTGTGGAAGTGGAGTATTTCATCGCCCTCTGCGAGCTGCCTTTACTGCAGCTGAAAGATTTTCCCAAGGAGCGATACGCCAGCCTGAGGGCTCTCTACGAAGCAACCGATGATTCGGCCGCCACGGAAATCAAGCGGATCGAGAAGACCACCAACCACGATGTGAAGGCCGTAGAGTACTACCTGAAGAACGCCTTCGATCAGCTGGGCCTGGGCAGTTACAAGGAGTTTATCCATTTCGGACTGACCTCGCAGGACATCAATAACACGGCCACCCCATTGCTCATGCGGGAATTCCTCGAACGGGAGTTCATCCCCGCCGTGAAAACCATCATGCAGCTGATCTCCGGGCAGCAGATGCTGTGGAAGGACGTTCCCATGCTGGCGCGCACCCATGGGCAGCCGGCCTCGCCCACCCGCCTGGGAAAAGAAATGGAAGTGTTTGCCGAACGGCTGAAGCACCAGTTACAACTGCTGACCCAGGTCCCTCACACGGCCAAGTTCGGAGGCGCCACCGGCAATTTCAACGCGCACCATGCCGCCTACCCGGACATCGACTGGATCGAATTTTCCAACCGGTTTGTCACGTTGTCGCTCGGCCTTACCCGAAGCCATCCCACGACCCAGATCGAACATTACGATCACCTGGCGGCCCAGTTCGACGCGCTCAAGCGAATCAACACCATCCTCGTCGATTACTGCCGGGACATCTGGCAGTATGTTTCGCTGGGTTACTTCAAGCAAAAAATAAAGGCCGGGGAGGTAGGATCTTCCGCGATGCCGCACAAGGTGAACCCTATCGATTTTGAAAACGCAGAGGGTAACCTGGGTATCGCCAACGCCCTCTACGAGCACTTGGCCGCCAAGTTGCCCATTTCCCGCCTGCAGCGCGACCTCACCGACTCGACGGTGCTCCGCAACATCGGCGTTCCCCTCGCTCACAGCTGGCTGGCCCTGAAGTCCATAGAGCGCGGCATACATAAACTGGAGCTGAATGCCGACGCCATCCGTCGTGACCTCGAAGAAAACTGGGCCGTGGTGGCCGAAGCCATTCAAACTATCCTCCGGCGGGAAGGATATCCCAATCCCTATGAGGCCCTGAAAGAACTGACCCGCACGAACGAAAAAGTCACGCGCGAGAGCCTGGCCACCTTCATCCAGTCGCTCAACGTGTCCGAGAAAGTAAAGAAACAACTGCTGGACATCACCCCGTTCAATTACACGGGGGTATAAAAAAGGGTGCCCCGCCTCTGGCAGAACACCCTTGAATGTGAATACGCTACTCTTTCCTTACTGCACGCCCGTCTTCTTCACATTGATCTTGGCGAGTGTGGCTTCCCTGGAGGCCTTGCCGGCACTGTAATCTTTCAAGGCCGAGGCCTTGATCGACAACTCCAGGGTGGCGGGAATTCCGCAACCGTCACATTTCGTGAGTCGCACCGAAAACACCAGCTGCTCCTCGTCTTTCAGACTGCGCAACGTACGGCCATAATCAACGATGTTGTCCTTGAGTTCAGATTCAAATCGGGGGTATAGTTCCTTGACCTTCTTGTCACGCTCTTCCTGGGAAACACCGCGGAGATCGAGGGTGGGCATGACAAACCGTTCATCATCCATCTCCAGGCTGGAGTACACTTTCATATAGTACATCACCCCAAAGTCTTTCAGGCGTTCATAGTTGATGTTACCCTGGACGTAATACGTCTTCGACAGGTCTTCCCGGTAGAGCCGTCCGAAGAGGCTGGACAGCACTTCCAGGTCGGGATCCACGGCATCGGTCGATTCGGTATTAACCACCTTGAGGCGGTTAAGAAATTCCGCGCGGGAGATTTTCCCTTGCTTGAGCTGCTCGATGTCGCCGCGACGGGCTTCCACCGACATCATCTGCTGTTTCGACTTTCTCCCGTTAAACCAAACCTCGGCAAACGCTCCTTCGAAGTTATCGCCCCGGTTGGTAATGGTGATCCTTTCATCAGGCTTCAACCCGCTGATCACGTCGCCATAATCGGCCAGGAAGTTCTTGGCTACATCCATGAACCGCTTTTGGGCCTTGAAGGAGGCGCTGTCATCCCGATCCCGCGAGCTCCTGGGCGGACGGGGAGCCCGCACCCGGGCCCGTTCTCTTTCCACCGCGCGGACACGCTCGTCTTCACGCTTCGACAATTCTTCCATCTCCCGGGCGCGCTCATCCTCCCTTCTCGCCCTCTCCTCTGCTTCCAGGGCACGCTCTTCCTCCAACGCGGCCAACTCCTCCATTCCGCGTTCCGTGCGACTCCAGGAGTAGCTGATGCCTCCCGGGGCAATTTCCACCATGTCAGGCTCGGGCACTCCGGCGATAACAAAAGAGTTCATTCCATAGCTAACCGGCATCCGGAAGGTCACGCCGTATCCCGGCATGTACGTTCCCTTAACGTCGACAGGGAAGAATCCACGCCGCCCGGTCTCCTGGCGCAACAACGTGCCCAGGATGTTCTCCGCCACTTCAATGTCTTGCTGCATGCGCTGGTCGCCGGTCTTGGACTGGCCCAGGCAGGTAACTGAAATCATGATCCACAACACGCTGCTGATCATCCCGCTCTTATAGTTCATATTCCTTTTCATTTTTTGGGTTCATTAATAGACTCGCTGACTGCCTGAACGGCCTGTACCAATCAGGCTCGTCAGGATCTGTTCCGTTTCCTTCTTAAACTGTTCTGTATTCTGCTGCATGTTGCTCATGCTCGTCTGAAAGTACTGCAGGTCCTGGCGGCGCTGCTCCTGGAGGTACTTGGAGAAGTCCACCAGCAGAGTCTCCACGTATTCCTTTTGGCCCTGGGTGGATAGCTGCAGGTAGTCCTGGATGGTTTTCAGGTTATTCGCCTGGAGCTGACTCACAAATTCGCGGATCTGCTCCTGCTGCCCCTGCGACACGTTGCGCACCAGCTGGTCGATCCGCTCCGAATTCGACAGCACGTTCTTTCGAATATTGTCCTCCAGGTGTTTTCGGTCTTCCGTCCACGTAGCCTGGAGCGCCTGGTTATTCTCCTGCAGCGACCGTTGAATCATCGCCGCCACCTGCTCTTCCGAGAGGGTGGCTTGCACCGGCGCCGGCTCTCCAAAGCCGAGACGCAGTTCGCCTTCCCGGTATACCGCCGTAAACCCGAGCAGGCGGGCCGCCACGACCACCACCAGGAGCGATGCCGCGATGCCCAGGCTGAAGCGTACGTATCCTTCACGCCAGAACGATCGATGATTGTCGCCCACCACGATCGGAGGGGCGATCACCTCCTTGTCGCCGAGGCGGCCAAACACCGCGCGGGTATCGCGCCAGTCGTCCAGGCGACGGCGTTCCTCCGGGTGCTGCTCCAGCCATGCTTCCACCTTGGCACGTTCCTCCCCTTCCAATTCACCGTAGTGATAGGCAATCAGGGTAGATTCATCAGGCTTATAGTTCATAACCAATGGTTTCTCTTGTGATCTTCTTCCGTTCCAACATTCGCTTCATGGCCTCCAGGCCGTAGTACATCCTTGACTTCACTGTGTTCTCCGAAAGGTTCAGGGCTTCGGCGATCTCCCGAAACTTCATCCCCTCGTACTCTTTCATAATCACCACTTCCCGCTGTTCATCGCTGAGTTGCATCAGGCAGCCCTGGAGGATGTCGGCCAACTCCGCCTGTCGCAAAGTCCGCTCCGGGTTGTCATCGCGGTGGGCGGCCACTTCCCAGGTCCGGCTGTCTTCTTCGTCGTTCCCCGGACGCAGGTCGTGCAGGGAAACTGCGCGGGAGTTCTTGCGCTTCCGCAATTCTTCGCGGCAACAGTTTACGGCAATGGTGTACAGCCAGGGCCGGAAACGGGACGCCTCCTGCAGGTACGCGATATGGCGATGCATCGCGATGAAGGTCTTCTGAGCCACTTCCATCGCCAGGTCATGGTCGAAAAAGAACTTGTACCCGAAGTTGTAGATGCGCTTGTACCAGGCCTGCATCAGCTTGCCCTGGGCAACAGCGTCCCCTTCACGCGCGCGCGTTACCAGGTCCTCTGCATGCATCATGGCCTTTTCGGGGTAGGTTTTTGTCACGTGTTCTTCTGGTAACCTGCTTTTACGTCTGAGATGGCCCTCCGGGCAGAAAAGTTTGATAAAGTTGCGCCTTTTTTCAACGGGCAACGGCCTTTCGGGCCGCCGGAGGCGGTTATCTTTGCCGCCGTGAAGAAGATCATCGCCCTGCTTATCCGGTACGTACCGCGAAAGCACCTCCTCCGGCTCAGCGCCGTGGGGCTGCGGGTGGTGGGGCTTTTTTATGCCGGAAACCAGGTGGAGTGCCCGGTCTGCCGCCACACCTACCGGAAGTTCCTGCCTTATGGCCGGATCAACCCCCGCCCCAACGCCTTGTGCCCTTCCTGCCTGTCCCTGGAACGTCACCGGCTCATCTGGCTTTACCTCCGCGAGCGAACCTCCTTCTTCCAGCGCCCGATGGACGTACTGCATGTGGCCCCGGAACAGTGCTTTATCAAGGCCTTCGAGAAGCAGCACGGCGACGGCTACGTTACCGCCGACCTCGAGTCACCCCTGGCCAAAGTGAAGATGGACATCCATCACATGCCTTTTGCCGACCGGAGTTTTGATGTTGTGCTCTGCAACCACGTTCTGGAACATGTCGACAATGACATCCAGGCCATGACGGAGATACATCGTGTGCTGCGGCCCGGTGGATTCGCCATTCTCCAGGTTCCCTTCTTTGCACCCGTCCCCGACGCAACGGTCGAAGATCCCACGATCACCGGTGCCCGTGAGCGTGAAATCCACTTCGGGCAAGACGACCATGTCCGGAAGTTTGGCAAAGACTATGCGGGTCGCATCAACCGAAGCGGCCTGGTGGCACAACCTGATTCCTTTGCCAAAGAATTACAGGACGCCGCCCGGTATGGCATCTCCCAGGAGGAAGTTATCTACAAGGCCGTCCGGGCGCATTAAAGTATCCGAGCCACGTACCCGGTGAAAAAAATAATGCCCGCCGGAAAGCGGGCATTATATCCCAAGAAGTCTGTCAAAGACTATTTGCCAAGCTTGTCGAGCACGTCCATCACTTCCTTCACGTGCTTGCGGCTGGTTTCCAGCAATGACTTTTCTGCATCGTTGAGTTCCAACTCGATGACTTTCTCGATGCCGTTCTTGCCGAGCACGACCGGCACGCCGAGGTAGCAGTTCTTGATGCCATACTCGCCATCCAGTTGCATGCACACCGGAAGGATGCGGCGCTGATCGCGGACAATGGCTTCCACCATTTGGGCCGCTGCGGAGCCCGGTGCATACCAGGCCGAAGTACCCATCAGTTTTACCAGTTCACCGCCGCCCACCTTGGTGCGTTCGATGATGGCGTTGAGCTTGTCGGCCGCAATAAGTTCCGTAACGGGGATACCCGACACCGTGGTGTAGCGAGGCAGGGGAACCATCGTATCGCCGTGACCTCCCAGCAGCATGGCCTGGATGTCTTTCGGAGAAACGTTCAGGGCTTCAGCCAGGAAGGCGCGGTACCGTGCCGTATCGAGGATGCCGGCCATACCCATCACGCGGGTACGCGGGAGTTTCGACGTGAGGTGAGCCTGGTAGGTCATGACATCAAGCGGGTTGGATACCACGATGATGATCGCATTGGGTGAATGCTTGACGACATTCTCCGTCACCGTCTTCACGATCACGGCATTGGTGCTGATCAAATCGTCGCGGCTCATGCCCGGCTTGCGGGGAAGTCCCGAGGTAATGACTACCACGTCCGAATTGGCGGTCTTGGTATAGTCGTTGGTCGAGCCGACGGTACGGCTGTCATAGAGATCGATCGGCGCCTTCTGCCAGATATCGAGCGACTTTCCTTCGGCGATGCCCTCTTTGATGTCGAGGAGTACAATCTGGTTGGCGACCTCGCGGTAGGCGAGCACATCGGCGCAGGTAGCTCCAACGTTTCCTGCACCTACAACTGTGATTTTCATGGGTATGTTATTAAGCGTTTAGGATACTCCGGGGCACCTTACGGATGACTCCACAGCCCTGGAAGATGGTGCGCAAGATATTACTCCCACCCTGAAAGAAAAATGACTTAAGGCAGTTATTTGTGTGCTTCCAGCCGCATGGCAAGGACGGTTCGTGTTTGCGGGGTAACCTTGAATCGGTCGGCTATCCGGTGGCCGGCCACCCACACAATATCTTCCCCGGAAAGAAGCACCGTCACCCGCCCTTTATCCGCGAGCGACACCTGCTCGTCGATGAGAAAGTCGCTGACCTTTTTGCTCCCCTTCATGCCCAGCGGAACAAAACTGTCGCCCGGTTTCCACTTGCGCCAGAGGAGCGGGAAACGGACTTTCGAGTAATCGACCGTGGCCAACCCGGGGTCTTTGGAGATTTCGGAACCCTTCAGTTGACGGAAGTGCATCACCCAGGGACCCAGCGCGGCCTTGTCCTGCCAGTCCTCCACGAGCACATCATGGTATTCCTCACGATCGCGGGGTGCAATCAGGATGGTCTCACGGTCAAGGACCGCCATGTGGGAGACCGAAAGAAACCGGGTGCCGGTTTGTCCGTCGGCGGCGGCGGCAGCCATCTGTTTGCAGCGCTCGTATTCAAAACCGTACTCCCGCAGCCAGGCATAGAGGATGTACCCGGGATTCTGAAGCAGCAAGAGCAGAGGCTTGTCCACCACGAGATTTTTTCCTTCCCAGCGGGTCATTGAATCACGGAGTTGTTCGAGTCCGCGGCGCATCAACTCGTAGGCCCCTTCCAGTTTCTCCAGGGAAAGGGAGAAGGTAGCCTCGAGCGAAGGGTTGATCTCCTTGAGCTTGGGGATCACTTCGTGGCGCATGAAGTTCCGCTGGTAGTTGGTAGCCAGGTTGCTGGTGTCTTCTCTCCAGGCGATGCCGGCCGACCGGGCGAAGGCGGCGATCTCCTCCCGGCTGGCAAAGAGCAGCGGCCGGATGATGCGGTCGTTCTTCCGGGGGATGCCTGTCAGCTGATCGAGACCCGAACCGTGCGACCAGCGGAGCAATACCGTCTCCACGTTGTCATTCAGGTGGTGCGCGGTAGCCAGCCAGTGGTAGTGACCTTCCAGGAGCAAGTCATTGAACCAGGCATACCGGAGTTCGCGTGCCGCCATCTGCACGGAGAGCTTGTGGCTTTCGGCATAGTTCTTGGTGTCAAAGCGCTTGCTGTAAAAGGGCAACGCATGTTTCCGGCAGTACGATTCCACAAACGCCTCATCCCCTTCCGACTCACCGCCGCGAAGACCGAAGTTGCCATGGGCGACGCCCACGGTGTAGCCGGCCGCCCGGAACAGGTGAAGCATGACCATCGAGTCAAGCCCGCCGCTCACGGCCAGCAATACCCGGTCGGTCTCTCCGAGCAGGTCATGTTCGCGGATATACTGTTGAAACGCTTCGAGCACTCCTCAAAAATACCAAAAGTCGGGCGGTCCGGTCGCGTTTTCTAACTTTGCGATGCCGATGAAGAAATTCACCCTTTTCCTGCTCCTCACCCTGTTTGCCGGTATCGCCTTTGGGCAACGCAAGGTCAAACTCAAGCAGGCCGAAACCCTGAGGGGTTCCATGCAGGACGGCGTGCGTGTCGACTGGGTGATCGGAAATGTGATCTTTATCCAGAACCAGACCACCATTTATTGCGACTCCGCGATCTTCAACCGGTCAAAGAACGAGGTGGAAGCGTACGGGCGGATCCGCATTACCGACGGCGACTCTGTGACCGTCACGGCCTCCCGGCTTACCTACGACGGAAACAAGAAGATCGCCTATCTGCGACGCAACGTGGTCTTCAACAAGCTGCAGACGGCGACCCTGTATACTGACTTCCTCGATTTCGACCGGGCACGCAACGTGGCCAAATACTTCAACAACGGGAAACTCGTGGACAGCACCAACACGCTGACGAGTGTCAAGGGCTACTACGACTTGCGGGCCAACCTGGCCAGCTTCAAGACCGACGTGGTAGGTGTCAACAAGGAAAACACCATGCGATCCGACACCTTGCAGTATCATTCCAAAACCAAGGTCATCTACTTCCGCGCCTACACGGAAGTCAAGGACAAGGAGGGCCGCACGGGCTACTATGAGAACGGATTCTACGACACCAAGTCGAAGACCTCAGACCTTGCCCGCGGGGATTTTGAAACCCCGAAGTACAAATTGAAAGGCAACAAACTGATCCTGGACGATCTCCGGCAACTTTACAAGGCGAAGGGCAATGTGGTCATGACCTCCAAGGAAGAAAACATGCACATCTACGGGGATGACGGGTACTACGACAAAAAGAATCTCATCTCCAAGGTGTACGGTCATGCCTATGTAGCCCGGGTGGGTGACGACCAGGACACGCTCTTCATTTCCGCTGACACGCTTGTGTCCATCGACAGCGATGACCCCAAGAAGAAACGGTTGCTGGCCTTTAAGAACGTCCGTATTTTCAAGAGCGACCTGCAAGGCCGGGCCGATTCACTCGCCTACCTCGCGGCTGACTCCACCATCTACTTTTATGGCGACCCGGTATTATGGACGGAGGGTAACCAGATGACGGCCGATTCCATCAGTGTCCTTGTGCTGAAGAAACAGATCAACCGGATATACATGGTCTCGTCTGCCTTCGTTGCCTCTAGTGATTCCCTGGAGAATTACAACCAAATCAAGGGGCGAAGGATGACAGCTTATTTTGAGAATAAGAACATTCACCATGTTATTGTCGAAGGCAATGGCGAAAGCATTTACTATGCCCTCCAGGAGCTCGAAGAACAGCAAAAGGACACCACCATCCGGATCTCGATCGTGAGCGGCATGAACAAGATCATCTGCAGCAACATGAGGCTGAACTTCAGAGCCGGCAAAATCCACAACATCAGTTTCTACGTAAAGCCTGACGCCTCATTCATCCCTCCACACGAGCTGAAGAAAGAAGACACGCTCCTCAAAGGATTTCGCTGGAGAGCGGCAGATCGCCCATCCCGGGGGACGGTGGTGAGCCGAAGTCCGTAGCAACGGCAGGCGGTCTCAATTATTGCAACAGAACCTGACTTTTTAGCTATTTTCTTGGATTTCCTTGCGCTTTGGCTTATCTTTTCCCTTGAGCCGGTGTGTCATGATGAAGCGTTGGTTTATCCTGCTAATTATACTTCTCTCAGGCGCAGGAACCTGGGCTCAGAGTGTCGACTGGATAGACCGCCAGGACACGTATCAGGCGGTGATCGGGCAAACTCTTCGCATCCCGATCCGCGTTCGTAACACCACCGATAAACCCCAGACCTTCGTTATCCGTCGCGCCGCCGCTGACCTCAACGCCAATCAAAAAGGCTATTTCTGCGTGGGGGACGAGTGCTTCGATGGGTTGGTGGATCAGGTCACCCGAAAGCTGGATCCCGGGGAAGTGGCTGGCAATGTCTTCTTCGTGGTTGAGCCGGGCTTAGCCACTACCTCCAATTCCTTCCGCTTTGAAGTCTACCAGAAAGGAAGCCCCCAAATGGGCCTGGAACATTCGTTTTTGCTCAGTGTGGACGAAAAGCCCACCCGCTCTTTCGTCTTTCAGACCAGGAATCTTACCGTTCACGATATCTACCCCAACCCGGTCACGGACCAGGACGGGTACCTCGATTACCGGTTAACCGACGAAGCGGTGAAGGCAAAAGTTGTGATTCACAATATCCTGGGCAGCCCGGTGGGAGAATATGAGATGCTGGCGGCCGAAACCCGGGTAAAAATCCAGTCGGACGGCTTGTCGTCCGGGGTCTACTTCTACACCATTTACCTTGATAATGTAGGGGTGTTGACCCGGAAACTGGTGGTCAGAAAATAAAGCCTCCTATCCCGGCGTTCTAGGCTCAATTTCAATTATCTGGGCCGAATCGTATATTTGCGCCCTTCTTTATGGGTAGAAATCTACGGGTATGGTTCTGGGTAGGGATCGGGTTGATCGGGCTGGCCTCGTGCAGCAAATTCCGCCAGATTCAGAAAAGCGAGGACTGGCGGATCAAGTACGATGCCGGGCTCTCCTATTACGAAAAGAAGGACTATTACCGGACGGCCATCCTTTTTGAAGAAATCCTGCCCATCGTCCGAGGGCTTCCTGAAGGGGAGAAAGTCGAGTTTTACCTGGCGTATTGCCAATACTATGAACGCCAGTACCTGCTGGCCTCCAACCAGTTCAGGACGTTCTACGAGACCTACGGCCGGAGTTCATTCGCCCAGGAAGCCTTTTTCATGTTTGCCTACTCGCTCTATGTATCTTCCCCCGACTCCAACCTCGATCAGACCAGTACCGTGGAGGGCATGAACGCCATGCAAAACTTTATCAACCAGTACCCGACGAGCGAGTTTCGCGAACGAGCCAACGAGGTCATTGTCTCCAGCCAGCGTAAACTGGAACAGAAAGGGTACGACAACGCTTACCAATACATCAAGATCAAAAGCTATAAGGCCGCCGTCATCGCCCTGGAAAACTTCCGCCGCAGCTTTCCGGACTCCCCGAAGCTGGAAGAAGTGGCCTACCTGCGCGTGCTGGCGGAATACAAGCTGGCCCAACAGAGCCTCCCCCATCTTCAACTGGAACGCTACACACTGGTCCTGACGTATTACCAGGAATTGGTGGACACCTACCCTCAGAGTCCGCGTCTTAAAGAAGCTGAAAAGCTATACTCCGATAGTCTCGACAAAATCAACAAACTGAAAAACAACAATTCATAATCCTATGGCTACGCAACCTTCCATCATCACCCGCGATGTAGACAAGATCGCCGCTCAGACCGGCAACATCTACCAATCGGTGGTGATCATCTCCAAGCGCGCCCGTCAGATCGCCATCAACCTCAAGGAGGAACTGAACAACAAGCTCGCCGAGTTTGCCACGACGGTCGACAACCTTGAAGAGGTGTTCGAAAACCGTGAGCAGATCGAAATCTCCAAATTCTACGAGCGCCTCCCCAAGCCCACCACCACCGCGCTGGAAGAATTCATGGAAGGCAAGATCATGTACCGCCAGCGCACCGAAGAACCTAAGCCGGAAGCTTAGTATGCTGAAAGGGAAGAAGATCCTGCTCGGCGTCACCGGCAGCATCGCCGCCTACAAATCGGCCATGTTGGTACGGCTGCTCGTCAAGCAGGAAGCGGAAGTCCGGGTGATCCTCACCCCCTCGGCCCGCGACTTCGTCACCCCGCTCACCCTGGCCACCCTCTCCCGGAACCCGGTCCTATCGGAGTTCCAGCAATCCCAAACCGGAACGTGGAACAACCACGTTGAACTGGGGCTCTGGGCCGATGCGTTCATCATCGCACCGGCGAGCGCCAACACGGTAGCCAAATTGGCCCACGGGCTCTGCGACAACCTGCTGCTGGCCACCTACTTGAGTGCGCGATGCCCGGTTTTCCTGGCGCCCGCCATGGACCTCGACATGCTCGCCCATCCGGCCACGCAAAAGAACCTATCCACCCTCCAGGCACATGGTCACCGGCTGATCAAGACGAATTTCGGAGAACTGGCTTCTGGCCTGACCGGTGATGGCAGGATGGCCGAACCGGAGGAAATCGTGGAATCCCTCCGGCAACACTTCGATTCAAAAAAAAAGTTAACGGGTAAGCGGGCCCTGGTTACTGCAGGTCCCACATACGAAGCGTTGGACCCCGTGCGTTTCATTAGCAACCACTCGTCAGGAAAAATGGGTTTTGCTATTGCAGAAGCACTCGCCGAAGAAGGAGCTACGGTAGACCTGGTGTCCGGGCCCACCACCCAGCAGACCCATCTCCCTGGCATAACGACTCACGCCGTGGTCTCTGCCGACGACATGGCGGCCGCCTGCAGCCGTCTTTTCCCCTCGGCCGACATCACCGTGCTCTCGGCTGCCGTGGCCGACTACAAGCCCGCGGTTCGCGCCGACCAGAAGATCAAGAAGACTTCTGACTCCCTTACTCTCGAACTGACCCGAACACCGGATATCGCTGCCCGCCTCGGTGAGCAGAAACGGCCCGGCCAACTCCTGGTGGGCTTTGCCCTGGAAACGGAAAACGAAGTATCCAATGCCCGGAAGAAACTCGAGGCCAAGAATTTTGATTTCATCGTCCTCAACTCGCTCAATGACTCCGGCGCCGGGTTTGGCGGCGACACCAACCAGGTCAGGATTCTTCATCGAACCGGCGACCCCGCCGTATTCCCCCTGAAGCCGAAAAGGGAAGTCGCCCGGGATATTGTACAAGCCATCCTTAACCACCATGCCTGATCGCCGCATCATTATCACGGGATGGATGTTGTGGCTTGCCCTGGGTACGCTGTCCGCCCAGGAACTCAACTGCAAGGTGACCGTCAATGCCGACCAGATCCAGACGTCGGATCGAGGTATTTTCAAGGACATGGAGCGGGCCATCGCCAACTTCATGAACACGAGGAAATGGACCAACGATTCCTACAAGAACCATGAGCGCATCAACTGCGCGATCTTCCTCAACATCAGCCGCATGCCCTCCATCGGCACCTTTTCCGCCAACGCGCAGATTACCGTTGCGCGCCCGGTTTTCAATTCCAACTACGAAACCGTACTCCTCAACTTCGCCGACCGGGACTGGGACTTTGAGTACATCGAGTCGC
The DNA here is from genome assembly GCA_016787605.1 of Cyclobacteriaceae bacterium. GTDB lineage: Bacteria > Bacteroidota > Bacteroidia > Cytophagales > Cyclobacteriaceae > ELB16-189. Next base: position 23,870 of record JAEUUE010000120.1, read on the forward strand.
TGCCCCTGGAATACAACGACAATGCCTACATCAGTAACCTCACCTCGATGCTGGCCTATTATGCCTACATCATCCTGGGCATGGATTACGACTCCTTCAGCGAACGCGGTGGCGATCCCTACTTCCAGGCCGCCCTCAACGTGGTCAACAACGCACAATCCTCGAACCGTCCCGGGTGGCAGACCACGGGAAGCACCCGCAACCGGTATAACCTCATCGAAAACATCAACAACCCTCAAATGACGGAAATGCGGAAGAGCATGTACCGCTACCACCGCCTGGCCCTCGATACCTTCGACAAAAACCCGGACGAAAGCCGCCAAATCATCCTCAATGCCATCAAGGCGGTCAGGAATGTGTGGCAAATCTACCCCAGTTCCATTTTCGTCATTTCCTTTTTCGACGCCAAGTCCACGGAATTGGCCAATGTTTTTTCCGAAGGAAGCCTCAACGTCAGGCGGGAAGCTTACGATATTCTTACCATGGTGGATGCCAAGCGGGGCACCTACCAAAAAATTATCGAAACAAAATAATTTCCCTGTGTAATTTTGGTCAGCATGCTTACCCGGCTGACCATCCAGAATTACGCCCTGATCCGCCGCCTGGAGATGACCCCCTCTGAGCGGCTGACGGTGATCACCGGGGAAACCGGCGCGGGCAAGTCGATCATGCTCGGGGCCATCGGGCTGCTCCTCGGCCATCGCGCCGACACCAAGGTCCTTTGGGACGAATCCTCCAAATGCATCGCCGAAGCCCAGTTTGATATCTCCGCCTACCACCTGAAAGAACTGTTCGAAAACCATGACCTCGACTACAGCGACCAGGCCGTCCTGCGGCGCGAGATCAGTGCAGGAGGCAAGAGCCGCGCCTTCATCAATGATACGCCGGTAACCCTGGATGTCATGCGTTCGGTGGGAAGCCGCCTCATGGACGTGCACTCGCAACACGAAACCCTTGAGCTGGGATCCCATCGCTTCCAACTGCAGCTCGTAGACAGCTACGCCTCCCACACCCCGTTGCTTTCCTCCTATCACCAGTCCTGGGCGTCCTTCACGGAAGCCCGAAACCAGTACCAGCAATTGCAGGCCGAAGCGGACAGGCTGAAAACAGAATACGACTTCATACGCTATCAGCTTGACGAAATCCAGAAAGCGGGATTTCAGCCCGGTGAACAGGAGAAGCTCGAATCGGACCTCAAGGTGGGCGAGCACGCTGAGGACATCAAGACCCGGCTGACCGAGATGATACGGCTCGTCGGCGAATCGGAAAATTCAGCCCAGTCGTTACTGTCACAGGCCGTTAATCTTATGCAGCCGGTGAGGGAATTTTCACCGGCGCTGTCCGAGCTGGCTTCCCGCCTGGACCAGGTGCGCGTCGAACTGAAAGATATCCTTCGCGAAGTGGAACATGAGGAAAGCCACCTGGACATCGATCCGGCCGCGAACCGGCGCATGCAGGAACGCCTGGATATCCTCTATGGCCTTCTGCAAAAACACCGCCTTGCCGACATCGGTGCGTTGCTTGCTCTCCAGGAACGATTGGAGCAACAGGTTCAAAAGACCGTAAACCTCGACGACAACCTGAAGGCCGCACAGGAAAGGCATGAGGAAAGCCTGCGGAACCTGAAGGCTGCAGCCGGAAAGCTGACCGCTTCACGCAAAAAATCGTTTGAGCCCATCTGCAAGGCGCTCACCGGGCTGCTCAAACCGCTCGGCATCCCCCAGGCCGTTCTGCAGATCGCCCATCAGGAGGTCGAACCCGGACCGCAGGGGGCTGACCAGGTGGAGATACTTTTCAGTGCCAACAAGGGCATTTCGCCGAGGCCGCTGGAATCGGTTGCCTCCGGTGGCGAGTTTTCACGCCTGATGTTCTGCGTGAAGTATGTCCTGGCGGAAAAGAGCGCGCTGCCCACCCTGGTGCTCGATGAGATCGATACCGGCGTCTCGGGTGAAATTGCCATTCAACTGGGCAACATGATGCAGAAGATGGCGCGTAACCATCAACTCGTCGCCATCACACACCTTCCCCAGATCGCCGCCAAAGGCGATTCGCACTTTCTTGTATTCAAGGATTCCTCCAGCCAAAAAGCAACCACCGACATCCGGGAGCTTGGCGAGCCCGAGCGCGTCGAGGAGATCGCGAAAATGATCGGAGGCGCCTCCCCGTCGGCTTTGGCAAAGGAAAATGCACGCGAATTGCTGGGGGTATAAAACGCCATCCGGCGTTGCATTTTTTTTCAATAATCCCCTATTTTGTAGTGACCCTCGTTGCTATTGTTATGAACATTTTTGTCGCAAGCCTCAATTTCAAAACCAGGCGGGAGGATCTTCAAAAAGCCTTTGAAGCCTACGGCCAGGTGACCTCCGCGAAAATCGTGAAGGATCGCGTCACGGGCCGGTCCAAGGGATTCGGGTTCGTGGAAATGCCCAACGACGAAGAAGCGGCACGCGCCATCGCCGGCCTGAACGACACCGACCTCGATGGCCGGAAGATCGTTGTCAAGCAGGCCAACCCCCGTCCGGAAGGCTCCTCAGCAGCCGCCGGGGAAGATCCTGGTTCGTAACCCAACGGGCCACCGATAAGTAATCCAGCCACGCCATCACCACTGGCCCCGGCAGGCCTTTGGCCTCCCTGATGCAACCGCTATCTTGCCGGAAACATCAACCGGATGACCGGCTTCCTCACCAAAACCAAACTCGTCGGGCTTGCCACGGGCCCGGTCCTGTTCTTCCTGATCCTCAACCTGGTGGAACCCGGCGTACTTTCGGAGAAGAGCATCACCGTGCTTGCCCTTGGCGCCTGGATGGTCACCTGGTGGGCCACAGAGGCCATGCCCATCCCCGTCACGGCCCTCCTGCCCATGATTGTCTTCCCACTGACGAGCGTATCCACGGTCCGGGAGGCCTCCGCTCCTTATGGCGACCCGGTAATCTTTTTGTTCATGGGAGGATTTATCCTCGCCCTCGGGCTGGAGCGGCACAAGTTGCACCAACGGATCGCCCTGGGACTTATCCGCCTCACCGGAACCAGCGGCAATGGAATCATCCTGGGCTTCATTCTTTCCACTGCCCTGATCAGCATGTGGATCAGCAATACAGCCACTGCGATCATGATGCTTCCGATCGCCACCTCTGTGACCACCCTCCTTGCCAACGAGGTCGGCGGCCATAAAGACGACCCCCGCTTCAAGAAGTTCGCCACCGGGCTCATGCTCGCCATCGCCTATGCGGCGAGTATCGGGGGCATGGCCACCATTATTGGCTCACCACCGAACGTCGTAATGGTTGGGTTCATGAAACGTTACTATGACCTGGATGTCAGCTTTACCAACTGGATGCTGATAGGCATACCAGTGACTACACTGTCACTTGCCGCCTGCTACTGGCTCATTACGCGAGTGCTCTTTGTCAACAACCTCCCTTCCATCGAGGGTTCACGCGAGTTGATCCAGCGCAAGTACGACGAACTGGGCCGGATCAGCCGCGAAGAGAAGTTGGTCCTGACGGTCTTTTCCATCACGTGCTTCTTCTGGATTTTTCGCCAGAATCTCAATGGCCTGATCGGCAAGAACCTCCTCGATGATACCACCATAGCCATGGCCGGTGGCGTGCTGATGTTTTTGATCCCCGTTGACTTGGGCAAACAGAAATTTCTGCTGGAGTGGTCCGACATGAAAGAACTTCCCTGGGGAATCCTGCTCTTATTTGGCGGCGGCTTGTGCCTCGCCGACGGCATGGAGAAATCAGGACTGGTGCAAATCGTGGGCAACTACTTCAGCCAGCAGAAGGATATCCACCCCGCCGTGCTGATCATCGCGCTCACAGCCATTTCGATGGGCCTGACGGAATTGATGAGCAATGTCGCCCTGGTGACCATCTTCGTGCCTGTTGTCTTCGGCATTGCCGACGGCTTTCACATCAATCCCATCTGGCTATCGATGCCCGTTACTTTCGCGGCAAGCTGCGCCTTCATGATGCCTATCTCGACGCCCCCAAACGCCGTACTGTTTGCGACCGGACATATCCGGATGGGCGACATGATGAAGACGGGCATTTTCCTGAACCTGATGTGCCTGGGGATCATTACGTTGTTGGGACTCACCGTAATCCAATGGATTTTTTAATTCCCGGCCCAAAAACGAAAAGGGAACCGCGATGGCAGTTCCCTCTTCTTTTCATTCATTCGTGCCTTCCCGCAGATTAGCGCGGATGAAATTCACGCCGATCGTCGCGGACGATACTATTGCGGGTTTTTGTTCTGGTTTTTCTTTTCTTCCATGAAGTAGGAAAGTCCCAGGCCCAGTCCACCGAAGATGAACAGCATCGAGAAATAGCCCGTTTCCTCCATGTCAAAGGTGCGGTCAAGCCAATAGCCCATGAGGAAGCCAATACCGATGCCAATGAGCAGGAAAGACCACCGAAGCGTGCCCCCGCCACTGCTGCGCTCCTTACGGAACAGTTCGGGAGAGACACCTTTCTCGATCATCGCCATCCGCTCGGTATTCTCGTACTTCCGGAGGTAGACGACCATGACAAAAGCGCCCAGCGTGATGATGATGGGCAGCATAACCCCCAATACGGGTACGATAGCTTGTTCGGATTCCATAGCGTTGTTTTTGCCCCTTTGACGCAGCCGGGGGGCGGGGTGGTTACACCGGGGCAGCAAAAAACTTCAGATTTCCTCAAGGGACCAGGGGCTAGGGACCAGAGACCGGGTTCACCTCTGCGGTCCTTAATTCTCTTTTCAATCTGAATAGCTGTAACTTGAAAGGAAATCCAGGCGTCCAAGAACCGTGATATCACTCCAGCAGGAAAATGAGCTGATCGACCAGGTTTTGGCCGGCAAAGAGGAGGCCTATGCCCGGTTGGTGAATCACTACCAGAGCTATGCTTACACGATCGCCCTGAAGATCCTTAACAACCGGCCGGAAGCGGAAGAGGCGGCCCAGGACGGCTTTATCAAGGCTTTCCACTACCTCAAGTCCTTCAACCGGAAGGCGCGTTTCTCCACCTGGCTGTACCGGATCATCTTCAACACGGCCATCAGCTACAAGCGCAAGCACAAAGCCGTGCTGGAGAGCCTGGATCACCACGACAGGGGCGCCGTCTCGGCCGACGCACTGGAAGCTCAGGACAAGGGAGTGTATATCGCAAGGGCCATGGAACATCTCAACGAAGCCGATCGGCTGGCCATCCAGCTGTTCTATATTCGTGAATTCAGCCTGGAAGAGGTGGCGGAGATGACCGGGCAGCAGGTCAACACCCTGAAAGTGCGCGTTCACCGGGCACGCCAGCGGCTGGCCGACGAACTGACAAGGATTTTGAAAGCGGAAGCGTTAACTTTATGAACATGGAAAAAATCACCGACGCCCAGGAAATTACACTCCAACGCTACCTGGATGGCGAACTCGAGGGACCCGCGCTTCAGCAGCTGAAACAAGAGCTGAGCTCCTCCCTGGCGATGCAACGTCGACTGGAGGAACTGCGGCCCGTGCATGATTTCCTGTCCCGAAACTCGCTCCAGGCGCCTTCGGCAACCTTCGTAGACAAGGTGATGCGCAATCTCTCCCGAGGCGCTGCTTCGCCATACCCCTCCCCCAAGAATGGCTTAATGCTGCTGGCCGGTGTGATGGTGGCTTCCGGCATGCTGGCCGCCCTGCTCACCGCCGGCACGTTCGACCAGGTCAGCGGGCTGCTTTCGCTGAATCAGATGGACGTCCTCAAGAATGTCCAGGCTCCCGAAATTCCTTCGGTGAACATCAACGGTAAATTGGTCATGAAGATTTTGATCGGTGTCAACCTCGTCCTCGCCTTCATCGTCCTTGACCGCACCGTACTCCGTCCGTTTTTTCAGCGCAGGGCGATGATGGGGCATTGAACCCGGTGATCGGTGACCTGTAACCGGTAATCGGTGAGTGGTAAATGTTTGGCCGTGAACGTCCAACTACTCGATTGGGGAGTACTTCATAACCCCGCTTCCATTTCAAATTTTCAAATTGACCAATCTTCAAATTGACCTGACGTGGCCTTTCAGCCCGTAGTAGGCTATGTAGACATAACACAGCACCGGCAGGACAAACGCGTGATGGATGCCGATGCGGTCGGCGAACATGCCCTGGATGACCGGGATGATCGCACCGCCAACGATCGCCGTGCAGAGAATGCCGGAGCCCTGCCCGGTGTGCCGGCCCAGTCCGTCGATAGCCAGGGTGAAAATCGTAGGGAACATGATCGAGTTGAACAACCCCACCGAAAGGATGGTCCACATCGCCAGGTGACCATCGGTGAGCATCGAGACGATTACCATGATTGCGGCACAAGCCGCCAGTATGGCCAGCGTGCGACCCGGCTTCTGCCCACCCAGCAGGAAGGCGACATAGTTCACGGCCACCATCACGATAAACATCGAAGTCCTGGCAAACCCCTCCCAGGAGAAAGAAGAAAAGTTCTGATACTCTTTCGTGATGTACAACGCCAGCCCCAGCGCCAACCCAAAGACCAGCAGCGTGTAGACCAGCTTCTTGCGGGTATCCGTCATTCCCGAAAGCGTGATGGAACCGAAGAAACGCCCGATCATGGCACCACCCCAATAGAGGGCCACGTAGGTTCCTGCCTCGGCCTCCGGCATGTTGAGCAATTCCTTGAAGTAGTTGACGAGGAAACTGCCAATGGATACCTCTCCACCCACGTACACAAAGATGGCCACGGCTCCCAGCACGAGGTGACGATAAGCCCAGGCACTCTTGCGATCATTCGCTAACACCTCTCCATTCGCCGCTCCAGCGGGAGTGGCGGTCTCAATTTTGGGCAACTTGAACAAGGAAATGACTACGGCGATCGCCACGAGCATGCCGGTAAGCAGAAGGTAAGGATTCTGCACCGCGCTCGCCTCGGCAAGTTTATAAGCTTCCTGGTCGGCCGCACTGAGTTTCGACAGTTCTTCCGCTCCCATCACCGCCACCGAGAGAATGAGGATCGACCCGAACACCGGGGCAACGGTGGTACCCAACGAGTTGAAGGCTTGTGAGAGATTGAGCCGGCTGGATGCCGTCTCGGGTGTCCCGAGAATGGCCACATACGGGTTGGCTGCCACTTGCAGGAGGGTGATGCCCGAGGCCAGGACAAACAAGGCCAGCAAGAAAATTTCAAAAGAACGATAACCGGCCGCCGGGTAGAACAAGGCCGTGCCGGAAGCCGCCACCAGCAAACCCACGATTATGCCCTGCTTATAGCCGATCTTCTCCACCAGCATCCCCGACGGGAGCGACACGATCGCATAGGCGGTGAAGAAGGTGAATTGAACAAACATCACCTGTGTATAGGAAAGATCGAAGATGGCCTTGAGGTGAGGAATCAGGATATCGTTCAGGCAGGTGATAAATCCCCACATGAAGAACAGGGACGTGAGCACGACCAGCGCCGGTCCATACGTCTGGGTATTGCCAGAAAGTTTGCCGGATGGCGTGGAGGAGGGCGCGAAGGAAGCCATTAGAGGTCAGGGATTAGTGGTCAGCGGTTAGGTTTAAGGTTGACGAGCACGATGGCGCATCAAATGAAAGGTAAGCAGGAAAGGGAACATTGAAAAACCCCAAAAAATCCACACCGTGAATTCTCCATCGACACTGCACGAGAACCGGTTTCAGTTCACCATCCTGATTTCCTTGAGGGCGAATACCCGCTCCTCATCTCCCTCCTGCACACGAAGTCTTCCCGACTCATCCACTCCCCTGATGATTCCCGTAAAGGATTTTCCTTCCGCTTCGAAGGTCTGCGGGACACCCACTCGGTGGAGCCTGGCGTGATAGTCGTTCTGGATGATGGCATGCGCCCCGGAACGCAACTGGAGGTACCGGGCTTCAATAGCGGTCAAAAGAGTGTGGAGAATTTCCTGGAGCGGTGTCTCCCGACCTAACACCTGGATCAACGAGCCCGCGCCGGGATGGGGCAGTTCGCGCTGGTTAACGTTGATCCCGATGCCGACGATAGCCACCGATAACTGAGGGCCCTGCGATTGATTCTCAATAAGCACCCCGCCGACTTTCTTTCCTTCGCTCATGATGTCGTTAGGCCACTTCAAGGTGATCCCGGAAGGGACCTGCTCACCCAGTCCCTCCGCGATGCCCAGAGCCACCGCCATGCTCAGCTGGAACTGATCGCGCACCGCCAGGAACCTGGGTCGCAAGAGGAGGGAAAAGGTGAGGTTCAGTCCTTGCCCGGAATCCCAGGTGTTGCCTCGCTGCCCCCGGCCCTGGGTCTGGTGATCCGTAATCAGCACCGTCCCCTCCGGCAAATCAGTGCCACTCATCAACTCAGCCAACGAGGAGTTGGTGGAATGACATTCTGGCACATAAATGAGCTTCTGGCCCGTGAAAAGGGTTTTGGCAGGGATTTTATACAAGGTATTTTACTTAGTTTTACGCTTTCTAAGCAAACCCAAGATAGTGAATGGCGAAGAGACGGAAGGCTGACGCATCGGAGCGGCTGAGCCAGTTGGTTGTCAAGGGAATGCAGGAGAAAAAGGCCACAAACATCGTGGTCATGGACCTCCGGAAAGTGAAAAACGCGGTCGCCGACTTCTTCGTTATTGGCACTGGGAACTCCGACAAGCAACTGGATGCCATCGCCGATTCGGTCAGCGATGAAGTATATAAGGGAACCCAGGAAACCCCGTGGCACACGGAGGGAAAAAACAATAAAGAGTGGATGCTGCTCGACTATAGCAGCGTAGTAGCCCACATCTTTCGAAAGGACCAACGGAACTTTTATGCACTGGAACGCCTTTGGGGAGATGCGGAAATCACTGAAATAGAAGACTAAACATATTTTTTTACCGAGCGTTAAGCTCTTACCCGATTCAACGAAGAACCCTACATGGCAGACAAGGAAAGAAAGGACAATAACAACATCCCGCCGAGGATCCCAAAACCCAATTACCAGATTTGGATCATTCTGGGGCTGGTGGCGGTGGTCATCGCCGTCAGTTACCTCACCCGCACCAGCGCACTTACTGAAATCCAGCTTAGCCGCTTTGAGAACATCGTACAGAGCAGGGATGTCAAGAAACTGGTGTTGATCGAGAACGAGAAACTCGTAGAAATCACGCTCACCGAGGAGGCACTTAAAAACTCCAAGTACAAGCAGGAACTGGAGCGAAATAGCCCCCTTGGCGTAAGCCAGAACGGCCCTCACTATAAGATGAAGATCGGCTCCATCGACAAGTTCGTCGACCAGTATGAGGCCATCACCAAGAATATTCCCCGCGACCAGCGCATCGATGTGGTCTACGAAGAACGCAGCGACATCGGCACCATGCTGTTCAACTGGGGCTTCCTCTTCCTCCTCCTCTTCGGCTTCTGGATGCTCATGCGCCGGATGACCGGTGGCGGCGGGCCGGGCGGACAAATCTTCAACATCGGCAAGTCGAAGGCCGCGCTCTTTGACGCGGAAAGCAAGGTGAAAATAACCTTTGAGGACGCCGCCGGATTGGACGAAGCCAAGGTCGAGATCATGGAGATCGTAGAGTTCCTTAAGAACCCCTCCAAGTTCACCAAGCTGGGCGGCAAGATTCCCAAGGGCGCACTGCTCGTGGGCGCCCCGGGAACCGGTAAAACTCTCCTGGCCAAGGCCGTGGCGGGTGAGGCCGGCGTACCGTTCTTCTCGCTCTCGGGCTCCGACTTCGTCGAAATGTTTGTGGGCGTGGGCGCTGCGCGCGTTCGCGACCTCTTCAAGCAAGCCAAGGAAAAAGCACCCTGCATCATCTTCATCGATGAGATCGACGCCATCGGCCGTTCCCGCGGTCGCGGGCAGATCCCCGGTGCCAACGACGAACGCGAAAACACGCTGAACTCCCTCCTCGTGGAAATGGACGGCTTCGCCACCGACAGCGGCGTAATCATCCTCGCCGCCACCAACCGCCCCGACGTACTCGACTCCGCCTTGCTGCGCCCCGGTCGCTTTGACCGGCAGATCAGCATCGACAAACCGGATATCAACGGCCGTGAAGCCATCTTCAAGGTTCACCTCAAGCCGATCAAACTATCCAAGGAAGTTGACGTCAAGAAACTGGCGGCCCAGACACCTGGCTTTGCCGGCGCTGAAATCGCCAACGTGTGCAACGAGGCGGCCCTGATCGCCGCCCGCAAAGACAAGAAGGAAGTGGAAATGACCGACTTCCAGGATGCCATCGACCGGGTAATCGGCGGCCTGGAAAAGAAGAACAAGCTCATCTCTCCGGAGGAAAAGAAAATTGTCGCTTACCACGAGTCGGGCCACGCCGTCGCCGGCTGGTACCTGGAGCATGCCGACCCGCTGGTGAAGGTGAGCATCGTGCCTCGCGGTATTGCGGCGCTGGGCTACGCACAGTATCTCCCCAAGGAGCAGTTCCTCTACCAGACCGACCAGCTCATCGACGAGATGTGCATGGCATTTGGTGGTCGCGTGGCTGAAGATATTGTGTTCAACAAGATCTCGACCGGCGCACTGAGCGACCTGGAGCGCATCACCAAGATGGCGTACAGCATCGTCACCGTATACGGCATGAACAAGGAGATCGGAAACATCTCGTTCTACGACAGCAAACAGTCGGAATACAATTTCCAGAAACCGTACTCGGAATCCACGGCCGAGAAGATCGACAAGGAAGTGAAGGCGCTTGTGGATTTCTGCTACCAGCGGACGAAAAAACTTCTCAATGATCACCGGGAGCAACTGGAAATCATTGCCAAGGAGTTGCTGGAGAAGGAAATTCTCTTCCAGAATGACCTGGAGCGCCTGATCGGCAAACGGCCGTTCAGCCACCAGACGACCTACGAGAAGTTCACCAAGCCCACGAACGGCGCAACCGTAACTGAATCCGCTCCGGCAGCCGCCCCCGCTCCGGCCCCGGAAGGAGAGACGCCGCAAGAGAACGGTTGACGGCCATTAGGATTTCAAATCAAACAGGACATGCTGCAAAGTGTGTCCTGTTTTTGTTTTAGTCACGTTCTATGCTGGCGTCAGCCTTCGACTTCGCTCAGGCTGACCGGTGGGCTTGGCTCACAGGCCTGGTCATGCTGAGCGAAGCCGAAGCATGACCGTTCCGCCGCCGCCAAGCAGGCAACTCTTGGCTAGTACCATGAATGATGTACCTTTGAACCCCGTACCGTCAGGCCTCATGCTGCAGCAAACGATCGACCTCCTCCCCGGCAAGAAGCTCTATTTCGCATCTGACTTTCACCTGGGTGTTCCGACACCAGAAGCCAGCCTGGAACGGGAGAAGCATGTCGTGGCCTGGCTCGAATCCATCCGCCACGATGCGCAGGCCGTCTACCTCCTGGGTGACATCTTCGACTTCTGGTTTGAATACCGGCACGCCATTCCCAAGGGGTTTATCCGCCTCCAGGGGAAACTGGCGGAACTGCGTGATGCCGGCATCCCGGTACACTTCTTCACCGGCAACCACGACATGTGGATGTTCGACTACTTCCCTACCGAGCTGGGGATACCCATTCACCGGGAACCCATCGAACTACAGGTCGGCGCCCAACGCCTGGTGATCGGCCACGGCGATGGCCTGGGACCCGGCGAAACCGGCTACAAGATCCTGAAGAAGTTCTTTAACAGCGCAACCTGCCAATGGCTGTTTGCCCGCATCCATCCTAACCTCGGCATGCGGATTGCTCACTACTGGAGCAGGAGAAGCCGTATCAGCAACATGAAGCGGGAAGAGAAATTCAAAGGCGAGGAAAACGAGTACCTCTTTATCTGGTGCCGCGAGCAGGAGAAGCACACCCACCGGCAGTATTATATTTTCGGCCACCGCCACCTGGTGCTTGACCTGCGCGTGGGCGACGACTGCCGTTACCTCAACCTGGGCGAGTGGGTACACCACAAAACCTACGGTATCTACGACGGACAGAAAGCCGAACTGAAAACCTTTGGTGCATGAGGTCGTTGGTCGCCGCAATTATTGCACTCCTGATTCCCATCCTGGTTCCTGCGCAAACCAAACCGATCACACTCGATGCGCAAGTCGTCTGGGCCGGCGTAGATCGTGCGGGTGATTTGTTTGTCGTGGTGGCAACGGGTGAAGTGAAAAAGTTTGATAAGAACGGCAAAACCATCGGTTCTCATCGTTTCACCTCCCCGCCCACTCTCCTCGACCCGATCGACGGTGTCCGGTCGTTTTACTACCAGCGCAACGGGAATCGTTACGGGTTTATGTCGTACGACTTCAGCACCGTCGACGATAAAGAACTGGATCCATCCTTTGCCATCAACCCCTGGCTGGTGTGCCCGGCCCTCCACGAACTCTGGATTCTAGACTCCGCCGACTTTACCATCAAGAAGACACGAATGAATTCCATGGCCATCAGCCTGGAGAGCACGCTCAAACATCTGCCCGAAAAGAAAATGGAAGACTACGTGGCGCTTAGGGAATATCAGAACTACCTCTTTCTTCTCGACCGGTCGGCGGGCGTGCATGTGTTCAACCCGCTGGGGAGATACGTCCGCACCTTGGGCGAAAAAGACATGACCTACTTCAGCTTTCTGGGAGAAGAATTATACTACATCAAGGATAAGGAGGTGGTGTTTATTGACCTCTATACGCAGGAGCGGCGCACCCTGGCCCAGGATCAGGCCTATCAATTTGTACTTCTCAACGACGATACCCGGTACGGAGTGCTCGGCAAAGAAATCCATATCGCCCCTTTCAAGCCCTGATTTGCTGAATTCGTGAAAATTCGTGCCCTTCGTGGCCAAAAAATCCACATATTTCCGATCACAAAACCTGTTTTCATGCGTTACCTCGTCCTGGCCTTCCTCGCCCTGCTCTCCGTTACCACCTACTCCCAGAAGAAACCCGGCAACCCCAAACCGTACGCCGCCACGATCACCGACGCCGACCTGAAGCGTCACCTTAATATCGTAGCCGGCGCCGAGATGGAAGGCCGCGAGACTGCGACCGCCGGAGAGCGAAAAGCCGCCGCGTACATTGAAAATCACTTCAAGAGCCTCGGCCTGCTCCCTGGCAACCAGGGCAGCTATCGACAGGCGTTCCCCGTCTACCGCGACTCGCTCACCATCGCCAAGATGATGGTAAACGGGACCCCGCTCGTCGTCGACACCGACTTTCAGCCAAGCCCGTTATACAGCACCGAATCGAAATTCTATTTCTCGGAAGTCGTCTATGCCGGCTACGGAATCATCGATTCGGTCTACGACAGCTATGGCAAGACCAACGTTGCCGGCAAAGCCGTGGTTGTCATGGAAGGCGGTCCCGCCGGGCTTAAAGGCGGCACCGGTCGATTCTCTCCGACGGGCACAGCCGCCAAGGTGAACCACGCCCGGTCAAAAGGGGCTGCGGCCGTCTTTATCGTGGCGAGCAACTTTTCGCCGAATATCTTTGGCAACCGCATGTATGTCAGCCTCTACCGCGACGCCCAGTATCCGCCGACCTACCTGATCAACGACAAGACCGCCGAACGGATTCTCGGGGCCAACTGGCCCGCCATGAAGGAATCGTTGAAAGCCGAGAAGCCGGAACCCAAGGCGTATAAAGCAGAAGTGGCCGTCTCCATCGAAAAGCACATCCGGATGCTCTCCGCCAACAATGTGCTTGGGGTGCTCGAAGGCACGGACAAGAAAGACGAGTATGTGATCCTTACGGCTCATTATGACCACTTGGGTAAGCGCGGCGATGCAATCTACTACGGCGCCAACGACGACGGCTCGGGAACCGTAAGCATCCTGGAAATGGCCGAAGCCTTTGCCAAAGCCAAGGCAGCCGGAAAAGGTCCGCGGCGCAGCATCATCTTCATGACAGTCAGCGGCGAGGAGAAAGGGTTGTGGGGGTCGGCTTACTACGCCGCCCATCCTACGGTCAGCCCGGAGAAAATCAGCGCGAACCTCAATATTGATATGGTGGGCCGAATCGACATCGACCGTAAGAAGCCCGACAGCCTAAACTATGTCTATATCGTAGGCGATGACAAGATCAGCAGTGAGTCCACGCCGATGACGGAGTCTCTCAACAACAAGTACACCAAGTTGGGCCTGGACTACAAGTTCAATGACCCGAAAGATCCTGAACGTATCTACTACCGCAGTGACCACTACAACTTTGCGAAGATCGGCGTGCCCATCATCTTCTACACCGATGGCGTGACAAAGCCCGACTATCACCGCCCCACCGACACACCGGACAAGATCAACTACACCTTGCTGGCCAAGCGCGCTCAGCTCGTATTCTATACGGCCTGGGAGATGGCCAATCGGGAAACCCTGATGAAGCGGGATCGGCCGCTGCCGAAGGAGTAAACGATTTGGTTTTAATACATCGCAGAGAGCCACTATAACCAAATTGGCCTGGCTTAATAAATTCTGGACCTGAAACAGTACTTCCCGACTTTGTTGCTCATTTTGAGGCCAAAAGCTAGTTGGGTATCTTTAAGAAGAGCGATGACACCACGCAAGCAACACTATCTTCCCACGATTGACTGCTTTAGACCAGTTGTTTTGCTGAAGCATCTCGCGTTCTGTTTGCTTCTCGGAAGTTGCCGTTTGGTACCGGAAGGGACTTATACTAATCCCATCAAGGAGGCTGATTATGAGCTCCTATCCCTTTCCTTGAACAACTACAACGATAATGACACTATTTTTCTTCTCTCGCCCGTCTCATTCACCTTCAGAGCAGACCCCGGGACAACCAAATTACTTCGAACCGAGGTGCTTCTTGATGAGCAGGTCATTACTACCACGAGCGAACCTAGCGGCACGTTTTCACTTGGATACCCCTACCTGAGAACGGGAACCTTAACGCTCAGACTGCAGTTCATCACCTCATCAAACAGCGGCAGCCTAGCCGACAAACTGGGAATGGAGACGGTGGTCGTCTGGCGTGAGTGGGTACTCATCGTCGATGTGGACCCTCCTCCGGCGCCGGTAATCACGCATTCGGTGGTTAATGGCTATTCGGTCATCAGCTGGCCGGGCTACACCAAAGCAAATTTTGTCAAGTATACCGTTCTCGCAGAGTACTCACATTACCTGCGGGCCCAACGGACATTCACCGATCCTTCCGTGACATCCTGGACTGACAGCAGCTATGCCGGTGGCTACAGCGTTCAATACTATGTCACGGTGGAAACCAAGGTTGCAACCAGAACTTCATCTATTTCGAAGAACAATATATTTGACTTTACAGTCACGTATGACCCTGCAGACAGTACGGCCACCATCGTGCTCCCGCCCGTCGTGTATTCAGGTACTTTCAACCGGTTTGTAATCCGCGAAAACGGCATCGATCGAATCACCGTGACTGATCCTCTTCAAACAACGCAAAGGCTAAAGATTCAATCTCCGGGTTACCAGGTGACTACTGAACTAAGCGTGAGATACTATCACAATAGTCCAGATCATCCCATTGTAGCCGCCTCGAAAGCAATCCTGACCGAAATACCCGCACAACGTATTCCACGCAGGGCAACAAAATATTACTACAACGCCACCTTGCAGCAAATCGTTGGTTTCTGGAGCAGTGGATCCACCGCTCGGCTGATTCGCATGGACCCCAACACGCTCCAACCCATCGACAGTGTAACGATTTACAACGGTCCAAGCTACCACGTTCCCTACGAGGGAGAATATGCTTACTTTTCCAGACCCAAAGATCTAGTTAAAGTGAACCTTGTAACACACCAGGAAACAAGCTTCCCTGCCATCACCAGTACCTTCGGCAGCGGGCCCAGCGTGATTACAGGCGCTTCCAATGAACTCGTGAGCTATGCATGGTTTGGCCCGAATCCAGCTGGCCCTGGAGTCATCTACTATGAACGGGTGCTCAACACACTCACGGGAACCGAAATTTATTACCTGACAGGAACCGTGTCTCCCACCCCCGTGATTTCCTCTTTTGGAACATTTCTTCGCGCAACCAACAACAAGATTTACAAGATCAACGGCACAACGACGACCGAAGTCGGGGTATTCAGTGGTCTGGGGCTTTGGAGGGGGTTCAGGGAAGACCAACCAGATGAGATCTTTGTAGCCAGCTCGACGATGCAGATCTACGATGCCAACACTATGACCTTGAAGCGCTCGATATCCGCACCCGGAGGTTTCGTCAAGTACGACACACCGAAGAAGAAGATGGTGTTCTCTGAATACGGCAAAGTCCACACGGTAGACATCAATACGTTGGAATTGAAAACCTACAACATCATTGACTTTGATGCCGTTATCATCAACGGCCTCCTGCTCACTTCAAACGGAAACTTCATAAGACTCTATTGATGCGCCTAACGCTGATTGTGACTGCTCTAAGCATCACTTGTGCTACGGCGCAGGTTCGCTTATGGGGAGCATTTGGCTATGGCACCTACGCCATGAGCGACATCAAGGAAATTCAATCGGATTTCGTTGGTGATTTTCCTGTGACCCCGCAAATTACCGAGAACTTTCCAGGGTATTGGAACTATGAAATCGGTGGTGAAAAAGTGATTGACTCAACCTACTTCGTGGGAGCTTGCCTGGGCTATGGAACTACCGCCGGCCGCGTTCAATACACCGACTACAGCGGAAGCATCACTGCTGATCAACTGGTAAGCTATGTCTCGGTAGGCATTCCCCTCGGACTGATTCTCAACAAAAACAGAAAACGCTATACATTCACCTTCGACCTCCGCCCCGCGTTCGTATTCAGCTCAATGAGTATTGAGATCGCCTCTGTGCTGGGAGGGCAGTCCACCAAAGAGTCGGCTGGTTTCAGATCGTTGAACTTGAGCATTCAGCCGTCGCTCGGCATCCGGCGAAAGATTTCAAAGCTCATTCTCTCCCTGGACGCCGGTTATCACGTGACCCTCCTGGGCGGCCGAGTATTCCTGGATTCTAACCGTGAGGCCTACCTGCTTAACAAGAAAGGCGACGAAGTTAAGATCGACTGGTCAGGCTTCCGGGTAACTGCCGGGTTGGCCATCGTCCTCTGATCTTCTTCCTGACGCAAATCCAGTCCTTTAATGATTGATGATGACGAGGACGTCCTTCTCGCCGCCAAAAGGTTGCTGAAAAAGCACAATTACCAGGTCATCATCGAGAAGAACCCCAATAAGATCCCTTTTCTCCTCAACAACGACGTGTACGATGTCATCCTGCTGGATATGAACTTCAGCTAGGATACCACAAGCGGCAAAGAAGGCTTTGAATGGCTCGGCAAGATCAAGGAACGCGACCCCCAGGCAGTGGTGATCATGATTACCGCTTTCGGCGGGAGATGGCCAAACGGGAAACCCTGATGAAGCGGGATCGGCCGTTGCCGAAGGAGTAAACTGGCCCAGTTTCTACCTGATTGCGCCGTTTCCAATGACCTGGAAGGCGGCCCAGTAGAAAGGAAGGCGGGAGTTCGCCCGGTCGCGCTTCTGGAGTACTTCGAGTATATCCTTGTTAATCGCTACGGTTTTTCCCCGGCCTGCAGAGGCGGTGGAAAAACTACGGTTAAGCAAGTCACGCTGCGCCAAATCCAAAGCCGCGGCCGCCGGCGTACCGGCTGAAACATACTGGTAGAAACGCGTCATCAGTGCCGAGGTCGTCGCATCGTCCACTTTCCACAAACTTACCACAACGGCAGGAGCCCCGCTGTACATAAACGCGCGGCTGAGCCCTACCAATTCATC
The DNA here is from genome assembly GCA_016787605.1 of Cyclobacteriaceae bacterium. Taxonomy (GTDB): domain Bacteria; phylum Bacteroidota; class Bacteroidia; order Cytophagales; family Cyclobacteriaceae; genus ELB16-189. The sequence goes on from JAEUUE010000120.1 coordinate 41,517, forward strand.
GCCGTCACTCAACTGACCCAACCCGGTTTCACAGGCACTCAGCGTAACCAGTTTGGAATCGATCGACATCTCTAGAATTTCATGGACGGTAAGGTGGCCGTCCTCCCGGTCATCCGGCACCATGAGCATAAAAGAATACAGCGGCTGGCGGTTGTTGAAGGTGCCGTGCGTGGCGATGTGAATGAAATTAAAGGTAGAAGCCGTATTCTTGAAGTAGGTCTCCGTAAACTTCTCTTCGCTGCAGGATGTTAACCCCGGATATACCTGCGACAGGCTTTCCAATTCGACGCGTGTGCCCGGCAACCCGGGATATCCCTCCAGCGTACTGTTGCCCAACGCCAACCCCAGCATCCTTTCACCAGGACGCACCGGCCGCTCCATGCAATGGAGGAGCACCGAAAGCGAGGGCGCCACGGAAATACCCGACTGCGTCTCCGCCAGGTACCGGCCCCGGCGGTCGGCCAGCGCCTGGAAGGGCAGGAAATGAAGCACCTTGTGCGGGATTACCACTACATTGCGGGGCACCGACAACTCCTGCGCCACCGGCTTGAGCAGCAGCTCATACAGGAACTTCAGGTTGGAGAGTCCTTCCTCCTCCACCAGCGCGGCGATATAGCGGCGGGTAACCGCGACCTGGGATCGCAACTGTACCTCGGTCACCGGCACCACGAACGTCTGGAGTTTATCCCGCTCCAGCGCCCAAAGCACCAGGAATTCCGAACTCACCCAATACTCCAGCACCAACGTCTGATCGTCCAGCTTTCGCTGCAGGGCCCGTGCCGAGGCGGGCGGGACCGGCATCATGTTACTGTATTCCGGGTTGCTGAGCTTGAGCTCCTGGAGAAGTGCAATGTGACGTTCCTCCAACTGCTGCAATTCTGCGCTGACCCTTGCGAGGTACCCGGATTCGCGATTGACTTGTGCCAACTCTTTTCCCAGCTGCCTGATCCGCAGACGAACCTGCTGCTCCTCCTCCACCAGACCCTGGTCAGCGGCCGACTTAGGATGGATCTTCCGGTTGCCCAGCATATCCAGGAACGTGCGGCTCCGGGCCCGCTCGCTCAGGTCCAGGGCCTCCCGGGCCGCCGAGTCCGCGCTGAATGACCACTGATTACGTCGCCGCAGCAGGAGGCGGATGGCCCGGTCGTAGACAGAAACGTTCCCGGAAGAAAACAGCGACTTGAATTCCTCCATGGAGAGCTCTCCCCTTACGCTTTCGATGATCGAGATACTTTTCCGGTAGGACCACCGCGCAGAGTCATACCGGCTTTCCCCTTCGTGCAACTGCCCGATTTCATACCAACACCGCCAGGTCATGTCAGACTGTGTGGAGGTCCGCATGGCCGAACGGAACCGGGTAAAGGCCTCTCTGCCCCGCCCGGCGGCCGCAAGGTTTCGTCCCCGGAGGTAATCGGCTCGCGCCATTCCTTCGCGGTTGGCCGTTGCGGCAAAAAAGGATCGCGCCTTCTCCAGCATCGCTTCTGCGCTATCATAACTCTTCCGGTTGGTCATCATTTCCGCCAGGCGCAGGGCGGCCAGGGCGGCACCCATCTGCGAACCCGAACGTGTAAACTCCTCGTAGGCCTGGTTGACGCTACCCAACCTCATCTTCAGGCTCGGTGCCAGGGCGGACGTATCCTCCTGCATTTCCTCCTGCAGCCGGAACGCCTGGTCGTAGTACTGGCGGGCATGCACCTCGTCGCCCAGGCGCTGGTAGGCATCACCTACGCGGAGGTAAGCCATGACCACCTGCGGCTTGATGCGTGTGCCCTCCGCCTGCTTGAGTGCCGCCAGCATATGCCGAAGTCCTTCTTCCCATTCCCCGCGAAGGAAAAGTGTTTCGCCGATAGCCTGGTCCTGCCGGGCCGTATTCAGTCCCCTGCTTACGGCCAAGGTGTGGCTTTGCCGAATGTAATCGAGGGCGGCATCGAAGTTGCCGCGTTCCCGCTCAAGTATCCCAAGAATCAACAGGGCTTCGAGCGTGCCGGCTTCCTCGCCGCCGGTCTTGCTATAAATGTCATGAGCACTCCTCGCATGGCGGCCACCCTCTTCAAATTCCCCGGTCGTCAGGCAAACCTGGGCAAGGGCCAACTCGGTATCCGCATACGAGGTTTTATTGACATCCCGCAGGCTGGTCGCCATCCCCTTGTTGACGGCGAGGGCTTTGCCCAGAAACTCCCGTGCCGCAAAATAGTTGCCCTGGAATGCGCTCACCAGCCCCAGCTGCCGAAAATCCTCGGCTACATTCAGCAGGTTGTCGGGCTGGACAGAATCCACGGCGACTGCCTTCAGCAAATGCCCGCGGGCTACCGCATACTTTCCTTGCGTCGAGTAAGCGTGCGCCAGCTTGCGATGGACCTCCGCCTCTTTCAGGGGATTGCGATAAAGCCCCAGCCGGGGAGCTTCGTTGAGATACTCCTGGTAGTACGCTATGGCCTCCGGGTAGCGGTTAGCATTGTTCATGGCATCCCCCGATTGGATGGCGCGCGTGGCGACAATGGAAGGCGTGGAACATGAAAGTACCAGGAGGAAGACCAGGGGAACCAGGATAAGCGAACTGAAACGCACGGCTAAAAGGTGTATTGAACCAACAGCATGAATGAGATATCTGCCGAGGCGGTCTGGCCGGCCAGCGGGATGAGCACCCCCTCGTTGAGGCGCAGGCGCTTGATCTGGAAACTAACCCTTGGCGTGTATTGCAGCAGGTAGGTGGGCGCGTCAACCGGCTGGTTGTTGAAGGTGCCGTTGTTCAGGTAGTAAAAATAAGACACTTCATTCATCACCGCGATCCAGTCGTTGAGGTGAAAATTGAACGACGCGATGACATCCATGAAGTCGGACGACTTGAACGGAATTTCGGCTTCACCGGGCTCATGGATCTTGGTTCCCCCGAATTTCTTCATGTAATCGACAAAGACGGAGTACGAAATGGGGTACATCACCTTCCGGATGCCAACCCCAACGTTCAGCTTGAATTCGCCATCGCCGACAGGGGGTGTATAGTTGCGGGCATCAATAACGTTCGTCGGGTTCTTCTCGCCGGTAGGAATCGTTGCCTCCGCATAAACCATCACGGCCGGTCGTGAGGCCGTTTCGGTCGCTATCTGGTACTTCAGTCCAACGGAGATATCACCAAATCCCGACGACTTCCGGAGGTAACGGACAGTGGGGAGGCTGTCCGGCCTGGTGGGATCGGTGGAGGGTATCTGAAACAGAACATATTGCGAAGCGCTGGACCCCATATACGGAATACTGACAGAGGCCTGGAACCGATCCGTGATTCCATAGAGAGCGCTCATGGAAATCCCGTACGTGCTCCCCCAGATGTTTCCCGGGAAATAGGTCTTGTTGCCGCTGGCATCGAAATACTTGTCGACGGTCCCAAAGTAGCCGGCCACTCCGGCCCGGAAGAAGCCCTTGTAAAGGCTCGCCGGCTCTGTGACCACCGTCTGTTGCTTCTTCTCCGACGGTAGCAATTGCTCCTGGCCATAAACCGGGGTCATCAGCATCACGAGCAGTATGGATATCAGCCTGTTCATATTCCGTTCACCGCAAGAACACGTTATAGCTTATGGTGGCGCTGTAAAATGTGGCCCCCGTGGTGTTGGAGCCCATTGCCGGGATCAACACCCGCTGACGGAACCACACCCGGTGGGTGATGATAATTTCAAAGCCGGGACCCAAGGCCAGCAGCGACGCTGAGGGTAATGTCTCACGGGTACCCGACTCCTCCGAATACCCTCCGCTGGAAGAAGTATACCTAAACTCCCCGATCAGGTCGAACCAGGGGAACATCTGGTACTCTACCTCACCGGCTACGTTCAATTCATCGGGACGCTGGTACTCGAAATCAACCTGCTGATGGGTGAATCCCGGGTTGAGGTACTGCGACCTCCAATAAGATGTCGAGGTGGGTCCGGTAGCTTTCGAATAACCGACGGCACCGGTAACGGCCCAGTTTTGCCATCTGTGCTTGTACAACATGCCGCCGCCAATGACCGGGACCCCGTTGCCGAGAGCTTTGTTGTACTGATAATTGATTGACACCGCCGTCACCTGTCCGACTGTGGTTTGATTCACCGTATGATTAGGGACGTCGGGATGACTGTCGGCCGTGGGAAGCGTGGCCGAAAGCGAAAACAGGAGATCCTGCATCCGGCTCCTCCAGGGCACCCTGAAGTCAACACCCAGGGACACATCCAGCCACCCGTTGTAGACCTCGAGGGAATTCACTTCCGGGTAGGCCCCGGCAATCACATAGGTGGTGGGTGCGCTGATGGCCTGGTCGATCCGTGCCATCCCCACAGACGCTTGCAAATATTCCGTGATTCCGTAGCGTACCTCTCCCACCAGGGTATTGGACGCATAAGATAACCCGCCTTCCGTCAGATCGATGCGGCTGCCTGCGTCATCGAAGCGTACTGTATGAAGGCCGAGGCGGTACGTGCCGCTTGCCCTCAACTGTCCACGGTGAACATTGACCGGCCGGTCGATGGATCTCTCTTTTAGCAGTATGGAGTCGCCCCTTCCTTGAGCGAAAGCCTGTGCGCATGAAAGCCATACAACCAGGGCGACCAGGTACTTCATGGCACTAATACTTTACAGGTTTAAACCTTGCCAACCCTGAGGAGCTGGTGGCCAGGTAGAAATCTCCATTCGAAGCCCGTAACATGCTCCAGATGCCGCTGACGGGTGGGCCCTCCGGCAACTTCTGCATCAGGATGCCGTCGTAGCGCGTGAGCCCTGAATAATATTTCTGGTCGATCCACGGGCGGGCATAGCCAATCCATAACTGGCCATATTTATCTTCCTGGATTCCCCCCATGCGGACGGGTACGATATCGTTCGTGTTGAGGCTGACCACGGTGAATTGGCCGGCGGTATAGCGCGTCACTCCGGTAGTATCCGATGCTCCGAGCCAGATGTTACCCCAGCTGTCCTGGGTGATGGCGGATATTTCGTTTCCGGCGAGTCCTTGTGTCTTCGTGAAATGTTTAGTGGTCCCGTTGGCTACCATTTTCACACCCCCGTCGGTGCCGATCCACATGCGCTCCAGGTCATCCTCAAAGAAGGCATTTACCTGGTTGCATGGTCCGCAGGAATTATCCACATCCTGTTGGTAAGAACCTCCTTCGTAATTGTAGCGCACCACCCCGAAGCCATAGGTCCCGATCCAGATCAAGTTCGTGACATCCCGTTTCAACGCGTAGATAGGAACGCCACTGAAGGCCGGCACGTAATACCAGGATCCGTTGTCGAGGATACTGAGTCCATTATCCGTCCCGAACAACATCGATCCCTGGGAGGTCTCCTCGATGGCGTTGACAAAACGGTTTACCAGTCCATCGGTGGTTGTATACTTCTGAAAGGTACTGCCATTGAACTTCGACACACCGTTATCGGTACCCACCCACAGGTTACCCTGGCTGTCTTCAAAGAGAGTGTAGCACACATTGCTGCCCAACCCGTTGGAAGTGGTGTAGTAGGACCACTCCATCGTCTTTTTCGGCAACACGTCCTCCTGTGCCGAACAGGCCATAAGCAGGACTCCGACCAGCCACAGACGCTTCATACTCGGACGGAACTAGGTATGCTGGTGAACATACAAATGTTACCAAAAAACAGGCAGAATCGCAATGGCGTGGAGCATGTCCATTCGGAACCAAAC
>JAEUUE010000019.1 GCA_016787605.1 Cyclobacteriaceae bacterium
AGGATACGTGGAGCTATTGGGTAACGGACGTCAACCTGCTTCAGGCCACCGATTTGCCGGACGGTCAACTCGAGGTTGATCTCAATTGTGAGATGATCATTCTCACTTTGGATGAAGCCTATGGCTATGCCGGATATGAAATCGAAATACTCTCTGTCGTTGAAGAGGATACAAGGATCTTGGTGACTATCAACCGATCGGATTTGGGGATGGGATTGCCTGTGTGGACGCAGCCTTTTCACCTGGTGAAAGTGCCGAAACTCGACAAAGAGGTTGTATTTGAAGAATAGGAATCGGTCTCATTGATCGATACCCGCCAGAGCTTTTGTGGAACGGGTCTCTAACCCACCTTCAGCGCAGGATACTTCCGCTGCGCCCACTCAAAGGCACCGAACATCACGCCGCAGAAGACCAGGTTGCCAAGGATCATGTTACGCAGGAAGGGGATCGCCAGCGTGAGGCACTTCACAAACCCGTTCCAGTCTTTGGTAAACGGAAGCCCGGTGGTGATGTCCGTGGCACCGCCGATCCAGACGCCAAAATCAGTAACCAGCCAGTGCAACAGGGCAGCGCCGACCCCAAATCCGGTTACGCGGAGGAAGGAGGGGCGTCCGATCATCATGCCGAGAAGCACCGTGGCGGCGAAGACACCGTACACCCAAAGCTGACCACTGTAAAAGAAGACCCACTCAGTTTTGTAGTAGAAACGATTCAGGAAAATATCGCTGAGCCACAAGGCGATCACCGGCACCAGCATGGCTTTCCACTTGTCCCTGAAATAATACCCGCCGAAAAGCGCCATGGCTCCAAAGGGAGTCAGGTTGCTCAGGATGCTGAACACCGGGCTCGACTGCACCAGCCGGAAGGCGGCCGCCAGGAGAATCATGGACACGAGAACGGTAGTACGGGGGTTGATATTTACAGCTGACATGGCGAATCAGATTTGGGCAGCAATTTACAATAAAATCGAACTTTTGGAGGGTTTCTGCGCCGTTGTCTTCGCGGTTTCGGAGGTCTCTGGCCGAATATCTGTGCCTTGTCTTCGCGGTTTCGGACGTCTCGGCCGAATACCGCGAACTGCACACTTTACGATAGAATGCAGAACTGACCATCCAGCACGTACCAGATTCGTGCCGGATGAGGCGTTTGCACCTTGTAGGCGAGTGCGAAGACATCGGGTCGCGTACCGAATCTTGATTTGAATCCTATCGGTCAGGGAGTTGAATTGTCCTGTTTTCCGTCATGCGAATTTTTGGTGGTTAAGGGCGCTGCGGCGGAAATTCAACTCATGAGCAAGACCTACTATGTTTACATCCTAACAAACTGGAAACATACCGTCTTCTACACAGGCATTACCAACAATATTGAGCGGAGAGTATTTGAGCATAAGATCAAACTAAACAAGGGTTTTACAAACAAATACAACTGCAATCAACTAGTGTACTATGAGGAGTTTGGTTATGTCTGGGATGCCATTCACCGAGAGAAGCAACTCAAGAAATATCGGAGGGAGTGGAAGAAGAACCTGATTAATGGCATGAATCCAGACTGGCAAGACCTAAGTGCTGGGTGGTATGATTCCAGGGAGTTTGAGAATTTCGTTAAGTAAATACCACTGAATCAATTGCTTCCGGTTTCAGGCGCCGCGGCAGCAGATCCTCCAGGCCTTGTCTTCGCGGTTTTGGACGTCTCGGCCGTCATCCCGAGCAGGTCTCGGGACCGCGAACTTCAGACTAAACGATGGAATGCTATGCTGAAAATCCGGCACGAACCCGATTCGCGCCGGATGAAGGTTTGCACCTTGTAGGCGAGTGCGTAGTTCGCGGCACTCCGCCCCGATAGCGATCGGGGCTCCGGCCGCGAAGACAGTCGGGGCAGACGACGAACTTCGTGAAAGTTCTCGCTATGGTATCGTGAAGCGTACTCCGAGGAAACCCTTTATTCCTTGCACCGGGGCATAATTGTACGACGTATCAAAGGTGTAGCCGTTGGGATTGGTGTCCGAACGCGGATTTCCATTCGCATCAAAATAGGGTCCGCCGGCGCGGTCAAACGGATCGTCGGGATGGAGAAGCGGATTGGAGGGTATGAAGTTCAGCAGGTTCTTGACCCCTCCGTACACTTCCCACCGGTTGCCAAACGACTTGGTCACCTGGAGGTTTACCAATCCGAACCAGGGCGACTGCGAGGGACGGAAGTCGTTGGGTACCACCGGCAGGTACATGGGCCCGAATACCTTGCCGGTAAGGTCAACCGACAGCCGGAGGGGCTCGGCGGTGTAGGTGACGGCAAATGTCCCGGAGAAACGCGGTGCCTGGACCTGCGGGATCTGGCTGTCGCTGATTTTTTTGTCCACACGGTACACATCCATTAGCGTGATCCCTGCATTGACTTTAAATGCCGAAGAAAACGCTGCCTCCGCATTGACAGTAAGCCCCTGCGACACGGCATAGCCTTCGAGGTTGCCGTACCGGATCTCGTTGGGGTCGCTGTCGTAATCGGCTACAATCTTGTTGGTGAAATAGGTATAAAACAGGCTCGCATCCAGGTTGAAGTAGCCATTGGGTGCGGGGATGAATTTGGTGTAGTTGAGGTTGACGTTCCAGCTGCGTTCAGGCTGAAGGTCATCCAGGAGGACGACTTGTCTTGAACCCGTCAGTGCCGCATGGTCTTCGGTGAAGAGGTTGACCACCCGGAAGCCGCTCCCCGTGGTAAGCCGGAAGGTATTGTGGGCATCCGGAGAAAACTTGAAGCTGACCCGCTCGGTAAAAATATTGCCGTGCACATTGTGGTGATCATAGCGCGCGCCAAGCAGGGTTGTGAAGGCCGGGGAGAAGCGAATTTCATCCTGGACGAAAATTCCGGGCAGGTAGGTATAAGCG
>JAEUUE010000184.1 GCA_016787605.1 Cyclobacteriaceae bacterium
TTTGTCGGTTTGGCCATCCTGGCCGTGGGTACCGATTTGCCGGAAGTTTTCGTCTCGGTGGATGCCTCTTTACTTCATCTCCGCGGAATTGAGTCTTCAGGGATCATCACCGGTAATGCGATTGGCAGTTGCATGGCGCAAATCACCGTCATTTTGGGTGTGGTCGCCTTGTTCCTGCCAGCTACGCTGGACCGCGACCAGCTGTATTTCAATGGCGCTTTCCTGTTGGCGGGTCTCGCCATCGTTTTTCTCCTCGGGACAGATGGGTTGATCAGGCGATGGGAAGGCAGCCTGCTGCTGCTGCTCTACGTGGCGTACTATGCGTTGTTGGTTAAGCGCGACAAGTCAAGCCAGGAAGCCGCGGCTCAGGGACTTTTTTCTCCGGGAAGGACGGTCACGCTTCTCGTGCTGGGTATTCTAATGCTTATTTTTTCCAGTCATGGCGTGGTGGGCAGTGCCATGCAGTTGGCCTCAGCCTGGGGCATGGAGCAATCGTTCATTGCCATTGCCTTCATCGGTTTTGGCACAAGCCTGCCGGAACTGGCGGTTTCTATTGGGGCGGCCTTACGCGGGGCTACGCATCTGTCCGTAAGCAACATTATCGGCAGCAACGTATTTGACACGTTGGTTCCTATAGGCCTGGGTGGGGTTATCAGCACGACCTCCATGGAGACTTCGCTGTGGCAGTTTGATATCCCCTTATTGTTCGGTGCGACAGTGCTCACGCTGTTCTTCCTGTCCACGAAAAGAGGGCTTTCCCGGTGGGAGGGGGTGGTGCTGATAGGTGTATACCTTTTCTATATCCTGGTCAAGACCCTGGGATGGGCAGCCTAAAAGAACATGGGCAAGTCTTGTATGCGGGCAATCCTGAACGCGGTATTCATTAGTCCTACATGGCTGTAGGTCTGTGGGAAATTTCCCCACTGCCCGCCTTCCTGGTCGACATCCTCGCTGAAAATACCCAGGTGATTCGCGTAGCCCACCAACCGGTCGAGGGTTTCTACGGCTTCCTGGGATCGACCCACGCAAGCCAGGGCTTCCGCATACCAGAACGAACAGACAAGAAAAGTCGATTCTGGCTTGCCGAAATCATCGTTGTGTGTATACCGGAAAAACAGTCTCTTTTCCGTCATGAGCTCTTTTTCCAGCGCTTCGAGATGTTTTCTCGCTCGCTCGCTCTTGGGATCCAGGTAGTTCATCGTGATCAACTGAAGACAGCTGGCGTCGAGATCCCTTGATTCGATCGCCTGGGTATATGCCCCACTCTTTACGTCATAGCATCGCTCGATGCGTTCGGCCGCTTCGGTTTCAATACGCAAGGCTTTGGTCTGCAGGTTAATATCGTCAAAGGCCCTTCCGATTTTGCCTGCCGCTTTGCTCCCTGCCCAATGAAACAGGAAGGTATAGCAATGATGCTGTCGCTTGTTTCTGAATTCCCAAAGACCGGCATCTTCCTGGTCCATGGTTTCGGCGATTTTGTCAAGCAGGAAATGGATGAGGGATATTGATTTACTTCGGCTGCGCGTGATCAGTCGCTGATCCGTGTAGAGGGGCTGTAGACTGACCAGCACCTGCCCGTAAACATCATTTTGAATGTGCGTATAGGCGTCATTACCGATTCGTACGGGCTGGTTTTCACGGTATCCCGGGAGCGGGATTTCCCGCTCGATAATCTCCTGTCCGCCCGTAATGGTATAGAGCGGCTGAATTCGCCCTTTGTGCTGATCAATAATGTTTTCGATGTAATGAAAGTACTTTTCCAATTCTTCAAAATGACCCAGGCTGTTCAGTGCTTTCAGGGTATAGAAGGCGTCCCTCATCCAGCAGTATCGGTAGTCCCATGTTCTGCCGCTGTGGGGAAACTCGGGCAGGCTGGTGCTTCCTGACGCAATGATCCCGCCCGTATCCTCGTATTGGTGCAGCTTTAGAATCAGCGCGGAGCGAAGCATTTCCTTCTGATAGATGTTGGGAATGGAGGTTGTTTTAACCCAATCATTCCAGTATTGGGCCGTCTTTTTATGGAAGGTTTCAACGGTTTCCTCCAATGGCCCTTCGAGGGGCAAGCCATAAGTCAGCACGAGGTAAATCGGTTCGGAAAGAACAGCCGGGGCTGATTCCTGGATCCTGGAAAGCGGCAGGTTGGTCGTGAGCCGGACCTGGGCATCCAGGTTCAGAAACCGGAGGTGGTTGCTACCGGCAACAATTTCAGGTTGCACCTTTCCGTACTCGCCCACTGGCCGACAACGAACGCGGATGGTTGACCGGCCGGATAGTGGTTCAACCTTACGGATCAACATGGTAGGTTTGAAGTAGCGCCCATTCTGGGAGAATCGGGGGGCGAAATCCGTCACCCTGAACCTCCCTTCATTCGTGGTAAACTCGGTGACCAGGATGTTGGTATTCTCCTGGTAGTACTGCCGCGAACTGTAAGCCTCGGGGGCTGGTTTCACCCAGAATTCTCCTCCGGATTCTCCGCCGATAAGCGAGCCAAAAAGAAAAGGAGAATCAAACCTGGGCATGCACATCCAGCTGATATTTCCATCAGTGCCGACATAGGCCATGTAGGAGCAGTTTCCTATCACGCCAAAATTATAACGATGCATAGCTATTCCGCTGATTTAAGTTTTACATCGGATGGCTGCGGTCCCTTTCTGTTGGCTCCCCCAACTTACGCCCACTGGCGCATTTTGAGGAGGATATTAGTCAATTTTAATGTATTCGTGTGGGCTTCGAGCAAGTCAATGACCGAACTTTACTCAACGTTGCAGGATCAGACAAATGGCATACCGGATGCATGAAAGCGTGAAAAACCGACTGACCTTGGTGAGCTACCGGCTGCCGGTTCGATTTTCCGTGGCCGCAGGAAGGTTGGAAGTCAAGCAGAGCACCGGAGGTTTGGCAACGGCGTTGAGTTCGTACTTTGATGAAGAAGGATCGCATTCTCACGAGCTCAGGTGGATGGGTGTGTGTGATATCAGTGAGGAAAAGTATCGAAGCGCCCAGCGTGATCCCTCCGCGGGGGATCGATTGAATTCCCTGCATCCGGTTTTTATTGAATCCAGGGTGGGCGACTTGTTTTACAACGGATTTTGCAACTCGGTGCTTTGGCCGCTGTTTCATTACTTTCCTTCCTTTGTGGTTTATGACGATACGTACTTTGCCGCGTACCGTAAAGCCAACCAGGTGGTTGCAGATGAAATTCTGGCCACTTACAGGGAAGGAGATATCATTTGGATTCATGATTACCACTTCATGTTGCTTCCCGGCATGTTGCGTCGACGAATACCGGAGGTCTGCATTGGATTTTTTCTTCATATACCGTTTCCATCTTATGAGCTGTTCCGCGTATTGCCCCGAAATTGGCAGCGAGAGATCATGAGCGGCTTGTTGGGTGCCGATGTTGTGGGGTTTCATACGGCTGACTACACCATGCACTTCAGGGAGTCCCTGTCACGTACGTTGCACCTCAAGGTTACGCCGGAAGGAGTTCCTTACCAGGGTCGGACTGTCAGGATGCGGCCATTTCCCATTGGCATTGACTTTAGGCGTTTCAGTGAGGTGGCTAATACGTCCGCGGTGAGAAAAGAGGTGCAGAAAATTCGGGAAAGGTTTCGCGCCAGCAAGCTGGTTCTGTCCGTTGACCGATTGGATTATACCAAGGCCATTGTGAATCGCCTCGAGAGTTTTGAGTTGTTTCTGAAGCTAAATCCAAAGTACAGGGAAAAGGCTACGTATCTACTGCTGCTAGTGCCCACCCGAGATTCTATTCTCAAGTATCGGGAGAACAAATTGATCGTGGAGACCTTGATTGGACGGATCAATGGGTTGTACGGAACGCTTAACTGGACCCCGATTATCTACCAATACCGATCCCTGGACTTCCCGAAGTTGGTGGCCCTTTATGGTGCGTCGCACATTGCCCTGATCACTCCCTTACGGGATGGGATGAATCTTGTGGCGAAGGAATTTGTGGCGTCCCGCCCTGAGGCAGACGGCGTGCTGATACTGAGCGATGCTGCAGGTTGTGCCAATGAACTGCAACAAGCCATTATTGTAAACCCGTTTGACCGTCATGAAATTGCTGAGGCCATTCGACTTGCCATGGAGCAGCCCCTTGAAGATCAGCGTCGGCGAATCCAGGCAATGCAGGAGCACCTGCATCATCATGATGTGCGTCGGTGGGTTGAGGAATTCTTGATGTCATTGGAACCGCAGTTGTCCCCATGAAAAGCCTACTCAGCTTTCAATCACAACTTCTTCAGAACTTTGGTCGTGCTGCTCACCGGCAACTTTGGCTCGACTATGATGGCTCGCTGGTTCCCTTTACCCGGCGGCCGGAAGAAGCAGCACCTTCTCCGGAGCTGCTGGCGATCCTATCTCATCTGGCAAAAGATGACCGCAACCAGATTATTGTGATCAGTGGTCGTGATCGCGGTACCCTGGGTCAATGGCTGGGAGGAATTTCATTGGACCTTGTCGCAGAGCATGGGGCCTTTCTACGCCGGCCCGGCCAGGCCTGGCAGCCTTTTCTGACCGCTTCCCTGAATTGGAAGGCCAGGGTGGCAGAGTCTCTCCGCGCAGTTACTCATCAATTCGAGGGATCATTTCTGGAAGAAAAGGAGTTTTCGTTAGTCTGGCATTACCGCGAGATCGCTTCTAGTATTTGGCCCGGAGAGGTCGCCCAGATTGTCGAAGATCTGCAAAGTCATGAAACAGTGGTCTATCAGGAGGCGTGTTCCTTGGAAGTAAGGTCAAGAGGAATCGACAAGGGGAGATTCTTTAAGGAGTCTCCATGGAGAAGCCGACGTTCAGACTTTGGCCTGGTGCTCGGCGATGGAAATACGGATGAGGATTTGTTCAAACAGGCGCCCCAGGCATTTTACACGGTTAGAGTTGGATTCCTTCCGGGTAGTGCCGCGCGATATTACTTGCCTTTGCAGCTCCACGTGCTCCCATTCTTGAGCGAACTGGCGGCATTGACCCACACCCCCGGAAGGTAGGTCATCATTCCTCCTGGCCATTTCTGCAGCCATTTGAGTTTGTGCAGCCCCTTTGGCCCGCAGGATAGAGTTCAATTGTATTCTCTGCAGTATATTCAGGCAGTTTATTGACTCCCCATGCAAGTAAAATCTGACCTCGAGATCGCCCAATCGGTGCGACTAAAGCATGTGAACGAAATCGCTTCCAAATTGGGCATACCGGCAGACGCCCTGGAGCACTACGGAAAATACAAGGCTAAACTCCCCTTGAGCCTGATCGACCGGGAACGAAGCAAAAAAGCCAAGCTGATCCTCGTGACGGCGATGACTCCCACGCCGGCCGGTGAAGGAAAAACCACCACCTCGATCGGGTTGTGCGAGGGACTGAACAAGATCGGGAAGAAGACCACCGTGGTGCTTCGCGAACCCTCGCTGGGCCCCGTCTTCGGCATGAAGGGCGGAGCGGCCGGCGGAGGCTACTCCCAGGTGGTGCCCATGGAAGACATCAACCTCCACTTCACGGGCGACTTCGCTGCCGTGGAAAAATCCAACAACCTGTTGGCCGCCCTCGTCGACAACGACATCCAGAAAGGCCAGGAAGGTCTGCACATCGACCCTCGAACCGTGGAATGGAAACGGGTGATGGACATGAACGATCGTGCCCTCCGCAACATGATCACCGGCCTCGGCGGCAAAACCGGCGGCATGATCCGGGAAACCGGGTTCAACATTACCGCGGCCTCGGAGATCATGGCGATCCTCTGCCTGGCCACCGACCTCGAAGACCTCAAGCGGCGTATCGGCAATATCTACGTGGGCGATACCTACGACGGCAAGGCCGTCTTCGCCCGCGACCTCAACGCGCAGGGGTCGATGGCGCTGTTGCTCAAAGACGCCATCAAGCCCAACCTGGTCCAGACCCTGGAAGGAAACCCCGCGATCATCCACGGCGGACCGTTCGGGAATATCGCGCAGGGTGCCAACTCCATCCTCGCCACGCGTATGGGCATGAGCCTTTCCGACTACGTGGTGACAGAGGCAGGCTTCGGCTCCGACCTCGGCGCTGAGAAATTCATCAACATCGTCTGCGGCTATGGCGACTATTCGCCGCATGCCATCGTGCTCGTAGCCACTATCCGCGCTATGAAGTTCCATGGCGGGGTGAAGAAGGAAGACCTGAGAAAGCCCAATATGGCGGCGCTGGAGAAAGGTTTTGCCAACCTGGAGAAGCACATCGAAAACACCAAGATCTTTGGATTACCCGCGGTGGTTTCGCTTAACAAATTCATCTCCGATACTGACGAGGAAGTCAACTGGGTGATGAAGCGGTGCGCCGAGATGGGCGTCACCATCGCCCTGTCGGAAGGGTGGGAGAAGGGCGGGGCCGGCATGACCGACCTCGCGGAGAAAATCGCCTACGAGGCGGAGAAATTCAAAGGCAAGTTCTGGCCGGTCTACGACTGGAAAGCCTCCGTGGAAGAGAAGATTGAGAAGATCTGCGTCAAGATTTACGGCGCCAAAGGGGTGGAGTTCCTGCCGAAAGCACGTCTCAACCTGAAGAAGATCGAACGCCTCGGCCTCACCGAAGTGCCCATTTGCATGGCGAAGACGCAGAGTTCCTTCAGCGACGACCCCCGCAAGCTCGGCCGGCCCAAGGATTTTACCATCACGGTGCGTGAAATTGAAGTAGCGGCCGGCGCGGGATTCATCATTCCCATTACCGGGGATATTCTCCGCATGCCTGGCTTACCCAACGAGCCGGCTGCCCTGGGAATGGATATTGATAAGGAGGGAAGGATTAGTGGACTGTCTTGACGAAGCTGTAGTCTGTAATCCGTGATCTGTAATCCGTAGCCATAAGAAATATCGACTAATGAATATCAAATCTTGAATGTTGAAGTGAGCTCACTGTATTCCGAATTCCGGATTCCGAATTCCCTATTCCTCTAGATTCTGGCTCCTGGCTTCTTTTTCCCCCGCCCCTTGCCCCTAAAGGGGGACTACTATTCTCACTACGCACCGATTACTGATTACAGATCACGGATCACTGATCTACTTTCACACCGCGCTGATTCTTATAGTTCCCCTTACTCTTCCGGATATTCACCGCAATGACCTTGTACTCCGGGCACAACGCTTCCACATCGTGCTCGTCGGAACCGATCACGTTGAGGTTGATTTCCGGGAAGTGAAACGTGGAACTCAGCACACCGGGCTTCACTTCGGTGGTGATCCGCGCCTTGAGGTCTACTTTGCCGCGAGCCGACTCCACGCAAACCATATCGCCTTCCTTGATCAGGTGCTTTTCGGCGTCGGCGGGGTTAATCATAAGCACATCTTCCGTAAGGATTTCCACGTTGCCCGTACGGCGGGTCATGGTGCCGGCGTTGTAGTGCTCGAGTTCGCGGTTGGTGGTGATGATATAGGGGTACTCTTTTCCATGCTTGAGTATCTCCTGGCTCTCCTGGAAGTCGAAGTAATGAAACTTGCCCTTGCCGCGCTTGAAGGTGTCCGTATGCAGAATCTTGGTATCGGTGCCGTCTTCCTTCACCGGCCACTGTTTCCCGTTGTCGCCCAATTCGTTCCACTTCACGCCCTTGAAGAAGGGCACGATCTGTGAAATCTCCTTCAGCACAGTGTCGGGGTCGTAGGCCGCCTGGGCAAACCCCATCCGGTTCATGATATCAACCACGATCTGACCATCGGGCTTGGTGCCTTCCAGCGGCTCCACCACCTTGTTGACACGCTGGATCCTGCGCTCGCCGTTGGTGAACGTGCCGCTCTTCTCCAGGAACGACGCGCCCGGAAGCACGACGGTGGCAATCTTGGCCGTCTCGGTCATGAAGAGCTCCTGGACAACCAGCAGGTCCAGTTTCTTAAGGGCGGCCATCACCTTGTGGGTGTTGGGATCGGTCTGCACCAGGTCTTCTCCCATCAGCCAGAGCGCCTTGAGCTTGTTGTCCAGCGAGGCTTCATACATCTGCGGGATCTTGTAGCCGATGTGGTGCGGCAACTTCACACCGTAGAACTTCTCATAGAGGGTGAAGTTTTCAGGCTGCGTAACGTCGAAGTAACCAGCTCCCTGGTGGGGTTGGCAACCCATGTCGGCAGCACCCTGCACGTTGTTCTGGCCTCGCAGCGGGTTGACACCCACCCCGCGCCGCCCGACGTTGCCGGTGATCATCGCCAGGTCGGTGATGAGCATGATGGCATAGGTACCGTAGGAATGTTCCGTGACACCCAGCCCGTGGAAGGCCATGGCGGCCTTGGCACCGGCATAAGCGCGGGTAGCGTCCCGCACCAGGTGGCGGTCTACTCCAGTGATCTTCTCGAGCTCATCCAGGTTGACGTTCAGGATCTGCCGGCGGAAATCTTCGTAGCCCTCGGTGCGGGCCTCGATAAAGGCTTTGTTCTCGAGTCCCTCCGACACGATGTAGTGCAACATCATGTTGAGCAGCGCCACGTTGGTGCCCGGACGCAGTGGAAGGTGATAGGTTGCGTAGCGGGCCAGTTCGGTGCGGCGGGGGTCGATCACAATGGTGGTCTTGCCCTTCATGGCAAACTGCTTGAACTTGGCGCCGGTCACCGGGTGGCCGTCGGTAGGGTTGGCACCGATGACCAGGATGCAATCGGCATACTTCAGGTCTTCAATGGAGTTGGTGGCTGCCCCGGTGCCGAAGCTCTTCTGCATACCCAACGCGGTGGGCGAGTGGCAGACCCGTGCACACGAGTCGATGTTGTTGGTGCCGATCACCACGCGTATGAACTTCTGCATGAGGTAGTTCTCCTCGTTGGTGCAGCGCGCGGAGGAAATCCCGGCGATATAGTCGGGGCCGTAGTTCTTTTTGATGTCGGTGAGTTTCGCGGCGATGAAGTCGTACGCTTCGTCCCAGGTGGCCGGCACCAGCTCGCCATTTTTCCGGATGAGCGGCGTCCGAAGCCGGTCCGGGTGATTGTAGAACGAGAAGGCAAAACGCCCTTTCAGGCAGGTGTGGCCCTGGTTGACTTCGGCGTCATAGGGCGCCTGGATGGACTTGACTTTCTCTTCTTTGACGGCCACTTCCAGGTTGCAGCCCACCCCGCAATAGGTGCAGGTGGTGCGCACCTTCTTGTCGACATGCAGGCTCTTCGATTCGAACACATCGGAGATGGCCGACGTCGGGCAGGCCTGGGCACACGCTCCGCAACTCACGCAGTCCGACTGCATAAAGCTTTCATCGAAGCTCTTGATAATGTGGCTGTCGAACCCGCGACCGGCCATGCTGAGCACGAATTCACCCTGTACCTCGTCGCAGGCGCGCACGCAACGGAAGCAGTTGATGCACTTCGACATGTCCGAGGTCATGTACGGATGGCTCAGATCCTTCTTCCGGTCCAGGTGCGTTTTGCCTTCCGGGTAGCGCACGTCGCGGATGCCTACGCGCGCGGCAACGGTCTGCAGTTCGCAGTTGTTGTTGACTTCACAGGTAAGGCAGTCGAGCGGGTGATCGGTGAGCACGAGCTCGATAATGTTTTTCCGCAGCCGCGTGATCCGCTCCGTATCGGTATAGATCGACGCGTTGGCGGGCATGGGCGTGTGACAGGAGGCGACCACCTTGGTGGGGCCATTGGGCTGAAGAGCCATCTCCACGCTGCACACGCGGCAGCTGCCGAAAGGCTCGAGATTTGGTGCGTCGCAGAGCGTGGGCACACGGGTCTTTCCGAGATGGCGGCGGATAAACGACAACACCGTCTCGCCGCTTTTCACCTCGTACGGCTTGTCATTGATGTAGGCAACACTGGCCTGCTCAACTGCGCTGACTTTCACCATGGGTAAAATACGGTTGAAGTTCGTGTTCAAAGTACTGGAGGGCATTCTTCACCGGCAGCGGAAGGCCGCCGCCGAGCATGCAAAGGGAGCCAACGGTCAAGGTCTCCAGCAAGTCGTCAAATAGTACCCGGTCAACCTTGTAGTTGCCTTCCTGGGCTTTGGCCAGCATCTCCTGCCCCCGTGTGGATCCCAACCGGCAGGGGAAACATTTGCCGCAACTTTCGTGGGCCGTAAAGGCAAAGAGGTGCTCGATGTATTGGATCAGGGGAAACCGCTCAGGTATGCACACGATGCTGGCGTGACCGAGCAGGAATCCATGCTGGGCAAAGGACTCAAAGTCAATAGTAAGATCTCCCACTTTACTCACGGGCACCAATCCGCCCAGCGGACCGCCGATGTGGAGCGCCTTTACCGGCTCGCAAAACCCGCCGGCCATTTCTTCAATGACGGTTTTCAGAGGAGTGCCCATATCCACCTCATAGAGGCCCGGTTTCCGGAAGAATCCATCCAGGGACAAGAGTTTTGTGCCGGTCGACCTGGCGGTACCGGCCGCCGCAAACGCCTTCCCGCCATACTCTATTATATAAGGCAGGTTCGCCAGCGTTTCCACGTTGTTGACGACGGTGGGAAGGTTGAACAACCCCTGCTGGGCAGGAAAGGGAGGACGAACGCGCACTTCGGGCCGCTGTCCTTCAATGGAAGAGAGCAGGGCGGTCTCCTCGCCGCAGATGTAGGCGCCCTGGGCCTGGATGAGCTTGAACCGGAACGAAAAACCGGAGCTGAGAATATTCTCGCCGCTCATCCTGGCAGTCTCCAGTTCTTTCAGCGCCTTCTCGATGGAGCGAATGGACTCCGGGTATTCCGCGCGGAGGTAGATGACTCCCACAGTAGCATCGGCCATGCGCCCGGCGAGGATCATGCCCAGCAACAGGCTGTGGGGCTGGTGCTCCATGAGGTAACGGTCAGAGAACGCACCGGGGTCGCCTTCGTCGGCATTGCAGACGATGAAGCGTTGTTCGGCTGGCGTATTGCGGCAGGTCTCCAGTTTGATGGCCATCGGAAACCCGGCGCCTCCCCGGCCCTTGAGACCGGATGTTTTCAGTTCGCCAAGCAACTCAACCGGATTCCGTTTGAGTGCGGCGCTGAGCACGGAAGCGTAGGCTTCGAGTCCCGGAAATTTTCGGGTAAGAATCCCGGCGCCACGGCTGACTACGGCGTAGGAGTCGGCGATGGATTCTTTGGTCTTGACGATCGCGGCCACCTGGTCGATGGCTTTTCCGGAGTAATTGTTCCCCTGGTAATAAAAGGCGGAGTTTTCATGGCACCGCCCCAGGCAGCACATTTCACCGATTTCTTCGGATTTAAAGTGTTGCTCCAGTTTTTGGCGTACGGCGGGCTGGGTTCCCGCGCAGAGACAGGCGCTGCCATTGCAGACATATACCTTTTTCCCCTGGTTTTCCGGCTTGAGGAAGTCGTAGAAGGTCGCCGTACCGTACACGCTGGCCTTTCCGACCAGGAACTCTTTGCGGAGTTCCTCCATTCGTTCCCGGGAAGGCGTACCGCTGAGGCGCGCAGCCACCCCCAACTCTTCGAAAAGGGTCTGGTTGACACCCTTGCGTCCGGCCAAATGGCTGAGGTTTTTCGACATAAACTCCCGGGATGATACAAAATACGGCATTGCAGGTCGATTTGCAATGCCGTATAAGATGGGAGAATGGAGGCGGGTCAGGCCTTCTTCAATAGCCGCAAGGCTCTAATGACAATGAATAGACTGGCGATGGTGACCGCGGCCAGCACGCCGCCCGCGATGAGCACGATTGTCCACGCTGTGTTCATGGGAGTGTTGTTAGTTTAACCAATCCTGATGGCCGGGCTCACATGAACCTGGTCGTGCAACACAAGGGCCTTGTCAATGACGAGCGTGTACGTGGTACCCTCGTATTGAATCTTCATGGCGATCTGAAAGGCCGACGACGAGGCGGTCGAGGGAGTGAGTTCCCACGAGACCAGGGTAATCCGGCTCCAGTCGATACCAAGTTCTTTCCCTTCGGAAAGCGCGCGGGAGAACGACTCCTGTAAGGCCGGAACCAGCGTGCGGGTATATTCGTCGGCAAATTCCCGCTGTGCCTGGGCGAGAGATTCGCCATAGAAGTTCCGGTTGTTTTCCATCACCTCGTGAAACTCCTTCAGGGTGGGGAACAGTTCGGTGTACGCTTCAACCGACTCCTGCTGCAGGGCGACCAAAAGATGGTCTACCAGTTGACCGACCTGGTTGCCGACGGGAGTCAGCGGACGGGCATCGGTGAGGGTGGCCAGCGCAAGCATGGTTACGCCAGCCAGGGTGGTTACTTTATTCATGGGGTGCTTGGTTATTATTTTGAGCGATTCATGGCCTGCATGTCGGCGGGTGCGACGGGCGCGGGGACGAGGTTATCAATGGGAGGCAACGACTTCAGGTACGTGAAGACGGCGAACAAATCATCGTCGGTGAAGTTACGGTACATCTGCCACGGCATGGGAGGAAGGAGATCACGGCTTCCTTCGAGGCCTTTGTATTTTCCCTTGCGGATAGCCCGCTTGAACTGTTCAAAGTCCCAGGCGCCGATGCCGGTGTCGTCAGGCGTGAGGTTGGCAGAGAACGACAGGCCCCACGGACCCACGAACGCCGTGAGGTCCTGGGAGAAGAGGATCCAGTCTTCCTGGCCGCGGGCGACGGGCACGGGGTCATTCTTCGGGTGCCCCGAAAGCAGGCGCGCAGGATCGGGCTCCGGCCCCTGCGGCGTCATGATCTTGGGAGAATGACAGTCGTGACAGGCGCCAATCGTGGTGAGGTATTGGCCGCGTTTGATGAGTTCCTCTTTGGAAAGTTGGGCCGCCTCTTCAGGGGCCGGCGGTTGACACGCCGTCAGGACGGCTAGCGCTACGATAATCAGGTGATAGGGTTTCATAGGTGTTGTTGTTTTTCTTGTTTGGATACGGACCACAGGAGGGTGGTTGCCTACGCGAAAAGGAGGAATTGGTACGCCAGATCCACTTTTGAGGCAAGACCTTGCATTTCAATCGTTTACGTGGCTTTCGCTGCAACCTGCGCGCGCTTTCTTCGTGATAGTACCCTATGAGTCTTTCCGGGATCTTAAAGCTGAACCCATGAGCAACGCTCGCTACAATTATGTCCGGGTGGACAACCCTGAAGTGCCTTTTTACCCGGTGGCCACGCCCGAAGCGCCGCATGTGCAGTGGGTGATCCCCGAAGGCTCCGGCATGAGCAGCGACCTGGGCCTGGTCAGCCTGCGGGACATGTACCTTCCCAATTTCTCGGCGCGGATTTCCGAAGGGAAGTACAACCACGATGGCTTGCTGGAGAATACCGCTGCCGACGGGTTGGACAAGGTTGGCTTCTGCCTGTTTCTGAAAGGCAGCTTCGAGACCGAAGACCAGTCGCAATTCAACGTGCGTGCCTACCAGGGAACGCAGAATTTCAAATTCGATCCCCAGAATGAGTTCCGCCACCGCATCGCCGCCGGCATGGCCTTTCACCTCATCCACTTCGCCGTGTCAGCTGACTTCTTCATGCAGTTTCTTCCCGAGCACGAAGCATGGGCCGATCAGCTACGGGAGCGCATTCAGCGGGGAGAACGAATCATGGGCCATCATTCTCCGTACATCACTGTGGCGCAGGACCGCGCCCTCCAGGTGGTGCTCAACCCGCCCATGCAAGGCAAACTCGGCGCCCTCATGGTGGAAACCGCCATTCAGCAGATCATCCTCCTGCAAATGCACTCGATCTTCCAGCAGGCGGAGGAAGCCGTTCCCGGACTCTCCGCGGCGGATCGCGAGCTGATTCGCGAGGTGAAAGAATACCTGGCCCATCACTTCCTCGACGACCACTCCCTGGTCAGCCTGTCGCGGCACTTTGGGGTGAACACCAACAAACTGATGGCGTTGTTTAAACGACTTTTCGGCAAGAGCATTTTTGAGTTCATCGGCGACTTGCGGATGGGCTATGCGCGCGAGCGACTCCTCCAGGATGGCCACCGTGTTGTAGACGTGGCCCGGGAGCTGGGCTATCGCAATGCCAATCACTTCTCCACGGCCTTCAAGAAGAGATTTGGCGTCAGCCCTTCCCAGGTACGCTGAGCCGGAAGGTCAGGAGCCCTGCTCCGTTTCCTTCGCCGGATGAGTCAGGCGGTAAAGTACCAGGCAGAGCACGCCCGTGACCAATGTGGCCACGACGTCCCAGGGGTCGATGGGTTTTCCCAGGAGCGGATGGGCGAGTTCGTACACGACAACACTCAGGGTTATGGTCTTGATCAGGAAGAGATTCTGGGTTCGTGTGTTCCCAAAGACACCAAGGAAGACAAAAATGGTGGCGACCGTACCGAGGGTATTGCCGATGGTATCGGCTAAATGGTAATCATTAATCCCGTTGCGGTAGATGTAAGGACGATAGAGGGGGCGGGCAAGGAATTCATAGAGGAGCACGGCCGAGAACCCAATGGCAAAGAAAACAATCCGGTCCTTTGTCAGTTTCCATTGACGGAGCATGGTGCCAACTTCAGGAAGGGTCATGATATGAAGGTAATGACTAATTTACTCTCCTGGGAATAGTATCCCCCTGAATGGCGCCTCGTGATCGACCTGGATGATATCCGGGCCAACCACGAGGCCACCAGTGGGTCGGGCTTTATCGTGTAGCGATAGTCTCCGGGCTATCCCCGTGGGTGAGATAGTAGCTGTCCGTTTTATTCAGCATCCGTTCATCGGTCATGCCGGAGCGATTGTAGAGGATTACACTGCCTACCCCGAGGTCCGGGTAGATTCGCAATTCCACGTAGTATCCACCTCCGCCACCGGCGTGCGCCACGTAGCGGTTCCCTTTCAGTTCTCCGGTAAACCACGACATGGACATTCCGGTAGGTTTGTTTCCGGCTATTCCCTCGGCGAAAAGAACCACCTTGGAGCTTTCCTTGAGCAAGGGTGAATCGGTCCTGAGCAGCGCCTGGGCATAGTGTATGAGACCGTCTATCGTGCCAAACATGCCCCCGTACGCTTTGCCATCGTTGTAGAAAGGTTCAAAGGGCTTCCAGCCATCTTCCCGTTTGCCCATGAATTTCTCCTTGTCAATGAGTACGCCAAGAAGCAGATTACTGAACGACCAGTATTTATGATACCCTGTGGCCTGGTGGTTCGAATCGATGGTAAAACCAAGTTGGTGGTTGTCTGCACCCGACTTCCTGACGATATGCTCGCTGATATACTCCTCAAACCGCTGACCTGAAACCTCTTCAATGAGTTGCCCCAGGAGTACATAGCCCAGGTTGCTGTACTTGAAGGCTGTCCCCGGCTTGAACTCAAGCTGGTTGTGTTCCCTGAACAGTGCTTCGAAGCGGCCGCGTTCGTCAAAGCCGGCATGCTCTGCCTCCGTGTGGGCCCATCGCAGGGGAATCGGATTGGGAATGCCGGCGGTGTGTTGAAGCAACTGCCCGACGGTTATCTCCTTCGGATACGGGAAGGAGGGAAGGTAGTCTGAAGCCGGTCGACTGAGGTCTACTTTCCCCGCTTCCGCCAATTGGAGTACGGCAAGGGCAGTGAATGTCTTCGTTACCGAAAACAGGTGGTACTGCGAAGATGCCTCGATTGGCTCAGCCTTCGCTACGTTCTTCACCCCATAGCGGAAGGTGTGGATCGTGCTGTCCACATCAAAGAAGGCATACTGGACCGACGGCGTCTGGCCGCTGATCACCTGGTCTTTCAGAAAGTCGTTAAGTGTCTTCATAGATCGTGTGTTTGAAGAGGAGGCCAACCCCAGCAGGGCCACCAGGGCCGGCAGGAGGATGATCTTGTTGGTTTTCATCGGGTGCCGAGGTTGAAGATCCCGCCAAAAAGAACCTGGATAAATACCCCGTCGGTGCCGGCCACAGAAATTTCCGTCGTCGACCCTTCAATGTACCGCCATTGGTTGGGATTCACGTTGAAGGAGTACCCGGCCCGGATACCCAGGTAGGTACCGTTGCCAAATCCCCGTTGTATCATCGCCGATACCGGGATCGAGTATACCACCTGATGATAGATGGTCGTGTTCAGGTTGGCGTTGCCCTGATAGGCATGGTCGGTGACGGAGAGGTGGTTCAAAGTATAGCCAAGCCCGGATTGAAGTTGAAGTTCCGTATTCTGGCTCAGCCTGAACGAATATCCGGCCACGAGATTGGCCGATATGCCCGTAAGGATGGTTCCGAATTCGTCTGTGTCTTTCTTCCCGTCGGAGAAGCTGAACTCTCCGCCCAGCCGGAATTTCCTGAACTGCCACGCTACACCGGCACCCAGGGTGGGTACAAAGTCGGGGCTGACGTTCTCACCGTACCCGAATGGCTTTTCGGATAAGAGGCGTACGCCGGCTAAGGCATAAAGGTTCAATGATCGGTTATTTACGGTTTGCGCGCTGGCTGTCGGGCCCGCCAGGACGGCCATTAGGAGGAGGGATAAGAAGTGCTTTTTCATAATGGTTTTGTTAAAGGGTTAAGGGTAAACCCACGTTTGCCGCGACGGCTGGTCCGGGCCCTGGACCGACTACCGTTCACCGGGAAACCGTGTTGTTACTGATACAAAGAAACGGGCTGCCCGGACGGACGAGATTATCATTTGATAAGAAGCATCTTATCAAATGATAAGAAATGGGCAGGCGCTATTTTCTTGACAATCTAGGGCGCAAGCACCAGCGAGTTGGCGCGTTTGACCCGGGCGGGCCACCAAGATGATGGAGATAAAATGCAGGTGCCGGGGTTCTAGCGGCTCAGCCACTTCAGGATCACAAAGCCGGCTCCGCTCACGGTGGCGGTGAGCACGATTCCCCAGGCAATGTCGATGATCACGACCCGCATGGGCCAGTTCTTCAGGGTGGCCAGGTTGGTCAGGTCATAGGTGGCATAGGTAAAGAAGCCGAACAAGGCACCCAGGACCACCGCGCGCAACAGAGACTCCTTTTCTGTGGCAGGAAGAATCGCAAAAATGAAAATGCCGATGATGTTGAGCAGGTAGAACGTGATCGCCGCGGTCCAATTGACGGAATCGCTGAGAAAACCTCCGAGATGCCGGCGATAGAACTCCTTCGCCACCACGCCAAGCCAGAGCAGGTCGATGCTGAAGAACACAATGGCCGTGAGAAGATAGCTGACCAGGAGCCGGGTGACCATAGAGGTAGTGATTGCTACCGCAAGGTATTGAGATTTGCTGAACCCTCAAGTACCCGGACTTGATGATGACACCCCTTGTCAAGGGGCTACTTCTTCGCAAGCTCGTTGCGCAAGCGGCTAAAGGAAACCGCGGTGATGCCCAGGAACGAGGCAATCACGGTATGGGGGATGAGGTTTTCCAGCTGGGGATAGTTCTCGCGAAAGAACAGCAGCCGGTCTTTGGCGGTATAGGACCTGAAGAGTACTTCAAAATTGAGATTCCGGATGAACTCCTTTTCCACCACCGCTCTTCCGAAGAGTAGGATTTGCTGGTGCGTATCGCTCAGTTCGCGAAACCTTCCGGCCGGTACCTTCAGAAAAGTGCTGTCGGTCAGCGCCTGGAGCGAGAATATGCTGTGCCCGTTGCGCGTCCGGGCAAAATGCGGAGTGATGACCGTCTCGTCCTGAAAGATTCCGGTTGTAAGCGGTTGTTTGTCTTCATCCAGGTTGAACCGGTGAGAGATACCGCCCAGCTGGAAGTACTCAAAACCGTTGAATCGCTTCTCCTGGAATACCAGCTGGTTCTTTTTCGCATCCTCCAACTCGCCGGCTTCAAAAATGAGTTGGGCGTTACCCTCCGACACGGGAGCAAAAGTGTTCAGAATACGATGCAAGGTCGGTAAGCCGGGATGTTCCACCTTCCAAGATAATTAGATTTTTGCAGCCGTGGCCACCAAAAGACCGGCAGGGGTTATTTACGGCAGCGGCTCTCCGGGCAGCAGTTCTTTTTCCAATCTCGAGCTCCACGGGCAATAGGAACCTACCGTATCCAGCCATTCATCCAGGTGTTGATGAACATAACTGGGCATACCGTCGCACAGTTCGATGGCAACTTCGGCAAACGTCCATTGGTTGGTTTTGAAGTGCCAGTTCCAGGGCCTGTTGTAACCCTCGTCGCCCCGATCAATGGGTCCGATCACCAGCATGTTCCTGGATTCGGCCGGCAACGCCAGCAGGCTGTCGGCCACCTGCAGCACGGCAGGATCGCTGGTGCGCACCACAAAGTTTTCGGTCAGACTGCTCACCAAGAAGTAACGGTAGGCATCGTCAGGAACCCGTGCAACCTCCTCTTTATCCGAACAGCCCGCCACCAGGAGCAGGCCGAAAGCCAGTAAACGTTTCATCGTCTACCTAACGTGAAGCCCGGGGCAATGTTGCACAGCTACCGTCCCCGAATGGGCGATTGCCGATGGAGCGGCGGCTTCACGGTGAAGAAGGGCACCTCCTCCTCTTTGTGGCACGCATTGCATTGCTTCGTCAGCATTTCGTAGCCCGACAGGAATCCCACGGAGTCCTTGCTTTTCACGAGGTTCTCCAATTGCGGCAGCGTTTCCCGGAGGAAAGGTTCGGCCGAGGCGGCCCGTTTCGGACGACGCTCCAGTCCGTATTCGATGGCCTGCTTGATCTTTTCTACCTGGTATTCCGCGTACTCCCAATTTCCGTCTGTGCCGGCCCAATACAATTCCTGGTAACGGTATCCCGTTTCCACCATCGTCATGTCAAATCCCCGCAGCTGCTTGGCCACCACATCGAGCTTCTCGTGAGGTGTTCCCTTCAGCCAGCCATCGCGGCCAGAGGGCGGATCTTCTTTGACGGAACAGGCGGCCATCGGGATGAGAAATAAACCGAGGGTTAGAAGTATTGAGTGTTTCATCTTGCTAATCTGTTTTCACAAGCTAATATACTATGGTCAATGACTGGCGCCTGCCGGGTTCGAATTCTGGATTGGGGTGGTCTTCCACGTGTCCACCCGCTCATCTCCACGATAGGCCTCCGATTCGCGCTCATCTTCCAGTGAGTAGTAGACCACGCTGCTCATGCCCGTCGGCCCCGCCTCGATGTTCAGCAAATAGCTCCGCAGGTGAATCATCAGTAACTCCCCGGTGGGATTCCAGCGAAATTCCGTGACGCTTCGCTTCTTCCTCCCTTCGTAGAGCACCGTCTTCTCACGCGTATCGGGATTGAAGGCGTAGATCGAGTGTTTGCGCTGGTAGGCAATCAGGCTCTTGTCGGATGGCGACCAAAGAAAGTTCGTCCCTTCATCGATCCATGTCGTGTCGCGCGTCACGAGGTCATACACGAACGCCTGGCTGGCCAGTCCCGACCACTCCGGGATGATTACCCGCTTGGAGTCCGGACTCCACACGGTTTCCCGCAGCGGGATTCCGGACGCATCGGTGACGGCAATCGTGTCCGGCAGGGCCTTCTTGGTGAACCGGTTGAAAAACGTGTAGCGAAACCGGTACGGGTCGCCGTCACATTCATCGATGTAAGATTTCATCAACAGCAGGCTGTCGTTGGGAGCCAGCCGGAAGTTCAGCAGCGTGTTAGACGGTGCGGCGTATACCGTGTCAAGAATGGCCCCGGTCGTGTCGATGGTCAGCAGGCGGTAGTCATAGCACGCACTTGTCTTCTTTGCCTGGACGATGAGCAGCTGGTCGGGTACCTTAGTCCATTGCACAAACCGGTAGTTTATCGACTTGTCGCCGGGCAGATCCACTTCTTTGTTGCGGCCGTCCAGCGACAGGGATATCATTTGACGGCCGGGCCGGGAATAGGCCTGCCACCCTGAGAGGTCGGGCTCAAAGTCTTTGCCGCAGCCCAGCAGAAGCAGGAGTAGAGGAAAAAGTAACTTCTTCATCGGCAGTTCCCGAGGGATGTTCCCGTCTGTAGTATATTGACCATAAAAGTAATCATGAAATCCCATCTCCTCGGCTACGACGTAGGGAGCTCTTCGGTGAAGGCGTGCCTGCTCGACGCCCAAAGCGGGTTGCCGGTGGCGTCGGCCACGGTGCCGCCGACGGAGATGGATATCCAGAGCCCTTACCCCGGGTGGGCCGAACAGGACCCGGATACCTGGTGGCAGTGCCTCACCGAAGCCACACGCCGGGTGCTCCAGCAATCGGGGATATCACCGTCGTCCGTCGCCGCCCTCGGCATCTCCTACCAAATGCATGGGCTGGTGATCGTGGATAAAGACCTCCGCCCGCTCAGGCCTTCCATCATCTGGTGCGACAGCCGTGCCGTCGCCGTCGGCGAGAAGGCTGCACGTGACCTGGGAAATTATGTGCCCGATCACCTGCTCAACTCGCCGGGGAATTTTACGGCCTCGAAACTGAAGTGGGTGAAGGAAAACGAACCGGAGAATTTTAAGAAGATCTACAAAGCGATGCTTCCCGGTGATTACCTCGCAATGAAGATGACCGGCACTGTGGCGACCACCGCATCCGGGCTCTCGGAAGGCATCCTGTGGGATTTCCAAACCGGGGCAGTAGCGAGGCCGTTGCTTTCTTACCTGGACCTCAGCGAGGCCCTGCTTCCGGAGACCGTGCCCACCTTCGGCCATCAAGGGAAACTTACTGCCGCCGCGGCCACGGAACTGGGGCTGGCTCCCGGCACGCCGTTGTGCTACCGCGCCGGCGATCAGCCCAACAACGCTTTTTCCCTGCAGGCCCTGCAGCCGGGCGACGTCGCCGCCACCGCGGGAACTTCAGGGGTGATCTATGCGGTCACCGACCAGCTGATTGCCGACCCGCCGTCTCGCGTGAACACGTTTCTTCATGTCAACCACGAACCGTCCCGGCAGCGGCTCGGCGTGCTGCTCTGCGTCAACGGCACCGGCATCATGAACAGCTGGCTGCGGAAAAACTTCTTTGGGAACTCGGTCACCTATGACGAGATGAACAGGCTTGCGGCTGAGGTTCCCGCAGGCGCCGACGGCCTGACGGTTCTTCCCTTCGGCAACGGGGCCGAGCGCATGCTGGGCAACCGCGACGTGGGCGCCAGCTTCCACGGGCTCAACCTCGTGCGTCATCAGCCGGCCCACCTCTGCCGGGCCGTGCAGGAAGGCATCGGCTTCGCCCTGGGCTACGGGTTTGAACTCCTCCGTCAACTGGGCATCCGGCCGCAAGTGATCCGCGCCGGCCGCGCCAATATGTTTCAAAGCGAGGTGTTTTCCCGGACATTCACCCAGGTCACCGGCGCCCGACTCGAACTCTACAACGTAGACGGCGCGCAGGGAGCCGCACGCGCCGCCGGACTGGGCGTGGGCTACTATGCATCGGAGCCGGAGGCCTTTGCCTCCGTGGAACGGATTGCCAGCTATGAGCCTGCCGCGCATGAACAAGGAGCGCTGACCGTGGCCTTTGAACGATGGAAGTCTGCCCTGAAGAAGCAATTGGAAGGATAACGATCAAAAAAGCTATGAAGCGAACCCACACATACTTCAAAGGCATCAAGCCGATCGCGTTTGAAGGCAAAGAGTCAGACAACCCGCTTGCGTTCCGTTACTACAACCCCCGCCAGAAGGTGGGTAAGAAGACCATGGAAGAGCATCTGCGGTTCGCTGTGGCCTTCTGGCATTCCTTCGGAGGGATGGGTACCGACCCATTTGGCGCAGCGACCAAAACGCTGCCATGGTTGTCGGCCAAGGATCCGGTTCAGCGAGGTTACAACAAGATCGATGCAGCGTTTGAGTTCATGTCGGCGCTGGGCATTCACTTCTATTGCTTCCACGACTACGACCTCGTGGAGGAGGGTAGCATGTTAAATCAGTCGGAGGAGCGATTGCAGAAGGTGGTGGCCTACGCGAAGAAGAAACAGAAGGAGACGGGCAAGCAGGTTCTGTGGGGCACGGCCAATCTCTTTTCGCATCCGCGCTACATGAACGGCGCCGCAACGAGCCCCGACTTTCGCGTCGTGTGTCATGCAGCTGCCCAGGTGAAGAACGCCATCGATGCGACGGTGGAACTGGGAGGCGCCAACTATGTGTTCTGGGGCGGGAGGGAAGGTTACCTGAGCCTGCTCAACACCGACATGAAGCGCGAGCAGGAACACCTGGCGCGTTTTCTCCACCTGGCCCGCGACTACGGGCGGAAGAACGGGTTCAAGGGCACGTTCCTCATCGAACCCAAACCCATGGAGCCGTCGAAGCACCAGTATGATTTCGATGCAGCCACTGTCATCGCTTTTCTCCGTGAGTTTGACCTGATGGATGACTTTAAGCTCAATATTGAAGTCAACCATGCCACGCTCGCTCACCACACCTTCCAGCACGAGTTGCAGGTGGCGGCCAATGCGGGGTTGCTGGGCAGCATGGATGCCAACCGCGGCGACTACCAGAACGGGTGGGATACCGACCAGTTTCCCAATAATGTTTATGAACTCACCGAAGCCATGCTCGTGCTGCTGGAAGCCGGCGGCTTCAGAACCGGCGGCATCAACTTCGATGCAAAGACCCGCCGCAATTCCACCGATCTCGTTGACCTGGTTTACGCGCACATCGGCGGCATGGACACCTTTGCCCGCGCGTTGCTGGCGGCACAAGCCATCCTCGATGACGGCGAGTACGTATCACTGCGCAAGAAGCGCTACGCTTCCTTCGACACTGGCGATGGAAAGAAGTTCGAGACGGGAAAGCTCTCGCTGAAGGACCTTCACGCCCTCGCCGGCAAAGCGGGCGAGCCGGAACTAATCAGCGGCAAGCAGGAATACCTTGAAAACCTGCTGAATAAGTTTGTTTAATTCTTTGCGGACCTTCGCGCCTTTGCGCCTCTGCGGCCTGCCCCGATGTAGCCCCGATATCGATCGGGGCGGAGTCGGGGTGGTTACTCGCAGTACCTTGATAAGGAGGATATTTGAAATGGCAAGCCTACTCCCTTTCAGACCCTGAGCATCCCTCTGAATCCCCTCGCTGCATAGTACGACTGCGCCCCGTTGTGGTAGACAAACACCTGGCCATACCGAAAATCACCAAAGATCGCCCCGCCGTGTTTTCGGATGGCTGGCGGTGTCAGGAGCCAGCTTGAAGTTTTGGTGTCGTAGGAGCCCAGTTTCTGCAGGTCGCGGTATTGTTCTTCGTTCAATAAGGTGATGCCCATCGCGTCGGCCATGTCGAGGGCGGAGGTCTTTGGCCGGGCTTCTTTTCTGGATTCCAGCCCCTCCCGGTCATAGCAGACACTGCGGCGGCCCGTCGGGCTTTCCGGGGAACAATCGAAGAAGACGACTTCACCGCTTTTCTTGTCCCAGGCCACCACATCGGGTTCGCCGCCGGTCTTCTCCATTTCGTGAAGCGACCACAGCTTTTGTTCATTCGCGTTCAGCCGCGTCTCCACCTTCGCCCAGTCCAGTCCCGGGTGACGGGTCATGTTCTTTTCATAACGTGATTTTAAAACACTGAGAAGCTTCTTGCGCTGATCAGCGGAAAGAGCATTCTGGGTTGATTTGGGCATGAGGCTTGGGTTATGCAGGAGGCTTTAGTGCCACGGAGGGCTACAGTCACTTAGTGCTCTGACCAATAGTCTATGACCTGGACGGTTTCCACCCTATGGGCTGCCGCATCTACCAGGTCCTGGTGTTCTTTGGATTGGTGATACACGTCCAGGTCTTTTTCCTCGAGGAGGCTGAAGACATAAATCCGTTGAACGGGGCCGCCTTCTTTCTTTGGTTTCACGGAACCCATTTCAAACGATTTGATGACAGGAATTCTGGACAACCGGAGGCAAGCATTGTCTACCGCTTTGATGCTATCGGCGGGCAGACCCTGCCTGAAGGTGGCCACCAGAACGTGTTTCAGGAGCCTGGAATTTGGTTCGTGCGATTGCCCGCGGGCCTGGAGGGACAAGGCGGCGCTGGCAACAAGCCATAGCAGAATGAGGAGGTACTTTTTCATATGGGAAGGGTTTTGGTGTCACTTCCGCGGGATGATAAAGCCAGGTATTATGATCAGGAACCCACGCCGGTGAGAGGAAGAAGACCGTCGTCAGTCACCCCTATAAGGGTAACGGCTAGGCTAATATGCTGAAAAAGTGAGAGACAGGCAAGTAGATAACACCCTATTAGCTCCTTCTGATTCTCCCCGGCCAGTTACCGCAATCCATATTCCTCACGAGCCGCCAGTAAGGGAAATCGCCCTTCGCTGAGGACCACCAGCCTATGGGCAGGTCAATAGCGAACCTCATGAATGATCTCGTAATGTTGCGACCGTTCATCGTGCCGGGAGAGAAGTGCGCGGGCTTTTTCAGGTACGTAGGATCGCTCATAGTCTTCGCCCATGAAGTTCTTGATCGATACCAGGTCATCAAACAGCATGATGGTTATGAATTCCACCTCCTCGCCCAGGGGTCGTTTCAGCAGGCTGATCTTTCGGTAGCCCTTGATCTGCTTTTGTTCGATGGAGGGAAATACTTCGGTTCGCAGCAGTGTTTCGTAGGCGGCTGCGTTTTGAGGTAGCGTGTATCCGTGCCAGAGTCGTGCGATCATAGTTGCCGGTGCTAGTTTGATTCCAGTTTAAACGAAGGATGGCATTATTCGTTGCCAGGCCTCCCTGTGGGCATTCATTGGGCGCGTTCAGGGCAGATCTGAGAGACAAGTCGCTCAGGCTTAAGATATTCCCGGAAATTATTACATTGTAATAATCCAATCCATATGAAAACACTTAACGCTGCCCTGACAGGGTCATTGGCTGTTATTGCCTTGACCGTTTGTGCCCAAACCCCCCGGGAGGCTACCTACCCGCTGTCCCGGGCTGCCCAAAAAGGTTTCCTTGAGGAGCTGAAGTTTTCCGACAATGGCGATGTATCACTGATCTACCAAAATAAGGGTAGCAAAACGGAGATCGTCCGAGAGCAGTATGCGTTCAACTCCGATTTCAAGCTCACGAATAACGAAACGATCACCACTCCTGTCGAGATTAAGCCGGATATTGAGAAGGAGCGGGTATTTGCCTGGGTGGGTGCCTGTACCTCCTTTGACATCAATAGCATGAAGGTCCGTATTTCCCGGGACAAACTTCTGATGAAGTGGGACTACAATCGTCATCGTTATGTAAGGAAGAAAACGCTGGAAAGTGAAACGGTCAAGGTGAAGAATGAGAAGGGCAAATTCTATTACGGCATTGACAACTTTTACGACGAGACGAACGGCAAAATCGTGCTGTTTGTTTATATGGAAACCAAAGACAAGGCTAACCCCCGGCAGTACGCCATTGTGAAGGTTAATGTGTCGGGAGATGTAGAAGAGATCCCGATCGAGTTGAAGGGATCTTATTCCATCGTTTACACACAGGTGCTGGCCACGGATGACAATGGGGATGATGATGACGCCACCGAAAGCGGGTTCATCGCTGTGCTGGCTTCCAACCAGAAGGGGTCGTTTTCCAATTATGTGTTTCTCCATTATGACCTTACGGGAAAGGAAATCAGCAAAGTGAACTTCAGCAGTCCTTCCCCCAATCTGCTGGTAACAGGGGCCACCGAAAGGCAAGGGGCCGTCTACCTGTTTGGCTACTCGGTAAAGGGCGATGGCGGATATAAGGATGAATTTGATGACTATCAACCGATGATCAATCCTTGCTATAAAGATTACAACAATGTGCAGATGATATCCTATACCAAGAAGGCGGATCGCTCCATGGATTTCTTCCACTTCATCAAGATAGAGAACGGTGCCATGGCTTTCGGCACCACTGCTCCCATGTCGTCGATCAAGTCGAAAATGAAAACTCCGCCGTCCCAGAAGAGCGGGACGCCGTTCAAAGGCGGGCGTTTTGTGACCAGCAATTTGTCAACCAGCCCCGGGGGTGAGTTTCTGCTGACTGGCCAGCTGGTAGGTTGGGGCTTCATTCGGGGTGTCAGCAGCACGGTGGGGACCTATGGCGACATTGTCTGCCTGCATTTTGACAACCAGGGTCAGTTCAAAGCACAGTATGCCGTTGACCGGATCGATGATGACAAAAAAAGTAAGGTCTTCCGGGTCCGGCAAAACTTCTACTTCTCTGCCGATGGACAAACGGCATACTGGGAGATTTGGGAAGTGAAAGGTGTGAAGGGCTACGCCAACTTCTACGACGCTTTCTACAATATTCCAAGCTTTCATGCGCGACGATATCCTCGAGTGGGCAGGATTGCCCTGGCATCGGCCTCGTTGAGTGACTTCAAGGTGCTGGGCGACGGGAAGTACTTCATCAGTGACGCCGCATTCCTGCGTTCGTCCAACACCATAGTCTACGTGGGCAAAGATGAGAATGAGGAAAACATCTGGCTGGCAAGCCTCAAGTTGGATTGACGGATCAGGCATTCAATTTTCCAGTCAACAGGCTAGCCATGGGCTTGTAAATAGCAACGCGCTGTTTTGAGTTGAGGAAAGTTATGGGGTGGACGAGGTCCCCTTGATCCCGTATTCGTTGGTATTTTGATCCTTGAATATGGGCTTGTGCGGCGGGTAGTAGGTCGTCACCGCGAGGAGTATTCCAAGGGCGAACCACACAACGAGAGCCATGCGTTCCAAGGATCGGGATAGTGGCTTCAGGCCGAATATCGCATAAGTAACGTACTGACAAGCCACCACACCGACGAGGTAAGACGCGATGTCTACAACAACGATGTTGTCACCGGAGAGGGTGGTATAGCTGTAGTAGATGGCAAGGATAGTCAGTTCCAACAGCACAATGCCTACCAGCCGGGCAAGAAAGTAGTTGTTGACCTGGGGTTTGAGGCGGGGGTATTCCACCCACGAGAACAATACGACCGACCAGTATCCCAGTTTCAGATGCTCCCATACACTTTCATTGACCGGGACAAGCCAGGCCATGAAGCGGGACTCGCCTGCCCAGCCGAATATGAAGTGCAGGAGGAAGCCGAAAACCAGGAGGGCAACCATTCCGGCGAGTCGCCACTTCAGTAACGCGTGTTTCTCCATGACCTTCGTCGAAAGCCTTGACTTCCCGTTGGCTTATTCCCCGATGGTTCCTGTCCGGACGTCTCCATCCCGCCGGTAGTTGGCGAAGATGACACCATTTGGGGTGACCAGGCTTTCGGTCAGCGCAAAGGCTGCAGGCAGGGTGCCTTCGCCGAACAGCCGCTTGCCCTTTCCGAGCGCAACAGGAAAGGTCTTCAGCCACAACTCATCGACCAGGTCGTGCCGGAGGAGGGTCTGGATCAGGTGGCCGCTGCCGTGCACCTGGAGGTCGGAGCCTTCCGTACGCTTGAGTTTCTGGATGTCCTCCACAGTGTTTATAAATACGGAGTTCTTCCAATCCGATCGATTCATCGTGTTACTCATGACGTATTTGGCAACCTCGTTGATGCCCGGCCATAAGTCGGCGTGCTGGGGCCAGTAGGAGGCGAAGATCTCAAACGTCTTCCTTCCCAGCAGCAGATCGGAGGACTTCATTTGCTTTTCCATCATCGAACCCGCAGCGTTGTCGGCATCGTAAAAATAGGGCGCCACCCAGCCGCCATAACGGAAACCGCCCGACGTGTCTTCCTCCGGCCCGCCGGGAGCCTGCATGACGCCATCCAGGGAGATAAAGGAGAGGACGATTATTTTTCTCATGGTATCTCGGTTATGTCAAGGGACGAATCGTCAAAGACTTTCTTATTAGGATTGCCTTCAATGACTTGTTAGTAGGGTAATCTTATTGGTCTTTCTCAATCTTGTGAAAATGCAACAGCATGTTTTTCCAGGGTTCAAAAACGTGCACTTCAAGGGCATCCCCTTTGGCGAACATTTCAAATAGGCCCGGTTTTACCCGAATGGGTATTTCTTCGACATAGATCACATAGTCATTTTCGTTGTACGGGTAGCGCTCCCACCGTGACAGGTTGCCGACGATGACTAGCTTCATTCCCTGCCGAATATCTTGCTGTTGTTTTCCCAAACGTTTTCCAAAAAGATACACTGCACCAACAAGAATCGATCCGGACAAAATCCAAAAGAGATAGATACCGGGTTGCCCGAGTAGGAGAGGCAGGAAGAAATGGGTCGTTACCAGGTAGATGGAAAAAACGAGAAGAAAGGCGAAGACAACGGCGGCCATCTTTTGCCACATCCTTTTCCGGAGGTACTTGATCTCTTTGTCTGACAACGGTTCATGATGAGTGCTTTTGGCAACCTCGGTAGGCTTATTGGTGGCATCGCGATGGACCCGGGCCTGGTATTCTTGCCGGCCAAGAAATAGCGCATATCCCATTGCCCCCATGAACATTACTACCTCCAGGGCAAGCTTGAGTTTGCCGTCCGGCAGCGAAGTGTCCAGGATAACGTAGATCGTTAGGCCGACAATGGCCCCTATCACGAATTTGCCATTCGTAGTCATGGTTAAGCAGCCTTCTAAGGCTAGTTCAATTTAGGAATTTATTTGCCTGCGCTTTGGTGATCTTCGGGCGAAGATTTTTCAAGACGATCAAGGAGGGTCAAGTCCAGCAGGATACCCAGCCCGACGCCAATCGCATACATCAGGATATCCAGGGGGTCATAGGTGGTACCCAGGAATTGAACATGGTACGCTTGCAGGATCTCCACGACCACGCCAAACGAAAAAGTGAAGCCTGCCCCGGCCAGCCTTGCCAGGAAGACGGAAGTATGCTTCCGGATAGCTATTTGAAGCAGCAAATAGAGATTGCAGGGCAGAAGAATGTCGATGAGGTAGCCCCGCATGAAATCGCGAAAGACGCCCTGGTAGTCGGGTCCGATCAGGAAGTGCAGAAGGCCGACCAGGAGGGATATGGCCACAATGAGATATTTGCTTTTTGGGTTTTTCATGCCTTGGGGTATGGGCGGCTGACGACCCGGGAAGATGCCTGACCTTCGGTCCCTGTGCATCTACAGG
This sequence comes from Cyclobacteriaceae bacterium, assembly GCA_016787605.1. Lineage (GTDB taxonomy): Bacteria > Bacteroidota > Bacteroidia > Cytophagales > Cyclobacteriaceae > ELB16-189. The sequence goes on from JAEUUE010000184.1 coordinate 28,627, forward strand.
TGTCGGAAGGGTGCTCTATAGATCGATCGAATAGTCCACGGAAACCGTCTTGCTGTACCGATAGTGTTGCGGAGTGTGCGTCACGGACTGATTGATGCTAAAGGTAATCACCCGGGAGGTATTCCTTTGTCCGGGTACCCAAAAGCCCTTCAGGCTGTCCACGGCAAAGAAGGCCCGCTTAACAATCTTCTCGTTATTGATGGTGTTTTCAAGTTCCCTGACCTGCATTTCACCGTTTGGGCTGATGGTCAGTTCTATTTTCAGCTTTCCGGACTTCAGGCTAATCGTGTTGTTTACGCCTTTCATTAATCCGTGGAAGTCGAAGGCCTCATTCAGGATCAGTTTCAGCCGGAAGTCTCCGCCGATGAATAGGGCATCATGCGGTTCCTCTTTGGGCTTGTTCGCCCGATGGATATCAAACAGCAAGGAGTCGGAATTGAAATCATAGACTTGCTCTTGCTGCTGTCCGAACGAGTAGAACTCCCAGGTGCCTGACGGCTTGCCTTCCTTGTAATATTCTTTGGATCGCACCCGGGTGTTAAGGTTGGTAATTTCGACGGCCTGCGTAACCTGGTTGAAGAAAAGCTCGGATATCTTGTCTTCCGGATAGTAGGTCACCCACAAACTGTCTTTCAGGTCATCCTTGTAATGGCCCGCTTCCTTGATTTGGTTAGGAGGAATGTCATAATAGAAGACCCAGGGCCCGCTCTTCTTTCCATAGTGATAGTTGCCGGTCATCTGGATGTGGGGAGCGCCAATAAAGGGCTTGAAGAACAGGGAATACGGTCCATGCTTGATCTTCTTGTCGCTGGCCAGCACGGAGTATTCCTCATAGGACTTCTCCGTGTCAACCTGCTTGAGCTTGGTTTCCTGCCCGGAAGCAGTTGACCAGATCAAGCACAGCGCAGCAAGGATGTGGAATTTCCGGGTTGTCATCGGTTAATCCCTCCTAATTTAATGAAGCCCGGCAAAAAAAGGAACTGGCTTTCTGACCTATCCGGGGTATGCAGTACTGATACGTGATGAAGTGATCTCTTCCCCGGGCCGGGGGGCCATGGCGTATCCTCCAGGCTGATTCGTACAAAAGGGATTATTCCGTAAGTGCAGACGGCGAGTAACCGAACTTCTTCTTAAAGGCCGTGGAAAAGTGGTTGGTGTACTGGTAACCTACGAGGTTGGCGACTTCCAGGATCCGCATCTGGCGCTCGGCCAGCAGACTGTGGGCGTGCTCCATCTTCTTGTTCCACAGGTAGTCGAACACGGTGGTTTGAAACGTCTGTTTGAACCCGCGTTTCAGCTTGAACTCATTCACTCCGAATTGCTGGCAAATGCCCTTGAGGGTATGCTCCTCCAGGAAGTGAGTGTCGAGGTAGCTGCGGATGGCGTGCATCAGGTCGCGGTCGCGGGCCGGCAGCTGGGGCGCGCGATCGCTGAAGTGAAAGAGCTGCAGGGCCAGCAGTTCCTGCACCTTCGCTTCGGCCAGCATCTTCTTGAGCGGCCCGGAGAGGGGACTGCTGAACAGGGTGTGCAGGCTCTGGATCATTGCCGGGGTCAACGGAAACTCGCCGGGGTAATAGACTTGATGCTGAACGATCTTCTCGCGTATCGCGTCGGCCCAGGCTTCGTTTTGGGGCAGCAGCCGGCAATAGTAGTCTTTGTCTATTTCGATATGCACGTTCACCACCTCGCGGTCTATCGACAGGTGATAGCGGCTGTCCGACAAGTACATGTTGTGGTACTTCATGGAATCCAGCCGGGCGTCGAGCTTATGGTCGGGAACGTGCGCGGCCATCGAGCCTTGCACGGAAATGCAATGATGCACGACCCCGGAGACATCGTTGTCATACGACACGGCAATCCGCTCCCGGAACCGGGATTGATTCTGCTCTACCTTCACGTACCCCAGGTCGATGGTCTTCTGGCTCCAGGTCCCGAAATGGGGGTGCGTCCACTCCGTCACGCGATAGCCAAAATCCCCTTCACCCTGGCTGCCCGACAGGCTGAATTCGGAATGGTGGACGGCGGGTGTTCTCATGACTCACTTTTGACGTAGGAAATACTCCGTATAACGTAGACCGGCCGGCCCGGGTTATGCGTGTAATCCTCAAAAAACGCATAAAAACCATGAGAAACCGTCATAACTCCTTCTACCTGATCCATAAGGCCCTCCGCGTGGCGATGTACGAAACGTCCACCCGGCTGCAGCATGCCGACTTTACCGATACCGAGTCCACCGCGGATACCCTGCAGCAGGTGGAGTCGATCATCAGCCTGTTTGAGAGTCATGCCCATGGCGAGGATCACTTCTACAACGAGCCGCTCGAAGCCAAAGAGCCCGGCATCGGGAAACTGTTTGAGAAAGAACACGAAGAGGATCACCGCCTGTCTCAGGTGCTCTTGCAGCTGACGACCGACTGGCGGAAGGCCACCACGGCCGACAAGCGGAAGGAAGCAGGGGAGTTGCTGTTCTACGCGTTCAATGAGTTTGTGGCGTTCAACCTGTATCACATGAACAAGGAGGAGCTGGAGCTGAATGAGGCGCTCTGGAGAAACTTCTCGGACGAGGAGATCAGGGCCATTGAACAGACGCTGGTCAGCCAGATTCCCCCGGATAAGATGATGAAGTACGCCCACTGGCTCATGCGCGGGCTCAGCCTGAACGACCTGGTCTATTGGCTGACGCCCATCCAGCTCAACGCGCCCGCCCCGGTCTTCGA
>JAEUUE010000014.1 GCA_016787605.1 Cyclobacteriaceae bacterium
TGCTGGCGCCCAGTACATCAACGCTGGTCAAGGTATTCACCTATGGCATCCGGGAATCGTACCAATACTTCTACAAGCATCCCACTTACCAGGGCAACTTCACCCAGGCGAAGAACCGGATGTATACCGTCATCAATTTCCGTAAACGGTTTGCCCGATCGGAATTCACGGTCAACAACGGCTTCAGTTTTTCCTACGCCAACTACTCCAGCGGTCCGCTCGATGTGAACCTGTGGCAGCGCGACTTCTTTGGCGCGGTGAACTACCAGCACTTTGGCGGGCGCGCAGAATTCAAGGGCGGGCTCACTTACGACACACGATTCGCCAGGTACCAGGGCCAATTCCCGGCGTATGCCTATGCGTTTGGCGAGACCTACCCGACCGACAGTGCCTCCTCGGCGCAGCGGTACCAGGTGCCTGAAGCGTATGCGTACGGCAAATATTTTCTCGCACCGCGCGTGACCATCGGGGGCGGGCTGAGAAAAAATGTCGTGGTCGGCGATACCCGCGACTACCTCAGCTACCAACTTAACGTCAGCTACCGGCCGTCGAAGTACGTCACCATCAACCTGTCGGGCGGACGATACAACAAGTACCAACTCCCCCAAGACGAGCAGGCCCTGCCCATTCATATCCAGGCGGATCAGTATTCACTGGATGCCAGCATGAAGAAGGGCGACACCGAATACAGCCTGTCCGTCTTTGCCAAGCAAAGTCAGTACCTGCTCACACGTTCCACGGTCGCTGGCCTGGAAGCCTTTGCCCGTTACCGGATAAGCCCGCGGCTGCGCGGTCAGCTGTCGCTCACCAGCCTCAACGCCAACCTTACGGGCGGCCCTTCGCCTTACAACATCCGGTATTTTGTGCGGGGCAACCTGGAATACCGGCCCGGCGACACGTGGACCGTTACGGCCGTGTTCCTTTTTCGGGAAGGGAGTTACAGCGTTCCCGTGTTGTCGGCGGACTATGACTCCACCTTGGGCGTTTATTCACCAACCTACGGTGCGCCGACACGGCTTCCTGCCTACCGCACGCTCGACTTGAGCGTCTCGAAGATCTTTCCCGTCGGCGAAAGCTCCGCTATAGGATTCCTCAGCCTCAGCAATGTCTTTGACTTCAGGAATGTCCGGGGGTATTCCTACAACTTCGACTACACGCAGGCAGCGGA
>JAEUUE010000025.1 GCA_016787605.1 Cyclobacteriaceae bacterium
CCCAATCCTACACGGAAGGTGAGGAGCCGGCTGGTCGTTATGTTAAGCTGAAGGACTTGCCAGTCGTTGGTATGCAACTGCTTGTAGCCGCCGGTGTCGTCCTTCTCAAAAAGGTAGTTGGCCCGGAAATCGGTGGAGAACAGTCCCCAGTTACCCCGGATGCGGGGCCAGAACATGTAGGCCTTGTCCTTGTAGCCTGCCTGCGCATACATGTCCAAAGAGACCATGCTCGGGTAGCGCTGGCGGTTGTCGGGGTGGAGCTTGTACTTCTGCCAGTGAGGAAGAAACAGGAGGACTTTTGACAGGAAATTACTGCCGGATCCTGAGTTATTGTCGGTATCCTGGACCCCTGAACTGGCCGTTTCCGAAAGATCCTTGATCTCATCGACCTGCCCGTGGACGTTCAGGGCGAAAGTGAGGACGAGTCCCAGGATGGATATCACTCTGACAATCTTCATCGCTATTGCGTTCAATACTTGTTCGACGGGTCCCTAAAGATACGAAACGCAAGACCGGCCTGGAGGGTTAGGATATCGATCGAGCCATAGTATTGCTGGTACGTAAGGCCAAGGCCAATGTACCCGTGAAGCTGGGCCAGGTGAAAAAACATGAGCTGGTAAGTGGCGCTCCACTCTCTCCGTATGCTGTTGCCCGCATCCGTGGCGTTGCGGTATTCCAGGTAGAAGATACGGCTGAGATCCGGCGCGTGAATGCCCAATCCGGCCGTGAATTCAGGATATTGATAATGGTCTCCAAATATCTCATACATGATCCCTCCGCCGACTCGCAGATCGATCAGGGAGGTTGAAAAGATGTTCAGGTGCAGCATCTGCCAATCGTTGGTGCGCAACGTCGTCTTTGCCCCTGAGGCCTCCTTCTCGACCATATAGTTTACCCGGTAATCCGTGGAGAAGATTCCAAAATTGGCTCTCACCCTCGGCCAGAAGATGTATCCGCCACCCGTCTTCACACCGACATCTCCCAAGGTCTCCACCGAGAACTTAAGTGCACACCGGTCATTGAAAGTGCTGTCGGGTTCGCGGTACGTCTGAACTTCCTTGTATTCATGTCGGGGTGCGTACAGGAGGAAGTCAAGGGATGATCCGAAGAAACCTCTTCCTGACTTCTCACTGGAGCCGTAAGCTTTGGAGGCAGACTTGATTCTATTCACCTGGCTGTGCGCCACCAGGGGAATTGCGGCAAGAATCCATATGATCGCTGACCATCGCGCCATGCCCTGCAGTTAAAGGGAGTTACAAGGTCTGTTCATCCTCTATGCACCAACTTTGATGCCAGAGACCCACTCCTTGAGGGCAATTTGCACTTCTTCCAGGCAACGTTCACTGACTTCCCTCATGAGGTCAGGCGTTGGCCCACTCTTCATCAGGGCGCTTTCCCGGCTCTCGAAGGCCTTCTGTAGAGCGAGTCGACCCTCCTGGATCCTGGCCTTCCGCGCCCGGTAGTCCCTGCCGATCCAGGTGTGCAATTGGCGGGCTTGCCACCACAGCGAGTTATCCGGTCTGGCCGAAGGAGGCTCCACACGATCAATCGCCGATGTGCCAAGGAAGAAGGGAACAAAAACAGAAAGACAGGGGTGGGGAGTACCTGTCAGCCAAACCGTATGCACACCTGACTTCCGAAGCTCGGCGACCATGCTTCCGGTCGTGTCACTGGGATTCAGGATACTGGTCCGGTGCATGCAAATGGACCCGGTTGTGGCCTTACCAGGCGTAAACCGCAAGTCATCCAGGTTGTGAGTCTGCAGAATTTCCTGGGCGATAGCGGCCGTGAGATGACCCTTGTGTTGGTTGCAAGCGCTGAGCGTGCAGGCCTGACGTTGCGCCCCACGACCCAGCCAGGTGTAAAGCTTGTCGGAATACGAGGCGGCAAAGTCAAACGGCGCATGGCCATCCCACCAGCCATGCTGCTTCGCCAAGGTCATCGCCTGGTGACTGTATCGGTCGGCAGACGAAAGTGTAAGGCGGTTGGAAATACTTGCCGTTTCTTCCACCTTCCTGGCCGCCCATTCCCGGTCAACGGTTTCAAGGACCCAGGCCTCTGATGGATCGGCAATAATAAAGCTGTTGTCGTAGAAGAAACTCCGGTTTCGATATCCACCACAGGCGTCCTGGCCATACGCTTCAAGCAGGGATGTGATTACCCGTAACGCTTCTTCGGCACTCCGGCTTCGCTCCAGCGCGAGCCGCAGCAAATCCATGCCGGTAAGGCCGTCGTTTCGCTTCGGCTTCCTGGCTCTTGTAAATACCGCTTCATTGCCGATGGCCACGCCCCACTCGTTGACACCCATTTCAGCGCCCCACATCTGGAACGGCTTGGAAAGGATGCACTCAAATGTCTCTGATGCCTGGGGAATCTCGATGTAGGTACAACGAAGCGTTTCGCGCTCCGCATACCGGCTGCGGGGTACGCGCACGATGGCCTGCGCCTCATCGGGCTCACGATCCGAGTTCTTGCCCAGTATCGTGTGACGACTCGCAGTGACGGGTGACAAGGCGATGAACGTGTCGCACATAATTCAAAAGCAAAGATTCCAGATTCCTGCCGTGTCAGAAACAGTGACCGGCAGGAGTGCACCATCGCGTACGATCAGGGGCTGCCCGTCAGCGCCCAGGTCCCAGAGTTCTCCGCGTAGAAATACGTTGACCCCGATCCGGGCCCCTGACGAACCGATGCGGCCCGGAAGGGCATAAGCAATCCACGCCTCCCGTTCCGTGATCGTTTCGACATGAGCAGGGTCTACATCAGGAGGTGTGGCAGAGCCATCATATCCGTGCCATGGGTTGCTCATGGTGCCCTGGCCGGCCAGGTAGGAATTGACCAGGATGACTTCTGCGCCCAGCTCCTTGATCCGCGCATAGCTTTCGGGATACCAGGAGTCGGCACAAACCAGCAAGGCCGTCTTCCCGATGGGCAGTTCAAACAGCGGGATTTCTTCTACCGGGGCAGGACACACGAAGGGGAGCTCTGAACTGATCGGGAAAGCTTTCCTTACCATCTGGCCATCGGCGACACCGAACGGATGAAATATGAATGTGGTGTTGTACAACGGCTGGGAGATATCCACCTGGATAATTCCTTCTGCAACCTGGGGACCAGGCAGGACAATGCTGCCGGCATTAATGGTGACTCCGTAATCTTTCGCCAGGCGGCTGAACACACGCGTATAGATGGCAGCCATCTGTCTTGACTTCATGCGAAAGATGGCCGCCGCAACCCGGTCGGATTCCCCCTGGTTTCTGAAGACAGCCCATAACGTCTTCAGGGGGTTACTGATAACCATCATGCTCATGGCCCCTGTGATGGTCTTCAGTTCGGCTACCGAGGCTTTTTCTCCCGCTACCACCAGCCAGGTTCCGAGGTATTCCGGCAACAGCACTACGGTATTGCTCCTGAAGTATCCTTCATTCCGTGCCTGCGAAAAGTACCCGTTGAGCTTATGGTAGAACCGTTCCTCCGAAAGATAGTCGGAGGGCACCATGTAGGGTTGGATCCCGACGATGTTCCTTTCACAAAGGGAATTGGAGTCCAACGGCTGCGTCATGGCGGCGACAGGTTCAACGGGCAGGTCGTCATAGGACCGGCCCAGCAGTGTCCAGATACCCCAGAGGACTGCTACCACAAACAGGATATTGCCTGCTCGTCTCATGATGATTGCCTGATCGTTTCAAGCGCCGCCCGTTCCCCGGCCCGAACGGCACCCTCGATGTAACCGTACCAGACATCCGAGGTCTCGGTGCCTGCCCAGTAGATCTGGCCGGTGGACTTGGCCAGGGCTCCCCGGAAATTGGTCCAGGCTCCGGTAGGGTATATGCCAGCATAACAGCCTCTGGACCAGGCATCTGTAGCCCAACTATAGTCAATGTACTTTAAGGCATTGGCCGCCTGTTCACCGAAGTACTTGGAGAACCATTCCAGCGCCAGGACTTGCCGTTCGACTTCAGGCTTGGCGAAGAAATTCCGGGCGCGGTTGGCGATACAGAACGCGAGGAGAACGCCGTAGCTTCCATCGGCAGGCGATGAGTCGAAGAGCGTTTGAAAGGGGCCATGGTCATCGGCCACCACCTGCCCGCTGAAACCATAGGCTCGCCAGAAGGGAGTCTCATAAACGCCAATCACCTTGCCCACAATTCCCATCGACAGTTTGTCCAGCGCCTGGGTCTTGAACAAGGGCAGGCCGGGCTCAAACCGGATGTCGCGGACTACGGAGGGAGGCAAAGCGAGGATCACATTCTTCGCGGTTATGGAGAAACCGTGACCTTCAACAAGCATTCCTTCAGAAGTAGTTATAATTTTATTAACCACGTGATTAAGCCGTGTTTCCTCTTGAAATGGTTCGCCGATTTTCTCAGCCAGGTGCTGCATACCCCCTTTGATACGGTGCTGCTGAGCGCCGTTCTCGATGCTTAACAAGGTGTTGAGTGAGGTGCCCGATCGGATGTAAAAGAGGGCATGGAGGAGGGATACTTCGTTAAGCTCACAGGCATAGACAGTTTCCAAACCTGCCCGGACCACCTTATAGCAGTTACGGGTAAAGCAGTTCTTGCGTACAAACGTGGCAAGCGAGATGCTGTCCCAGGCCCGGGCCTTTGACGCCTTCCAGGGTGAATCCAGGGGAATGGATTTGGCCATGGATTCGAGCCGTCGAAGGACCTGGTCAATGTTGATCAAAGAGGGTAGGTCCATCCGGGGGATGAGCCCGGTATAGGAACGAATCCTGTTATTGAGATCAAGGATGTTTTCACCCTGGTTATAAGTAGGGTACCATTCCACCCCATTTTCCCGGGCCAGGGCATACATACGGTCCTGAGTGGGACCGATCCATTGGCCGCCCAGATCGACGTATTTGCCGTCCTCAAATCGACGGGTATAGGTTCTCCCGCCCAGCCGGTCACGGGCTTCCAGCAGGATGAAGGGCCGTCCGTGTTGCTTCAGGATTCTGGCTGCCGCAAGGCCCGAGAATCCGGCACCGATAATCACCGTATGGGTATGCGTGGACAAGGGGTCGTGGTCAGCGGATAGGAGGTAAAATGGTTGGCTTTATTTGAAGGGTAATATAACAGGTGGCACCCAGAGATTAAATGACACAGGTTCTTTGGGGTTCGCTGGCCTACTTTGGTTGACGAATGTGCCCTGTTCATTGATTCCCTGCTCTCTAACCAATTGGACGTGATGGCTGGCCGGTGGATTTGCCCGTTCTTTGACTCATGATCTCGAAGCATCTTCGGGCCATGGCCTGGGGTTTAGTCCTGGTTGCCTGCCAGGGTACGAGCGAACCCCTACCGAATAACGGCGGTAACCCGGGAGGTGGCCACCAAACCACTACGGGTTCCTGCGACCCAACCCCGGCCTCCAGACCAGATGCTGTCAAAGTTCTCTTTGTCGGCAATAGCCTGACCTATACCAACGACCTGCCCGGGAAGCTGGCTGCCCTTGGTGCGCAACGGGGTCAGTTAATCGAAAAGGAAATGCTGGCCAAGCCAAACTATGCACTGGAAGACCATTGGAATGAAGGCTGCCTGCAGGCCATGATCAACAGCGGTCATTTTGATTTCGTGGTTGTACAGCAAGGCCCTTCCTCACAGGCGGATGGAGCCATTTCCTTGCTGGCCTACGGCGGCTACATCCAGGAGTTGTGCAAGGCAAATGGCACCCGGCTGGCCTTCTTCATGGTATGGCCGGCGAGGGTCAACTATCATACCTTCCCCGGGGTAATTGCCAACTACACCAATGCCGCCAACTCGACAGGGGCCATCTTGTGTCCCGCCGGCCAGGTGTGGAAGCAATACATCGACCGGACCGGCGACTGGTCTTACTACGGTCTCGATGAGTTTCATCCGTCGCCACTCGGTACCAGTGTGGCTGCCGAAATTATCTACAAAGCGCTTTTCCCCTGATCCTTCATCAGGAACCTTAGGAACCCAAGGAACTTAAGGAACCCAGGCAATAGATGACCATCTGGCGTGCTATCTTAGTGGCACACGATGAAATCTTTCAAGAAGTACTACACTATTCCCGCACCCCCCGAAACCCTCTACCTGGCCCTCACCAACCCGCTGACAATCCAGCTTTGGACCGGGGAGCCGGCCATCATGTCGACTGAGCCCGGGTCGGAGTTCTCGTTGTGGGACGGCAGCATCACCGGCAAGAACCTGGAATTTGAGCCCAACCAGAAGATTGTCCAGCAGTGGGATTTTGGCGACCAGCCCGAGCCTTCCATCGTCACCATCAAACTTCACCCTGCCCCGGAAGGTACCTCCGTTGAGCTGCGCCATACCAACATCCCCGACGAGGCCTATGACGACATCACCGCGGGGTGGAGTGAGTCCTATTTTGGGGCGTTGGAAGAGTTTTACCGGGACTAAGTCCGGATCGTCACCCCGTTCATGATCTGCCGGATTCGGCAATCCGCCTGTCGTGTAATCTGTTCGGGACCAAGAATCCTTTCTTGTTATATTTCGCAGTAATCATTCTTCCACCTGCTCATGAACAAAATTCTGCTTGCCTTCGTCCTCATCCTCCACGTGACGGTGACCGGGGCTCAAAACCTTGATTCTCTTTTCAAGCAAGTCAAATACCGCAACATCGGGCCCTTCCGCGGCGGCCGCTCCAACTGCGGTTCCGGCGTTATCGGCGACCCGCTGACGTATTACATGGGCACCACGGGCGGCGGCCTCTGGAAGACCTCCGACGGTGGCGTGACCTGGAACAACATTTCCGATGGCTACTTCAAGACAGGTTCGGTCGGAGCAGTGGCCGTCTCCGAATCGGATCCCAATATTGTTTACGTAGGCATGGGTGAACACGCCCCGCGCGGGGTGATGACCACCTATGGTGACGGAGTGTACAAATCCTACAACGGCGGAAAGACCTGGAAGAAGATGGGCCTGGATAAGACCATGCACATCTCCCGGATCCTTGTCCACCCCAAGAATCCTGATATCGTTTACGTGGGTGCCCAGGGCGCCATCAATGGCCCCACCCAGGACCGCGGTATCTATAAATCGACCGACGGAGGCAACACCTGGAAGAAAGTGCTCTTTGTCAATGACCTTACGGGTTGCTCCGAGCTCTCCATGGACATGCACAACCCTCAGGTCATCTACGCGGCCATGTGGTACCACCAGCGGCTGCCGTGGAAAGTGATCAGCGGCGGAACGGGAAGCGGATTCTATAAGAGCAGCGACGGAGGCGAGACCTGGGAGAAAATCAACGCCGGACTTCCCAAAGAACTCGGCAAGCTGGCCATCTCCGTGAGCCGGGCCAACCCCGATAAAGTGTATGCCCTGGTCGAGAGCGATACTCAAAAAGAGCTGGGCGGATTGTTTGTCTCCAACAATGCCGGCAAGAGCTGGTCGAAAGTGAGCGGCGACCACCGCCTCGTGCAGCGTGCCTGGTATTACATCGAAGTGTTCGCCGACCCGCAGAATGAAAATATCGTTTATGTCATGAGCGCGCCGGCCCTGCGCTCCATCGATGGAGGCAACACCTGGGAAAACATCTATGGCCCTCACGGCGACTACCACGACCTCTGGATCAACCCGTACAACAACAAGAACTTCGCCATCATCGACGACGGCGGAGTGGGAATCACTTACAACAACGGGAAATCGTTCTCCACGCAGTCCAACATGCCTACCGCGCAGTTTTACCGGATCAACGCCGATAACAATTTCCCTTACCGGATCTACGCCGGCCAGCAGGACAACACCACGGTCCGCATCAACAGCATGGCCCTGGGCCGCTACGGCATCGGTCGTGAGCAGTGGACCTATTCTGCCGGCGGCGAAAGTGCCTTCCTGGCCTTTGATCCCGACGATCCCAATGAAGTGATGGGGGGCAGCTATCTCGGTACCATCGAACTGCTCAACCACAAAGCCGAAGCGGGAACCAGCATCATGGCGGCACCGATCCAATACCTCGGCCGCGAAACCAAGGACATGAAATACCGCTTCAACTGGAACGCGCCTATCATCTGGTCGAAGCACGAGCCGGGCACCTACTACCACGGGGCACAACTGCTGCTCCGAACCCGCGACAAAGGGGTCACCTGGGAAGAAGTGTCCCCGGACCTCACCCGGAATGAAAAGGAAAAGCAGGGAAAAGGAGGCGGTCCTTACACAAATGAAGCAGTGGGCGCCGAGAACTATGGCACGCTGGCTTACGTCCTGGAGTCACCCACCGAAAAAGGCGTAATCTGGACTGGCAGCGACGACGGCGTGGTCAGCCTCACACGCGACGGTGGCAAGACCTGGAACAACATGTTCAAGACCTTGCCCGAGTGCCTCGTCAACGCCATCGAAATATCGCCCCATGACCCGGCGACCGTCTACATCGCCACCACGCGGTACAAATTCAACGATCATACGCCGGCGATCTACAAGACTACCGACTATGGCAAGACGTGGGTCAATATCAACAAGGGTATTCCCTACGGCGCCTACACGCGCGTAGTACGCGAAGATCCCGTTCGCAAGGGACTGCTGTTTGCCGGAACGGAACTGGGCATGTACATCTCGTACAATGGGGGAACCTCATGGATGCCCTTCCAGCTCAACTTCCCCGTGGTGCCCGTCACCGACCTGCTCATCAAGAACAATGATCTCGTTGTGGCCACGATGGGTCGATCGTTCTGGATCCTGGACGACCTGGGTCTGATCCGCCAGGCAAACCCCGGCGACGAATCGTTTAAGGTGTACAAACCCGAAGATGCCGTGATCGGCAACTGGGGCAGTCCACTCAGCGGTTCTGACGTTGAGCACTTTAACGGGATGAACGACTTTGAAGGGGTGAACCCGGCCAACGGCGTGGTGATCTACTACCACCTGCCCAAACTTCCGGATTCCGTGCACGTGACCCTGGAGATCAGGGACGCCGCAGGCACTGTGGTGCGGGCCTATTCCTCAAAGGCAGACGAGACGTACGAAGGCTATGCCGGGGGTCCGCCCGCCAATCCTACGCTGATGAAGAGAAAGGGACTCAACCGCCACGTGTGGGACATGCGTTATCCCATCATGCTGGGGGCACCGAAGACCTACATCGAGTCCAGCTATCGCGGTCACAAAGCTTCACCGGGAAGCTATTCCGTGACCGTGAAGTACACCGACAAGGAGAGCAAGTCGGAATTCAAGATCCTCCCGAATCCTCATTATCCGACCACGCCGGCCACCTATGACGAGTACCATAAGTTCATGTCGGAGGTGGAGGCGAACCTCAACTCCATGCACCGCCAGGTCAACGCCATGGTGAAAGTCCGTACCCGCCTCGAGGCAATCCTGAAGGAGATGGGCGACCAGCAGAAGTTCGCCGCGTTGAAGAAGGAGGGAGAGTCCCTGGTGAAGAAGATGACCGAATGGGACGCCGACATGATCCAGCGAAAGGCGAAGGCCTACGACGACGTAGACAACTACGAGAACAAGTTTACCGCCAACTACCTGTTCATGATCAACCAGACGGAGAGTGACATCCCGCGGGTGAACAAGTCGAGCCGCGACCGTCGTGCCGAGTTGGAAAAGGAGTGGGCAACGTTGGAGGGCCGGAGCAAGACCATCATGGAAACGGAACTGCCTGCGTACCAGAAGAAGTTGTGGGAGGCGGGGATTGGGGCGGTGTACTGATTTTGATTGAGTATATTGACCTCGTTGATTCTGCGGCAGAATTAAGAGTAGTTCAGACTCAGAAGCTATGAGCGCGCGTCAAAGCTCATTCAAATCATTATGTGGAAACAAGGTGTCCCCCTTTAGGAGCAAGGGGTGAGGGTGATAGTGGAAGCTATCCTTACCCGCTTCGTGAAAGAATAGAGATCAAAAATTGTAAGGTACTTACCACCTGAGCTAGAAATTCCGCGGCCCCTGACCCCTGAAGGGGAACCAATAGTGACGCAATAGAGAGAGTATTGCTTCTCCGTCATGAACATGGGGCAGGCCGGCCCCGGGCAAGGGATAGGGATGACAATGGAATGACCGAAATCACTTTGCCAAGCAGGGGAAATCCTTACTTTTACCCTGTATTCTATATCCTATGGCAAAGAAATCCACCACTCTTCCCCGCGTCGCCTACTTCTGCATGGAGTATGCGCTGCAGTCTGACTTCAAACTCTACGCCGGCGGCCTCGGCATCCTGGCCGGCGACTATATGAAAGGTGCCAAAGACCACGGATATCCCATGGTCGGCATCGGCATCAAATGGAAGCAAGGCTATACCGATCAGCGCATCGGCAAAGGCGACAAGGTGATCGACACCTATCCCATTTACAAATACCCGTTCCTGAAGGACACGGGCGTGATCGTCACCGTCAAGATCCGCAACCGCGATGTCAAGTGTAAAGTGTGGCTCGACGACTCCCACGGAACCGTGCCGCTTTACCTTCTGGATACGGACGTCCCCGGAAATGAGGATGGATGGATCACCGGCCAGCTCTATGGCTGGTTTGGTGAAGAGCGCATCGCGCAGGAATTGGTCCTGGGCGTAGGCGGCGTCAGGGCGCTGCGTGCGCTCGGCATCAAAGTGGATGTCTACCACTTCAATGAAGGCCATGCGCTGTTTGCGGGCTTCGAGCTCGTGCGGGAGAAAGTCAAAAAGGGAATGCCCTATGCCAAAGCCGTCAAGGCCACCCGCGAACAGATCGTGTTCACCACCCACACACCCATCGTGCAGGGTAACGAGTCACATTACATCTCCCGTATGATGTATATGGGCGCCGACCTCGGCGTCTTCAACGAAAAGAAACTGGAAGCCCTCGGCGGATCACCGTTTAACATGACGGTAGGGGCCCTGCGCTTGTCGCGGAAATCCAATGCCGTGGCTCAACTGCACGGCGTCACCGCCAACAAGATGTGGAAGAAGGTGAAGGGCCGCTCGGAGATCATTGCCATCACCAACGCCATCCACCGGCCCACCTGGGTGGATCCGAAAATGATCGAGGCAGCAGAAAAGGGAGGTGACTTGTGGAACCTTCACATGGACAACAAGCGGAAACTTCTTGCCTTTGTCAAGGAGCGCACGGGTGTGCAATTGAAAGAGGATTCGCTCACCATCGGGTTCTCACGCCGCGCGGTGCCGTATAAGCGGAGCGACTTCATTTTCAGCGACCCCGCCAAGGTGGATTCGTTGTTCAAGACCGGCAAGCTGCAGATCATCTTCTCCGGCAAGGCCCACCCGCTCGATGATCGCGGAAAAGAGATCGTGGAGAATATCCTCAGCCTCACGCGCAAATACCCGAGCTCAGTCGTCTTCCTGGAGAACTATGACATGACCATCGGCAGCATGCTCGTTCGTGGCTCCGACATCTGGCTCAATAACCCCCGCCGCCCGCAGGAGGCCAGCGGCACCTCGGGTATGAAGGCCGCGATGAACGGCGTCCCCAACCTCAGCATACTCGACGGCTGGTGGCCGGAAGCCTGCGACCATGGCGTCAACGGCTGGCAGTTCGGCAACGGCTTTGAAGCCAAAGACGAAAAGAAGCTCGACGCGAATGACCAGAAAGCCCTATATGAAGTACTCCTGAAACAGGTAATTCCAACATACTACGACAATCGTCAGAAGTGGGTGAGCATCATGAAGGCCAGTATCCTCACCACCAAGGACCAGTTTGCCGTAAAGAGAATGCTGGAGGAATACTACCTGAAGCTTTATATCGCCAAAGGTTAAATCACGAAGTAGGTTTTGTCTGCCATGATCGTCAATTCGGCCGTTTACGTCGAAGGCACCCGTGCCACGGATGTCGACCTGGAATCGGTGTCGGATCAATTGTGTCTCCCGGGCCGTTTTGTGTGGCTCGGTCTCAATGACCCCGACGAGGCGACGATGAAGAAGCTGCAGAAGCAGTTTAACCTCCACGAGCTGGCTATCGAAGACGCCCACCGCGCCCACCAGCGGGCGAAGATTGAGACCTACGGGGACACCCTGTTTATCGTCTTGCGCACCGTACAGATGAAGAAGAAGAGGGTAGAACTGGGCGAGACGCACTTCTTCCTTGGGTCCAACTTCCTCATCACTATCCGGCATCACTCGTCCACAAGCTATGCGGGAGTGAGGGCACGGTGCGAGTCGTCGCCCCACCTGCTGAAGAAAGGACCGGCCTTCGCCCTGTATGCGGTCATGGACTTCATTGTGGACGAATACTTCCCTGTCATCCACGAATTGGAGATGGAAGTGGCCTCGATCGAAGAGAGCATCTTCCGCGAGAAGCTGCGCCGCGACACGACCTTCAAGATCTACAAACTCAAACGGCAGATTCTCGACGTCAAGCGCTCGGTGTCGCCGCTGATCGACATCTGCAACCGCCTCATGCGTTTCGACCTGAAGGTGATCGACGAAGACACGAAGCCGTACTTCCGCGACGTGTATGACCATGCGGTGCGCATCAACGAAAATGTGGACAACGCCCGGGAATTGCTGAGCACGGCGCTGGAAGCCAACCTGTCGATGATCACCATCACGCAGAGCGAAGTGGGCAAGCGGTTTGCCGGGTGGGCAGCCATCATCGGGGTCGCTACGATGGTCGCTGGCATCTACGGGATGAATTTCAAGTTCATGCCCGAGCTGGAATGGAGGTATGGATACTTTGTGGTTATTGGTGGAACGGCGGCGGTGTGCTTGTATATGTATTATAAGTTCAAGAAGGCGGGGTGGTTATAGAGTTCTGTGGTAAGTGGTAAGGGCAATGCAATGCTCATTGAACTGGACGAGTGTTTTTCAACCACAGGGGTCGATCGTGCAAGGTCGATGGAAATAGTTGTCCGCTCGGTAATATCAGCCCTATGTATATGAAAAGCCTGCTCACAATTTACATTACAACATATTGTCTGTCAGCCAGCGGACAGCTCTCCCTGGAGCGTGCCCAGGAGGCGTCACGCCAGTTTCACCTGTCATCGTACAGCTACCATGAGGCATTCATCGGGCACACCGGCTACGGCGCGCCCCTCATTCTTACCGCAGACGGTGGTGCGGCACAGGCGCCGTGATCGACTGGAAGAAGACCGAAGAGTGGCAGAGCCGGCTGAAACCGGAAAATTGAAATAACCCCGCCGGGAGGTCCGCCGTTATACTGAGGATGAAGGGGGGAGACTTACACGCGGACTTGTGGCAGACAGATGGCGTGCCGTTTGCCGTAGTCACCTATACCCGCCACGAGTTCCCCAGGCATTTTCACGATCACCATGTCATCATGCGGGTTGACGCAGGTATCAACCTGGGTGAGAAGAACAGGCGACCCTACGCGGTAATGAAAAACCAGTTGTTGTTCATCAACCCGGGCGAAGTGCACAACGGGCGGTCGGCGGGAGGGAAGCCGCTGACCTACCAGGCCATTTACCCGGATGACCGCAAGCTGAAGGGCTGGCTTGAGGCTTTTGAACTGGAATCAAACGCTCCAGGGGAGTTTACACAACACATCGTTACCGAGCCGGAGATCGCCAATACATTCTCGGCTCTATTTCATTCGGACACCCGGCGCGATCCATTGGCGGCAAGCACCCTCACCTGCCAGCTGTTGGATCTCCTGAAAGTGCATCGCAGGCCGGCCTCCCTGAAGCCGGAGAATGATCGGATACGGAAGGCGAAGGCGTACCTGATCGATCATTCCGATGCGTCCGAAGTTTCCCTGACCGAACTGAGTCGTCATGTGGGGTTGAGCCCTTATTACTTCATCCGGTTGTTTAAGCAAACAACCGGCTTGACTCCTTTTGAGTATGCAAGGAACCATCGGGTAGAGCATGCCAAGCGACTGATGCGCAGACATCCCCCGATGTCGCTTACGGAGATCGCCGTGGCCGCCGGGTTCTATGATCAGAGTCATTTCATCCGGGCCTTCCGCAAGGTCACGGGAACTACCCCGCTGCACCATCGACGCACTGCCTGAGCCAGGGCAATCTGGTACAATTTTGTGCTGGACCGATCCATGTACCTTGCGCGTGCTAATCCATTTCCCATGACGTGTAACCATGCCCTGCTGCTTTCGCTTTTTCTTACCACGCTCACCAGTTGCGGACAGAAGATGCAGGTGGCGGGAAATGACCCGGTATGTACCGTGGAAGTCGGCCCAAACATCGGCATTGCCGCGTCCGCCCGCCTGCCGGTCGTTGAGCCCCATATCGCAGCGCACCCCACCGACAACGACCACCTGTTGGCCGCCGCCATGGTCGTTACCGACATCACCCGACCTTATGAAAGCTGCCGGCTCATCTCCTTCGTATCCGCAGACGGTGGCCTGCGCTGGACAGAAACCTTGCATGATTGGTGGGGCTACGATCCTTGGCTGGCGATTCGAAATGACGGAGCAACCGTGTTGAGCTGGATTGGCACCAAGGGAAGTTTCCAGAACCAGTATCCCATTAACTTCCTCCAGTCGGGGGATGGGGGCAAAACATGGAGTGATCAGGTTCAGACGGTTGACGGCGGCTATGACGGGACCAAATTGATCGTGTCAAACGGCGATTTCTATTTCACCACCGTGCACTTCGACGACCAGATGGGTGCCGACGTGGTGCTCATGAGGAAAGCGGGTCAACGGCCGTTTGCGGAAGTGGCGCGGATCAAAAGCAAGGGCTCGCGCCTCAACTTCTGCGAGCCGGCGGCCCTCGCCAACGGTACCGTGCTTGTACCGGCGATCAGGGAAGGCAAGGAAGTATGGGTGCAACGGTATGACCCTAAGTCCGGGACATTGTCGGCCGCGGTTACCATCAGCCGGCGCACCCGGTTCCGGGGCTATGCCCACTTGATAGCCGACGCTAACGAAGGCTCTCTCTTCCGCGACCGAGTCTATTTTGTGCGAGCCCATTCAGGAGGCGACGGCGGTGTACTGGTCAATGTCTCCCGCGACGGAGGACAGACGTGGTCGGACGATGTGCGGGCGGACTTGTTTGACAAAGCCGGGAAAAGCAATGCCCTGGTGGCCAACGCAGCTGTTAATACCAAAGGCGTGCTGGGTATTTCCTGGGTCGACAGCCGGCGCGATCCTTTCGGTGGCAAGAGTGAACTCTGGTTCGCTGCCTCCCGGGATGGAGGCACAACCTTTTCTGCCCCCGTCGTGGTAAGTGACGTCAGTTCAGACCCGCGCACACCGGCTAACGATGACGTCGCCAACAAGTTTCCGGGTGGCGGCCACTACCTGGGCATCGCGGCCAGCCCCGACGGCTCCTTTCACGTGATTTGGAGCGACTCCCGCAGCGGGGTCTTTTCACTTCAGACCAGCCGGGTGAAGGTTCAATGAGATTCAGCGAAAGTGTTCATCCATTTTGCCTTCTTCACCCTGAGCCACCCCGGTGAGCAACCATAGCGCTACAAGAGGAGTCCCAATACCAACCGGTGGACTTGTGCCTAACCCTACCCGGGGTGACATACACATCTGCTATGGAGGAAACGAAGAGGATGATGAGGATGACGATGAAGAGCAGGTCAGCGCAAGCCTCAGGAGCCAACATGGGAACCTTATATTCCGCGCTTCAGGAGACTTGTCGGAATTGACTGAGCAGCTTACTCAGGTTCTTCAGCGAAGCCAGCCGGGGGTCTATATCCTTCGGCTCCAGCGCGAGGACGAGGTGCGCAACCTCCGAATCGTGGTCCAGCGATAGTCAACCGCAGTCCATTCCTGAGGTAATCGGGCCGAGGCCGGAGTCCAATCTGTCCGACGCTCGACGCGTACCCGATTCCAATAACATTGTGATGCGGAAGGCTTTAACTTCGATCTTCCCGATGTTGCCACCCGGACGCATTTGGCAGCGACTATGCTATCGCATCACCGGCCTAACCAGGTTTGCTGGTTTACCCTTGTGGAGAGCCCGGTAACGCTCCGGGTCCTTCCCGTTTTCAACGGGACGCTGCTACTTAGCCAGCTGCATCTCCGGTTGGCCTCCGTGCCCGGTCGTTTCCGGTAGCGGGCCAACTTCATCGAACACTATTTGCGCTTTCGCAGGCACCGGCGTATGCTTTCCTCCAGCACCTTGCCCTCGTAAAGCTGGGCCGAGTGACGCAGGGCCTTACGGTAATGCCGGATGGCTTTGCCATACTTGCGCTTCAGCTCCCAGGCTTTTCCCATGGCCTCAAGCAATGGTGCCTTTCCCACCCGGTCAACCCGGAGGCCGCCGGCACAGATCCGCAACACCTCATCATGCCGCTCATCGTCGCAGAGAATTTCCGCCAGCCCGAGGTAGGCGTTATTCAGCTCCGCATCGAAGTGAATGGCCATTCGATAGTGCCTCTCGGCCTGGTTCCGGTCATCCGCGTAGCGATGGTAAATCTCAGCCAGCGCCAGGTGAAGGCGACCGTAGCCAGGTTCGTCGAAAAGGAGGGGACGAATCCACGCCAAGGCCTGGTCGGGACCTTCCATCCAGGCAACCTCCTTTGCGCGTTCGATGACTTCATCGATCCATTTTATTCTGTCCATTTGTTTTTAGTTTGGACTAGACACTGCGGCGATAGCTCACCGCAGTATCCAGCATTAAAATCCAACGTTTACCGCGGCAACGGCGGATGCTCTCGCGCAGGGATTCGTACTCTGGCCCAGCGGAAACGGCCAGCGACTCTTTGTACCGACGGATAGCCAATCGGTATTCCCCGCGCATCTCGTGCGCCCAGCCCATGCCAGCGGCCAAGGCGCCACGGTTGGCGCCTGCTCGTCTAAGTCCGCGAGCGAACCAATCGAGCGCGAGGCTGTACCGGCCAGCCTGGCTGTGCAGGTTGCCCAAGTGCAGGTAAGGGGGCGCAAAGGCGGGCTCAAACCGAATGGCAGCTTCCAGGTGGAGCTCCGCCTGAGCAGGGTTGCCGACGAAGTACAGGTATCCCCAACCCAGTTCGTTGTGCAGGGCCGCGGAACCGGGCTCATCGTAGAGCAATTCAGTCAATAAGCGCATGCCCTCATCCACGCGTTGCTCGAGGATGAGCCGTTCGGCCATGGCCATGCATCGTTCGAATTCCATCATTGCGCACCTCCTTTCTTTTTGGTTGCGTTTACACAATATCCTTCCACCCGTCAGCTCGACGGTTTCGTTTTTTCTTTGGCGTAGGGGAAACAAAAAAACCCGGCGGCAGGCCGGGCTTTTCCTATATCAGATCGTAAGGATCAACGGAAAATACTCGACCAGCCCGAAAATATAATTCCGGCCATCTGGTGAAAGCGATATGTGCTTCTATCTGCAAGCATGGCGCAAATATAACGGGAAGAAATCCATCTTCGATTTAGAGTCGAAAAAAAATTTCTGAAATCAACGGTCATCAGTTCTTTTTCCAAATGGCTTGTGCTTCGGCTGGAAGTGAGGCTACCAAAACATCCATCCGCTCTTTCATGCGTTCCTGATACTCACTATCCTCGAGGTTGGCCACGTAGTGACTGAAGAGATAGGCAAAGAGAAGACGATTATAGACATCCATCTCTCCGTCTAAAATGACGGCAGCCATTTTAGCCTCCACGGCATCCCTGTCCCTGGACTCTGCCAACGCCCTGCCCACGCGTCCGATGTCACCCCTGTAGTGGCCGGGCGATACGTTGACTACGCGGAGGCAAGTACCCAGGAGAAGATCGGTTGCGTCGATGTTGAGCTCTTCCAGTTCTTTCAGGTAGGTCTTCCGGCCTTCCCACGCATAACTGCCGTCGGACTGCCGGGCGAAGCGGTCGTTCATGACATCAAGGTGCGAACGAAGAAAGATATCCCACTTGGCGGTTTCGGCGGCCAATTGGCAGATCTCCACGGCATGATACCGGGGACTGAGGTCCTGGCTGCAATAGCCCATGACCCGCCTGCTTCTTTTCATCCGAAGCGCATCTTCTTTGGAGAGATAGCGGGCCACATAGAATTCCAGCCGGCTGTCGGTATTGCCATTGGACAGCGCTTCGTCGCGGGCTTCCATGAGCAGGCTCTTCCAATAATGGGATACCTCGATCTTCTCGTCCAGGGCATGCAGGCGCGCACTGTCCCATTTCCGATGGGCGTGCTCGTAGGCCAGGAATACCGAGTCGATGTCTTTGTCAGGTATCGTCTCATAGGAGGGGAAGTCGGGCTTGCCGGTGAAATCGTTGGCCCAGGCGAGAAATGATTCTGCCTTGCTGTTGGGCTTCACCACCTGGTACACCTGGGCTTCCGCTTCAGGAAGGTAAATGAGGGCCGTCGTATCGATCATGCAATCCACATACTGGACCATCCGCGCATAGGCATGTGCCAACTCGACTTGCTTGAGGCCGGTGAGGAAAATGGCCGATGATCCCTCTTCATCGATTACCCAACCCTTTTCCTTGTTGTTGGCAGGCCGATCTCTTACGATAACCGATGGCTCATCGCCCCAACCGAAGGGAAGGCCGGCATACCGGATATAATTCACCGACTCCTCCCGGTAGGGTCGCTTGATTACCCAGATTTCCTGGAGGCTTGCCTTCGGGAACCGGCTTCTGAATTCCTCCAGGGTAATCCCATCGGAAATCGCCTTCTGCTGTGCTTTTGACAATTCCACGTAATACCCAACGCCTTGAGGGAACGAATAGTAGGGATGAGACAAATCGCAGGTTCGAAACCGGATATTCAGTGAATCGACGATTACCGATAGCCGGTTCATGGTACGGGTGTCATAAATCAACCCGTTGTCATAAGTAATGAACTCACTGTACTGCCCCTCTGCCGCTAACCTGGTCAGCATGATGCAGAGGGTAATAACCCCCTTCTTCATAGCTATTTGGTTTTCTCTTACAGAAGTTAATGAATTGCCGGGCAGGAAGTAACGCCCGACGTAAAAATTCCTTCCAGTTGGGTGATAAAAATTGTTTCTTCAGATCATCCCGATGATCCTCAATCAAACCCTCCGTGCCCGCGATAGAGCTTGACCTTCTTGGTCAGTTTTACCCGCAATACACTAACATAAGGGTCTTGTCCTTCGGCGGGCACGTTGATGTAGACCAAACCCGGAACATGGCTCCAGGAGATCTTGCCCACGAGCTTGTGAGTAAGTCGTGTATTGCTCCCGAGGAGGGTGATGTCGGTGATCTCATTGTCCAGGCCCTTGATCACCACCTGGCCCGATGTCTTGCCGGGCAGAAAGAGGTACAGTATCGTGGAGTCTTTGGATAGGGTAGTCGGTCCGCTGAAGTGACCTTCAGGAATGCCGGCCACCGTGCCGAAGACGGCCTCGCCGTTGCGGCGATTCCAGGCGCCGAGTTCTTTGAGCACATGGACTTGCTCTTCCGGGATGGTGCCGTCAGAACGCGGACCGATATCGAGCAGGAGGTTGCCGCCGTGAGAGACCGCATCAACAAAAATGGTGATGATCTCGAACAGGGTCTTCCAGTTGGTGTCAGTTTGCTGGTAGCCCCAGTTGTTGTTGATGGTCATGCACAACTCCCACCAGGGATAGGCAGGCGTGCTCACGGGTACATTTTGCTCCGGCGTTACATAGTCGCCATAACCGCGCAGCCGCCCGTTGATGATCACCTTGGGATTGTTGGCCAGCAGGAGGGTGCGGATTTTTTGCGATTCCCACTCTTCCGCCGAATGCTCCCAGTCGCCGTCAAACCACATGATGTCGGGATTGTAGGTCTTGGCGACCTCCATCAGCTGACCCTGGGCAAAAGCCCTGAACCGGTTCCAGCGGGTATAATCGCTTGGAATAGCGTACCGGGTGCTGTCTTTTATGAAGGCCGGGTAGTCGGGGTGCGACCAGTCGAGCAGGGA
>JAEUUE010000038.1 GCA_016787605.1 Cyclobacteriaceae bacterium
GCGGCCTGCAGCTACGAGGCCCGCCGCTTCGGGGTCCACTCGGCCATGCCCATGTACCTGGCCCTCCAGCTCTGCCCCGACGCCACGGTCATCTCCGGCGACGTGGAGGCCTACAGCCAGCACTCCCACCTCGTCACCGAAGTGATCGCCGACAGTGCCCCGCTCTTCGAGAAAGCTTCCATCGATGAGTTCTACATCGACGCCAGCGGCATGGACCGCTACTTCGGCGCCTTCCGGTGGGCCGTGGAGCTCCGCCAGAAAATCATGCGCGAAAGCCGCCTGCCCATCTCCCTGGGCATGTCGGTCAACAAACTGGTCTCCAAAGTGGCCACGGGTGAATTCAAGCCCAACGCGGAGAAACTCATCCCCGCCGGCACGGAAAAAGAATTCCTCGCCCCCCTCTCGGTAGACAAAATCCCCATGATCGGCAAGCAGACCTCGTCGTTTCTCTACGACATGGGGGTGCGCACCGTGGCCACCCTCCGCGAGATGCCGGTGAAATTTCTCGTCAGCGCCTTCGGCAAAAACGGGATCTCACTCTGGAACAAGGCCAACGGCATCGATGAGTCGCCCGTGGTGCCCTACAGCGAACAGAAATCCATCTCCACGGAAAGCACCTTCGAAGAAGATACCATCGACGTGAAGCGGCTCAAGTCCATCCTCATCGCCATGGTGGAGAAAGTCACCTTCCAGCTCCGCGAGCAGAAGAAGCTGGCGTCCTGCATCACGGTAAAAATCCGCTACTCGAATTTCGACACGGAAACGAAGCAGGTGCATGTGCCTTACACCTCCTCCGACGGGGTCGTGCTGCGCACCGTCCTCGAACTCTTCGACAAACTCTACAACCGCCGCCTGCTCATCCGGCTGGTCGGCGTGCGCCTCAGCGGGCTAGTCTACGGCAACCACCAGATCAGTCTCTTCGACGACACCGAAGAAGACATCAACCTCTACGAGGCCATCGACTACATCAAGCACAAGCACGGTTCCGACAAGCTCATGCGGGCCACCACGCTGGGCGTCGGGCGGCGCGTGCGCATGGAGATGAACATGTTCAATGGAAGAATAGTCAAACTTTAATGGTTAAAACGTATGGAAACGAAAGCATCCCATGAATTGCTCTTCATCATCTCGCCGCCGCCGGCTATCGCCGAATATGTGGCGATGCTCAAGCAGCACGTCCGCCTGGCCATCGGCCATCCTTTCGAGGATGAGTTTGCCAAAGCGCACATCACCCTGTTCCAGTACCGCGACGCCCGGGCGGAAGACTGGCTCTACCAGGTCGATTCGACCATCGCATCGTTTGCGCCTTTTCACGTGCACATCAAGAACCTCAATTTCCACGACCATGGCACTACACGCACCATTTACCTTGAGGTCGTCCATAAAAACCCCATCTGCGAGATCGTCGAGCGGCTGGGCCAGCCGGAAGGAGAGTTTACACCGTTCATTCCCATCGCCCGCAACCTCGACATCAACGATTTCATCAAAGCGTGGCGAAGCCTGAAAAACCTTTCCTACAGCGACTATTTCCGCTGCGATCATATCACCGTACTGAAGAAAGCGCCACGGCGGTGGACGTATTATATGGACCTGTCGTTTGCAGCGTGAGAACGAATAGTGAAAAATGAAAGGCAGGCTGTGAATGAAGGCTGATGTTCTCGCCAACCGCAAGCCAATCTGGCCATGTTCTCCTTTTTGAAACAGAATGGGCCTGTGGCCATCCGGTTTCCCTGAAAAAATTCGTCCGGAAAACCAGATTGCCCTGTGGCGGAATGAACCGTCATCTTAGCCGAAAAGAAAAAATCATGACACCCCTCGACATCCTGCAGAAAAAATTCGGCTATGCGTCGTTTCGGCTGCACCAGGAGGCGGCGATCAGCGCCGTGCTCGAAAAGAAAGATTGCTTCGTGCTGATGCCCACCGGGGGAGGGAAGTCACTCTGCTACCAGGTGCCTGCCCTCCTCCTCGATGGCCTCACGCTCGTCATCTCGCCGCTCATCGCCCTGATGAAAGACCAGGTGGATGCCCTCCGCCTCAACGGCATCGAAGCCGCCTACCTCAACTCCACACAAAACTGGAACGAACAGCAGGCGATCCTGAAGAAAATCGAAGACGGTACGCTCAAACTGCTCTACCTGGCGCCGGAAAGCAATTTCATCAAACGGCTGCCCGAGTTCCCCATCCGGCTCGTTGCCATCGACGAGGCGCACTGCATCTCGCACTGGGGTCACGACTTCCGGCCCGAGTACCTCAACCTCGCCCAACTCAAGCAACTGCTCCCCGGCGTGCCCGTCATCGCCCTCACGGCCACCGCCGACCGGCTCACCCAGAAAGACATCGTGGAAAAACTCCGGCTGAAGGATCCCGCCATTTTCATCTCCAGCTTCAACCGCGCCAACATCCGCTACACGGTCGATTCCAAGATCGGAAACTTCGACAAGCTGATCGACTTCCTGAAAGCCCACCGGGAAGAATCGGGCATCATCTATTGCCTCTCGCGGGCGTCCACGGAAGCCTGGGCTGCCAACCTCACGCGTGCCGGCTTCCCCGCCCTGCCTTACCACGCGGGCCTCGATAAAAATATCCGCGCCAGCCACCAGGAAAAATTCCTGCGCGACGACGTCCGCATCATCGTGGCCACCATCGCCTTCGGCATGGGCATCGACAAATCCAACGTACGGTTTGTCGTGCACATGGACCTGCCCAAGAACATCGAGAGCTACTACCAGGAGACGGGCCGGGCCGGCCGCGACGGGCTGCCCAGCGAAGCGCTCCTCTTCTACTCCTACGGCGACGTCAACCGCCTGCGCGCCTTCGTCACCGTGCCCGACAATCCCGACCAGACGGAGATCTACCTGCGCAAGCTGGAACAGATGGGGCAATACGGCGAGCTGCTCTCCTGCCGGCGGAAGTTCCTCCTGAACTACTTCGACGAAGAGGC
>JAEUUE010000081.1 GCA_016787605.1 Cyclobacteriaceae bacterium
TACCGCGACATGGACACGCTGGAGGAATACCGCGGCCAGGTGCTCACCTGGTGCAAACTCCTCGCCGACCAGGGCTTCGGGGCCATGGCCTACCCGAAGGAATACGGCGGCAGCGGCGACATGGGCGCCTACTTCGCCATCATGGAGACGTTGAGCTACCATGAACTGAGCATGGTGGTCAAGTTCGGCGTGCAGTTCGGCCTGTGGGGAATGAGTGTCTACTTCCTCGGCACGGAAAAGCACCACAAGAAATACCTCAAGGACATCGGTACCCTGGAGTTGCCGGGGTGCTTCGCGATGACAGAGACCGGCCACGGCTCGAACGTCAAAGGCATCGAGACGACGGCCACCTATGATCACGCCACCCGCAGCCTCGTGGTGAACACACCCAATGAACTGGCCAAGAAAGAATACATCGGCAACGCGGCCCTGCACGGCCAGATGGCCACGGTATTTGCCAAGTTGATCGTCGAAGGGAAAGACTATGGAGTTTCTGCCGTGGTGGTTCCTATCCGCGACAAGAAGGGCAATCTCGCTCCCGGTGTGACCATCGAAGACTGCGGGAGAAAGATGGGACTCAACGGCGTCGACAACGGCAAGATCCACTTCAACCAGGTGCGCGTGCCCTACGACAACCTGCTCGACCGCTTCTGCAGCATCACGCCCGACGGCAAGTTTGCCAGCCCCATCGCCAGCGACAACCGGCGCTTCTTCACCATGCTGGGAACGCTGGTGGGCGGCCGCATCGGCATCCCGCGTTCCGGCAACGCCGCCTCCAAGGCCGGCCTCACCATCGCCATCCGTTACGGCGACAAGCGGCCGCAGTTCGGTCCTGAGGGCAGCCCCGAAGTTCCCATTCTCAACTACCGCATCCACCAGCACCGCCTCATTCCCTACCTCGCCAAAGTATATGCCCTTCACTTCGCGCTGCAATACCTCACTGATCGATTCCTCAAGCGCTCGGAAGCCGACATGCAGGAGATCGAAGCACTCGCCGCCGGCCTGAAGTCGTACGCCACCTGGAATACGACCGCCTGCCTGCAGGAATGCCGGGAAGCCTGCGGCGGCAAGGGCTACCTGTCGGAGAACCGCATCGACAAGATGAAGAACGACACCGACATTTACGCCACGTTCGAAGGCGACAACACCGTGCTCATGCAACTGGTGGCCAAGAGCAGGCTGTCGGAATTCAAGCAGGAGTTCGCCAACATGAACCTGTTTGGTGTCCTCAACTATGTCGCCGACCAGGCAACGACCAGCCTCACGGAGAAGAATCCCTTTGCTACCCGCAATACCGACGAGGCCCACCTGCTGGACTTCGAATTCCATCTCAACGCCTTCGAATACCGCGAGCGTGACATTCTCACGTCGGCGGCCAAGCGACTGAAGAAACTGATCACCGGGGGTATGGACAGCTTCGACGCATTCAACGTTTGTCAGAAGCACCTCATCGACGTAGCGCAGGCCCACGTCGAGCGCGTGATCCTGGAGCAGTTCGTAAAGCAGATCGAAAACACCAAAGATGCCGGATGCCGGATGGTGCTCACCAAGCTCTGCCAGTTGTTTGCCCTCTCCCACCTCGAAGAGCACCGGGGATGGTACCTGGAAAACGGCTACATGGAGGCGCCCAAGACCAAGGCTATCCGCAAACTCGTCAGCCAGCTCTGCTGGGATCTCCGCCAGGAAGCCGTGCCGCTGGTCGATGCGTTCAGGATACCGGAGGTTTGTTTGGGAGCGCCGATTGCGAGACGGTAACCAGTAACCGGTAACCAGTAACCGGTGACCAGTAACCGGTGACCGGTAACCGGTAACCAGTAACCGGTGACCGGTAATCTGTAGTCTGTAGTCTGTAGTCTGTAATCCGTGATCGGTGATCGGTAATCCGTAATCGGTAATAGAGTAGATAGATTCGTCAGCGGGTCCGCTAGTGGTCCCCCTTTAGGGGCAAGGGGCCTGGGAGAAAAGTGAATGGTGGCGATGGCTTCTGTAGTCTGCAGTCTGTAATCCGTGATCGGTGACCGGTGATCCGTAATCGGTGATCAGTAACGAGAACGGCTACACGAAGAGGGCATAGACTCTTGAAGGCCTGAATGGCGATCTGCCCCCGTGGGTCATCTCTTTTGAATACGGGATGATTCTGAATCGATCAATTCGATCGCCTTTTCCATCAACTCATCTCTGCCTTTCGCTATTCCATCAAGGGTAGGTTTGATTTCAATATCGGGAACGATACCCACGCGCTGTGTCTCGCTTCCGTCGGGATAGTACACTCCAATGCCGCTTATCATTGTGCTGATTCCGCCGGGCAGGTAGAATTGGGAAACATTGCCGTCGGCCCCCGCGGTGGTTGATCCGATCACGGTAGCCCGGGGATGTACACGGTATGCCATGGCATGAAACTCCGAGGAACTTTGGGAAATCTCATTGATCAGGATGATGACCTTTCCTTTGTAATAGTCGGGATTATTCCTGCCTACACTCAGCTGAGTTTCAAAATAGAAGTGGCCGGGATCCGTGATACTCCCCCGCGTGAATTTGACGAAGGGAGTTTCCTTGGGCATCAGGTATCCGGTCAGATCATAAATCGGAAAGTCGGAGGGATAGTTGCGGAGGTCCAGGATCAACCCTTTGGTGTCTTTTATCAGCGGCCAAATCTTGGGAAGATGGGAGCGCTTTAGCGCCTCGTTGTCGATATAGGCAACGTCCTTGCGAATTAACCTGAAACTGCTGTCGCTCGACTGCAATCGCCTGGAGGCGGCCAGCGTTATTGACTTTACCGTGCAAGTAAACTCCTTCCTGCCCCGCTTTGCGAAGATCTTAATGGTTTGCTCATTGGTTCGAAGCAGCCTGGCGCCGATGTCCCTTAATTGCGTGGGATAATTGGATGCCGGAGTGTATTTGAGCCTTTCCCGGATAATGTCGCTCACCAGCTTGTCGTTGACCTTGACAATCTGATCGCCCACCTGGAGTCCAGCCTCCTTTGCGACGGCTTCATCGTAGTAGCGGGTAACGACAGCCTTATCCTGCACAAACCTGACTTCTACGGGACCAATGTGACGTCCGAGGTATTGGCTCAACACCGGGTTATTGGCCCAAACATTGGCGTGCGTATCGTGAACACGACCGATCAATTCCAGCATCACGAGAGTATAGGCAGTTTCATCCGAGGCTGCCACGACTCTCGGCAAAAATTCCATGAGAATAGCTTTCCAGTCTTCCCCGATAAGGTGTTTGTAAGGGAAATAATACTGAATGATGTTCCAGTAGCGGTAAAGCGCCAGCAGCCGGAAGCCTGCATCGGGAAAAGTCATGGAGGCATACGCGCTTTCATTCTTGAATTCCGGGTTACCGGCGCCCTGGAAGCCGACGTAGTAGTGCTCATCCTTCCGGGCGCAACCCAGGATCTTCTGCAGCTGGTCCGCCAGCGATGCCTCAAAGCCCATGCCCTTGATCCAATCCAGGTCAGGCCGGAGCTTTACCTCCAACTTTACCTCAGGGGCCGCTCCAGGTTGGCAACTTCCCACCTTCTGAATCCAATTCAGGAACAATTGATCTGCGGCGCTTCGGTCTGAGGCAGCCAGGATACCTGGCAAAACCCGAAAAAGCTCGTAGTCCCAGTTAAGCGAGCCCTGAGCAATCACCGGGTGGTAGTACTTGAGATAACCCCAGAGGAGGCCCAATCTATACAGGTTAGCACGCTGGATGTCCGTGAGCGAGGTGATGGAAATGCCGGAGCCCGCATCAAATTCGTGATCCTTCTCGGCGGGCAACAGCGGCCGGACGTATGGACTTACCGCTGAAATATCCGTACCATCAATGGTCACCCGGAGATTATCAACCCACATCTTCCCTTTGCCCACCAGCAAACCTCCCAGGGCGATCTGCTTCGTTCGTTCCGGGTTCATGTCAAGGGTAACTTCATACTTCGTCCAATCCGTGGTACCCTTGGCGCCACGGCCATTCATGTTATCAAAAGCAACATTAGGATCAATGCGCATCCAGAGCCCCGCATAACCCTCGGTGACGTTTTCTGTCTTCACGTATCCGGAGAGGGTGATTTTTTTTCCCGAGAAACTTCCCGGAACCGTATATCCCCAGGCCTTGAAGTCAGGAAAGGCGCCTTTTAATTCTACTTGCGCCGCGTACTTTCCACTGTGAGACATCCCTGAATCCAGGGATACCGCATAGGCCTCTGAGCCGAAAACGGACCAACCCACCGGATGGCCTTTTTCCACTTTTTCAAAGTCCAAATTGAAATTCAAGACGGGCTTCTCCTGGGAAAACATAACCAGGGAATTGAAAAGCAAGCCCAAGCAGAAAAGGAACCTCATTCGCAATGACTTTGTCGAATATAACAATAATCAG
>JAEUUE010000124.1 GCA_016787605.1 Cyclobacteriaceae bacterium
TAAACAACTACTGGCCGCTGGCCTTTGTCCGTTGCCGCGGTTATGGTATCGTTTTCCTCGATTCTGAGGTTCTTTCCAACGGATGAAACGAACCCCCTTTTTGCCGATGTCATTGCAATACCGGTGTAGGTAATGCCGGCGGAGTCGTGTATATGCACGACAGACCAATGATTGCCTCCATCCTTGGTTCGAATGATGGTGCCTGTACTGTCATTCAATCCCACAGCAAACCCGTTCATTTCGTCGAGAAAATGTAGGCTTCGGGAATACCAATGTCCAGGCAAATCAAGCTGAACCGGACTCCAGCTTATCCCGGCGTCAATCGACTTATAGATTCCTTTTTCCCATTCTGCCAGGAAACCGGTTGATGTATTGACGAATGAAAAGGCGGCAGCTCCGAAACTTATGGTGAATTCCGGAACAACCACTTTGCTCCAACTAACGCCTGCGTCGGCCGTTCTCAGGATCGTATCCGTGGTCGGAAGAAAGGGGACGGCGAAACCTACATTCTCGTTGGCAAAATATACGAGATGACAAGGACGATCAACCACTTGCGTCCATGAAGTGCCTCCGTTTACCGTTTTGATAACACCATCAGGCAGATGCCCGGCCGCAAATCCTACGGATTCGCTTACAAAAAAGACGGACCTCAGGTGTCCCGTCCGGACATTATGCCACGTTGTGCCGGCATCCATGGTCCGGAAGACTCCACCGTCACCCACTGCAAATCCGAGGGTTGATGTGGGGAAAGAAATCCCACGAAGAGGAAGACCTGGAGAAACCGATTTTTCAATCCACGATTCGCCCTCATCAACAGTGCTCAAAATAAAACCTTCCTGGGTGCATATGTACACCTTATTGGAATCAACTGCCGTGACAAAATTCCCCATATGGTATTGGCTACTTTTCATCGGGACAACCCTAAGCGGAGTCTCCTGAGCCAAAAGCGATGCGCTCCTTAAGCAAAGTAGAAGCGCCAGTAAATAATTGAGCCGCGTTTCGGATAACATCGTTTCACAATTTACGAATGTTCTCGGCCTGTTTTCTGCTGAATTTGGTGGGGCAGAAAAAGAAAAACCCCGTCAATGTCCGGGATTTTCCAATGATGTGAAAGAGGACCTGTGGTCCCTGGGTGACAGGCTCGTGCAACTAGTCGGGCAAGTGAAGCCCGCGAATGACTCAGGGTAGTGTGGCGGCCCTACGAGTGTAATGACAAATGTCTTTTAGCTGCTGACATCAGTCAGAGGTAAGTGCCGCTTCGGGATTTATCTTCATAGGTCCAGATTCCATGAAAACGAGACTATTTCTGATCAGCTTGTTGATGGCTGTTTCCCTGGCCGGGTGGACGCAGGAGCGTTATTCCGACATCCCGGAAAGCCAGAAGCGCATCATCTTTGAAGACAATTTTGAGACCAATAATGGGTGGGCCGCAGGGAAGAAGGTGGAATTCCTGCAGGGCATGGCGGTGATGAAGAAGACGGAAATTTC
The DNA here is from genome assembly GCA_016787605.1 of Cyclobacteriaceae bacterium. Classification (GTDB taxonomy): domain Bacteria; phylum Bacteroidota; class Bacteroidia; order Cytophagales; family Cyclobacteriaceae; genus ELB16-189. The sequence goes on from JAEUUE010000124.1 coordinate 1,489, forward strand.
ACGACCCCTTGAGCTGGATTTCAATCGCAGCTTCGAAATGGAATTCTACATCGTCGCAGATGACCGGTACTTACATTTCCGGTTTCTCCTTGACGATCAGAAACTTGACTTCACCCCCCGGTTTCGCGCGATGAAAGCGTTTGACATGGTGCCTGCGTTGAAGATCATGCAGGGTGACCAGGTCAATAGCAACTACAGCGGCACATCACTGGAATCATTCAACATCCGGGAGAAGGAGGTGTGCAAGTACACCATCCGGAAGTATGGCAGCCTTTACTACATCTTTGTCAAGGAGCAGCTGGTGGTCACCTACTACTTCCCACCCTTCAAGCGACTCACCATTGCCGCGCCGTGGGCCCCGGTGATGCGTGTCGACCGGATGGTTATCAGTTATCTTGACGCCGGAGGTGAACTCATCGCCAATCAGCCGTCACCGGCTGCAGGTGCCGCGATTACCCCGGCCAGTGGCTCTTCCACGGAAAGGCCAGGAAGATTTTACGCGCTGTTGATCGGGGTTTCCGATTACCTCGATAATCGCCTCGATCTCGAGAAGCCGGCGCGGGATGCCCAGCAACTGAAGCGCGTCCTGATGGACCGCTATACGTTCTCTGATTCCACCGTGACGCTGCTGATGAACCCGACCCGTCAGAACATCCTGATCGCCCTGTTCAATCTCCGCAAGGTGGTGTGCCCGCGCGACAACCTGCTGATCTTCTACGCGGGTCACGGCTACTGGGACGAAGAAGCGCGGCAGGGCTATTGGTGGGCGCGCGACGCCACGGCCAACGATCCGAGCAACTGGCTTTCCAACAGCGATGTGCGCGAACAGATCCGCAGCATCAAATCGAAACACACCTTGCTGATTTCCGATGCGTGCTTCAGCGGCGGCATCTTCCGTACGCGCAGCGCAGCCGCCCTGCAGCAGGCCTCCATCGATGTGCAGATGCTCTACAAACTTCCCAGCCGCCGGGCCATCACCAGCGGTACGCTGACGACCGTCCCCGACAAATCCGTGTTTTTCGAATACCTCGTCAAGCGCCTGGAGGAGAACACGACGGATTTCATGACCTCCCAGCAGCTTTTCGACAGCTTCCGGCAGGCGGTGATCAACAACTCGATGGTGGTTCCCCAGGACGGCGTGATCGCCGAGGCGGGGGATGAGGGAGGGGATTTTGTATTTATTCGCCGAAAAGCCCCGAATTAAGGCCGCCTTGCAGTTTCGGAAAACTGTGCTACTTTTGCACTCCTTAATTGGGAGCTTAGCTCAGCTGGTTCAGAGCATCTGCCTTACAAGCAGAGGGTCGGGGGTTCGAACCCCTCAGCTCCCACACTGAAAATCAAGCCGTTACATCGAGTGACGGCTTTTTTATTGACATTACTTTAAAACAACTTTGAAACAACTCTCGAATTACGCCCTGCAGAATTCCTCTTTTAAGCTTTCGATGAGGAGAATTTTCCGCCTAATGGCTTTTGCATTAGTGGTTCAAAAAGCGATTGCTGAAATGGAGGGGGCAGGGGGTTTTAATGGCGCGTTTCCCACTCTAGACATGGAGGAGGTACAATAACCATGGAGCCACACTTCTGTGTGTGTAATCATTTAAGCTAATCAAATGCGACAGGCTCATCCGTCGCAAGTAGTAACTCCATTCTGGTTAGCAGTAGACGCCCAGCATATTCAAGGCTCACGATCCTGGGAGTCCAGGGACTCTTAGCCGACATCGTAACTGCCCCGATATCACGTAGTACGTTCAGGTGCCGATAGACCCAGACCTTGTCCATTTCCAGCAGGTCAATCAGGTCGTTGGTGGTTCCAAAAGAATCCGCCTTTTCCAATTCCTTCAATGCGCAAAGAATTAGGAATTGGGTCCAGGTAATGCCAAGAAGGTAATAAATTTTACCCTTTAGCTTATGAAGCCGCAGCATTTGACCTGTATTGAGATCTTCGTTCATCTGAGGGTAAAAGTTTTTACCTTAGATTATTACTGACTAATACTTGCTTAATCTGCAAGGTAGCAACTTCATTCACACACACGTATCCAACTTAGACCATATCTAAAGAGCGATGAGTCACTTAAGTATAGGAATAATAAGAAAACCGAGCCAAGAGGAAAAGGATGGATTTGATTACTTGGTTTTGGATGCTGGGAATGGGAAGGTGAAATTCTTTGACTATGAAAACCCAGCTATTGGAAGCTCCTTTGATTATACATCATTCACAAAGCACCTTAGCGAGTATTTTGACCTGCAAGGGGTAAGGTTTGAGTCTACTGGGTTTCTAAAGCAGAGTCCAAGAGATCCTTTTGCCACCGCATACATCTATGGTCTATCAGATGTCCAAGTCACCAAAGTCAGCGAGAAACTTGCTGCCGGTGGGGAAAAATGGCAGGCAATAAGCTGGGTCTTTGAGGAGAGGCTCAGGGAGCGCTCCTGGATTCCATCCCAAAACTTTTTGTTTGCAAAGGAGTCAGCCTTCAGAAAACCCAGTTTTACTAACGAATACAGAGCAAGTCTTAGGAACATCGCCACGGCGAGAAGCAATGGAAAACTCGTAGTCTTTGCAGGTGCAGGGATTTCCACAGATTCTGGTGTCCCTGGATGGGCTCAATTAGTTACGGCGCTACGAGAGGACATGTCCACCAAGGAAGAGGACTATCTTAAAGTGTGTGAGTTATATTCTAAATCAAGGGGAGAAAAGGAATACTTTGAGCGGATTTCTCAAATTCTTAATCATGGTAAGACCAGGTATAATCCACTACATAAGAAGATTACTGACCTATCACCTGTTCATATTGTAACAACAAATTTCGACCATCATTTTGAGCAAATCATTGAAGAAAAGGCTCTGCGTTACTCCATAGTTCGGCAAGATATTGACTTACCGTTCTCTAAAGGCAGCTCACTTTACGTTAAGATGCACGGAGATCTGGATCGAAAGCAAATTGTTCTAACTGAATCCGATTATCATGCCTACAAAGATACATTCCCATTGATTGACAGTTTCGTTCGCGAGACATTTGCCTCCAAACTTGTTCTGTTTGTTGGCTTTTCCTTCCGGGACCCAAACCTTATTCAGATTATTGAATCTGTTAAAGGAATTCTTGGGCAAAGTCTCCAAAGGCCATATCTATTCACGCCTGAACAGATCGATGAAAATAATCGTGTACAATTTCAAGAAAAAGGTATAGAACTCTTGACCTTCGAAACTGCCATTGACGAATATTTTGACCAAATCCGAACGGCAGAGGACGAAGAAAGTCACAGTGCCATGACCGTTAGAGGTAAAAGGACCTATTCCTTTCTGAGGGTCCTTGAAGAATTTGATACAGTTTCTGATGGACTCGAAAATCTTAGCATTGAGTCCCAATTAGTGAAATCCCTTCAGCGATTCAAGGAATTGGGAGCAATTCCTCAGAGTGTGTTGCAGTCGCTAATCCCCTTTAGGCTGAAGCGGCAGCCAAGATATGACACGACAACTAACGCTTCATTCAGCCATTGGACGCCTATTCAGCTAGAGACATTGAACGAGGAAATATTGGGATTGTTTGAAAATCTAAAGAATGCGGATGGAAAGGTCGCATTCTATAATTACCAGAATCCTTACTTACAGACAGAAGCTCAACACCTGCACGACGCCATTGCTCAAATGTATAACAGTGGCGTTCACCACGTGATTAGGAAAAATGATACAGGGGCCAACCGATGGACACTGGTCCCAATCGGCTCAGAGAAGCAATGCCAGTGTCCTAGATGTCTCTTTGATAGATTGGATTTTAAGAAACTGCTTCCGCTACTAGAGACAACCACACTCGCTACAATCTGCTCCAATGGGGTCAGGAACATCGGTCTCACTGCTGCATACAGTTACTTCAAGACAGGTCAACCAATGAGGTCATTTTCACTTCTAGAAGGCGTGAAGAATGACGCCCTGCGTAATCAACAGTATTTGACCTATTTCATCGCATGCTATAATCAAGTGCTACTCAAATTCAGCTTGCAATTCCGACACGAGCTTGACCTTGCCCAAACGGAGCTTGATGCTGCTGTCCAAAAAATTGAGGCAATTGACTTATACGAGGTATTATCAGAGCTGCCTTTGGAAAGGGAACTGAAATCCTGTCTGAAGTACCTCTTGGATGGGAATCCGTATCGACATGAAGTCATGCAAATTCACTCTGATTGCGAGGAAATCAGAAAAACTTACGTCCGTTTCAAAAGAGGTGGGTATTTTATGAGTGGACCCTACTATTGGCACAAAGTAGAAACAAGGGTCTTTCTAATCTGGAATTTCTATCACAAGAACTGCCTTTTCGCAGACTTCAGTCCAGAATTCCTAGAGCTGGCTGATCAATACTTAGAGGCCATGATTGCTAGCTACATGACATCTAAAGAATACTCTCAGCGACTAAAAGAATTCTCACCATTCTTTTGTCACATTTTCACCAGGTACGGTTCAGCAAAGTCTTTACACAATTTATTGAGTAAGTACAAGGCTACAGGATTTAAATTCACTAAGCGTTCAGAGCTATTCGAACAATTCCATTCAATGGTAAGGTCTGGATATGAGACAAGTAACTTCTTTGGGGAAAGGGTCAATAGAAATGTGTCTCATCACATTCTGGCGAATAGATCAGCGTCATTTGAAGGCAAGATTGTATCAATCCTTGACAACACTCTGGTTATATTTCAATACATTGAATTGACACATGAGGAGATCAATAGGGTCGTCAAAGATGTAGTGGATTTTGTATCTGTTTCTGAATGTTTCATGGGTGCCGGGTCCCTTGACCATTTTATGAATTTCGTGACACGCAATGTGTCTAAAGTTGATATTGCTAACCTAAGAAGACTCGTCGGACTGTTGCTATCTGACAAACTTTGGTCGGGACAGCCTCTCACGGCCCTATCAGGTGCCTACATTAAAGGAAGCGTCCAAGGTGATGTTCTTGACGAAGCATTGATGACCAAGTTCATGCAACGAATAGGGCCTAGAAGTGAGTGGCCATTTGAAGTGAGGGAAGCCATCCCAGTTTATTCTATGCTCAACTCTGAGCAGAAGAAGAAGTTCGCAGCTGTCGTTCGAAACGAGATTGAAACCAAGCCTGAAACGATACCACACAGTACTCTAAAGCAAGCTTACGAATGGGGGATTATCAACCCGATAAATGACAAAAACATTTTCAAACCTCTATTTGACTCAGTAGAAAAGAGCACCGTCGAGTTTCCAGAATACAGAATCACCAGAAAGGGTCAAGTAAGAGTTACAAGCAGTATGGCATGGAACGACCTCTTTTTTGTACTCCGAATAATTTATAAGTATGACCTATTTGATAAGGAGATGGCTACAACGATTCGCGGGAATCTCAAAGATGAGATGTTTCAGTGGATTCTATCCCCAAAACAATTCGACTATTCAAAGCTCAAAGCGAAGTGGCTCTTGGTATTTTCGAGCGTTGAATTCACTGAAAAGCTAAAAGACATAGGCCCTTTGAAGGATGCTGTGGTAAACGAGTTAGAAAAGAAATTCAATCCAAGCGTGGCTAAAGTGTTCTTCCAAAGGTTCGCAATCTGAACTACTTCAATTTGCGCTGGTCCAGTCGCTTCAAAATGTAAAGGGCAAATACTATCGAAATGTGGTACCTGAATGTTGAGTCCTCTTCATCGGAAAGCCCAGGATGAGATCCCTCCGGATGAAGCCGCTTGTACAACCCCTCCACAAATGGAGTTTCTGTTTTTGAATCTGAGACTTCATTCAGTTCCTTTCTAAGAAAGGGTGGCGATGCCGTATTAGTCAATAAATTTATTGCCGCGCCGGCTGTAGCGCAAGCATTCAAGGGTAATAGTTTCCTGCTAATCTCAATTAGCAGTGATTCCAGGAAAGTGCGAAATTGTGAGTTAGCGCTCGCCCATTGTCCCTTAGTATGATTACTAACGGCTTGCTCCAAGTGTCCTCTGCTCGTGCCGAAACCAAACTGGTTGAGAAGTTGAATCAATTCTGTCTCGGCTCTTGCTTCCACTATTTCTAAAGGAAGCATTTTTCTTATTTGCAATCCTTTAACTTCATAACCATCCCGGCGAAGAGCGTTGGCCAAGTGTGCATAGTGCACTGAGAACAGGTCTTCATATTCTGTTGATGAATAATGAAAGTCACTTGGCGACCTAGTTCTATAAAACGATTCAACCACATACTGAAGAATATCCATCGCAAAGGAATCTGTAAAAGGTCCCTTGCTCTGGCCCATCATGATTTCAAGCAGGACATTCACTCTCTTTGCGGCCGAAACTCCTGGGTCAGGTGGGTAAAGAAGTTGTCCAAGCCCAAATACGTGATAGATTCTTTCAATTTCAGCTTTGGTTAGTTTTTCAAGGACAAAACTGAGCTCAATCTTTGTCTTTAATGAAAGCATTCTGTTTATCTTCGTTAAATAGGGTCAATACTAATACGGGTGCGAGAAAAAAGCATAAATAACATCACCGAGGTTGATATTCAAAATCTCATCCTCAATAAGGTAATTGAGAACAAAGTTCTTGAATACAAACGCGACCTGAATATCTCTAAAGATTCAGACAAAAAGGAATTCCTAGCGGACGTAACGTCCTTTGCTAATGCTGGAGGTGGGGATATCCTCATTGGAGTAAGTTCTGATAATACAACTGGTGAGCCCCAAAAACTAGTAGGAATAGCAACAACGAACATCGACTATGAGCTGCAAAAGATTGACCAAGTGATTCTGAGTGGTATTAGGCCAAAGATTTCGGGATTGCAAATCTGGCCAATCAAGCTTGCGGAGGCATCTTATGTTATCCTGGTGAGAATTCCCAATAGCTGGAATTCACCTCACATGGTCACACTGCAATCAACCAATAAATTCTATACCCGCAGCTCGAATGGCAAGCACTTGATGGATGTTGACGAACTTCGTATGTCATTTACTCTTTCAGAGAGAATATCCGAAAAGATAAACGCTTTTCGATTGGACCGAATTGGTAAGATTTTCGCAAACGAATCCTACCTACCTCTACCAGCGCTAACTGGAAGAGTTGTCCTCCACATTATTCCATTTTCTGCATTCTCAAACGCAAGTAGATTTGACTTTTCAAAGGTCCAAAATTACCAGACTCAACTACGGCCTATGCGGGCGGGTGGTTGGGACCATCAGTTCAATTTAGATGGATTTATTGGTTTCTCTAATGATGGTTCCTATGTTCAATTATTCAAGAACGGAATAATTGAGGCGGTGGATACTTCGATTCTTAGCGTCTATCAAACAACGGCCGGGTATAGTATTCCGTCACAGAAATTGGAAAGCACGGTGCTTGAAGCCTTTTCTAACTACTTGAAGCTGCTGTATGAATTGAAAATTGAATTTCCACTAGTTGTATCATTGTCTCTTGTTGATATCAAGAAATACTCTTTTGCAACGAGCGGTGGGTATGCAGCGCTAGTACTGAGTAGGAAACTCAAAAGCAACAAAGACGTTATTAATCTACCGGAAAGCCTCTTGCAAGATTACAGCATGCCACCATCAGTCTTGTTTAAGCCGATATTTGACTGCTTGTGGAATGCCTATGGGTACCAAGGATCGGAGAATTTTGACGCTCTCGGAAACTGGAAACCAAGAGACTAGGAATGGAAACTGGATTGATTCTGATCCTAATGCAAGGCTCCATTATAATATTCATCGGGGCTTGGATAAGGTACTACTATAAATACTTCGAACGAAAGGGAGAGAACCTCGCCAAGAGGGAGGATATTGCTGAGTTGACTGCAATTGTCCAAGGAGTTGAACACAGATATACTAAAGACATCGAATCTTTAAAGGCTAATCTAACGGTACTTACTAATAGAAAGAGTTCTGTATTTGAGGAAGAGAAGAATGCCTTAGTTGATTTTTTTACGAGCATCAACTATTGGACATGGAACACTTTGAATATTGAATACCATGAATATTTTCATGGCAACTTTGACGAACTAACTGATCGAATTCTCAAGTTTAGGGAAGCCTATAAACAAACAAACGTCAGCTTTAGCAAGGTCCAGCTTCTGGTAAGGAATCCCGATCTGATCCAAGCCGGCCATCTGTACATTACAGAATCGTTGAAGCTACACAGTTTTGTCGACATGAAAATAAGTGGGTTGAAGAGAATCCTTTTGAGTGAAAAGATTAATGTAGATGCCTCGTTAAGGGACATGAATGCCCGGCCACGCCCTCTTCTTAAGACCGACCCCATAAATAAATATCTATTTGAAACAGCAATAGAGAACAAAAAGGAGAAAATTGAATTACTTAAGGATTATAACCAGGGATTTCTGGAACTGCAGAAAGTAGTGTTCGAAAAACGTGAGATTTTTATTGAAAAGGCAAAGCGGTACCTCAATGATTTAGAAGACGTCAGGTAATCCAAACGTCATGTTGGATGTCCATCAAGACCTTCTTCCTTACTCTGACAATTCTTTACCAGTTTGCAATGGATCAATCAGGGAATAGTTAGGCTTTCTAAAATATGGGTACTTTATTGTAATTGCCCTAGTCTGCATCTCATCTTCCACTATCAATGTTAGCTCAGGGTCAGTCAACCGCTTCATGATTGCTTCCGCGAACACGTCAACGGTGTAGATCCTATAGTCGGAATTAAACATGTAAAATGTAGGTGTGTTAATAATGAACATGCCTCTTACTTCATATCCAACAATATCCGGTTCAGCCGTACCGTACTTCTTCTTATTGTGAAGGTTAAGACTTTCAATATTCGCAGTGATAAAATCGACTTTGTTTTTGACTTGCCTATTGTAGCCGGTCGGTTTAGTGAAATTGTCATAGTCACTCCTCTGTGACATCATGTCGTACCGGCCCTGTAAGTGCTTGCAATCGGTAACATAGATTGTCTTTTCAACATGATTTATGATAAGAAAATCAATTTCGCCGACATTTGGTTGGTTTAAGGAAATGTCACCGGTAGGAGAAGTAATGCTCGTAAGGTGTCTGTAGTATCTTAGGCCCTCCTTAGCAATTCTTCTTTCAACCTCATCGTCTAGCCATTGGTCATGAGCATCCTCTTTTGAGTGCACATACTCCTTAAAGCATGCATTCTTCAGCCATTCCAGCGGGGCTTTTCCCCAAGGAATACAATTCGTTGTTAGCTGAATCACGCATTCAGTAAGGGCATTCTTGCCAATTACTGCATAGTCTTTCCCGTCAATGTTCCATATTGTAATTGGTCTGTACATATAACGAAACATTGTTTGAGGTCGGCAGGCGGCATCGTGTAATCGGAGTTTGTTTTCGCTGGAGAGAGTCAGCCCATTGAAGAGTATTCTAGCCTGATCAGGGTCTTGTCCAAACATCGACTTAACACTCATTGGAAGACTTTCAAATTCGAAACCAACATACTGCCCACCTTTCGAAGAGTTATGCTCGTGAATGGCGTAAATTACGCTTACCAAATGTTCATATTTGATGCCAAAGCATTTCTCCATAGCAGTCTTTAGGTCATCCACCGGGTCTTTGTCAACTACATGCTTAACAGACAACCCGCCGTAACTTGCCTGGATCTTTTCGATTACATGATCGTAGTGATGCTTATGTTTCATTAGGTACAGACCTTTTGCGTCAAACAGCACTTCGCAAACATCCTCAATCATGTCTTGTTCTGCATACAAATTTGCGCATGTCAAAATCATTTCTCCGAGAAAGACCAATTCATTCAAGACTGCCTTAGCTCTAGCAAGAAAGGTATGATCAGTGCGTTCATTATTAGTCAACTTTACATCGCATCCCTGCTCAAGAATCCATTTCAGGATTCTCCGATACTGAGCGACATACTCTTTTGTCAAGCCCTCCGGGTATTTGCCTGGTGCCAAAAACAGAGCTATTGGGATCGTTTGTTCATGCTGCGATAGGACAAGTTGGTAGAATCGGATAGAAGTTTCCGAGTGGCAAACTCCAAGGAACTTGTCACAATAGTAATTGTAGGAAAAGGTAACGGCTTCTCTTACTTTATCATGATCCTGATACGGTCCGTCACCAAACGTTTGTTTCAACAATACTGAGAGCTCAGGACGATACTTATTCTCTGGAGTCGTGTCCGATTTATAAATAGTGTGACCATTTACTTCAATTTCTTCCACCTAGATTTATTGATTAAGGGTTTCACATAATACTCACTGATTCCAACTAGCCAGCGTAGGAAGTTGGGGTTAGTGTTTAGGTTGTATCCGGGCTATTCTCAACCCTATGCCTCATTGCCGACATTTGTTTTGCCGATCATCAACTCCCCCCTAAACGCTCTCTGACTCAACGCCCCATACAAATTCTCCAATTCTTGAAGACTGGTCTGGTAGTTGGCTTTTATTGCTTGTGTTTTTTCAACGATTTGGGAGAATTCGATTTGGAGTGAAATCTCCGGCACGTTCACTTTTACAGAGTATATGTCGCTACTACTTAGGTTGGCCTGTCTCACACCTCTATTGTTCTTGACCAATTTACGCTTGAAGTCAGGGTACTTAAACAGGAAGTCAAGATAGGATTTCAGAAGGGTACGTTCGTCTGGAATCAACTTAGCCACTCGTTGATTCAGCAAGTAAAAGTTAAACACATTGGGAACAAAACAGGTATTTGCGTAGTCATCCTTGCCGACTGTGCCCGTTAGGGAAATTAATAGTTCGCCCGGTTTAATTGCATAGCTATCGTATCCAGTCCCAAAATGGTTGTTTAAAAATGACAACGACTTGATGTCGAAATATCCCTTATTAATTGTCCCAATTTTGATCACCGGAATTCCCGAATCAACAAAATCACCTGACTTGAATGCGTACCCATGCTGCAATCTTAGATATTCACCAAGTGGTCTAATATTATCACCAACAAATGGGTCCCCAAACATCTCCAAAAACGTACTCTTCAACAGCTCATCCAGCAGCCGGATGCTCTCCTTGCGCTGGCTGATCAGCAACTCGGCCTTGCTGAGAATTTCAGCGATACGAAGTTGGTCTTCATAAGCTGGAACATTGAATTCAATCTTTCTGAAAGCTGTCTTGTTGAACTTTTTTAGAGTAGTGGCAGAAGATATTTTTTCAATTTCTGCTTGCCCTACCGGAGACTTTATGAAATGGAAGATGTAGTTAGTGTGAATTGCAGCTTTGTCCAAAGGTCTGACCAATATCGAATTGGGCCCAAGAGTCATTGGAGTTCCAAGATTTGGAACAATAAATGCTTTCCCAGTATCACCAACATTGTTGATAATGAGATCACCTGGGAAAACCGTGCTTTTCTTTAGGAACCGATATGATTTCTCGGATACATAAACATAATTTCCATTCCAGCCATTTGAATGGTCAGTTAGCCTTACCAGAACTGCATAGTCGGGGCTACTTAGGTACCTTACATTTGCCTTTAAGGAAGCAAAACTACCATTTGCAACATAGTCTGTCACAAGAAATAGATCGCCAATCGCACGCCTTGTACTGATCACTTGTAGTTATGTTCAATTGCACTCAAGCCATTAAGAATAACATCTTCAATTTTACGAAGTTCAGCGATAATTTGACTTGGCTCCCTATAAGTAACCTCTTCATGGATTTCCGTCTTATACTTACCCAGGCTCAAATCAAAGTTATTCGCAACAATCTCCTGCTTCGGCACAAAGAACCACTTCTGCGTCCTGTCTTTATCCTTCTTCACGTCCCGCTTCTTGTACCGCTCCACCACATCCTGCAAGTCACCGTAACCCTCCAGCTTGTTGCGCTTGTCGTCCAAGCTGTACCCATCGCTTTGCAGGTCATAAAACCAGGTGTGTTTGGTTTCTCCGCCTTTTGTGAAAATGAGGATCGAAGTGCTAACTCCGGCATACGGCTTGAACACGCCGCTTGGTAACGTGATCACGGCTTTCAGTTCAGCCTCTTCCACAATCTTCTTCCTCGCCTGAACAAAGGCTTTGCCGCTGCCAAACAATACTCCTTGAGGAACAATGACAGCAGCCGTGCCACCCATCTTGAGCATATTGAAAATACGTTCGGTAAACAGCAGCTCGGTTTTGGTCGTAGGCAGTTTCAGCCCTTCGTTGATGTCGCCCTTGTCGATGTTTCCGGTGAACGGCGGGTTGGCCATGATCACATCGTAATGGCCGTCTTCGTTGAAACTCTTGCTGAGGGTGTCCTTGTAGTCAATGTGCGGGTTGTCTATGCCGTGCATCATCAGGTTCATCAGGCCGAGGCGAACCATCGTGGTGTCCACGTCATAGCCGTAAAGGCTGTCATCGAGAATCTTCTTCACCTTCTCGGTCAGCACAGCACTCATGGTGCCACGCTCAAACCCATCCTCATCTTTGATGAGCTTCTTCGGGCTCTTCTTCCTTACTAAATCAGTCAGAATATATTGGTATGCGCCTAATAGAAAGCCACCAGTCCCGCAGGCCGGGTCGGCAATCCGCTGGCCAAGCTGAGGAGCCACCAGCTCTGCCATGAGCTTGATAATGTGGCGAGGGGTTCTGAACTGTCCGTTCTTTCCCGCGCTGGCGATTTCACTCAGGAGCATCTCGTACACGTCGCCCTGAATATCCTGGAACGCCTGTCCGCATTCGGTGGCATCCTTTTCAATCTCCGCAAAGATTTGCTCAATGATATTGATAGCCTCCACCAGCAGCGAGGGCTTCGGCATGATGAAGACCGCGTTGGCCATGGACTTGGTGAAAGGAGAAACACCCCCATTCAACTCCTTGAGGAAAGGAAATACCTTGGTCTGAACGTGCAGCAGCATCTGGTCGGCTGGCATCCGCCGGAATTGGCTCCATCTCAGTTTCTCCTTCGGCACAGTCTCGGTGCTGCCGGGAACCTTGAACTTTCCGCTAAACCTTGACGAGTATTTTTCCCCAGTAAACTCCGCATCCCGCTCCCGCTTAGCCTCCAGGTCGTCCAACCGCTTCATGAAGATGAGGTAAGTGATCTGTTCGATGGCGGTGAGAGGATTGGAGATACCCCCGCTCCAGAAGTTGTTCCAGAGTTTGTCGATTAGTGATTTAAGAACTGGATTGGATTGTAGCATATCAGGCGGCGATGAGCCGTTGGGCAAAACCTACTATTTCTTCAATTTGTTTGGGTGAAAATACTCCCCGGATTCCCTCCGGGTGCAACATGGTGAACGGCGACTGGATAAGGTCCTTCTTGGTGAGGTCGCCCTTTTCAAGGATGAAGCCCTTCAACAGTTCCAGGAATTGCAGCTGACGGCTATTAAGATTGGTGTGGCTTGCAATGAATTCGTCAAATGCCTTTGACACCGCATCGGGGAAACTCTCAAGCACCTCAAGTCCGAGGATGTGCCGGATGAATTGGAGCAACTCAGCTTTCTTGTGGTTATACACCCGGCGAAGTAGGTCCACGGTGATGTGTGGGTGCTCGTCATGAAGCTGGTCGGCCAGACGCTCCGCCTCATCTTCGGTAACCGTCCTTCCTGCCTTGATCTTTTGGAGTATGGGATTACCCGCCACCAAGTCGTTTACCCGCTTCTCTACCAGCTCCCGGTACTTGGCCACACTCAATGCTTCATGCTGGGGGCCAAACTCTACATACTCCCGTGCATAGAGAGCATCCTTTAAATCGAAGGCAGCAGGACCCAGTGGCACAACAAAGGATTCAATCAGCTTCATCATGGGGCTTAGTTTGTCGATGAGCTGGTCAAAGCCTTCATCGGTGACTGTCGCCCAAAAGTGGTTGGTCTGGCTCTTACGGATCAGCTCTTCCTCGGCGGCCACGGTGTTGATAGACAGCGGCAGCTTGGCGATCTCCTCCACGATACTGTCTTTCAGCGCCTCAAACTTCTCCTGCTCTCCGTTCATGTGGGCCAGGGAAACCTCGACAATGTCCTTTTCAAACCGCATGGCCTTGAAATCCACATTGGAAACGGTACGGAGCAGCGGTTTCACGGTCGCTCGCAGAAACTCAATCTTTCGATCATCCAGCTTCGCCCAGAAATTAGGATCATCCAATCGTTGCAAGGAGGACTTTGCATCCATGATCGTGACGGAGTTTTGCGGGAGGTCAGTGACCTGTTTTCGCAGCTTCGCGGTTTCTTTTGCCACAACTTCTGGTTTGCCGAGCTCCAGTGCCTTCTCAATCTTGTCGAGCCTGAACCCAAACAACCGCACCGGCAAGGGCACCTGTGACTTGAGCTCCTTACCCTTCGGATGAAGTTTGAAGTACTCAAAGTTATCCCAGCAGTCCAGCACAAGAAACACATCCTTTTCCGTGCACCAGGGCTTCATGGCAGTTGGCTCCAATAGCCGCGTACCTCGCCCAATCATCTGCCAGAACTTCGTATAGGAATAGACAGGTTTAGCAAAGACGAGATTCACCAGCTCCCGTACATCAATGCCGGTGTCAAGCATATCCACGCTGATGGCGATCCGGGGCATATCCCTGGTCTTGAACTGGTCGAGCAGTCCACCGGGACCATAGGCTCTGGAGTCTTCCGACACAAGCACCTTGGCAAGCTCTCCTTTGTATTCCGGGTAAAGGGCATCAAAAATCTGTTCGATTCGACGGGCATGACCCACCGTCATGCAAAAGAAGATTGTCTTTCCGGGCAGCACCCCGTTGGAATCCTTGATGCACTCTTCCATGAACTGCCGAACAATGAGGGCATTGGTGCCTTTGTTGACCACGGATTTTTCTATGTCCGTCCCTTCGTAGTTGATCTCCTCCACTTCCTTGCCTTCTTGGATCAAACTCATCTGATCATCCAGACTGATCGTGCGCTTGTTGATCCCTTCTTCCTGGAACTTCGTCTTGATTTTCATCACCTGGAAGTTGCATAGGTAGGGAGGAACATTGTTTACCGCCTGGTCATAGCTATACGCGAAGGTGGGCAAGCCGTCTTCGCACTCAAAGAGTTTGAATGTATTATGGTCTATGGCATCCGTTGGCGTAGCCGTCAGGCCGAGAGTAAGTGTGTTGAAGTATTCGAGAATTTCCTGGTAGGTGTTGTAAATGCTCCGGTGGCTTTCATCAACCACAATGAGATCGAAGAAATGCGATGACAGCCTGTTCTGCTCATCACGAATCACATTGAGCATGGTTGGGTAAGTGCTCACGTAGATTCGGCGATCCTTTGAGATCGAGGTTTCACCTTCCTTCGGCCAGCGAGGCTCGTTGGGAAGGTGCGCCTTAAATTCAGCAAGGGTCTGGTCTCGAAGGGCAATGCGGTCAACCAGGAATAGCACGCGCTCTGCCCATCCGCCTTTCATCAGCGCGTCAACCAGGGCAATGCAGGTGCGGGTCTTTCCGGTACCCGTAGCCATGACCAGGAGGAACTTCCTGCGGCGCTTTTCAACACCTTCCAGAACTGACCGGATGGCCTGTATCTGGTAATCCCTTCCCACGATGGAGGTGTTGATCAGCTCATCAGCCAGCGACTTCCGGGTCTTCTGGATGTAACGGAATCGCTCCAAGTCGTCGCGGGTAGGGAAGCCATAGACCTTTCGGGGCGGGTAATTTTCTATGTCCCAGAAGAAGATGTCATGGCCATTCGTATAGAAGCAGAAGGGTAGCTCATAGCCCTGTTTATCCCGGATATTTGTGCAGTATTGCTTGGCCTGTTCCCGACCAATAGCAGCGTCTTTGGCCGTCTTTTTGGCCTCTACCACCGCCAAAGGCTTACCGTCCTTGCCCATGAGGACGTAGTCGCAGAATTGATGCCCGGAATAGGCCGACTTGGGCTCTGTGACCCCTTCCGGTAGCCCTAACTCAATGTCATACTCCTCCACCACCTGCGACCGGTCGGACAGGTTCCACCCGGCTTCCCTGAGGCGGTTGTCAATAATTAGCTTTCGGGTTTCGTTCTCGCGCATAAACAAAAAAGCCACTACGTACGTGGGACCGGCTGTACATAATGACGTGGATAAATATATCGAATTTGCTCGATTCTTCGAGCTGGAACTATTGCTCGCTATTTGGTTTGGATGGAGATTGAAGGGCTTCCAGAGCTTCAATTCTAGCCTCAAGAATGGATTTCACCTCATACAACCTTTTGAGCTTATACCACTCACGGCTCTTAGCGACCAGGGTTTGTAGTGTCCTAAATCCTTCGACTTGCTTTTTGGTTGCCATGAGAAATGACTATTTGGGTTTATACCAGTACTGAGATACATCCCTCAGAAGTTCTTTATATGCCTGCATTCTGGATGCTGAATATCATCCAAGGAATCTATTTTGCGATAAAGGCCAAAGACGATTTGAGTCCATTTGGAAAAACAAATTATTGAAGTAAATTCCTGAAACCAATCAGATTTCCTATGAATTTAAGAACCCTGATCACGTCGCTTTGTCTTACAATTGGCATTGCGAGGCCCGATGTAGCTTTCGCTCAAGTTTCAGACCTTGGAATTTTTGCCTGGAATGGCGCCGGATGGGACAAAGTCTTGGGAGGAGGAATTCAAATTGCAGTTGATGGAGATGGGAACCCCTGGATAGTAAATTCCGCCAAGGACATATACCAATTCAAGAAGGAAGGTAGTGAATACAGGTTTTATAAACTGCCTGGTCAAGCAAATGACATTGCGGTAGGGGGAGGAAAAGTTTGGGTGATCGGAACCAATCCCGTGGGCAATGGTGACTTTGGAGTATTCAGTTGGAATGGAAAGGGCTGGGATCAAGCCACAGGTGGAGGAGCGAGAATTGCCGTGGATGGGTCTGGTAATCCTTGGATTGTTAATTCCATCAATGACATTTATCAATATTCCAGTCCTAGCAAGTTTACAAAACTCCCTGGTAAAGCAATCGACATAGCAATAGGGGGAGGAAGAGTTTGGGTAATTGGAACCAATCCCGTGGGCAATGGTGACTATGGAATATTCAGTTGGAATGGAAAGGGCTGGGATCAAGCCAAAGGAGGGGGCATCAGAATTGGAGTTGACCAGAACGGCAATCCATGGATAACTAATTTTGTCAAAGAAATCTATGAGTTTACAAGCCCTACTAACTTTATTAAGAGACCCGGACAAGCAAATGACATTGCTATTGGAAGTGGTAAGGTCTGGGTTATTGGAAATGATTCACCTAGTATCTCGCCCGATCTTACTCATGATACTTACTTGAAAGATTTTATGGCAGGCAACGTGGTTTCTATTCCGGTCAACATTGATTGTCATTTCTTTGAAGACGATTTTCGTGCCTTCCCAAGTGGTGGCATGGAAGTAGATTTGACCCTAATTTCTAATAGGCCATTTGACGTATATTATGAGCATACCGTCCTTGTCTTCTTCATCGGAATGGATCCAGTTGAGCATGCACAAAAGCAAACCATAGTTGAGAATGGTACTACTTACGAAGCATGGGTCTGGCACAAAAAAACCGAGATTAGTGGCTGGGGAAGGGCTGGGCTTTCATCGAGAAGCGGGGCGGCGACCTTCAAATTAGTGAGGGGGCCAAGTAGAATTCATATAGATCCACAGATTCCATTTGATGAATTGCAATTCCTTTTCGCTGAAATAATAGAGCTATTTAAGAAATAGCCTTTCCTCATTTGACCGACCGTATATTTGGCTCATCGTCAATCAACCAATTTTCTCATTGCAGCGCAGATGACCGGGCACACCGACTCTATCTCCCGGATGATAGATGGGTATTCCCATGTGGCTCCAGGATGGCTTGCCCCTTTTATCTGTGGTCAGGCGCAAATTTGCCCTTAGTTTTGATCTGGCTCCCGGTCTTCACTCCTGAAAAAGGCAATTTCAAAAAAATTGCCTCCGTGTTCCCTTTTTGTCCAGCACCCGTGCTCAATGCAACTCGCACATCCGGTTTGCCGGGTTGACAGTCGGTGAGTCATAGCCCGGTTTTGGGTGTTATACTAAGAACTGCTTCTTTTTAAGAAGGCCCCACAGCCTCCGGGCTGAACAAGCATTACAAAACCCGTATTTTCAATTGATCAACTCTCGAAAAAACTTCCCGGAATCATGATACGGGAGCCAATCCGCTTGAAGGGTATCTTCCCCGCTTTAATATTCCTGTAAAGGGTGATCTCAGCAACCTTCAGCTTTTCGGCTGCTTCAAGAATGGAGTAGTAACCTTTATCGGCTGTGGATTCCGCTTTATGAATTGTGTGCCTTAAATCCTGAAGTTCAACGAGGATAGTTTCTAGCTTCGCTTCAATTAATTCAAACGGATTTATCCTCTCGTTGGCTCCCATTTTTGTGTTAACAGACAATCTGCAAGCAAAGATTGCTAGATACCCTGGGAGTTCAAGAGACGCGGGGGGAGTAACCAAAATATGTTTCACCCAAATAACTCCCCACTATTGGCGAGTACTTTTTCGTCTTTTTTTGAGGGCATCCTTAGTGATCGCAACACCCGTGAGTCTATAAAACTCAGCTATGAATCTCGTCCTTCGGCCCTGTGGCCATGTTGACGGAAGGAAGTCCTCCAATTCTTCCGAAATCAACCGCGACTTGTTTCTAACAACTGCTTTTTCCCTTCCCAATTCGTGAATTTGCGCTGTGATCATCGGGTCATGGGAATCAAGTATGAATTCCCGAAGTTCTTCAAGAAATTCCTCTTCTCGAACGGTGATTGGCGAGGAATACTTTTTAAGGACAAAGGACAACTTCTCTATCGGTTGGGTCTTAAGGATTTCAATAAGCTTTCCACGCATCCTATACTCATGTGGCCTAAATATCGTTGTCGTTATTCTTCTTTCACGCTTGCCAATTTTCCTTCTTTTTAGTTCAAACAGTTTTGAGGCAAGGGGATTCAAGTGCCTTGCTTCTATGGAATATTCCTTGAGCAGTACAGTCAGCCTGTCATATTCCTCGCGTAGAAGAACAAATCTTACGAATCCAAATTGAAATATTGGGTGGCAATTTGTTTCCGCCTTTAATAGGCTAATGGTGATTCGTTCCATTGCTACTTGGATATCTTTAGTTGACCAAAGAGTCTTTCAAAGTTCTCACGATTCTCTTGATCAGTAAACCTTCCTAGATAAGTCTGTGTGGTTGTAATTCGACTGTGCCCAAATATCTCACTTATGCTTGCCACGGACATGAAAGACTTTGCCAGAGATGCAAATGAATGTCTGGCTGCATATGTACTTACTCTCACAAGATTGTTCCTCTCACAATACCTTCGGAGCCACTTATTGGTTGTCTTTATCCATTGGCGAATCATATCATCTATTTTCTTTTCGGAGTAATTGATATTTGATTCGAAGACCTGAAAAACAAACTCTGAATCTCTTCTACTTGGATTGCCTTGCTCAAGGAGGATTTCCTTTGTCTGCTTGACCAGCGGAATTCGAATCATCCGCCCCTCGCCAGCAGTTCTTATAGTCTTCTGGCGCACAAACTGAATTGCCTTCTCGTCCACATTTCTGTTTCGCAGTAACGCAATGTCTTTAAAGTTCATGCCGCCAGCGAAGAAGGAGAAGAGGAAAAGCTGTCTGGCGCGGTACATTGGATTAGCTGGTGTCATGTCGCCATCTACGGTACCTTTTATAAAGGCCACCATCTCTTCCATGCTGAGTGTCTGACCCTTTTGGCCACCACTGCCAGTGGGTACCTTGTACTTGCCCTTTTCTCGAATATTTCTGCTAAAAGGGTAAATAGTTCTCAAATGATCATCGCTAGCTGCTAGTTCATTGTAAATGGACCTCAGGCACCTCATATACACAGAGACGGAAGTGTCGTTCTTACCGGAAATCCTAATTTTCTGACCTTCGCTATTTAGAACGTGTGCCTTTCTTAGCCAATCGTCGAAGTCATGGAGCTTTTTCACAGTGAGGTCTGCAGGGTCTATGTCGCGGCCATTTAGGAAAGCCTTAAGGGCACTGTATGCACTGGAATATGTTCGTGCGGTTCCTGCCTGCCCTTTGCGTTGGAGTTTTTCAATATGAGCGCTAAAGAAAGCGAGGAGGTTTCGGTTAGATTCCTGACCCAGGTATTCTCTTTCAAAATAGGAAAAGGAGAAAGGCGATTTCCCATTGTTGGTGGTTCTACGTATAGCATCCTTGGCGGCCTGCTTAGTATCCTCAATTAATTCTCTAAGCTCTCTATTCCTACCCCGAAGTTCCTGGAGAGGGGCCGAGACTACCTTTTGATACGTTTTCCGATCAAGGAACAGTTTTTCCCTCTCCGGAGTCATTACTGGATAATACTTTGGGTGACGATGATGGATCAGACGGATTTTGACGGGGTGTAATCCTGCCGCATTTGAGCTGTGTGCCCACAAAATGTAGGTCGGCAGTACTTCTCCTTCCTTTCGCTTTGCCATGCTTATTGAGCCTTTAAATGCGTCGGTCTCGCATTACTTTAAAACCACTTTAAAACAAGTATTGATAATAGCTGAAAACTGAAGTATGCCATAGAACTGTATTAAGCAGTCATTATCAACGCCTTAGCAAACATAGCTAACTGGTGATAAAGAGTGAAATAGCATGGATTATTTCTTACAAGCAGAGGGTCGGGGGTTCGAACCCCTCAGCTCCCACGAAGCCTCGGAAGTATCCGGGGCTTTTTGTTTTGGGTTAGGGCCTTTCTCGGACTGTCCCGCACTAATTCCATACGACCGACCGGACCTGAACAAATTTGGCCGCTGGTGAACAGGCTTGCCCGGTGCGGGATGCCCGCCATGGCGGAAAAGCGGGGTTGATTTTGTGGAACAACCTTTGGATAAGGTGCCTGATACCACAACCTCCATGCTCAAAAACTACCTGTCAAGCACCCTGCGTCATCTCCTGAAAAACAGGTCGTACGCGATCCTGAATACGCTCGGCCTTTCGGTGGGCCTTGCTTGCTTTACCCTCATCGGTCTTTGGGTGATCGACGAGCTCAGCTATGATCGCTTCCATGAGAAGAGCGATCGCATTTACCGGGTAAGCGCCACCTTTTCGTCGGAGTCCGATGACATGCAGCAAGCCGTTACCCCTACGCCATTGCGGAAGGCGCTGGTGAGTGATTTGCCTGAAGTGGAAGCGGCCGTCATCCTCGACAACAATGACGCCATTGTTCAGCGCGGTGAAAAACAGTTAATGGAGGATTATCTTCTCATGACCGAGCCCGCTTTTTTTGATCTTTTCTCTTTTCGGCTGATTTCAGGCGACAAAAAGACGGCGCTACGCGATCCCTATTCGGTGATTCTGAGTGAGCAGATGGCCAGGAGATATTTCGGTGAAGAAGACCCGGTGGGACAGCAGCTTGTCCTATACCTTCAGGATCCCGAGGGGAAGGGTAAGGCCTACACGGTAACCGGGATTATCGAGGACTGTCCTGCCAACACCCATTTCAAGTACCAGGCGCTGATTTCCTTCTCGACTCATGAAGCGAATAATCCGACCGACCCCCGCGGCTACGACTGGTACAACAATGGCTATTACACGTACATCCTGCTGCGAGAAGGAGCCAGCAGCAGCTCACTGGAAGCAAAACTCCCGCAGCTCATTGAAAAGTACATGGGCAAACAGAATCGCGAATGGAAGATCGAGTATGCCTACTTTCTTCAGCCCCTGATCGATATTCACCTGCATTCGAAATTGAAATACGAAATACAGGAGACCAGCAGCCTTACCTATGTCATTGTATTCGCCACGATTGGCTGCCTGGTGCTTCTTCTCGCTTGCATCAACTATGTGAATATGGCAACCGCCTTCGCCTCACGACGATTAAAGGAGGTGGGCATACGGAAAGCGATGGGGGCCTTCCGTGGACAATTGATTGGTCAATACCTGGCCGAAAGCTGCTGGATTACCTTGGCCAGCCTGCTCCTGGCTTTCGTGTGGATCGAATGGGCAAGAACCCTGTTTGAGAGTATTGCCGGGCGCCCTGTGACGGGGCTCTATGAGCCGGGAACCCTGTTTGTGCTTATCGCTTTAACCTGCCTCGTGGGAATTCTCTCGGGGAGCTATCCCGCCATCATGCTCAGCTCCTTGCATCCATCCAGAATGCACAATGACAATCTTCTCCGCGAAACCGGTGGAGGTTGGTTGAGAAAGTCGCTGGTAACCGTCCAGTTTGTGGTTACCCTGCTGCTGGTAGCGGGAGTATTTGTTGTTCAGCGGCAACTTCACTACATGCAAAACCGCGAGCTCGGGTTCGATCAGGAGGGCCTCCTTATGATGGGCGTAAACGGCAGTCGTGAAGTGATCGACAATTATGCAGCATTTGCCAACGAGGTGAAACTGATCCCCGGAATTGGCGGCGTGGCTCGATCCAATTCCATGCTGGCAGGCGGACTCGGCAACTCCGTGGCGACCATGGTTGATGCATCGGGAAAGGATCGGGATGCGACGGTATACCGGCTCCGTACGGATTTTGACTATCTCAATGCCTATGGGATGAAGCTCGCCGCGGGCCGGTTTTTTGACCAAACCAATGCCGCTGACTCTATGGGTGGATTCGTGGTCAATGAAGCGTTGATCCGATTCTTTGGGTATACCATGCCCGAGGAAGCACTCGGCCGCAAATTCGTATTCCAGGGAAGGGAAGGAAAAGTGATCGGTGTGGTGCGGGATTTTCATTACCACTCCCTTCAATATCGGATTGAGCCCACCTGCCTGTACCTGTTGCGTCAGAATTTTTCCCAAATCGGGGTCCAGTTGGAGGGCAATGTGAGTGTTCTAAGGACCCGGGTGGAAGAGGTTTGGAAGAAGCACTTTCCCAATACCCTTCTGGACTCATCGTTTGCCGATGAGGCCCTGAACAGGCAATATGCTTCGGAGCAGCGCTTATCCACCCTGGTGTTGGTATTCTCAGGACTTTCCCTGGTCATCGCATGCCTGGGGCTGTTTGCATTGGTTTCTTTCGCCGTCGAATGTCGCACCAAAGAAATCGGCATTCGGAAAGTGCTCGGTGCTTCTGTACGGAGCATTGTCGCCTTGCTCACCAAAGAATTTGCCATGCTTATTCTGGCGGCCTCCCTGGTGGCGCTTCCGGCTGGATATTACTTCCTGAATCAGTGGCTGGCAGGGTTTGCCTATCATATGGAACTTGATCCCATGTTGTTTATCCTGGCTACCCTGACGGTTGTGCTCGTAGCCGGTGCAACGGTGAGCGCACGGTCGGCGAAGGCGGCCTCTGCGAATCCGGTTAAAGCGCTCCGCAACGAATAGTCAGCAGGTTTGAGGAGGGATTCTTATTGTTTCTTTCTGGGATCCCGAATCGTGAATACCCGGGAAAGGTGAAACCCGAAATGAATATCGCCCTGGAAGAAGTTGCCCGTTGTCTCTGAAATAAAGGTCCGCTCGGTCATGCCCGTGGCGTTGGTGAAATAGAGCTGGAAAACGTGGCCCCCGGTCTCTACGTCAAAACCAATCCCGAATGCGTTGGTCGTTCCGGCATATTGCGTGGAAGGAAGCTGGTAGTAGTATTCAGTGTTCAGGCTGACGCGCTTGGTTAGCTTCAGCCGGCCCCCCACGCCGAGCGAGATCACATCGTTGTTCATGTTGGGTGCCGGCGCCAGGTTGTAGTGTACCAAAGATGGCATCAACTGAAGGGACAACGATTCGGTGAACTTACGGGCGATCAAACCCTGGAAGGCGTAGTACAGCCGGGAGGAGAAATAGTTCTCACGGTTAGGATCCTCGTAGGGAATCGTCTTCATCGACATGGCGGAAAGCAGGGTGACCGTAACCGGCATCCCTTTGCTCTGTTGTCGCAGCAACTTGTACTTGACAAAGCCATCCACTTCTTTCTGCCAGGAACTTCGTCCGATGCCGACCATGAGCCGGTTGGTTATGCCGTATTCCAAGGCGAGTCTCGTCGTCGCCTGGTCTAGGCCGAAGAATTCCTCGATGCCAGCGTTCAGGTACCCGAAGCGGTGAGAGATCCGGACATCGAGCACACCCCCGGCCAGCGTTTCAATGCTGTGGCCGTTGATCAGGCGCGTGGCCTTGAAGGTCGCCGTGGCGTATTCCGGCTTTTCCTCCTTCTTTATTTCCTCGTTCAGGAGGTCGAGCAAATCCTGCGCGACGCAAGGTCGTAAACCGGCGAGCAGTAGGAACCCCAAAAGGTAAAAGCGGGGCATATTACTTTTCCTTGGGCAGGTACTGGCAATCCACCGTTACGTCGATGGTCTCGGCGATCTTTTCGGCCACCACACCCGGAACGGCGATGTTGAAGTCCTTGATCGTAATCTTGAACGAGGACCGGCTCGACAACTTGCCGCCCTGTATTATGAGCTCCCCGGATGCCTTGGTCTTTCGGGTCACGCCATGGATGGTAAGGTCGCCCTCCACCTGGACGGCATACGTGCCGTCTTTCTTTGACTGTAATTCTGCCGGCGGAGTAAACTTGCCGTTGAAGGTGGCTTTCGGGTACTTGGTGGACTCCATGTAGTTTTCGTTAAAGTGTTCTTCCATCAGCGCTTTTTCAAAGCGAAAACCATTGATAAGTACCGCGAAGGCCATATCTCCCTTTTGCAGATCGATCACGCTCAGGACTTCGTTGTTTGTGGCGTCGATGTTTTCCATGGGCGTGCGGGAGAAGAAACTGATTTTCCCGTTGCGGGTCATGTAGAGGTCCTGCGACTGGGCCGTCAGACTCACGAGCAACAGGAAAGAGACAAGAGTGATTTTCATAATCAAGGGGGTTAATTGTTGGGCGACCCGGCGGCGATCCAGGCCTGGATCTTGCTGATGTTGCAGGAAGAAAGTTTGTTTCCGTTTTTCGGCATGGGTGAATAACCCGATGCCCAGGTAATGGTGCCCACTAACTGACCGTTGTTGACATATTTCATCACCTCTGTGTAAGAGTCCAGTTTGACACCGGCGGAGGCGAAGTTGCCCGAATGGCAGGAGACGCAAAACTGGTTCATCACGGGCACGACGTCAGCCTGGTAGGAGGGCGAGGCCGGCGGGACACAGTTGGTCTCCGGGTACAGGATGGCCTCCTTGTCGTAGTAACAGGCGCTCGCCAGGAGAGAGACCGAGATAATCAGTAGCCGGATTCGCATGTTGGTCAGTTGTTAAGGGCCCCGCCAACTACCCACTTGTTGATTTGGGTAATCTGGCAATCGGACAGCTTTCCTCCCTTAGGCATGGGAAATGGACCCGTGTGGGTGATGCTGGCCATCAGTTTTCCGTTCAGGGCAATGGCCTGTACGCCGGGGTAGGTATTGAGCAGGATACCGCCACCGGGATAGGAAGGATTATGGCAACTCACACAGTAGGTGGAAATCAACGGGTTGATGGTCGCCGTAAAAGCAAACTGGGTGGTATCGCAGGAGCAGTTGCACTTGATCGTGTTCTTTGCCCCTTCGTTGATCCATTTCGCGATGGAGTCACGCTGGGCTTTAGTCAGGGCGGTATTTGGAGGCGGAGGCATGATGTCTTCATCCGCAATCCCCGTAACCTGGTAAAGTTTGCTTGCGCCGGCATTGAACGGTACAATCCCTTTCTTCATGATGTTCTCATAGGTCGTCAGGTTGTAGTCATTGTCAGTGGCTGCATCGTGGCATCCGCTCTTGGCACAGGAAGATTGGAAAATGGGGAGTACGCTGCTTTCAAAGCACACGCCTACGTAGTTACAGTCCGCTCCTCCATACCCGTCGTCCGGATTCACTACAACAGGTGGAGCGATGGCGGGAAAGGGATCGTGTACGCAGCCGTACAAAAGGAGGATGAGCAGGATAAGAAGGCTGCTGGATTTCAACGTATAGACTATTGAAAGTTCCTTCTTCATGGTGTTTCCAAAATGGCTTGAGTGATGATCACGTCGGCGAGGTAGCCCGTGCATATGCCTCTCAGCACGATCTCCTGCCCGACAGCAGGGTTGGCCGGTTCGGCCAGGGTGCAATTCACGCCGAACATCAGGTCGCCAGTCTCCAGCACGATAACGGTGTTGCCGTCGGTATTTGTCTCTACCGATGTGACTTTTCCGGATACGAGGACAACCTTGTTGAGATACTTCGCGTTGGCGTCGGCCTCATTGGAGGCAAAGGCCTGGAATAAGGAGTCAGCCGAAATGCGGAGGGCTTCTTCATCCTGGACAGACCGGTGCGGCTTGTTGATGTAGAGGTAAACCCCGATAGCGGCCACGATGGCGATGGCAGCAAGGATGAGCTTTTTCACAATAGAATATCTGGGAGATTAACTCCAGATAGCGTGCCAAAGTAACCACCTTGGAATTTGCCATTCTATGACCTGCGTCACAGGTCGCCAGGAGGCTGCTTTTAGAGGATAAACGGGTATTTTTCTCTAATTCAGCCGACCAACCGTCTTTTTCGGAAGAATACGGGGTTATGGCCGGCGGATGACCTTAAAAGCCAGGTTTCTGCCATGCCCCTGCATAATGGCCATGTTGATCCAGCTCAGGGCAAACTTCTCCAGCAGTTCAACCTTGTCATCGCCACCGAAATCCCAGCACGCGCCGAATCCGATATCCAGGGACAGTTTCATGGCCACCGCCTTCGCGGATTTGTCATTACCCGCGCAAAACATATCGATGCCACCAAATCCAGGGTATACCGGGTCAAGCATGTTTTCAAAGCCGGTAGTATTAAAGCATTTCACGACGGCCTCAGAGCCGGTCAATGCCTTCAGCGCATGAAACGCCGTGGGATAAGGCTCCGGACGCGTGCGAACCGAGTTGGTGGCGTCGATGATCACTTTGTTACGCACGTCACCCCACTCCGCCACAATATCCTTCACGGCCTCGGGCGGCGTGGTAAGGATGATTGCTTCCGCGTTCCGACAAGCGTCACGGACGGCAAGAAAGGGAACAGAAACGGATGCCTGCGCCTTGCGACTCTTGGCCGATCCCGCATCCCGAACACCAAATTGAACCACATGACCGGCACGGACCAGGCCCTGCGCCAGGGCGCTGCCTACATTACCAGAACCAACTATCGCAATGATCATAACTTCATAGGATTTTCTGACGTCCCAAATTACGCAATCACTTGTTTTAGTAATATTGACTTCATGAAAATCGTAAGCGGGTTCTTGATCGCCGGCGCCGTAGCCTTGACCTCGTGTACCGAGAAGGCGTCGCCCGAAACCATGGCGGCATTTCAACATGTCATTCCGAAGCCCACGCAGGCGGAGACCGACGGAGGTGTCTTTGAACTGAATGCACAAACAACGATCCTCACCACTCCCGACGCCGGACCGGTGCCAACTTACCTGGCCGAAGTGCTGAGGAAGTCGACGGGATATGCATGGGAAATTCAGGAAGGCAGTTCCTCGCCTGAAGGGGATAATGCAATCATCTTGTTGTTGGAGGAGCACCCTGACTGGGGCGACGAAGGATATGCCTTGACAGTGGATGAGGACAGGGTGCGAATTTCCGCCAACCATCCGGCAGGGCTTTTCTATGGTGTTCAGACCTTGCTGCAGATTCTTCCTCCTCGCGTCCACGAAAGCCGCGTCACCGATGGGCCATGGCTCATCGCCACCGGCCAAATCATCGACCAGCCGCGCTACGCCTGGCGTGGGATGATGCTGGATGTGGCCCGGCATTTCTTCACGGTGGAAGAGGTGAAGCGAACCATTGACCTCGCGGCGAAGTACAAACTGAACCGGTTTCACCTGCATCTCACCGACGACCAGGGCTGGCGGATCGAAATCAAATCCTGGCCAAACCTCACCGCAATAGGTGGAAGCACAGAAGTAGGCGGAGGCAAGGGAGGATTTTATACTCAAGAGCAATACACGAAGTTGGTGACGTACGCAGCAATCCGGTTTGTTACGGTCGTGCCTGAAATAGACCTCCCCGGGCACATCAACTCGGCCCTGGCATCGTATGGAGAATTGAACGGTGGAATCCATGTACCGGAAGAAGGCCGCGTGCCCGGGCCGGAAGTCAACTCCACGCTGGGCGGAAAGGATCGGCCCACCGCATTGTATACGGGTATCCAGGTGGGATGGAGCACGTTGCGCCTCGAAAAGCCGGCCACCATGAAGTTTGTTTCGGACGTGCTGCGTGAAGTAATGTCCCTGACGCCCGGACCGTACATGCACATCGGTGGTGACGAAGCGCACGTGACAAAAAAAGAGGACTACATCCAATTCATTGAGCGGTTCCGGGAAATCGTGCACGCCGGCGGCAAGCAGATGATTGGCTGGGAAGAAATTGGACAGGCGGCCATCGATGATCGTTCCATCGTTCAGCATTGGAGCCAGGCCAAATACGCGGTGACGGCTGCCGGGAGGGGGGCCAGGGTGATTATGTCACCGGCGACGAGAACCTACCTCGATATGAAATACGACTCGACCACCAGGCTGGGCCTCAAGTGGGCGGCGTACATCGAGGTCGATGATGCCTATACCTGGGATCCGGATACGCTGCAAAACCTGGACCCATCTTCCATCCTCGGCGTGGAAGCGCCGCTGTGGGGAGAGACGATCGATACCATGGAAGATATTGAGTACTTGCTTTTCCCAAGGTTGGTGTCTTTGGCCGAAGTATCGTGGACGGCCCAGCCGTCTCGGAATTGGGAAGACTTCCGCATCCGCCTGGGGTATCACGGACAACAATTGGAGGCAATGGGAATACGCTACTACCCATCTCCCCTCGTGGACTGGAAGCAGCTCAGCCGCAACTAGCGCAGGTCAGGCGGCGACAGGAGTTTTTCTTGCCGGGGTTGGAAATATGAAGTAGACCGGGATAAGAAAGTAGATCACCAGCGAAATCGCCGGACTGACCCAGGCAAGCAGTGCACCTACCCAGTACAAGGCAGGCCCAAAGAGAAAGCTCCGCGTCACCTGGCGCTTGTGAAGACCAGGTACGGCAGGTACCTGAAGTAGCTCGGGGTGTTTTTGAAGATACATCCGGATGAAAGTGAACCCAAGGGCGGCGAAAGCCATGACCATTCCGAAGAAGAAGACAGCGAGTGGATTATGGACATAGTCGCCCATCAGTGCCGTAGGAAACGGAATGAAGGAGCACCAGAGCAGCAAGTTGGCGTTGAGCCACAACAGCGGGTTGTCAACGGCCTTGATCGTTTCCAGCACCCGGTGATGGTTCACCCAAATGACACTTACGATAAGAAAACTGATCACCCAACTGACGAGTTTCGGCGTGAGGCCCCACAGGCTCTTCAGCAAGTCCGGCACCGAGTTGTGGTTCTCTATATGCGGCACTTTGATTTCCAGCACGAGCAGGGTGATGATGATGGCGAATACGCCGTCGCTGAAAGCTTCGACGCGGGTTTTGGAGAAGGTATGATTATTCATGGTTCAAAAATCTTTTCGGATAAACAGGCCGACGTTGGACGTCGTGGAAAATGTGGTTCGACCGGTCTGGCCGAGATCCAGCCCGAGGCCTGCCTGCCAGCGCAGCCGGGGGAATCCCAGGCCCAGCCGAATCCGCTGAACAAGCGCCAGGGTGCCTTCGGGGTCAGCAGTAGTCAGCAATTCCAGCTGCGAGAACAGGCGATGACGACGGGATAGCTGTGGCTCCCACCGGGAAAGAAGGAACCAGTCGACTTTGGACTTCTGAAGGAGTTCGGCGGTCACCCACGTGAAGACCATCAGGTCGGCCTTTCTCTTGAAATACTGAAGGCCCGCTTTGGGGAAAAATCCCTGGGCGAAGAATTGCCCGGTGACAACAAGGCCCAGGCCGGAGGGAAAGTTATAGGATACCGCCAGGGTGGTGCCAAAGAACGTGCGGTTGCTGTAGTCGACGGCCGCCCGGGAGCGGTTGAAGAAAAGAAACCGGGTCGGGTTTCCGGCGGTATCGGGAAACGGCCGAAACCACAACACATCGGCTGTGGTCCGGTCATTTCCCACGAGCATCTCCACCGGCAGCTGCGCGGAGGAGATGCCGGTGAGGAACGTCTGGGCTATCCAAGGCAAGGCCCGGATCATTGCAGTTCGGTGAGCACCTTGACAAACTCTGCCGGTTGCACCACGAACGGAAGGTGAGACGTGGGCAACTCAACGACTTTCTTCACGGAGCCGTTCTTCCGGATCATGGCCTGCTGCAGGTTATAGCCCACCGCCTGGTCATTGCGCGTGGCGATGTAGAATTTCGGAACGGACCCGAATCCTGACTTGGTCAGCGCCAACTTCTCACTCATCGGCGCGGTGGGTTCCGGCTTGTGATATTTGACCAGCGCTTCCTTCATGTAGTCGGGGCAATCGGCGCAAACAGCAGGAACAATTACCTCCTTGCGGATCGATGCCGCGGACTTGTCCTCGCTGAAGATCATGGCGCCGCCCACAAGGCTCTGGGTATCGGTGCCGGAAAGAGTAAGCAAATCTTCGCCATTGGAGGGCAGGTAGGCCGCCACGTAAACCAGTCGTTCAATCTTGGCGGGATTTTTTTCGGCCACGGCAGAGATTACCATCCCGGCCATGCTGTGCCCTACCAGGGTTACTTTGCCAGGCTGTTGGTTGATCACCTCGGTCACTTGCCTGACATAGTCGCTCATCGTCACCGAAGTGGGTGAGGCGAGATCAATTCCATGACCCTTGAGGTTGATCGTGATCACGTTAGCCTTCAAGGCCAGCTGGTTGCGCACCATGCCCCATGCACTCTCATCCGCCCACGCGCCGTGTACGAGTACATACGTGGGGTAGCGTGACGCGCCATTTTCGAGTGCTTTCAGGGTAAGCCGGGCGGCCAACGCCCCGCTGTTCTGCTGCTGGCCAGTGATGAGATTCCCGTCCTGCACCGCATAGGGAGCGAAGGGGGCGCCCACCTCAAATCGACTGTTCGGCATTTTCCGGGCTTCGTCCTCGATGCGGAACGGTTGAATCTTCATGCCCACGAAGTTGTCGGCGTACTGCTCTTCGCTGGAGGCGAAACCCGTCCATCGTTTCCCTTCCACGAGATATTTCCCGTTGGGGAGCTTGGTCTTCAGGAGTATCGCGGTTCCGTGGCAGATGGCGGCCACAGGTTTTCCGGTCTGGTAGAAGTCGACAAAGAATTTATGGAGTTCAGCATTGTCCACGAAGGTGTACATCG
Organism: Cyclobacteriaceae bacterium; assembly: GCA_016787605.1. GTDB lineage: Bacteria > Bacteroidota > Bacteroidia > Cytophagales > Cyclobacteriaceae > ELB16-189. The sequence continues at coordinate 32,368 of JAEUUE010000124.1, forward strand.
GGCCCTGGCCGCCGCATACGAAGATGGCCTTGTAGTGGTCCGGATTAACCGTGGAAAGCTTGAGGGTATTTTCCAGCAAGGCCATTTTGGTTGGATCCTTTTTGAAGCCGAGTGAAATCAGGTCGAAGGCCGAGTAACGGCTGGCATCTTCCGGATCGCTGAACGCGTCGAATTTCACCGGGCCGCCGTCCGGGCTGGCAATTTCCACGGTGTAGCCGGCTTCGGTAAACTCCCAGTACGGGTGGGTGACTTCAGCAGCCCACACGCCGATGGGCCAACCGGTTTGTTTGCTAACCGATGGATTGGAAACGATCAGGAGGACTTTTCCTTTGGTTCCGGCCCCGTGCTGGGCGAAGGCCGCCAGGCCGGTAAACAAAAGGAATGAAAGGATGACTAGCTTTTTCATGCGGATAAATCAATTGGTGTGGTGCAAAAATCCGCTGGTATGGTCCCCCGGACAATATATAGTCATTTAAGTAGGATACTTCCCTTTGGGAAAGAAATGGCAAAACAGCGGGTTGAGCAATGGATTTGCCGTAGCTTTGTTTCTCAGATTATCCCCATGCCTGACTTTATCTACGACAAGAAGCTGTATTACAACCCGGTGGAATTCGCCATGGACCGCATCGGCGGGACGTGGAAGATGCCGATCCTCTGGCGCCTGCGGGAGAAGAAGATGCGATACAGCGAGTTGAAAAGGGACCTGCCGCACATCACGCACAAGATGTTGTCTTCCGTGCTGCGTGAACTGGAGGCGGAGGGATTTGTAACCCGTAAGGTCTACCCGGTTGTACCCCCGAAAGTGGAGTACACGATCACGCGTCGGGGAGAACGCGTGATTCCGGTCATTGAAGTTATTCGAAAGTTTGGAACGGAACTTATGCGCGAGTTTGGCGTAAAGGAAACCGGAGGGACAAGGGGTCAACAAAAATGAAAGGAGGCTGCGGGTAAAGCAGCCTCCGGATGTTTAGCGCTTTCAGGTCTATTTTTTACCTCCACCAATCGAGCCGCCGATTCGGAAGCCGATGTAGCTATAGTTTGAGGTGGTGGTCGTTGTTCCAAATCCGCCGATGCTAACCGTGGTCTCCTGGGAGGGTATTACGTTGTAATCGATTGAAAGATTGAAATGGCCAAGGTCGAATCCTATTCGGGGATAGAACCCGAAGACCGTGGCCGCGGCATTGAGGTTGACGTTGGACCCGCCAATGTCGGCGGAAGCTGCGGCAAGCGTAAACATACCAAAGCCGGCACCGACAAATGGCCTGAAGGTATTGTTACTGAAATAGTATTGGCCGTTCAGGGTGTATGATCCTACCCCAAACGCACTCGTCGTGTACGGAGTACCGGAAATGGGTTTTCCGAGAAAGGCTGCCGATTCAATGCGCAAGCCGGCGGCAATCTGGTCCGTAATGCGATACATGGGCTCCAGGTACAGGAGCACACCACCGCTGCCTTCATTGGGAACGCCGTAGCCAAGACCTATGCCAACTTTGAATTTCTTGTAGTCTTGCGCATCTGCAGCAGAAAAAACGAGAACGACCACGGCAAGCAAGATAATCTTCTTCATGTGAAGTGTTTTTGTTACAGCCTACTCTCTTCTCGGGCTTTTCGGCGGACGCCCGAGGGAAAGTCGATAACTTCACCTCAAATTCTGTTTCCTGCCTTGCGAAGCAGCGGTATTTGTTTGTGAGTGCCTTTTCTTGTTTTGTGGGAAGAGGGCCGGGAGGTCAGCCTATGGGCCTGCTGTCGTATTGCATGTACGCTGCTGTTTCTGCCGCCACGTCATCTCCTTGCAGCCGCGCAACCACGTGAAGAGCCATGTCAATGCCTGCAGAAACGCCGGCCGATGTAATCACTTTCCCATTGTCCGTCCATCGCTTTTCAGGTGCCACCCGGATACGGGGTGATATCGAACGCAACGCATCCATGGCCAGGTAATGGGTAGTGGCTTCCTTCTCTTCCAGCATTCCTGCACGGCCCAGGATCAGGGAACCCGTGCAGACTGACATCACCAGTTGGGCATCAACTGCTCTTTGCCGAATCCAATCCAGCATCACCGGATTGTTCATTTCCTTTCGGCTGCCGAACGGTGTTCCGTCAGGGTGATAGCCACCACCGCCAGGGATCAGGAAGAAGTCACTGGGAGGGCAGTCATCGAAGGTATGGGTGGGGGTTATCACCAAATGATTACGGGCCGTCACCGGAGACTGTTCAGCCACTGTAAAAACTGAAAAGGGTTCCCCGATGTTGCGTTGGCCGGCAACGGAAAACACTTCAAAAGGTCCGGCGAAATCCAGCACTTCCACCTGGTCGAATAATACGATAGCTATAGAATGCATAAGCCTGAAAACTTTTTGCTTTCTTTTGTGATTAGTTATTGAATCAAGGTATAAAAACGAATATAAATGAAACACGTTCTCTTTGGTCATACCGGCCTCCGGGTCTCCGAATTGTCATTGGGCACCATGGGTTTTGGCACGGAATGGAAATGGGGCGCCGACCGGGAAGGCAGCAAAAAAATCTTTGACCGCTTCGCTGAAGCCGGCGGAACCTTCATCGATACGGCCAACCGGTATACCGAGGGCACTTCGGAGAAATACATCGGGGAGTTCATCGCCGCTGACCGTGATCACTTTGTCGTGGCCACCAAGTATTCCCTGCGCGACCGGCCAGGCGACCTTAACTTTTCCGGCAATCACCGCAAGAACCTCATGCGCAGCGTTAGGGAAAGCCTCAAGCGCCTGCAAACGGATTTCATTGATGTGCTCTGGCTGCATGCCTGGGATGGATGGACCTCTTCGGAGGAAATCATGCGCGGACTGGACGACCTGGTTTCCCGGGGAATGATCCATTACATCGGCGTGAGCGATACGCCCGCCTGGGTGGTCAGCCAGGCCAATACCCTGGCAGAACTGCGGGGCTGGAACCGGTTCGCGGGTCTGCAGATCGAATACAGTCTGCTGCAGCGGACGGTAGAACCCGAGTTGCTCCCGATGGCCAAGGCGTTCAACCTGACCGTGACGCCCTGGGCCCCGCTGGCCGGCGGTGCGCTGACCGGAAAGTACCTGAAGGGCAATCGCGGGCGCCTTCCTGAAACCAGTGCGCGACTTTCGGAGAGAGCGGTGTTGATCACGAAGAAGGTGATGGAAGTTGCCGAGCGACTGGGCGTGACCGAATCGCAGGTGGCCATCAACTGGACCCGCCAGCACAAGGGGCAGCATATGATTCCCATCATCGGGGCCACGAAAGTGAGTCAGTTGGACGACAGTCTCGGTTGCCTTACGTGGGAGTTACCCGGTGATGCGATGAATGAACTCAACGAGATTAGCCGAATTGAGCTTCCCTTTCCCCAGAAATTTTTTGTCGAACCCGGAGTACTTGACGTGCTTTATGGCGGGCTTAAGGACCAGGTAAAGATCACACCATAGACGGGACCACGGGCTCAGCGGAATTCTGTATCTATCCGGAATCATTCAGCGCCATGAAAACACATTGGATTGTTGGTTTCGTTTTGACGGCCGGGGTTGCGTATGGACAAAGCACCGTGACAAGGCCGGATAGTCTGTTCATCGTTACCTATACCCTGGGCCCGGCGTGGGACGCCAACTTGCCCCCATCCTCCCAGCTTCACTTCAAGGAGCATTCGGCAAATCTCGGCGCCTGGCGAAAGGAAGGAGTCATCCGATTTGGCGCCCGGTATGCGGACAAGGGCATCATCGTCATCACCGCACCGAACCAAGCCGCACTCCGCGAGCGCATCGGTCACGATCCGGCGGTGTCTGGTGGCGTGTTTCGTGCCGACATCCAACCACTTCAGCCCTTTTTTGAAGGGTGCATCGAAAAGCCCAAGTAATTGTTGTATAGACAATAATGGCGGCTACCTTTGTGGCCATGGGTTTGGAGGAAGCCATCCGTCAGGAAAAGTTTGAGTCAGAGCACCAAAAGGCGGCCATCAATATCCTCTTCACCAGCAGCTGGCTGTACAACCTCAATGCGCTGTTTCTCAAGCCGTACCAGATTACCCCGGAACAGTTCAATGTGCTTCGGATTCTTCGGGGGAGCCATCCCCGCGCCCTGCGCCTGGCCGACATTGCGTGCCGCATGATCGACAAGAGCAGCAACGCCACCCGACTCGTCGAGAAGCTGCGCCAGAAAGGAATGGTTAGTCGCACGGTTTGCGAGAGCAACCGGCGCCAGGTGGACATTCACATCACGCCCAAGGGCCAGCGGGTGCTGGAGAAGATCGACAAGGAGTCGGGTCATTGGACAACGGCACTGCAAAAACTCTCACGAGATGAAGCCCACCAGCTCAATAGGCTATTGGACAAGCTGAGGGGGTGACCCATCATTTTTACATTTTTCGGTTGATGATCTGCGACCGGGTTCGGAACCGCAAAATGTAAAACAGCCAATGTAAAATGCAAAAGGGGTGAACTCTCACCTTTGCATTCAGCGGTTTACATTCAACACGTTGCGGTTATTCGCGAAGCTTTCGGTTGGCCCTGATCATCTCCGGAAACCCCATTCCCGAAGCCAGCGCGATCACCGCCATGGTAATTCGCTTTGTTTTCGTTTCAACGGTCTTGGCCTCTTCGATCCATTTGCTGAAGTACCGCTGGTGGGAGCCGGGCAGGGTTTTAAAGTGCGCCGTGGCTTTGGCATCATCGCGCAGGCACTTCATGAAATCGGAGGAAGGAGGAAGGTTTCGGGAGTCGACCTCCAGGCGAACAGTCAGGGAGTCGCCGGCTTCTTTGCCCAGTGCTTTCCGCATGCGGGCGTTGAGCGGGATGATGAAGTTCCCGTCGCCCATGGGCAGCAGCGCTACCCGTTGAATGGGGTAATCGTCCAACTGGCCTTTTACGCGGTAGCCGGTCTTCTTGCCGGGGTTGAGTTGATGGGCCTGGCGAGATGAAATTTCAATGTAGGTCCAGCCGGTCTTTTCGCCCTTCTTTTCAAACTTCCTGATCTTCGCCGTGAACGTGATCATGGACAAAACTAGCAAGAAGGTTACTCGCTGCGCAGCGTCAGGGCCGGATTTTCCCGGGTGATGCGGTTCATCTGCGAGGCGACGGTGAGGGCCACGGTCAGCATCATCATCCCGATGGCAGCGGCGAAGGGAAGCACACCGGCCGGTTGCGGGTCAGGGTAGATGGCCTGGATCAGGAGATTCATCAGGAAGAACCCGGCTGGTGCCCCGAGCACGAAAGCGATGCCGAGAATCCAGACATAGTCGCGATTCATCAGCCGGAAAATGTGCAGCAAGTTGGCGCCGAATACCTTTCGAACACTGAATTCCCTCATCCGGCGCGTAATGTTATAGGCGACCAGGCCATAAAGCCCGAGACAGGCGAGGATCAGCGTGACCACCGCCACCGAAATGATAATCTTCATGTCGTTGCGCGAGTTCCGGCTGAAGTTGGCAAAGACGTCATCCTGCAGGATTCCGCGATAGGGATCGTCAGGCCCGATTTCCTTCCAGTTGCTGCGAATGAGGCTTTCCATTTCCTTGACCTGGTCGGACTGTACGTGGAGCGCCAGGAAACGGAAATCCTTTTCGGCGCCCAGCCGGAACAACGCGGGGCGGATGCCCATATAGAAGTCGTCGTGATGAAAGTCGTGCACGACTCCGACAACCACTCGCTGCCGCCCGTCGTACTGGAAGAATTGGTTCAGGGGTTCGGCCCACCCCATGGCGTCGACAAATTTCTGGTTGACCACGACAGCCGCCACAGTGTCGGAAGGCATGGCCGCGTCAAAGGTGCGCCCGGAGAGCAGACGGAGGTTCATCGTTTCCAGGTAGCCTTGACCCACGGCAAACTCAAGCATTTCAAATTTCTTGTCGGCATACTCCAGCACGTTTCGGTGGGCCGACGAACCAATATGGTGCACCGAACCGGCCATCCGGTCAACTTCCTTCCGCAGGGCCATGCGGTCTCTCACTTGGAGGTATTGCGCCGCGGTATTCACCGGAACGACGATGTTTTGCTGGTGATCATAGCCCCAGTCACGGTTCCGCATGTACAGTGAATTGTCGATAAATACGAAACAGCCGACGATGGTCATGAAGGCGAGTACAAACTGCCCCGTGAGAAGCGCGCGGCTGAATACGCTGCGGTTGCCAAACTTCTCCTTGCCCTTGAGAATCTGCGCCGGCTGAAAACCGGACACATAGACCGCCGGGTAGACGCCGGAAATGACCACGACGAAAATCAGCAGAGCGGTGAAAAACAGGAGCATCATTTTGCCGGAAGAGAAACCAAACGGGATGGGGTAGCCCACCATGGAGGATATGCCCGGCATGAATACCGAGTAGGCAATGAACAGGCCGGCCAGGATCGCGAAGACCGACATGAGCAGGTTTTCGACGATAAACTGTTGCACGATTTCGGACTTCCGGCCCCCGATGACTTTCCGGATGCCAATCTCTTTCACCCGCGTGCTCACGGTGGCCACGGAAATATTGGTGTAGTTGAAACAAGCCAGCAGCAGCAGGAGGAAGGCGATGACGCTCATGGTGATCACGCCCTGTGACTCACCGGAGCCCATCATGTGACTCTCGATGTGGCTGCTGCCTGCTGCGAGGCTGGGCACATCGTAATACCGGAACTCCTCGATCGGCCAGTCGGCAGGCGAGTCATTCTGCAATTTCCTGTACTTACCCAACAGCGGGATCAGCGAGGCGATGTCCTGGCCGGGTTTCAGCAGGACAAACGTGGCATCCGTGAGGTAATCCCACGCGTAGGTGTCCTGCAGTCCCAGGTTGATGAACGTCTCCATTGGCAGGATCACCTGGAAGTTCAACGTATTGTTTTCGGGCAGATCGGCGACAGCGGTCACGGTAAACTCCCGGATGGCGCTGTTGGAAAATTTTACCGACATGGCTTTTCCGACCGGGTCGTGGGCCCCGAAGTATTTTTCAGCAATGGGACGGGTGATGACTATGCTTCCGGGCTGGGATAGGGCGTCCGACGGAACGCCGACGTGGGAGAAGGTGAATATTTCGAAGAAGGCAGGATCGGTAAACCAGATTCTTTCCTGGAAGACATTTTCTCCAAACCGCAGGGCACCGCTGGACACTTCAATACGAGTCATCTTTTCCACGCCCGAAGCCTCGGCCTGGAGCATCGGTCCCAGCGGAAACGGGGTATCGCTCATTTCCACGGGTTGACCTTCGCGCTTCACCACGTTCGTGATTTCATAAATGCGATCGCGGTGCTCGTGGAAATCATCCACGTGAAACCACTGGTCGGCAAAAATGAAAATGGTGATGGCACCGGCTACTCCGATGGCGAGCCCGCCCACATTGATCACGGAGGTGAGGCCGTTGCGGGCGGCATTGCGAAGACCGATCAGCAGGTAATTGGAAAACATAGCCATAGAATTTGCAGGTTGTCGCGAAGAGGTTGTTCTAATATTTTTCAATCGAAAGAACCGAATCACGTTCCAGATGAATTGCCACCGCGCCAGCCCCGGTTGCCTCTGGGCGGTACGCTCGAAGAGCTCGTACGCATCGCCCTGGATTTCTTCCAGACGATCGGGCCGGCAGTACCATTTCAGAAACCGATCGGCCCACTTCGGTGGCAACGGGTGGTTCATGCCAGCCTGAATTGCAGGGCTACCTTGGGAATCTGACTGTACAGTTGGTTCCGCAGTTCATTCGCTTCCTCCAATGACTTTTTTCCGGCGGCCGTCAACAGGAAGATGCGCTTGCGGCGTCCTCCACGCTCCTCGGTGGGATCGCTCATCCGCGACTTCAGCAGCCCCTTGTCTTCCAGGCGAGTAAGCACGGAGTGCACCGCGCTGATGTTCAGTTTCCGGCCAGCCTGTTTCTCGATTTCATCCATCACGGCTACGCCATAGGCATGAGGATAAAGGATGCCTACGTGCAGGAGGACAAGTTCTTCCAGTTCACCAAGATTCGTTCCTTTCATGGGTTTAGGGCTAGGTTGGTATTAGTTCTGCAAACGTGAAAGATAGAACTATGTTTCACTTTTGTGGAAGAAATAGACTGTACCGTACCGCCGGGGTCAATTCTTTACCGGCTAGTCGTAATGGGGGTTTTATGGGAAGCCTATTCTGTTATATTTGATAATCATCAAATCCACCATATCCATGAAACCTAATCCCGCCTTACGTGCGCTGCTTGGCGCCGTTGTGCTGTTGCTTTGTTTCCAGGCACAGGCACAATCCCTGAAAAGCGAAGAAATCGGCGACCTCAAGTTTCGCCACATCGGACCCATCGGCAACCGGGTGACCTGCGTCGCCGGCATACCGGGCAACGACCAGGTCTACATCGTGGGCGCAGCGACAGGAGGCGTGTGGAAGACCACCGACGGCGGGTTGAACTGGCGCCCGGTTTTTGACAAGGAGAACGTGCACGCCATCGGCGCGGTAGCGATTTCCCCGTCTGATCCCCGCGTGGTTTATGTGGGAACCGGCGAGAGCTCAATACGATCCAACATTTCCATTGGGAATGGCATTTATAAGTCAACCGACGGAGGTGAATCCTGGACGATGGTCGGGATCGAAAACTCAGGCCGGGTAAGCCGGATATTGATTCACCCCACAAACCCCGATATCGCCTGGGTAGGTGCCCTGGGGCACGCCTATGCCCCTCAAAAGGAGCGGGGCCTTTATAAAACCACCGACGGCGGCAAAACCTGGAAGCAGGTTCTTTTTGTGGATGAGAATACGGGCGTATCCGACATGGTGATCGACCCCAGCAACCCCCGCATCCTCTTCGCCGGACTCTGGCAGCTTTCCCTCAAAACCTGGAACCGCACCAGCGGCGGCCCGGGAAGCGGACTCTATATGTCGAAAGACGGCGGGGATACCTGGACAAGACTGAAAGGCGCCGGCCTCCCGGAGGGCGCCGTGGGCAAAATCGCCCTCAGCATGACCCCGGCGGCTCCCGACCGCGTGTATGCGCTCATTGAAACAGGCGATGGCGTGGAGAAAATCGGTGACAAGGGTGAAACCGGTGAATTGTGGCGATCCGACGACAAGGGAAGATCGTGGCGAATGATCAATGCAAACCGCAATCTTACCGGGCGCCAGGCCTACTATACTCGAGTAACCGCTTCGCCGGATCAAATCAATGATGTCTATTTCATTACCGCCGGCTTTCACACCAGTATCGACGGTGGTCGTTCGATCGAGCCGATCATGGACTTCTTTGGCCAGCCCAACTGGGACCACCACGAGATGTGGATCGATCCCACCAACGGCAACCGGATGGCCGTGGCCGGCGATGGTGGTATCTCCATTTCGAAAAACCGCGCGAAAACGTGGCAGCGTACTTTCCTTCCCATTGCCCAGCTGTACCACGTCACCGTCGACAATGCCATTCCTTATAATGTGCTGACGAATCGCCAGGATGGACCGTCCATGCGCGGCCCGAGCCGGAGCAACATGGGAGGTTTCTTTAACCTCGGCATCTCGACCGGCCTTTGGCATGATGTCGGAGGCGGAGAGAGCGGATTTGCGACACCGGATCCTAAAGATCCCAACATCGTATGGTCGAGCGCGTCCGGCACCGGTGCGGTGGGCGGCGTGGTCGTTCGCTTCAACGAAAAATCCCGGCAGTACCGGCAGGTGGAAGTGTGGCCCGAGTACACGGCCGGACACCCGGCAAGCGAGGTGAAGTACCGGTTCCAGTGGACCTTCCCGGTGCTCATCAGTCCGCATAACAACAACACCGTGTATGTGACGAGCCAGGTGGTTCATCGCACCACCAACGGCGGCCAGACCTGGGAAGTGATCAGCCCTGACCTCACCCTCAATGACAAGAGTAAACAAGGCATGTCCGGCGGTTTGACGCCCGACAACATTGGTGTGGAATACGCCAACGTGATCTACGCATTCGAAGAGTCGCCCGTCAAGCAGGGTGTATTCTGGGCAGGAACCAACGATGGGCAGGTGCAGGTAAGCCAGGATGGCAGCAAGACCTGGAGCAATGTGACCAAGAATATCCTCGAACTGCCCCCGCTGGGCACCGTGCGCAACATCGAAGCGTCGCGCTGGAGCGAAGGGAAAGCGTATATCACCGTTGATCTTCACGAGGTAGGCAACTTCCAGCCCTACGTGTATCGCACTACAGACTTTGGCAAGACCTGGAAGAAAATTACCAAGGGCATCCAGGGCGGAAACCTGAATTATTGCCGCAACATCAAGGAAGATCCCATCCGGAAAGGCCTGCTTTACCTCGGCACGGAGAGCACACTCTACATCTCCTTCGATGATGGCGAAAACTGGCAGGTGTTCATGTCCAATCTCCCGCATACGCCGATGTATTGGCTGGAAGTTCAGGAGCACTTCAATGACCTGATCGTGGGCACCTATGGCCGCGGAGCGTGGATTCTCGATGATCTCACTCCGCTGCAGCAACTCCCGGTCAACAACGGCACGGTGAAAGCCGCGTTGTTCAATCCGAAAGACACCTACCGGTTCCAGTACAAGACTTCTACCATGCAGTTTCTACCCGACGCTTCAACCGGGGAAGATCCGCCGTATGGAGCCTCTATCAATTTCTGGTCGAACAATGACAAGGACAGTGTAAAACTTTTCATTACGAGTGCATCGGGTGATACGGTGAAGACCTTCAAGATGAAGAGCAAGCCGGGTATCAACCGCGTATGGTGGGATTTGCGCGGCAAGGAGACAAAGAGCATCACCATGCGGACGCAGCCGATCGCCGGCGAATGGGTGCCCCTGGACAGGAATCGTACCCGTAATGCCTACATCAGCAACCCGTTCCGCAGTTACCTCGTTCCCCCCGGACGTTATGGCATCAGCATGGTAGCCGGTGATCAGAAATTCAGCAGTTCGATTAACATCGTGAAGGACCCGAACTCCGACGGAACCCCGGCGGATATCCAGGCACAGACCGAATTGCTGGCCAAGATGCATGCGGATTACAACAGCATTGCCGATATGGTCAACCAGATTGAATGGATCCGCCGCCAGGTGTATGACCTGCGTGATGTCATGGCCGCCAAGCCCAAGTTGAAAGCCCTGACGAAGTCGGCCTCCAAACTCGACAGCACGCTCATGGCCGTGGAAGGAAAACTGGTTCAGCTGAAGTACACCGGTACCGGTCAGGATGATGTGCGTTACCCGGATATGCTGGCCGGAAAGATTGGCTACCTGGCCGGTGCGGTGTCCACCGCAGACTTTCCGCCGACGGATTCTCACAAAGAGGTGTATGCCTCACTCAAAGCCCGGTTGTCAGAAACCCAGGCTGAATTTGAAAAAGTCATGAGCGGCGCGTTTGCTGATTTCCTCAAGCAACTCCAGGACAATGAGGTCAAGCCCATCGTCACGGATTGGAAGAAGAAGTAGCGGACGTCCATGACTGAACCTGCAGGAAAGAAAACGCCGTCGTTACCTACGATCGCCGGGCTGATCATCTCGTTGTTCAGCCTGGCTTTCTTTGCCATCTGGTACCGCGACTGGTTTGGGATCACGGTGACTTCGGTCCTGATCCGCGAAGCATCGATTTTTGGCTTTGTTGCCCTGCTATTTTTCATCATCCGCCGCGAGGGACTGGACCTTACTTCCATCGGTCTTCATTTTACTGCCGTGGGCAAGTCGGTGGCCTGGGGTATGCTCTTTTTTGTGTTGTCCATGGCCGGCATCCTGCTTTGTGTACTGGCCATGCAATACCTGGGCTGGAAGGTGGGAGGAGAGGAAGCCGGAGCGTACAAAGACATCCCGGTTTGGGTCCTGTTCATCATGGTGGTGCGTGCCGGGATTGCGGAAGAGGTCTTTTATCGCGGCTACGCCATCGAGCGGATCAAGGCGTGGACCGGGAGTACCGGGGTGGCTGTGGCGGTTCCGTTGATCATCTTCTCGGTGGGGCATTTCCGGCAGGGGCCAGGCGGGATCCTGATTTCCTTTGTGGCCGGTGCCATTCTGACGGCTACCTACCTGTGGAAGAAGGATCTGCTGGCCAACATGGTGGCCCATTTCACGGTGGACTTCATTCCTAATGTGGCGTTGCCGTTGTTGGGAGTGGAGAATTCCTGACAGGGTGATCATCACCACTGGTGCTTTGAGGATGTGTAAATTGTTGGTTGAAATCTCTTTGTGAGTATGATATTGACAATGTTTCGGACAGTCCTAAGGCTTAAGTCGTGGAAGCTATTTTTAATTATGGTTGGCAGCACTTTGGTGGCGGATATTCTGCTTCTGATGGTGGTTCCAATTTCAATAGAAACTCTTCCTTTGTTTAACATAGCTTCCAGTCTTACTTACCTGGCATGGCTCTTTTGGATTTTGAGTATTCTCGTTTACCTCCCGTTGGCCTGCCAGGTGGGTAATCCGCTTCTTACCAGAGCGGTATATTTTGCTTTATTCCTGGTTTTTGGATTCTCGATAGCCTCCTTACTTGAGTTGCCTGACTCTGTTCTGATTCGTGCTCTCCGCTATTTGACGATAGCTTCCTTGATAGGAGTTGTTGGCTATGCTGCGTATTTGATAAAATTGATAGAGTCAAAGGAAAGAGTCTCTGTTTCTGAGTGCTTGGGAGTGTTCATGCTCATCTGGCTGTTCCCGATCGGTATCTGGGTCTTGCAACCAAGGTTGAATGAGCTGGCCAGCAAGGGATCGAGTGAGCAAACCGCTGAATAACCAGTCGCAGAAAAGCAGTTCAGTGTTATCATTAGGAACTTTCTTTATCCCATTGTTGTATATACAATAATTGTATATAATTTTATGCGGTTTTACCCCAAAAAGCCATGAAAACGACCCTTCACAAAGCCAATTCCCGCGGCCATGCCAACCACGGATGGCTGGATTCCTACCACACCTTCAGTTTTGCCGGTTATTACGAGCCCACCCGGGTCCATTTTGGCCTGCTTCGTGTCCTTAACGACGACGTGGTCAAGGGAGGAATGGGCTTCGGCCAGCACCCCCACGACAACATGGAAATCGTGTCCATCCCGCTTCGCGGCGCGCTGGAACACCGGGACAACACCGGAGGCCACGCGATTATCAAATCCGGCGAAGTGCAAATCATGAGCGCCGGCTCGGGCATTGCCCACAGCGAAAAGAATGCCTCGTCCACGGAGGATGTCAACTTTCTGCAAATCTGGGTATTCCCCAAGGAGCGCAACATCAAACCCCGTTACGATCAGAAACTCTTCAACAAGGCGGACCGCATCAACAAGTTACAGGTCGTGGTGGCGCCCGATCAGGTCAATGGGGCTCTATGGATTAACCAGGATTCATGGTTCAGCCTTTCTTCCCTGGCACCTGGCTCTTCGCTGACCTACACGGTGCATAAACCGGGGAATGGCGTATATGCCTTCGTTATTGACGGGAATGTCAAGATCGCCGGTCAACCCTTATCACGCCGTGACGGGTTGGGTGTTTACGACACCGACTCGTTCTCCCTGGAAGCATCGGAGAATGCTGAAGTGTTGTTCATCGAAGTGCCCATGAATCCCTAGTCCTATGAAAAGCAGAACCGTTTCTCGCTTGCTCTATGCCCACGAGGTGGACATGGGAGGACTCCCGGTAAGACAACCCCTGCCGACGCAACAGGTGGAGCAGTTGGATCCGTTTCTCCTGCTGCACCATGCGAATATCAAGGTGCCGACCACCATCCGTCCGGATCACGCCGGGGTGGGTCCGCATCCTCACCGGGGATTTTCTCCGGTGACCTTCATCTTCCAGGGCGGCGTTCATCACCGCGATAGCCGGGGCAATAACAGCAAGATATACGCCGGGGGTGCACAGTGGATGAATGCAGGGCGAGGAATCATCCATAGCGAACGACCCACCGACGATATCCACGAAATCGGCGGACGCCAGGAGATTATCCAGCTGTGGATCAATACGCCGGCAAACCACAAGATGGATCAGCCGGCCTACTTTCCTCTTTCTTCCGAGGAAGTCCCAGAGACATCTTCCGAAGACCAAAGCGTTGTAGTGCGTGTGTTCTCCGGCCTTGTACTCGGTATCAAGGGTCCGATTCCGGCGCCTACCGAAGTCAATGCCGCTACGCTGATCTTCAAGAAAGGCGGGAAGATTGGCGTTCCGCTTCCATCACATCATCAGGCGATAGTTTACCTCCTGGATGGTAAATTGAACGTCGATGGTTTCGGAATGGTGGAAGGGCTGCACCTTATTCATTTGAGTAATGACGGCGACGGGTTCGCGGCGGAAGCCCTTGAAGATACCCGGGCCTTGCTGCTGAGCGGAGCACCGCTCCAGGAGGAAGTGGTTTCTTACGGGCCGTTCGTGATGAATAACCAGACCCAGATTCTCGAAGCCATGCGGGATTACCGAATGGGCAAAATGGGCGTACTGATTGAAGAGTAAACAACCTAAACCATCTGTCATGCAGAATAGTGAGATCAATTTTGGACGTGTTTTAAAGGCTGGCTTTATCGCCGCATTCATCGGCGTTGGCCTGAACAATATCTGGAGCCTTATTGCCGGTGTATTGGGAGCTACCATCCCTCCGGCTTTTGCGATTGCCGTAACCATTTCTTCCCTGCTGCCCGTCGTGGTGGCCTCTTTAGTTTATTTTGTCCTGGCTCGTTACCTGGCCAAGGGACCGCTCATCTTTACCGTACTCGGAGTGGGCTTTCTGCTCTTCAGTTTCTTCCCCATCTTCAACAACCCCCAGCTTCCTGATGGAACCGTGATGGACGATACCTTCCCGCTGTTGGTGGCTCCCATGCACGTATTTTCGGGCGTGTTGGCCCTTTATGGCATCCCGAAGTGGTCGCGGTAAACTCTTTGGAGGCGGGATTGTTTCTCTGCAACAGAATCTAAAATCATGAGTCAAGAAGCCGCCATATCCGTGATCCACGATACCGACAAAAACGTGTTGGATATCATCTTAAGCCGGAGGAGCCAGCGGGCGTTTGCCGATACGCCGGTTACCTCCGAGCAAGTGGAGACCTTGTTTGAGGCGGCCAAATGGGCGCCATCAAGCGTCAACGAACAGCCGTGGCAATACATCTACGCCAACAAGGGCGAGGAACTTTGGGACGTGATTTTCGGAACCCTCCATGAAGGAAACCAGGTCTGGGCGAAGAATGCACCGGTCCTGGTGGTCAGCCTGGCACGAACCACCTTTTCCAGAAACGGTCGTGCCAATGCGTACGCAATGTATGATCTTGGTGGAGCCAACGTGCTGCTTTCACTGCAGGCAACATCAATGGGTCTCAACGTGCACCAGATGGGAGGATATGATCACGAGGGGCTTCGGCAGGCTCTACGAGTGCCGTCGGATCTTGAGCTGGGCGTGATTATGGCCATCGGTTTCCCCGGCGATGGTGAGCAACTTCCCGAACAACTGCGGGAGAGAGACCGTGCTCCCCGGGTCCGCCGTCCGCTGGAAGACTTCGTGATGAACAAAACCTATTGACATGGCCTCCAAAGAAATCCAGTCCGCCACGGCAGAAATTGGGAGAGACCTTTACCATACGGAGCTGCGGTCGCGAACGCATTCCCTGGTTGCCGACGAGCCGCTCGATGTCGGCGGACGCGATGAGGGACCTCGCCCGGGCGATTTCATGCGCATGGCGCTGGCCTCGTGTACGGCCATTACCCTGCGGATGTATGCCGACCGCAAGCAGTTTGATGTAGACAAGATCCGGGTGAAAGTTTCCAACGGACCGTTCGATCAGAAAACGGTGTATACGAGCGAAGTGGAAATTGTCGGGAAACTCACCGCCGAGCAAAAGGACCGGATGCTACAGATCGCCAAATTGTGTCCCGTGCACAAAACCCTGACCAACCCGGTTGAGATTCAGACTGAGCTTCGCCTTGTTGATTGACCCTGGGAAAATGTAAAATGCAGATTGCTCCATTCCACATTTTTACATTTTACATTTAGCGTTTTACATTCTACATTTCCTTACCACCCCACGAGAAGCGAAAACACCTTGGCACTCCGACCTCCAGACCCGTTGACACGTTAACACTTCAGCACCTCAACACTTCAACACCTCCACATCCCATGAAGGACATCACCAAAAAATACACCAACGGCGAAGTCACCATCGTTTGGAAGCCTTCGCTCTGTATTCACTCCCGCAATTGTTTCACCGGGCTGGGCGAAGTGTTTCACCCGCAGGAGCTGCCGTGGGTGACTCCGGAGCGATCGACCACGGATAAGATTATTGCCCAAATCAAAAAATGCCCTTCCGGCGCTCTGAGTTATTATATGAGTGCCGAGGCCCCTGTGGATGCGGAACCAAAGCAGGAGGCACCAGGCAAGGTGCTGGTGGAGCCATCGCACAACGGACCGCTCATGGTCCATGGAACCGTCGAAGTAAAACAGAAGGACGGAACCTCGGTGACCAAGGGAGCCGTAACGGCTTTTTGCCGCTGCGGGGCTTCGGCGAACAAGCCATTTTGTGACGGCAGTCACCGGAAGATCGGATTTCAGGGCTGACCCTTTCCCGGCCAAAAATTGATCCTTACATTTGCCACCCGATCGCCAGATAAAATGGGGTGTTAGCTCAGCTGGTTTAGAGCACTACCTTGACAGGGTAGGGGTCGAGGGTTCGAATCCCCCACATCCCACAATAAAAAGTAGCATTTCTTCCGGCGTCGGCACTGCAGACGAAATGCTTGCCAGGGCACCTGCTCAGTGCTACCCCGGCGTAACAAACCGGTATCCCACCCCCTTAATGGTAACGATCTCCACCTGCTGGTCCTCCTTGAGGTAATCACGCAGCTTGGTGACGTACACATCCAGGTTCCTGGAATTGAAGAAGGAATCGTCGCCCCATACCCGCAACAGGATATCCTTGCGCTGCACGATGACATTCTTGTTTTCGGCCAGCACGGTCAGCAGCATGGCTTCGCGGTGGGAGAGTTTCTTCACCGAATCCCCCCGCTTCAGTTCATAACGCTGAGGATGGAAGGTGTAGTGACCGATGGCAATCTCCTCGGAGCCCGACGGGCCGGTCTTGCGGGAAAGCTTGAGCAGGTTATTTACCCGGACAATCAATTCTTCCATGCTGAAGGGCTTCCGGAGATAATCATTGCCGCCGGTCTCAAAGCCTTTCACCACATCTTCGGTCTGCGTTTTGGCGGTTACAAAGATGATCGGCACTTCGGGATCAACGCGGCGGATTTCTCCGGCGATGGTATAACCGTCCTTGTGGGGAAGCATGATGTCGAGTACGCAGATCTGGGGACGATGCTGGAGAAAAACGGGCAGGGCATCTTGGCCGTCGTTGACCATGTGCACCGTATAGTCGCGGCTCTCCAGGCTTTCCTTGACGATTCTCCCCAGGAAGGGTTCGTCTTCCACATACAGGATGCTCACCTTGCCCATGATGTCAGGAATGCTGTTTAGGAAGCATGACCGTAAAGGTACTGCCTTTGCCCGGAGCGCTGGTCACGGTGATGGAGCCTCCATGCTTTTTGACCACCTGGTCCACGTAGCTGAGACCCAGGCCGTGCCCCTTGATGTTGTGTACGTCGCCCGTGGGCAGGCGGAAGAAACGCTCAAAGATCCTCGACTGGAACTCCGTGGGAATTCCTAATCCCTTGTCACTAACGGCCAGGGACACCGTCGAACCCAGATCGCTGAGCAGAACAGTGATCTCCGGTTTTTCCGGGCTGTATTTGAGCGCGTTGTCCAGCAGATTGTAAATCACATTGGTGAGGTGAACGGCGCTGCCCTCTACCGTGAAGTGGTCTCCTTTCTTTTCAAAAGAGAGTGTAGCCCCGGATTTGTCCAGGACGAGTTTCATGGAGTTGAGTATGGTGGTCACCATTTCGTCTACCGGGACCGGAGCCATGTCGAGTGTCACGCCCCGCTCATCGAAGAGCGAGGTGGTCAGTACCTTATCGGCTAGCAGCGAAAGCCGCTGAAGTTCGAACTGTGCGATATCGAGGTACTCCGCAGTGAGTTTGGGATTGTCAATGCCGCGGAAGTTTTTCAGCGCTTCGAGGGCCACGCTCACCGTTGCGATGGGCGTTTTCAACTCGTGGGTCATGTTGCTGATGAAATCATTCTTCAGCGCCATCAGCCGTTGCTGAGACCGGAGGCTGCGGTACATGACCACAAAGGCACCCAGCGTGATCAGGGTCAGAACCCCGCTGAACAGGATTTGAGGCATGATTTCCCGGAAGAGGTGGGGACGCACCTCGGTCAGTGTGGCGGAGTATCCAAAGAAGGGATCCACGCGCACCCAGTACGTGCGCAGCTCAGTGCCGAAATAGCTGCGTTCACGTTCAGACTCGTTTTCCGGATCCGCCATGCGTCGCATGCGGATCTGACCACGACCGTCGGGCGGGAGTGGCGGGAAGCTTCCTCTTTTTGACACCTTCGCTGGCGTTGAGATGCCGGCCTTTTCCAGCTGGCGTTGCAGCCCGCGTTGGATGCTATCCAGGCTGAGGGAGTCGTTGCGCAGGCGCACCGTAAAACGTGTATTGGGCCGGATGTCGCCCTCGTTAATCCGGGAGGCAACGGACCGAAGAACCTGATGAATGGAATCCTTTTCGGAGGTAGATGAAATGAATACTTGTACCTGCCCATCGGTTTGTTTCGGAGGAGGAGTTCCGCCGAGAAGCACCACCGTGGTATCCCTCCTCTTCGAATAGGTTATGGTCCCGCCAGAGTCAAGCGGAGTCGTCTCAATGTTTTGAAGGAGCATGGAATCCCTGAGCGCCATGACCGTTTCCCGAAGCAGTCGTCCGGTATCACCCCGCAAGTCTTCGGCGGCCTTCTGGTACGAATTGCGCAGCCATAAAACCTGGAGCGTCACCAGCAGGATCATGCTGGTGCTCATCAGGGCCAGGGTGAGGTAATGCTTGGTGGCTTTCATGGGTAGTGGCAGCAAAAGTAACGGCTTTACCCTGCAGGCCGTTCGGCGTTTAACCTTAATTAACCTTTGATAAAGAACTATTAACCCCTGCCCGCCATCTCTACCCGTACATTTACACGGCATTTGAACCAACTATGACATTACGCAAGCATATGAGAAATCTGATCGTCATTATCGGCATCCTGGTTTGCCTGGCTGCCGCCCAGGTCGTCTTTGCTCAAGGCACAGACGGCGTCATCACCTACGAGGTAAAGGTGAACCTTCACCGCCGGATTCCTCCCGGCCAGGAGGCTCGCAAGGCCATGATCCCGGAATTCAGAACCACCCGGCAACAGCTTTTCTTCAATGGCAACGAGTCGTTCTACAAGCCGATCATCGAAGATGAAGAAGAAGACATGATGCCCAGCGGTGGAGGAGGCGGGGTGCGCATCCGGATGCAGCAAGCTAACGATGAGATCTACATCAACCCGGGCAGCACGCAGTTGATTTCCAAAAGGGAGTTCATGGGAAAGGAGTACCTGATCGAAGACACCCTGAAGATTTCTCCCTGGAAGCTGGGCACGGAGACCCGGGAGATCCTCGGATATACCTGCAAGATGGCCTGGTATGTGGATGAACGCCAGCCCGACCGAAAAATGGAAGTCACCGCCTGGTATACTGATCAGCTGCGTCCCATGCTGGGCCCCGAGCAATTTGGTACGCTGCCGGGCGCCGTGCTCGCGGTGGATATCAACAATGGGGAGCGCGTCATCGTGGCCCGGCAGGTGGAAATGCGTGAACTAAAGAAGAGTGAAATGAAAGTCCCGACCAGCGGACAGAAGGTGACGCAGGCGGAATTCAGGAAGATTGTCGATGAAACCATGAAGCAGATGGGCGGCAACGGCCGCATGATCATCCGCAACTAGAAACCTAAAACCTGCCTATGCCGTCCCGGGTGTACTCTCGTGTATAACGAGCAACCCAATTTTTCCTATGATCAAAAAAATACTATTTCCCGTCCTCCTTCTCACCGCACTGACCTCCTTCGGGCAGCGGTATAGCCTCAAAGGCCAGGTTTCGGATACGCTTAAAAGCGGCCTCCCCTCTGCCACGGTGATGCTCCTGCAGCAAAAGGATTCGTCGCTGGTGAGCTTCGGGTCCACGGATCGACAGGGGATGTTTGAGTTGAAGAACGTCGCCCGCGGTGATTACCAGCTCAAGATCACCTTCGTGGGATACGCCCCGGCCATCCGGAAGATAAGCGCCGCGGAGTTCACCGGCCCGGTGCTCGATGTGGGTCGGCTGACGATGGAACCCGTTTCAAAGGAACTGGAGGAACTGGTGGTTAAGGGGGAGAAGGCCCCGGTCACCGTGAAGAAGGACACCATCGAATTCAATGCCGGCTCCTTCAAAGTAAAGCAGAATGCCAACGTGGAAGACCTGCTGAAGAAAATGCCGGGCATCGAAGTGGAAACCGACGGATCGATCCGCGCCCAGGGCGAACAAGTACAGCGCGTCATGGTAGACGGCCGGGAATTTTTCGGTCGCGATCCCAAGCTGGCCACGCGGAACCTCCCGGCCGATGCGATTGACAAAGTGCAGGTGTACGACAAGAAATCTGACCAGGCCGTGTTTACCGGCATCGACGACGGGCAGCGGGAAAAGACGATCAACCTCGAACTCAAGGAAGAGAAACGCAACGGCGCCTTCGGCAACATGATGGCGGGAGCGGGAACGGACGACCGGTTCCAGGCCCGCGCCAGCATCAATAAATTCGCGAAAGGGGAACAGCTGTCTTTTCTCGGCATGGGAAACAACGTCAACGAGCAGGGCTTTTCCATGGATGATTACATGAACTTCTCCGGGGGCTCGCAGCAAATGATGGGAGGAGGGGGAGGAGGCCGCATGAGCATCCAGATTGACGGCAACAACTCGAACGGGGTGCCGCTCAATTTTGGCGGGCGGCAGAACGGTATCCTGACCAATTATGCCGGCGGGTTGAATACCAACCAGGATTTTGGAACGAAGACGAAACTCAATGCGAGCTACTTCTACAACAATCTCAACCAGAATATCAGCCAGGTGCTGAACCGCATCAACTACCTTCCGAATGGAAGCTATGACTTTAACCAAAACAGCAAGCAACTCAACCAGAGCGACAACCACCGGGGCAACCTCGTGCTGGATCATGCCATTGACTCTGCCAATTCACTGAAGTTCACGGCGTCCGCCACCTTGACGCACAGTGAGCAATCCATCCAGAGCGTGAGCCAGACCTATAATATCAATGATGCCTTGCAGAACGAAAGTATCCGCGATACTTACAACAAGGGAACGAGCTCGAACCTGAATTCAAGCCTGTTGTACCGCCACCGCTTCCCCAAGAAGGGCCGGACTATCTCCGCCACCCTCAGCGCCGGCCTCAGCCAGACCAATTCAGACGGTACCCTTTCTTCCACCAATGAGTTCTTCACCAACGTTCCGGAGAAGAAAGTCATCGAGCAGACCAACACGCAGAAGAACGAGAACTATAGCTACGGCGCGCAGGTTTCTTACACGGAGCCCCTGGGGGGAAGGAAGTACCTGGAGGCGAACTACTCCATCCGGACCAACCGCAATGATGTCATCCGGGATGTGTACAACGTCAATGGAGGGGCACCGGTCTACAATGACACCCTCAGCAACCGCTACAACAGCAACTACCTGTACAGCAGGCCCGGGCTAAACCTTCGTGTCAATCGCCAGAAGTTCAATTTTACGGTGGGTGCCAGCTACCAGAACACGCGCCTGAAGGGCGATCTCACCCTGCGCGACACTACAATTGACCGCACGTTTGAGAACATCCTGCCTGTTGCCCGTTTCAACTATGATTTTTCAAGCCTCAAGCACCTGAGTTTCAACTATGAGACCAACATGCAGGAACCGACGATCCAGCAATTGCAGCCGGTGATCGACAACACGGATCCGCTGAACCTGTCTTCGGGTAATCCTAACCTCCGGCCGGGCTATGCCCACCAGTTCAGGCTGAATTACACGCAATTTGATCCGGCCTCGTCCATTGGATTCTTTGCCTTCATCAACTCCACGTATACGACCAACGCCATTGCCTACTCCCAGACTGTTGACCCCCAGACCCTGGTTCGGCTCACCGTTCCGGTCAACGTCGACTACAACCTGCGCATTTCCGGCAATTTCAATTTTGGTTTCCCGATCCGGAAGATCAACAGCCGCGTCAGCGTGGGTCCCAACTACACCTATAATAGGGGAATAACCCTGATCAACCTGCAGGAAAACCACTCCGACTCGCGCACCTACGGCGGCACCGTGCGGTATGACTATACCTTCAAGGAAATCCTGACGCTGGGTCTTAGCGCCAACCTGAGCCAGAACAAGACAGAGTACAGCTTCAATACGGCACAGAATCAGCAGTACCTCAATGAGACCTATAGCAGTGACCTGAACATCAACTTTCTCAAGAACTACTCCTTCAATACCAGTTACGATTTCTATCACTATCGCAGCCAGACGACCGGCTTTGACCAAACCATCCCGATTCTCAATATGTCGATCTCGCGTTTTCTGTTGAAGAACAATGTAGGGGAGTTGAAGTTTGCCGTCGTGAACGCACTCGACAAGAGCTTGGGGGTGTCGCAAACGGCGACGAGCAACTACCTCCAGCAGGAGACGATGAACAACCTCGGGCGGTACTACATGATCAGTTTCACCTACGCACTCAACAAACAGCTGAACCCCATGGGAGGGGGCCGGGGCGGCCGCCGCGGAGGCATGCGCATGATGATGAATAACTGATTTTCAAATTAACAGGTTAACTTGGGGCTATGCGTCGCCTGCTAGTCCTTCTGCTCGTAGTTCCCGTCGTGGGGTTTGCGCAACCTAAGATCTATACACCCAAATTCGATGTCCAGGGTCACCGGGGTTGCCGGGGGTTACGGCCGGAAAACACGGTGCCGGCATTCCTGCTGGCACTGGATTCGGGGGTTACCACGCTCGAGATGGACCTGGTCATTACCCGCGACCGGAAAGTAGTGGTTTCGCATGAGCCGTGGATGTCGGGATCCATCTGCCTTGATCCTGCCGGGAACGAAATTGCCGCCAAAGACACGCTCAAGCACAATATCTATGCGCTCACCTATGATGAAGTGCGCCGTTACGATTGCGGATCGAAAGGTAACGAGCGGTTCCCCGAACAGGTGAAGATGATGGCCTATAAGCCGTTGCTGCGGGATGTAATCGTCGCGGTCGAGAACCACATCAAGAACCATACAAAATATGAGGTGGACTATAACGTGGAGATCAAGTCCGGTCCCAAGGGAGACGATAAGTTTCACCCGAAGCCGGAGGAGTTTTCCAACCTGGTCTACGAGTTGCTCGATCAGTATCTTCCCATGAACCGGGTGGTTATCCAGTCGTTCGATTTCCGCGTGCTGAAGTATTGGCACACGCAGTACCCGGATATCCGGTTGGCTGCCCTGGTCGAGAACAAGAAGAGTCTTGATGACAACCTCAAGGCACTGGGGTTTACCCCGTCCATCTACAGCCCTTACTACAAGCTGGTGACGCCTGAGATGGTGGCCCGGTGCAAGGAGCTTAAAATTCGACTCATTCCCTGGACGGTAAACGATGAGCGCGAAATGCTGGCCCTGAAGGGAATGGGTGTTGATGGGTTCATTACCGACTATCCCGACCGGGCGGCCAAGTATCAGATGACGCTGAAGATCGATCGGAAATAGGCCTTCGACTTCGCTGCGCTTGCGCCGTATTGCGACTTAACGCCTTTGCGAGAACCCTTGATACCCCAATTCCCCAGGCTTTGCCTATTTTTGTCCACCTAATTTCAACCCATGAAATACGATGTATACGGCGTGGGAAACGCCATTGTGGATATTGTGACGGAAGTAGATATCGACTTCTTCGAGAGAAACAACGTCGAAAAGGGCGTTATGACCCTCGTGGACGAGAAGCGCCAGCTTGAATTGATGAAGGTGATCGACATGAAGCGAAGCAAAATGTCGGGTGGCGGGTCTGCGGGGAATACTGTGGTGGCCATCAACCAACTCGGCGGCAAGAGCTTTTACTCTTGCCTGGTCGCTCACGATGACCTCGGCCACTTTTTCCTGATGGATCTCGAGCGGAACGGGGTGCACACCAACCTGAAATATGCCGACTGCCCACCCGGACACACCGGCCGCTGCCTGGTGATGACGTCGCCCGACGCCCAGCGCACCATGAACACGTTCCTCGGCGTGAGCTCCTTCCTTGCCCCCCAGCACCTGGATGAAGAGGCGATCCGGAATTCGCATTACCTCTACCTGGAGGGATACCTGGTTTCCAGCCCCAAAGGCCTGGATGCCATGAAGGAAGCCAAGAAGATCGCGGAACAGCACAACGTGAAGGTGGCGCTGACCTTCAGCGATCCCAGCATGACGAAATATTTTTCCAGGCAGATGGAGGAAATCGTTGGTGCGTCCGTGGATCTCCTGTTCTGCAACGAAGAAGAAGCCATGATCTTCACCGGAACCGACTTCATTTCCGACGCCCGTGAAAAACTCCGCGGCGTAGCCAAGCGATTTGCCATCACGCTGGGTGCCAACGGCGCATTGATTTTTGACGGGGACACCTACATCGAAATAGAACCTTACAAGGTAAGGGCCGTGGATACCAACGGGGCCGGTGATATGTTTGCGGGTGCCTTTCTTTTTGGGATCACGCATCAGCACAGTTATGCCGAAGCGGGGAAACTCGCGTCCCTGGCGTCTTCCCGCGTGGTGACCCAGTGGGGGCCCCGCATGCAGCCGGAAGACGTGAGAAAGGTACTCGGCGATTTGATCAGTTGACATGAAGAAGGTACTCTTATCCCTGGCTTTCTTCCTTTCCTTCCTGGCTGCACGCGGGCAGGAGAAGTCACCGGAAGCGCTGCTGGCCGCCTGGGAGAAGTCGTGGAACACCTATGACTTGAAGGAAGTGCCCCGTCTTTTTGTTGCCGATCAGTCGGTGACGTATTTCTCCAGTGAAAGAGCAGGCCTCATCCAGGGGATAGACTCACTCATCAAGCATCACCGGGGATTTGGATTTGTGGAGGGCGGAAAGACCTCCGCCAATCGCCTCTGGCTGACCGACGTGCGTCATCGTCCGCTCTCGGCCACGGCGTTGTGGCATTTCCAGCGGCCGGGTAGCCCGGAGCAGCGGGGCCCGGTAACGTTTATCCTGCAGCGAAGTGGGGAGGGTTATCGCATCGCCCATGCCCATTTTTCGAATGACCCCAAAGGGCGGTAACTTACGCCCGAATGATCGGCTTCAGCTCCTTTACTCTCGAAAACGGCCTCCAGGTTCTCGTCCATGAGGATCATTCCGTCGACATCGCCGTGATGAACATCCTCTATGATGTTGGGTCCCGCGATGAGCGCCCCGACAAGACCGGGTTCGCTCATCTTTTCGAGCACCTGATGTTTGGTGGGTCAAAAAATATTCCCAGCTATGATGAACCGCTCCAGCGGGTGGGAGGAGAGAACAACGCATTCACCAGTACAGACATTACGAATTATTACCTGACCGTTCCGGCTTCCAACCTGGAAACGGGGTTCTGGCTGGAAAGCGACCGTATGCTGAGCTTGTCCTTTGAGCCGGAAGTGCTTAACGTGCAGCGAAATGTCGTGATCGAAGAGTTTCGCCAGCGGTACCTCAACCAGCCCTATGGGGATGTCTGGCTGAAGCTGAGACCGCTCTGCTACCAGGTACACCCCTACCAGTGGGCGACTATCGGGAAAGAGATCTCCCATATTGAACAAGCGACCCTGGACGATGTGCGCGAGTTCTTTTTTCGCTATTACCTTCCTTCCAACGCCATCCTGGTTGTTGCCGGAAAAGTGACGGAGACGCAAGTGCGTGCTTTGTGCGAGAAGTGGTTCAGTCCCATTCCTGCCGGCAACAAGCCCGTCAGGCGATTGCCGGTCGAGCCCACGCAAACGGCGCGGCGCGAACTTCGTGCGCAAGCGAAGGTTCCCGCGCACGCGTTGTACAAGGCTTACCATATGCCCGGGCGTTTTCATCCTGATTATTACGCGGCTGACCTGCTTACCGATGTGCTCGGGCGGGGAGAATCCAGCCGGCTGTACCGGAAGCTGGTGAAGGAAGACGAGATCTTCACCTCGATCTCTTCCTTCAGCATGGGCACGCTGGATCCGGGCCTGATTGTGGTCAATGGACGGCTGCAGGAGGGAAGAACGCACCCGGATGCCGAAAGAGCGGTGGATGAAATCCTGGCCTCGGTGGCTTCGGAGGGTCCCACGGATGAAGAACTGGAGAAGGTGAAGAACCAGGCGGCATCCACGCTGGAATTTGGGGAAGTGGAAGTGATGAACCGGGCCATGAACCTGGCTTTTGCGACATTGTCGGGTGATCCAAATTTTGTCAACGAAGAAGCGGACCGGATTGCCGCAGTCTCCAAAGAGGATGTGCGTCGGGTTGCCCGCCATGCCTTCCGACCCGAGAATTCCAATGTCCTTTATTATGAGGCCATAAACTGATCGTGCGATGAGAATACGCGTCGGCTTCGGATTTGATGTTCACCCCCTGGAAGAAGGTCGTGACCTTTGGTTAGGCGGCGTAAAGATCCCCGCTACCAAAGGAGCTACCGGCCACTCCGATGCCGATGTACTCATCCATGCCATCTGCGATGCCATTCTCGGGGCCGCCAACCTGGGCGATATCGGCACGCATTTTCAGAACACGGACCCTCGCTGGGCGGGTATGGACAGCAAGTTCTTTCTCAAGGAAGTGTGCCGCATGATTGCCGCCAAAGGGTGGAAAGTGGAAAACGTGGACTGTTCCATCACCCTGGAGGCGCCGAAAGTAAAACCCCATATCCCGGCCATGCGTCAAGCCCTCGCTCCGTTGATGGGGGTTGCCGAAGAGGATGTTTCGATCAAGGCCACGACCAATGAGAAGTTGGGATACGTCGGGCGCATGGAAGGATTGAACGCCTACGCGGTGGTGCTCATTTCCCGCAGCTGATGAGCCCGCTCGAAGTTATCACCACGGGCGACGGTTCCCACTCTATTCTGAATACGGCGCTCCAGGAGACCTACCACTCCAGGCATGGCGCTGTGCGCGAATCGACGCATGTGTTCATCGACCACGGTCTTCGCGTGGCGGAGTTACTGAACCGGGAGACCATCAGCATCCTTGAAGTTGGGTTCGGCACCGGGCTCAATACCCTACTCACCTTGTTGGAAAGTCATCGGAGTGGCCTGACCATCCGGTATGAATCGTGGGAAAAATTTCCTCTTTCTCTCTCCCTGGTCGATCAGCTTAACTACGGAGCAATCGTCGGCGACGAAGCATCCTTCCGGTTGCTGCATGAGGCCCCCTGGGACACCCCGGTGGCCATCCGTCCCCACTTCGAACTTTATAAAAGGGCAAAAGACATTCTCACCGATCCCCTCGAAGGCAGCTACGACCTGGTTTATTACGACGCGTTTGCTCCTTCGAAGCAACCTGAAATGTGGACAGCGGAGATGCTGCGCAAAACGACTTCGGTATTGTCTCCCGGCGGTCTGTGGGTGACGTACTGTGCCAAGGGCCAGGTCAAGCGCGACCTCGCTGCCCTGGGCCTCACCGTGGAAACCCTGCCCGGCCCGCCCGGTAAAAAGGAAATGACGCGGGCTACCCGGTCTTCAGTCACTTAGCGCTTTCCTTGCGAGCTTCGCGCCTTTGCGTGAAATTTCATGTGCCCTGGTCCCTGAACCCAATCACTCCCTCCGGCATCACGCACTGGTCCAACGGGACATCAGTAGCAGACAGATCGTCGATGGCATCCACGGGCGGAAACAGTGACAGCCCCACCTTCAGGCAATCAGGCCGTACCTGGCTGAGCAACCGGTCGTAGTAACCTTTGCCATAGCCCACCCGGTGACCTCGCTTGTCGAAGATGAGCAGGGGAACGATAACCAGGTCAAGCTTTTCCGTTGGGGTAGGTACTCCTTGCTTTGGTTCACGAATGCCCCAGGCGTTGGTCTCCAGTTGATGGGGTCCTTCGAAGTAGATATTCTCCAGGTGATCACCGCTTACCCGGGGAAGGGATATCCGAACCTGGGGAAACTCGCGGCGAATGCGGTCGAGAATCGCCCAGGTATCAGGCTCGTGATTGTCGGGGATGGGCAGGAAGGAATGCAGCACCCGGATGAAGGAAAGATCAATGCCCGCAAAGAACTGGGCGTAGAGCGCGAGGTTGAGCCGGGCATAGTCACCCTCGCCCAGTTGCTTTCGCTTGTCAAGAAACAGCTTTCGAAGTTCCTTCTTGTTCATGGTACGTCAGCACATGGAATTGGAAATCGAAAGGATCAAAATGTTCGATCAGTTTCTGAATGAAGCCGGGATCGGTCTGGTAGAAATTGAGAAAGTTGTCGGTGCGTTCCTGGAGGCCGCCGTTGGGAAAAAGGGCGTCCTTTACGGCTTCGACCTGCCGGAGGCCATCGGATTGTTTGCGTTTTTCGGCGCGCATCATTTTTTGTTCGATCGTCCGCATGGCCTTCAGCATACGCGTGGCGTGCGCCTCGGTCATGGGCCCCAGCGTGGGGTCAATTTTCTCGCTGCGCCGTTTGACTTCTTCCATGAGCCCGGCCAGGGAATTTGCCGCCGCGTCGAGTGAAAGATCGTGACTGGAATGCTGGATAACCCAGCGCTTGAAGAGCTCATTCTTCGACTCGAAGAAGGCCTCCAGGTGCAGCCGGGTTTTGGACATTTTGCGGGCGGTGGGCGCATCCACGATGAGTCCGAAGTTACGGGGCAGCAGGATGGGGAAGGGTGTCTTGAAAAGATCGAAGACGCCTTTCAGTTCCAGCCAATATACCAGCTCGGCTGGTCCGCCCACATAGGCGAGATTGGGCAGAATCAGTTCCTGGTAGAGCGGGCGAAGGATGACGTTCGGGCTGAATTGTTCCGGCGTTTGCTCCATCTTTTGCAGCAGTTCCTCCTTCGTAAACCGCAGCGCGGTGTCCACGACGACAAACCCGTCGCCCTGCCGCTCGATCCGGCTGCGCAGCCCGGGTTCGAGGTAAAAGAAATTGATTTCACGGGGATTCACCTGCGGATGATAACCCAGCGCCTCCAGCTTTTTGTTGGTTGCCTCGACGGTTTGGAATGGGGTGTGCTCGAAGACATCGGCACTCATCACCGGTTGAAGCAGACGTTTCAGTTCACGGTCGTCGGCGTCCACCACAATCAGCCCCTCTTCGCCGAAAAGTGCGTTGACATACCGGCGCACGGCCTCGCCCAGGGTTGCCGACCGGGTGTAGGCGTCGCGGAACAAACCGATTTCTCCGGGGACCTCGGCGAGAAGTTTCTTGAAATCCTGCGTGTGAAACCGTCCCACGGCACCTTGTTGGTCAGTTTCCCAGGTATATTTTTTTCCGTTGAGCCGGAAGGATTTGATTTCCTCGTAGTCGTGATCTTCGGATGCCGCCCAGTAAACCGGAACAAAATGATAAGCGGGGTACTTTGCCTTGAGTTGACGGCAGGCTTGAATGACGGTCGCGATCTTGAATACGAAGTAAAGCGGCCCTGTGAAAACCGAAAGCTGGTGACCGGTGGTTACCGTGAAGGTCTTGGCGTCGCCAAGCGCCCGGATGTTGGCTTCCACGGCCGGTTGTTGCTTGACGGATTCGTACTGACGCTGCAACACCTTAACCAGCGTGTTGCGCGCACTGGCCGGGAAACCTGATTTGTCCTTAAGCTGTCCTTGAAATGCTTCCGGTGAAGGAAACCGGCCATAAAAGGGTTTGAGGGCCTCGTCTTGTTCGATGTACTTCAGAAAAAACTCGGAGAAAGCGTGGGCGCTTCGGAATGGAATCTTCTGAAGAGGCATGATTAACAACAAGTTTGAAGCAAACGCATGACCGAATAACGGGAATTTTCCGCTAAGGTTGATGAAAATTATGAGTGGCCGGCGGTCGGTTCCCCGGAGAGGTCAAACTCCGTGGCGGCGGTAATGCGGACCTCATGGAAATCGCCCTGGCGCAGGTACTCCTTGGAGGTAATGATGACCTCATTGTCTACCTCCGGAGAATCAAACTCGGTACGGCCGATATACTGCCCGCCTTCCATCCGGTCGACAAGCACCTGGAAGGTTTTTCCGATTTTGGCCTGGTTGAGTTCAAGGCTGATCCCCTGCTGCAATTCCATGATGGCTTCCATGCGCTCTTCCTTGATGTGCGCGGGCACATCGTCTTTCATCGTATACGCATGGGTGTTCTCCTCGTGCGAGTACGTAAACACGCCGAGGCGTTCAAACCGGGACCGCTCCACAAATTGCATCATCTCGTCAAAGTCCGCTTCCGTTTCGCCGGGGTGACCCGCAATCAGGGTCGTGCGGATGGCGATGCCGGGGACCTTTTCCCGGATGACGCTCAGCAGCTCTTCCGTTTTCTCGCGGGTGATGCCGCGGCGCATGAGCTTGAGCATATTGGTGGAACCGTGCTGCAGGGGTATATCGAGGTACTTGCAGATGTTGGGCCGCTCAGCCATGACGTCCAGTACATCCATGGGAAAACCGGCGGGGAAGGCATAGTGCAGACGGATCCAGCCGATTCCCTCGACGTCGGAGAGACGCCGGAGCAAGTCAGCCAGGTTGCGCTTCTTGTAGAGGTCCAGGCCGTAGTACGTCGAATCCTGTGCGATGAGCAGCAGTTCCCGCGTTCCCTGCCGGGCCAGATTCGTGGCTTCCTTCACCAGCTCTTCCATGGGCCGCGATACGTGGCCGCCCCGCATCAGCGGGATGGCGCAGAAGGAACAAGGCCGGTCGCAGCCTTCTGAAATTTTTAAATAAGCGTAATGACCCGGGTTGGTGAGGATGCGTTCACCGACCAACTCCTGTTTGTAGTCGGCATTGAATTGTTTGAGCAGACGCGACAGGTCGCGCGTGCCAAACCAGGCATCCACCTGGGGAATTTCTTTTTTCAGGTCTTCCTGGTAACGCTGCGAGAGGCAACCGGTAACATAGACTCTTTCGACGAGCCCTTCTTCCTTGGCGTCGACGTAGCGCAGTATGGTATCGATCGATTCCTGTTTGGCATTGTCGATAAAGCCGCAAGTGTTGATGACCACCACCCGGTTGTCGTCGGAGGTGGATTCATGGACAGCGTCGATTCCGTTGCCACGCAGCTGGGTGAGCAGCACCTCGGAATCTACCTGGTTCTTCGAACAGCCCAGGGTGACGATGTTGACTTTGGTCTTCTTGTTGCCTCTAGTCCGCACGGAATAGCGATTAGGGATGCAAAAATACGCAGTTTGACTTCCGAACGGTTATATTTGAAAATTAATTCCCCATGCTTCGCTTTGCCCTTCCGGCCTTCCTGGCGGTCATTTTTTCCTCCTGCCTGAGTGATCCGGATTGTGTCATCACTGCGACCAACGACGTGAAGATTAGCTTTCTGAAAGTCACTCCCGACAGCGTGCGCACCGAGGTGCGGGATACCCTGATCCTGGACAGTATCCGTATTTCCGGAACGGATTCCGTTTTTTATGTCGCCGACACGGTGTCCTCGGTTGTCCTGCCGGTCAATGTGGGCGCCTATGAAACGACGTTCTTTTTCTATTATGAATCGCAGCAGGATTCTATCAAGATGTCCTACACGCGAAATACACGGGTCATCAGCCCGGCCTGCGGGGCGTTCAATTATTTCCAGGACCTTTCGTTGCTGCTTTCCACGTTTTCGGAAGTCAAGGTGACCGAAGCCGAACTATCCACCAGCGTTTCCAACAATGTTAAGATCAAGCGCTAGCCTGTTTTTATTGCTGCTGTGCCTGCAAGCCGCTGGACAGGTAGTTAATCCTGAAATGCCAGTGAAGGAGGACACGGTTATGGAGGTGCGCCCCAAAAAACCAGACAGCCTGAGGGAAAAGATCTACTTCAGGTCCATTCGCTTTGGAACCGATGTACTCGCCTTGGCCCTGAGCAGCTCTCCTCGGTTTAGGGCGTGGGAGGTGAACGCGGATGCCGACTTTGGACCGTTCTACCTGGTGGGAGATTATGGCCGATGGGGGAAGGATGAGACCATGGTCAACGGTGGCGATTATCATAATGAAGGAACCTATTGGCGGGCGGGAGTGGATGTAAGCATCCTGAAGAAGGACCCGGACCGCAACATGCTGTTTTTCGGCCTGCGATACGCGAGGTCTTCCTTTTCCGAGCGCCTGAACCTCACGGTGGAAGACCCCTATTTCGGCACACAACAATACGCGCTCAGCAATCCCAATGCGAGCGCGGCATGGGGAGAAATCGTCGCCGGCCTGCGGGTAAAAGTGTGGAAGGAATTCTGGATGGGCTTCACGTCCAGGTTGAAACTGGGGCTGTCCGTGAGAGGCAATGGGGAATTATCTACGTATGATGTTCCCGGGTACGGGGTGATCGGCGGGGGAAGCACCTGGGGGTTCAACTACCAGGTATTCTGGCGCATCCCGTTCGAGCGCAAAAAGAAGCCGGCCGTTACCCTTCCGGTACCCTGATCAGTCTTTCCTGAACAACGAATCGACAAATTCTTCCCGGTTGAACACCTGGAGGTCTTCCACGCGTTCGCCAACGCCGATATACTTGACCGGGATCCTGAATTCATCAGAAATGCCGATGACGACGCCGCCCTTGGCTGTGCCGTCGAGTTTCGTGATAGCAAGTGCCGTCACATCCGTTGCTTTGGTGAACTCCCGGGCCTGGATGACTGCATTTTGGCCAGTGCTGCCATCGAGCACCAAGAGTACTTCGTGCGGAGCATCAGCGAGTACTTTCTGCATCACGCGACGTATTTTCGAGAGCTCCGCCATGAGATTCACTTTCGTGTGAAGTCGACCGGCCGTATCGATGATAACGACATCGGCACCCGTTCGAACGCCTTCTTCCACGGCCTCAAAGGCCACCGCAGAAGGATCGGTGTTCATGCCTTTGGCGACTACCGGGACCCCGACACGCTGGCCCCACAACTTCAACTGGTCCACGGCGGCGGCGCGGAACGTGTCGGCGGCGCCCAGAACGACTTGCTTGCCACGCATCTTAAACTGCGAGGCCAGTTTCCCAATGGTCGTGGTCTTACCCACGCCGTTGACGCCGACCACCAGGATAACGTATGGCTTTTTCCCGGCAGGTACTTCAAAATCCGCCTCACCGGCGGCAGGGCCCTGGGCCATAAGGCTAGCCACTTCTTCACGCAGGATTTTGTCAAGTTCCTGGGTGCCGAGATATTTGTCGCGGGCCACGCGCTGTTCAATCCGGGAAATGATTTTCACCGTAGTGTCGACCCCGACATCCGAGCTGATCAGGGCCTCTTCCACGGTATCCAGCACTTCAGCATCTACCGTGGATTTGCCCACCAGGGCCTTGGTGATCTTGCCGAAGAAGCCGGCATTGGTCTTCGCCAGACCTTTGTCCAGCGACTCCTTCTTCTCCTTTGAAAACAGGCCACCGAAAAACGACATGCGTGCGGGATAGGGGGATAATAAAAAAGTCCCTGTGCGGGACTTTAAACGATCTGTGGAAAGCCGCTTAGCCTTTCTTGGCCAGCGTTTCCTTCACCAGGTCCATGGGAACGATTTCTTCACGGAAGGTGTAGGCGCCGGTCTTCTCGGATTTCACGGCACGAATCACCTTAGCGTAGTTCTTTCCGTCCGTCTTCTTGAGCGATGCAACAACTTTCTTTGCCATGGTTACTTAATTTCTTTGTGAACGGTATGCTTCTTGAGGACCGGGTTGTACTTCTTCAGCTCGATGCGCTCCGTGGTATTTTTCCGGTTCTTGGTGGTGATATAACGGCTCATGCCGGGCATGCCCGAAGCTTTGTGCTCGGTGCACTCTAAAATCACCTGGATGCGGTTGCCTTTCTTTGCCATGTCTGTGTCCGTTTATGCCTGGGCCTTCTTCGCACGTACTTCCTTCAATACGGCCGAAATGCCTTTGGCGTTGATGGTCTTGATCGCCTTGGTGGAGACCTTCATGGTCACCCACTTACCTTCTTCAGGAATGTAAAAACGCTTCGTCTGCAGGTTCGGGTAGAACCGGCGCTTGGTCTTGTTATTCGCGTGGGAAACGTTGTTTCCAACATGCGGACGCTTTCCTGTGATTTCGCAAACCCGTGCCATAACTCGTTGATCGTTAAATATTTTCCTGAAAAGGACTGCAAATATCGGCAAAAGGCCCCCAATTATCCAAAGTGGGCCGGAAATATTCCCCAAGGCCGGGAAACCGCCTTACAGGACCACAAACCGGATAGTAACGGACTTCCCGGAGGCCGTAAAACGCGCCAAATACAGGCCTGCCGAAAGCCCCTGGATCGGGAAACTGACGGGTTGGCCGCCGGCAATGGTTTGGGCCTGTCCCAGCCGGGTGCCCAGCACGCTGAAGATCTCCACCACGACACTCCGGTCGGCCAAAAGGGTCAGGGGTTCCCCAAAGGGCACCGGGTTGGGGGAAAGGGTAACGGAGGGTGATTCTGAAAGAGGCATACTGTTGTCATGGTGCAACAGGTGAAGCCCTCCCTGCCGGTTGCCGATGAGGAGCGACGGCTTGTTGACGCCGAGCACGTTTCCGATCGCCGGCTTGGCGTTTCCTCCCATATTGCGCGCCTGGTACAATTGAGCATACGGGTCAAAGACGATGTTCTGCTCGGGAAGCGCGCCGCCGGACCTGAAATCGGGATAGATGACCAATTGCCCTGACTGATCACCCGTGATGAGGTCTTCTTTTCCGTCGCTGTCAAGGTCTCCTGCCGCAACAGCCAGGTTCTGGCGCGATGTGCCGGCTCCCAATCCCAGGTAGGCGTCTGAGGCGAGGGAGAATGTGAAGGTGGAAGTCCCGCCCGTGTTTCGATAGTAGTAGAGGGCCCCTGAACTCTTTCCGACCAGCACATCGTGAGCACCATCCTGGTCGATGTCAACGATCGTGGCATTTTCAGACTGCCCGAGGGGGATGTCCAGAAAAGAAATAGTTATGCCATCGAACTCCGGCACCCCGTTGGGCGGAGCCAGCAGGTACCAAAGCCGGGTGTTTCCTCCGGCAGTGCCCGTAAACGCCAGGTCCAGGGATCCATTCTTGTCAAGGTCAATAAACTGCGGACGGATATTGTAGAGCGAGGTGAACGTAAGATTGGCGAAGTTGTCGGTAACCCACTGAAAGCGGGGTGCCCGCGACGTGCCGATATTCCGATAGAAGGTAAGACTTCCCCGCAGGCTGGCCTGGTTAATAAAAGTCCCGACAAAAAGGTCAAGATCGCCGTCGAGATCGATGTCGGCCAGGGCAGGAGCGGTCATGTCGCCAAGCTCAATCATCCCATCCTGGAGAAAATTGGTCTGTTCCCGTTGAAATACCGGAGAGGCATTGGTCCCGGTATTGCGATACCTCCAAAGTGAAGAAGTGAAGTCGTTGAAGGAATTGGTTCTCGAAGCCAGGTTAAGGCCGAAGAGAAGATCTTTGGCGCCGTCATGATCCACATCCTCCAGGTAGGGTGCCGGGTAATACGGCATGTTGACGGGCTGGCCGGACGGAAAAAGAGTGAGATTGTTCATGACGGGAACCTCGGTGGTGCCGAGGTTTTCCATCCTGTAGATCAACTCGCAGGATTCTTCGGTGAAGAGGAGGTCGCGGTCCCCGTCCCCGTCGGTGTCGAGACTCAGCATGGCTTTCCCGCCCGTGTGATCGGTGCGCCCGCCGATGTCGGCGCAAGTCTGCCCCTGGAACGCCACCTTTCCGCAA
Source organism: Cyclobacteriaceae bacterium (assembly GCA_016787605.1). GTDB lineage: Bacteria > Bacteroidota > Bacteroidia > Cytophagales > Cyclobacteriaceae > ELB16-189. The sequence continues at coordinate 67,900 of JAEUUE010000124.1, forward strand.
CTGCATTCAATGAAGCCTCCCCAGTTGGAGGTCTGCCGCTCCAGGTCGAGGCTGTCGCAGGTGCCATACCTCTCCATGCTGAAGTTCTTGTGGTATTCAGCGGTACTGGGGCTTACAAAACGCATATTGAGCACATCCAGGTCCCCATCGCCGTCCATGTCGGTGAAGTCGGGAAGATCATTGGTTCCGGGAAGCAGGTTGATCTTGGTGGTGAATCCCTTTGTTAACAGCACTTCGCTATAGAGCCCGGTGAACGAGTTGAAAAAGGAAAGCTTCTTGAACCCGAACGGTTTGCCGGCCACAACCACCTGCTGGTAGACAATAATGCCGATTTGCCCGAACGTAAAGAGGTCTTTCTTGCCGTCGCAGTTAAAGTCGCGAAGGGAGACAAACGTACTGAGGCCGGACGGGAACAGGGACTCGTAGTCCGGCTCATAGCGATAGGTGTTATTGATCCAGAGGAAGGTCCTCAGTTGGCCGGTGTTTTTGTCGTACACCACGAGATCTTCCGCCCCGTCGGCATTAAGATCCATCATGTTCACCTGTGGGCTGTTCAGTCCGCCTGCCCAGGGGTTGGCCAACTCTTTGGCGTTAATCTCGACGGGGATGTCCTGGCTGAGCCGATAGGTGAACTGTGCGGCCAGCGGGAGGGGCAAGAGCAGGAGAATGAGGAGCAGACGCACACCAATAATTTTATACCCTATCAACGCCGGTCGGTTTCTGACTGTTATCTTTCCCCTGCGATTATGATGACGATTTCGGAATTGTACCAAAAGTACTTAGAGACTGGTAAAGTATCTACCGATACAAGGCAGATCACGCCCGGTTCGGTATTTTTTGCACTGAAGGGACCTTCGTTTGATGGGAATCAGTTTGCCGAAGAGGCGTTGAAGAAGGGTGCCCGCTATGCCGTCGTCGACGATCCGCGGTTTGCCACCCACCCGAATTGCCTGTTGGTGGACGACGGGCTCAAGGCCCTGCAGGACCTGGCGCGTCATCACCGGAGCCAGTTGACTATTCCCGTCATCGGGCTCACGGGGTCCAATGGCAAAACGACGAGTAAAGAATTGGTTGCCGCCGTGCTGAGCACCACATTCAAGACTTACGCCACGAAGGGAAATCTCAACAATCATATCGGCGTACCCCTGACCATTCTTTCCCTGAATGCCGACGTAGAGATCGCGGTGGTGGAGATGGGTGCCAATCATCTCGGCGACATCGCCTTGCTGTGCTCGATCGCCAGCCCGACCCATGGATTTATCACCAACATTGGCAAGGCCCATATTGGTACGTTTGGCGGGTTTGAAAACATCATTCGTGGCAAGTCGGAGTTGTATCAGCACCTGCTGACCCACGAGGGGATCGTGTTCATCAATTCGCAGAACCCGATCCTGTTCAACATGGCCAAGCGGTTCCGGAACCCGGTGCTTTACCCGTCGAAGGGGGATTACTATCACTGTGAACGCATCGAGGAGGGTCATTACCTGGCACTGACCGCCGAAAACGGGGAGCGCATCCAGACGCAGATGACCGGGAGCTACAATTTTGAGAATGTCGCCGTGGCGTTGACGGTCGGAAAATACTTTGGTGTTGACCCCGGCAAAGCCAATGCGGCCGTGGCGGCTTATGTACCCGGCAACATGCGTTCGCAGATTCTGAAGAAAGGGACTAATACCATCATCCTTGACGCGTACAACGCGAACCCCACGTCAATGGAAGCGGCTATTCAAAACCTATCGAAGATGCCGGGAGCAAGAAAAATTGCCATACTGGGTGATATGTATGAGTTGGAGGGTGAATCGGAGACGGAACATGCCCGCATGGGAGACGTGCTGACCGAAAACCAAATCGCGGAGGCCTACCTCTGCGGGCCCCAGATGGCTGCCGCCAAGAAGACGTATCCTTCAGGCAAGTTCTTCTCTTCGCGGGATGAGCTCATTGCCGAGTTGAAGACAAATCCCCTTTCCGACGCCGTAGTCCTCGTCAAAGCCTCCCGTGGAATGGCCATGGAAAAGATTGTGGATTACCTCTAGTGCGCCGCCGGCAGGTGGAATTTTGTCGTGCCGATTAATTAACTTCAATCGCTAACCGTGATTTGACTATGGACTTCGCGCAAATCCTCAAATTCCTCTCCGCGTTGAAGAAGCACAACGACCGGGTGTGGTTTGAAAAGAACAAGGGCCAATACCTCCAGGCCAGGGAAAACTTCGAAGTGTTTGTGACCCGGCTTCACGGGGAACTGGTGTCCTTCAACCCGGACCTGGCGGGTCTCGATCCCCGCAAACTCCCTTTCCGCATCTACCGGGATGTGCGGTTCAGCAAAGACAAGAGCCCGTACAAAGTGAATATGGGCGCCGGAATTTCACCGGGTGGCAAGATGATGCAGGAGCCCGGGTATTACATTCATATCGAGCCAGGCAAGAGTTTCATCGCCGGAGGCATGTACATGCCTGAGCCGTCCAACTTGTCGAAAATCCGCCAGGAGATCGACTATAACGGCGATCAGTTGGAGAAGATCATGAAGCACAAGTCGTTCAAGAAATGGTTTGAAGGGTTTGATGATTTCGACAAGATGAAGACGATCCCCAAAGGTTACCCGAAGGACCATCCCAGGGCCGATTGGCTGAAGCACCGCTCGTATATCGTTTCGCACAACTTCACCGACAAGGAGGTCAAGGACAAGAAGTTCCTTAAAAAAGTAGTGGAGGCATGCAAGGTAATGAAGCCGTTGAATGAGTTTCTGCGGGATGCGATGGCGTGATAAGTGAGTTCCGCATGAAAACGGGACCAGACATTAAATCCCGAGTACAGCCTTCAAAATAGAAAATCCACTTTCGCTGAGGGGAATTCGCGCCCCACTCTTCAGCAGGGCTACATGACTGTCTTTGGTCAGGGGCTCGATGCGTGTCAGTTCCTGGAGATTGAGGATATAAGAACGGTGCACGCGGACAAACTGCTTTGGATCCAGCACTTTTTCGTAGTGTGCCATCGTCTTCTTCTTCAGGTAGAATCCCTCTTTCGTGTGCACTTTGATGTAGTCGTCGAAAGCCTCCAGGTAGAACACCGTGTGAACGGGCAGGATCACGAGATTGGATCCTTTCTTGACCACGATGCGCTGGCGCTCTTCGGGCGGTGAAACGGAAGCCAGGAGCTCCTCCGTCTTCCGGGTAACGCCAGTTCCCTGGGACTTCCACTTGAGAATAGCTTTGTCGAAGCGTTCCTGGCTGAAGGGCTTTAACAAGTAGTCGATGGCATGCCGCTCGAAGGCTTGCATGGCATATTCATCAAAAGCCGTGGTGAAAATGACGCCGGGCGGACTCTCCAGGAGTTCGAGCAACTCGAAGCCATTGATCTTGGGCATCTGAATATCCAGGAAGATGACATCTGGTTTGTGCTGGGCAATGGCTTTCACGCCCTCAAATCCATCCCCGCACTCGGCGACTACACTGAAGTCGGCGTGATTCTTCAGGTAGGTGCGGAGTATGCTGCGCGCCAGGGGCTCGTCGTCGATGAGGATCACGCGGGTCATGCGGACTGGGGAATACGAAGTAGGGTGGTGAACAGGTTATTCTGCCTTGACGTTTTGATCAGGTCTCCGCGGTTGAAAAGCAAATCAAGCCTGCGCTGCACGGCCGTAAGGCCGAAGCCCGTGCCGGTTCGCGATGAAGTGGCCTCATCGTAGGGATTGGTGACTTCCAACTCCAGGATCGATCCTTCGCTCCGGGCAACAAGTTGTATCGTGATGTCGCCCGTGGTGTCGTACAAACCGAATTTGATGGCATTCTCCACAACGGGCTGCAGGAGCAGGGCCGGCAATTTCAGCTGGCGCAGGGATTCGTCGCAGGTAATCTGGGTATTTAACCGGTGTCCGAAGCGCACCCTCTCGATGTCGAGGTAGAGCTGGAGGTGCTTGAGTTCTTCGTCCAGGGTTACGAAAGCCTTGTCATCCTTCCGGATGGTACCCCGGAGAAAATCGGATAATTGCTGGATCATCTTGCGCGCTTCTTCGGGGTGGCTTAAGGTGAGCGCGCTGATCGAATTGAGGCTGTTGAAGAGGAAGTGAGGCTGCAACTGCTGGCGGAGGTTGCTGAGCTCGGTTTCGCGGGCCAGCTTGATCGCTTCATTACGTCGGTCTTCGCTCTCCTGTTTCTCCTTTACGTAAACCCAAAACCAGGTAAGGACCGCGATGAGCATGATGTTGAGCCAGCCGAAGGCACCTCGAATGACCGTGGAGTCGCCAAGAAACGCGAGGTACTCCGGGTAGTCGATCATGCGCATCAAGGTCTCACGCTGAAGGTATACACAAATCGCTGCCAGCGCCACGCTCCAGCCCACCACATAGATGGCATTCCTTCCGGAGGGCCGGTAGGAATGCATCGATGTGTTGATCGTGTAACCGGCCATGGCGAAGATGAGCTGGGTAACCAGGGCATCCTTCATCGCGGTGTCAAATCCAAACCCCCATTGCATGAGGAGCATCGTTTGCAGGGCCCCCCAAAGCGTCCACCACGCCAGGTAGGCGATGATCATCCTGGAGATGGGCAGGCTGGGGGCAGGCATCGATTTGAAAATTAGGGAATTTGGGTTTGAGAAAATAGCCACGGTGCCGGTCGGCTTCAGGCGGTGAGGGAAGAGGCCCTCTGGTGAACGAGCTGGATGTAGGCACCTGCTTCGCGGACTTCATGGACCTGGGAGTACACTTCGGCGCCATCGCACAGTTCGCCGAGGGGCATCAATTCGGACACATTCACAAATTCCCAGCAAGCCTGCGATTGTTCGTTTCCCTCGTCTTCCTCCCGGATGCCTAGCAGGCGTGCCTTGATGAACGCCTGTTCCAGCGACTCCGCCCGGATCAGGCGGAGGTGCTCATCGAACTGCCCCACGGTGCTGGCTTTCACCGGGGTGATCCGGAATACGATCTTGGCTACGTACCAGTTCATGACAATGGAGTCGATGGGTTGCCTAGAAACTCTTGATGTCGATGCCGCCGAAAATGCACGTGCCTTTCAGGACAACCGTCTTGGTTGTGTCAAGACCTTCTTTCGCCTGGGGACGCTTGTCATCAAGGCCGCCGAATATGCAGAGCACTTCAGATTTGATGTTCCAGTGAGCGGGAGCGATGAGCTTCACGCCGCCAAAAGCAGTCGACGTGTGAATGACTACGGTTCCCTGAAAATCGGCCTGACTGAGATTAATATCGGTCCCGCCGAAGAAGGTGCTTACGTCACCTCCTTTGAAATTCTTGGAGATGACATTGATTTTTGACCCGCCGAAAACGGAGTTGGCATCTACCACATCATCCGAGGAAATGCTGGAGTCGAAGTTCCATTCTCTCCTTCGCGGTTTGAAAATCATATAAAGACCCAGGGCAATGAAGAGGGTAGGCCACAGGTAATGGTAAATGTCCAGGTCAAAGTCATCGAAAACGTCGTCGATGAGAAATACGCCGCCCACGAGCAGAAGCACCATCCAGCCTCCCGACCGGAAGGAACGACGAGCGCCGATGAAGAGGCCCACCGCCACCAGGATCATGGGCCAGCTAAACAGCCAGTGTGGAAGGTAAAAGCCGGCGGCGCGGGCAAAGAATGCCAGGCCAATGACAAGAAGTACGATACCGCCAAATACACGGCCTGAGTTGTTGCCCGACCGGTTACCGGAATCTGAAGGGTTCATTGATTGTTGTTCCATATCCATTGTTTTACTCAAAGAAACGCCCTTTTCCGCCTCCCGGACAGGGTAGATAGGCAGAAAAGGGCGGGGTGTCGGCGAATGCCGGTGGCGGGTCGGTGAATTCCCGCGGCAAGGACTACATCGTCATCAGGATTATCGCGGCGATCACCAGATTGAGAAGGTGGTAGACGGTGTTGATGCCGAAGAGTTTCCAGGAATGTTTCTCCCAGGCCACACGGGAAAGGTCGCCGGGAAGAAAGAACCCGAGCCACGTAAATCCGGCGGCATTCATCACGCTCTCTGCCAGGCCCATCTTGTCCATGCCCGGTACGAAACTCCAGGCCGCATTATTGTTGGCAAAAACAAATGCCATAAAGAAGTTGCCGATGAGCATGAAGCTCAAGCCCTTGATCATCTCGCTGGCTTGCGGTTTGACGTTTGTGTCAAACTTCATTTCGACGGCCCAGGATTTTCCGAAAAGGACGGTGTACCATATAAATCCGAACACGAAAGTGGCGGCGACAGTCACGAATATGGCTGTCATGCTGATGGGCAATTCTTCCATAGGAGTTGGGGTTTGGTTAAGGACTGAAGATAAGGAATCTCGGCCGGCAAGTCAGGCATGCGGCGGCTTGAGGTACTTGACAAAGCGACGAGAGTCCTCAATATACCCTAGGTTAAGGTAGAATTGGTGGGCCCTAATCCGGCGGGCGTTGCTGGTCACCTCAATCTTGGCGCAACCCCTGGCGCGAAACCATTCTTCCCCCGCATGCAGCACCTGTCTGCCCAGGCCCTTGGACCGAAATCCCTCCTCCACGCAGAAGGCGGAAATCCGCCCCATCTTTTCCTTCCAGTGCATGAGATGAAAACAGTGAAGGGCGATGAAGGCCGCAACATGGCCTTCCATTTCACCCACCAGGACATGGTAGTCCGCCTGCTGGTGATTCCCGAGATTCCGGAGGGTGTCTTCCAAGGAAAGGTCGGGATAACCCAGTTGCTCCAACAGCCTCTGAATGGCCGGCCCGTCCGACGGGATGGCAGCCCGGATAATCATGTCTCTAATTTACGGGGTCCGGCCCCCCAAATCCTACAAATCCTGCCAATCCTATTTACCTTTGCCGCCCTATGGCACAGCAAGACGATAACCTTCTCAAGAACGTAGTATCTCACGCCAAAGAATATGGCTTCATCTTTCCCTCCAGCGAAATCTATGACGGCCTGGGGGCTGTTTACGACTATGGCCAAAACGGCGTCGAACTGAAGAATAACCTGAAGGAATACTGGTGGCGCTTCATGACCCAGCTCCACGACAATATTGTCGGCATTGACTCCGCCATCTTCATGCATCCCACCATCTGGAAAGCCTCCGGTCACGTGGATGCCTTCAATGACCCGATGGTGGATAACAAGGACTCCAAAAAGCGCTACCGGGCCGATGTGCTCATCGAGGATGCGGTGGAGAAGATGAGGGACAAGATCGAGAAGGAAGTTGAGAAGGCGGCCAAGCGATTCGGGGAATCCTTCGACCGGGAGATGTTTATCTCCACCAACCCCCGGGTGATGGAATACACGAAGAAGATCAACGACATCAACGAGCGCCTGAAGAACGCCATGGCCAACAGCGACATGGCAGAAATGAAGCAGCTCCTCACCGACCTGGAAGTCACCGATCCGGTTTCCGGAACCCGCAACTGGACAGACGTGCGGCAGTTCAACCTGATGTTCTCCACCGAAATGGGTTCGGTGGCGGAAGAGGCCAACAAGATCTACCTGCGCCCGGAAACCGCCCAGGGCATTTTTGTCAACTTCCTCAACGTGCAAAAGACCGGGCGCATGAAGATCCCCTTCGGCATCGCCCAGATCGGAAAGGCCTTCCGCAATGAAATTGTAGCGCGTCAATTCATCTTCCGCATGCGGGAGTTCGAACAGATGGAGATGCAGTTTTTTGTGAAGCCGGGCGAAGAAATGACCTGGTATGAGTTCTGGAAGGAAAAGCGGATGCGGTGGCACCATGCCATGGGCCTCGGTGTCGACAACTACCGGTTCCATGACCACGTCAACCTGGCGCATTACGCCAACGCGGCCTGTGATATCCAGTTTAATTTCCCCATGGGCTTCAAGGAACTGGAAGGCATCCATTCCCGCACCGACTTTGACCTGAAGAGTCACGAAAAGTACTCCGGTAAAAAACTGCAGTACTTTGATACCGAATCCAACCAGAGCTACATTCCTTATGTGGTAGAAACATCCATCGGCCTGGACCGGCTCTTCCTTGCTACGCTGTCAAATTCCTACAAGGAGGAGAAGCTTCCGGACGGCAGCGAACGGGTCGTGTTGTCTATCCCCCCGGCACTGGCCCCGCACAAGGTGGCGGTGCTGCCCCTGGTCAAAAAGGATGGTCTTCCTGAGAAAGCCGAGACGATTCTTCACGATCTGAAGTTTGAATTCTCTTCGTACTACGAAGACAAGGACACCATCGGAAAACGCTACCGCCGGATGGACGCCATCGGCACGCCGTTTTGCATTACCGTGGATCACCAGACGCTGCAAGACGATACGGTGACCCTGCGTAACCGCGACACCATGCAGCAGGAGCGATTGAAGATCGCCCAGTTGCGTGAGACGCTGAGCGGAAGCTGTTCGATGCTTTCCCTGCTAAAGAAGATTTAAAGGATAGCGGAGCAGAGACCTCGTCTTGACGGTCTTTTGGATTTGGTGTGCTTACGGTGCTATCTTTGTTCCCGTTAGGGGTGCCTTCAATACAAGGGCTGAGATTATACCCAAAGAACCTGATGCCGGTAATGCGGCCGTAGGGAGGTAAAGTAAAAATCACCACTTTCTGCAACACGTCCCCTAATGCGTTGCCGAAGCAAACGCCAGGGATATGCGTGGCTTACTTGTAGGTCTGATGCTGATGATGGGTGCATTCGCCGCGAAGGCGCAGTTCACCATCCGGGGAACGATTCGTGACGCCGGACTGCGGCAACCCATGCCGGGGGCCACCGTCACGCTCGACAGGGAGTACCGCGGTGCGGTCACCGATGTGGAGGGTGGATACTTGCTGTCACAGGTTTCTCCCGGAAAACACATCATGACTGTCCGTTTCGTGGGCTATGCCGCGATCACCGATACCGTGGATGTTCAGGGTGATCTAACCCTCGACTATGAGTTAGCGGAGGCCGTTTCGGAACTACGCGATGCCGTTGTGATTCACGGGACGCGGGCGGGAGAATCCACGCCCATGACGTTTGTAAGCATGGACCGCCGGGCGATCGAAAAGCAGAACTTTGGACAGGACATGCCCTTTCTTCTCAACTGGACCCCTTCCGTGGTCACAACCTCGGATGCGGGAACGGGAATTGGGTATACCGGCATTCGCGTGCGGGGAAGTGATGCCACCCGGGTCAATGTCACCATCAACGGGATTCCTTACAACGACAGCGAATCTCAATCTACCTTCTGGGTGGACATACCCGACATCGCCTCTTCTACCAACAGCGTGCAAATACAGCGTGGGGTAGGCACTTCCACCAATGGTACTTCCACGTTCGGAGCCAGCGTGAACCTGGAGACAACCGGGGGTGACGTTTTTCCCTATATGGACGCCATCCTGGCCGCCGGATCTTTCGGCAGCCAGCGGTTTACCATCAAAGGTGGATCAGGATGGCTGAACGACCGGTGGTTTGTGGAAGGGAAGCTTTCTAAAATAAAGTCTGACGGGTATGTGGAACGAGCCAGTGCCGACCTCGGTTCCTATTATCTCAGGGCAGGCTACAGGACGGAGAAGACAACCCTGCAGGCCATCAGCTTTGGCGGCGCCGAGAGAACGTACCAGGCATGGTATGGAGTGGACGAAGCCACGCTTCGCGCCAACCGCCGCATGAACTATGCCGGCGCCATCTACGATTCGCTGGGAAATATCTCGCGTTACTATGAGAACCAGGTCGATGATTACCGTCAGGATCATGGACAACTACACCTTGCGCATCAATTTTCATCCAGCTGGCAAGCCAAGATGGCCGTCCACCTGACGTATGGCCGCGGGTATTATGAGGAATACCAGCAAAGCCGGCCATTTGCCTCGGTAGGTCTACCGGATTATCAGGGAAAGACGTCGTCCGACATGGTGGTTCAAAAGTGGCTCGACAACTATTTCTATGGAACCACCTTCGAGGTTCAGCATATCCGCCCGCTGTCCACGTTCCTCCTCGGTGGCGCACTGAGTGAGTATGCACCCGCCCGGCACTTTGGCCGCGTCACCTGGGCAGAAGTATCCGGCGCCGTTACCCCGGGCTACCAGTACTACGATGGACAGTCCAGGAAGGGAGAGAGGAACATCTACCTGAAATGGAACTATAAATGGACAAGTCGCCTGAGTTCATTTGTCGATATGCAGTACCGGGGTGTTGCCTATACCACCAACGGTACGCGGGATGACCAAAGCGCTTACGACATAAGCGATTCGTTCCACTTCTTCAATCCAAAAGCGGGCATGACCTATCTCCTGGGAGACGGACGAGGCGCCAGCACGCTGTTGTATGCCTCCTACGCCATTGCCAACCGGGAGCCAACCCGGTCCGACTACCTGGAAGGGACGACCAAACCCCGTTCAGAACAACTGTACAACCTGGAGGTGGGGACGCGGCGAAAATCACTTCGGTATACGCTCGATGTGAATTACTTCCTGATGCAATACAAGGATCAGCTGGTGCAAACGGGTGCCCTCGATAATGCCGGTTACCCGATCCGGGCCAACGTGGGCCGCAGTTTTCGTACCGGCGTAGAAATCAACGGAACATGGCAGCTTTCGAAGGCGTGGACCTGGAATGCCAATTTCACCTGGAGCGTAAATCAAAACCGCGACTACGTCGTTTTTGAAAATAATCAGCCGGTGACCCGAAACACCACCATTATCCTGTCTCCGCCTGTGGTGGCAGCCGGCCAGCTCGCCTGGAAGCCACTCCCCGGGTTGGAAGCCGCCTGGCTCTCCAAGTATGTGGGAAGGCAGAATCTGGATAACGCCGAGACAGCAGGAGTGAGCCTGAGCGATTACTGGATTAATGACCTGCGGTTTACCTATGAACTATTGCCCGCGGGAATCCGGGGGATAACGCTCTCGCTGCTGATTAACAATGTGTTTGATGTGCTCTACGCTTCCAATGGCTACAGCTACGCCGGCGTTCCCTATTTCTACCCGCAAGCCGGCCGTAATTTTATGGCCATGATGACCATCCGGTTGTAATCGCTAGGCAGTGGCCAAAGCCGTCACGTATCGATCCTTCCCGTCAAGGTCCTGGTGAATGGTGACATCGGAGTAGCCGGCATCCCGAACTGTATCGGCGGTCATCCGGCTCAGGGCTTCATTGATTTCCATACACAGGAGGCCTCCGGGTTTCAAAATCAGTTTGGCCTTCTGAGCCAGCACACGGTGAAAGATCATGGAGTTATCATCAGGCACAAACAGCGCCCGGTGAGGTTCGAATCCCGTCACCTGGATATCCATGGTTACCCGTTCCGCTTCACGGATATAGGGCGGATTGCTGACCACGATATCCATGGCGGGGAAGGATAGTTCTTCTGTCAGGATGTCGTGCTGCTGAAAATTCACTGCGGCATGGAGTTGCCTGGCGTTATCCCTGGCTACCGAAAGGGCGTGGGCGTCCACCTCCGTGGCGAATACGTTGGCATGAGGCAACTCAAGGGCAAGGGTAATGGCAATGCACCCGCTTCCGGTACCGACATCCAGCAGGGAGCCGCTGAATTCTTTTCCCGCATGATGGACGACCTTCTCGACGATCCATTCGGTCTCCGGCCGGGGGATAAGTACCGCAGAACTTACACGGAACCTCCTCCCGTAGAAATAACCGTGACCCAGGATGTACTGTAAAGGTTCTCCGGCGTTCAGTCGCTTTAGCTCCTGCTCAAAGTGGCGGGGTAATAACGGGATCTCTTTTCCGGTCAGCAGATCAGCTGCTTTAAGACCGGTCCGTTCTTCCAGCAACCATCGGATGGCAGCCCGCTTCTCTTCCTCAGGAAGGGTACGCGTAAACGCCTGGAGAAGCTGGTCGTACAATTCGCGGCTGTGCATCACGCAAGTGTAGCAATCCTTCCTGAATTATCACCCATTTGTTTTGAGTTTCCCGATTGGCCAACTTTCGAACTGTGGAACGGGATGAAAAATACATGCGACGTGCCATGGAATTGGCGGGATGGGGACTTGGCTCCGTAAGCCCGAACCCGATGGTCGGCTGCGTCATTGTCCATGATGACCAGATCATCGGGGAGGGATGGCACCGGAAATTTGGCGGCCCCCATGCCGAAGTCCATGCGATCAACCAGGTCGCCGATTCTTCGTTGCTGCCTGCGTCCACCGTTTATGTCAACCTGGAACCGTGCTCACATTTCGGTAAAACTCCGCCTTGTGCCGATTTGCTCGTGGAAAAGCAGGTGAAGCGGGTGGTGATTGCGAACCGGGATCCAAATCCTCAGGTAGCCGGCAGGGGTATTGATCGCCTGCGCTCGGCGGGAGTGGAAGTAACCGAAGGCCTGCTGGAGAAAGAAGGTCGCTGGCTGAACCGCCGGTTCTTTATTAACATGGAGAGGCAGATGCCTTATGTGATCCTGAAATGGGCGGAAAGTGCCGACGGCTTTATGGCTTCGTCGTCCCGGGCACCCGTGTGGATCAGCAACGAGCGGTCGCGCCAGCGGGTCCACCAATGGCGGGCAGAAGAGGATGCCGTCCTCGTGGGAGCCGGTACCGCTCAGTCCGATAATCCGCGCTTGAATGTGCGAGACTGGACGGGGCGCAATCCGGTACGCGTAGTGTTTGATCCCAACCTTCGGCTTCCTTCCGGGCTGCATCTTTTTGACGGGTCGCAGTCAACGCTATGCTATAATCACTTGCGTACGGAGACAAAGCCAGGCGTTGCGTTCATCCAGGTGAGCGAGCAGGATTTCCTTTCCGGGGTAATGGCCGACCTGCTTAAAAGAAACATCGGCTCGGTGATGGTGGAAGGAGGGCCCTATACGCTTCAGAAATTTTTGGAAGCTGGCCTCTGGCATGAGGCAAGAGTTTTCCGTTCAAAACAAACCCTGACCGATGGGGTGGCAGCTCCGCGTTTGGAAGGCCCTGCTTTTCATACGGATGATGCCACAGGAGATCGGCTGTCCATTTACCTGAACAGCAGCAGTCATTAGAACTTGATCACCAGTTTCAGCTGGGTGCCCGTCACATAAAGTCGGGGTCCCTGAAGGTGGTACGCATGCCGCTCATTGAATTGATCAATGGCATGCTGGGCGTTCCGTCGATAACTTTTGCCGAGCGGAATGGAAACGCCGATGAGGGCAGCGCCGGCCGCGGCAAAACCCCATTCGGGGTTCCCTCCAATCACGGCAGAAGCTGTGGGAATGATGATGAGTCCGGCTCCTGCAAATCCAAGAATCCCCGACCAGGTGCTCTGACGACGGGCCCGCTTGAATTCTTTGTAAGCCTGGGGATGGTCGAAAAGAATCTGACTGACCTGTTTGGGGGTCACCTGGTAAACCGCGGTGTCTTTTTCATACTCGAAATGGGCCCCGCCAAAGGTGCGATACATCACCAATTTGTCCTGGGCATACCCCGATGACGCCATGGCCAGCAGGAGGACCAGCGAGAAGCAGAAGGATGGTCGCATGCGTTAACCGAGTCGTTTGGCCACCTCTTCCCAGTTCACCACCGACCACCAGTTGGCAATGTAATCGGCTCGCTTGTTCTGGTACTTGAGGTAGTACGCGTGCTCCCACACATCCAGCGCGAGAATGGGGGTTCCTTTCAGTTCGCTAAGATCCATGAGCGGATTATCCTGGTTGGGTGTTGACCCAATCTTGAGCTTACCCTGGTCGCTGACCAGCCAGGCCCACCCGGAACCGAAGCGCCCCATGGCAGTGATTGTAAACTGTTCCTTGAATTTTTCTACCGAACCAAACGCCTGGGTCAGTGCCTCGGCAATTTTTCCGGAAGGAGCTCCGGCGGATGGCTTCATCACTTGCCAGAAGAAATTGTGATTCCAGGCCCCACCCCCATTGTTTCTCGCCTTGTCGGACAGTTTGGAAGCATTGGCAAAGAATTCCGTTTCCGAACCGAAGCCGAGGGACTTGGCCGCGATTTCATCGTTGACATTCTTGATGTAGGCGGTGTGGTGACGGCTGTAATGGATTTCCATGGTGAGCGCATCGATGTGGGGTTCCAGCGCACTGTATCCATACGGAAGGGGAACTTGAGCAAAAGTAAACGAAGGCGAAGCGCCCTCGGCAGGAGCAGAGGCAGCAACCAGGCTGGAGCCAAGCGACAACGCGGTGGTGGCCTTGATCGAATCCCTGACAAATGTTCTGCGGTTCATATCGCGACAGTTTGATGGTGTAGTTTACCCGGGCAAATTCCGGACCGAAATCGATCGAAGGCCGGTTTTACAACGGGAAAGTTACCCAAAAAATACATAGCTTCGTAAACGATACTTTGCCTATGGAGGAAGCCTTGTACGATCAAATCCCTTCGCTTGATCTCGCCGATTTTACCAGCGGCGACCCGGCACGGAAGAAGAAATTTGTCAGCGATCTCGGTGCAGCCTACCACACCATTGGCTTTGTCGCTGTGCGCAATCATTTCCTTGACGAGGAGATCTCGCGAAAACTGTACGATGTAATCAAGCGTTTCTTTGCGCTCCCGGATGACATCAAGAAGAAATATGAGATCCCCGGTCTATCGGGTCAGCGCGGCTACATAGGAAAGGGAAAGGAACATGCCAAAGGCCGCAATACAGGCGACTTGAAGGAGTTCTATCATGTCGGTCAGGAAGTCATCGGTCATGACCCGATCAAGGCGGAGTACCCGGACAACGTTTGGCCTGAAGAAATCAAGGAGTTCAAGGAAGTCAGCCTGGAAGTTTACCGGCAGTTGGAGAGGACGGGGGTGGAAATGCTTCGGGCTATCGCCCTGTACCTGGGACTTCCTGAAAATTACTTTGATGCCAAGGTCAAGCACGGGAATAGCATCCTTCGTCCCATTCATTACTACCCCATTGAAAATCCTGATGCAGTCCCCGCGGATGCCGTGCGGGCCGCCGAGCATGGAGACATTAACCTCATTACCCTGCTGATGGGTGCCAGCGCGGATGGTCTGCAGGTGCTTCGCCGCGACGGAAAGTGGATACCCATCACGGCGTTGCCCGAGCAGCTCGTCGTCAATGTGGGTGACATGCTGGAGCGACTCACCAACAAAAAACTGAAATCCACGATCCACCGGGTCGTCAACCCACCCCGGCACCTGATGAATACCCCGCGCTATTCGATCCCCTTCTTCATGCACCCCCGCAGTGAAATGAGTTTGGCTGCACTGCCCGGTTGTGTCGATGCTACCCATCCGAAACTGTGGGAGGACATTACGGCCGGCGATTTTCTTAACCAGCGCCTGAGAGAGATCGGCCTGAAAAAGTAGGGGCAGTTGTTTCGCCAGGTACGATATTTTGTTTTTCTCCGTGATGTAGCGCTGCTATCGGTCAGCACATTTGGCGGTCCCCAGGCTCATATCGCGCATTTCATGCGGGTGCTGGTGCAAAAGCGAAAGTACCTGTCGGAAGACGACTTGCTGGAGATCAATGCCCTTTGCCAGGTACTGCCGGGGCCGACGTCAACCCAGACACTTTCGGCAATTGGGTACCGTATCGGAGGACCCAACCTGGCCTACCTGACCCTGCTCATCTGGATTCTTCCTGCGGTGGCCTTGATGACCCTGGCGGCCTTCCTGATGACGGAGCTGCAGGGAGATCTCTCCTTCAGTTTTACGCGCTTTGTGCCGGCTATGGCCGTGGGGTTTGTAAGCTATGCCGCCTACTCCATGAGCAGGAAGTCGGTGACGACACGCACGGGAGTTGTGCTGATGGTGGTCGCGGCCGTTACCTCCTATTTTATTCGGTCTCCTTACTTTTATCCGGCTTCGCTGGTCGTTGCCGGGCTTGTCACTGCATTCAAGTACAAGGCACAGCCCAAGGAGGAGAAGATTCCCATGCGCATCAACTGGGCGAATTTCATCCTGTGGGGCGGCGTGCTCGTGGCGGCTGCGACCCTGGGTCACTTTACGGATTATCTCCCGGTTCGCCTTTTTGAAAATTTCTATCGGAACGGAAGTCTCATCTTTGGCGGAGGCCAGGTGCTCACTCCGCTGCTGTACACCGAATTTGTGGAGCTCAAGTCTTACCTGGACCCCAAGCAGTTTCTGTCGGGATATGCCATTGCCCAATCGCTTCCCGGGCCGGTCTTTTCTTTCAGTGCGTATATCGGCGCCCTGTCGATGCATAAGGCGGGAGCGGATACCCTGTCCCAGGTGCTGGGGGCCTTTACTTCCACCGCAGGGATCTTTCTGCCCGGTACTTTCCTCATTTTCTTTCTCATCCGATTCTGGGACAGCCTGAAAAAATACCGGGCGGTCCGCGCCTCGCTCGAAGGCATTACGGCGGCCAGCGCAGGTCTCGTGGCCGCGGCGGCCGTGTTTCTCTTTCAGCCGCTGGACAATACCTTTCTCAATTACGCCTTTACCATTGGAACCTTTGCCCTGCTCGCATTTACCCGGATTCCCTCGGCGCTGGTGATCGTCATCGGTTTGATCTTTGGTCTTATCCTCTAGGTGTTACCCTAATTTAAAATGGATAGGGAGGGTTAGTCGTTGACGAACCGGTTTCCCACGTTGCTTGCCCGGTTTCCATTTGGGCGATGACGCAAGCACCTTTATCGCCAATTCATCGCAGCCCCCGCCAATGCCTTTCACGACACGTATTCCGGTAAGGGTGCCGTCCTTCTCTACAACAAATTCGAGGAACACCCGCCCTTCAATTCCAATGCGACGAGCAACGACGGGATACTTTCCCTTCATTTGATTCTTGATATGAGCATAGAAGACGCTGAGGCCCCCGATTGGGCTGGCGGGCTCTTCCACGACAATGAACTCTATGTCCGGTTCTTCTTCCGGTGGTTCGACGGGCAGCGGAGACGGAATTTCCGCCAAGGGCTCATCCAGATCAAAAACGGGCGGTGTGATGGACTCTGGCTCGTCTTCTTGTTGCTCAATCAGGACAATGGGCCGCGGCGCAGGTCTTGGCACCGGGGTTTTCATTACCGGCACTTCGATAATTTCCGTAACGTCCATTCGGTCTGCACCCCGTAGGTCCATGAGGGGCTGCCGATAAGACTTCCACTCAAAGGCCATCGCGATGAGCGAGAGGGAAAGAAGAAATCCAAGACTGCGAAAAAGTGGGGTTAGCCTGGCCAATTCTTTTCCGGGTGATTTTTTGTCTTCCATAGCCGAAGGGTTTTATAGCATAATCCTTTCCCTGAGGATTCGTCACCCCCATGATTTCCATAATCAAGGGTCAAAAAAAAAGACCCCACCTTTTTGGCGGGGTCTTCTTGAAAGCGGGAGAACGAATTATCCCAGCTTGAAAATGATGGGAAGTGTATAGCGCTGACGTACGGGTTTACCGCGCTGCTTGCCGGGATTCCAGGGGGGTGCGGATTGCACGATACGAACGGCTTCTTCATCGCAACCGGCGCCAATGCCTTTGATGGCTCGTACTTCCGTGAGGGTGCCATCCTTGGCAATCACAAACTCTACGAACACGCGGCCTTCAATGCCCATACGGCGGGCCTGGGGAGGATATTTGATTTTATCGCTGACATACTTGTAGAAGGCAGCCATTCCACCTTTGGGTGAAGCCGACTCTTCTACGATGGTAAACACCTCGTCTGTTTCCTCTTTGGGTTCCTCGGCCTGGACGACGATTTCTTCAATCTTCGTCTGGTCAGTGACCTCCACGTCGAGGTTTACCTTGATGTCTTCCTTGATTTCTTCTTCATCCGGCACCTCGACTACCTGGGGCTGCTGCACCTGGGGAGGGGGTGGCGGGGGTTGTTCCGTAGGAGGAACCTCCATCGTTTCTTCGAAGGTGTTGATGTTCTTGCCTTGCAGATCGGCAATTTGCTCATCATAGGTTTTGTGCTCGAAAGCCATCACCACGAGCCCCATCGTCACCAGCAGACCGATGCTGAAGAACAAGTTGGATTTCTTGCTCAAATCGGCGCTATCTGTCTTCTTCGCTTCCATCTTTTTCTCGATTTTCTAGGTTTTAGGATTTCAAATATAGTAACAGAATCCAGTTCCAAGCATTTCGTCACATAAAAGGCCAAAAATCCTCAAAAAGGGCCAATTTTATTTGCGGCTGCCGTAAAAGAGGGTAAAATACACGGTCGGGAACACCGCCTTGTTTTCGGCGGTAGGCATCAGGACTATCGTATTGAAGTAGCTGTCCAGGAGGAAGCCCAGCTCAAAGCCGGTCACGGAGCTTTTTACCGCGCCCAGTTCGAAGGCCAAACCCAGTTTGAGGTTGACGCCCATCTGGATGGTTGATTCCCCCAGTCCCTCAAAGAGATTCCCGGTGCCCAAGATGTTGTCGAAACGGTGCTCCGGGTTGTTGGGATTGTACTGCTCATGGACGGTATTGAAGAAACTTCTGTCCACCATTCGTTCAATGTAATAGGGAGCCACGATTCCAATGCTGGGGCCTATGGCGGCAACAGCCTTTATTTCAACCCCCTGCTGGGGGGCCTTGTCGAAAAGGATGTAATCCCTACCATACTGAAGACGGAATGAGTAGAGGTAGTTACTTTTTCCAAAAATGAAGTAGTTCCCGGAGGCGCGGGCCGGCTGGCGGGTCTCCTGCGAATGCTTCACATTCATGATCTCCAGCCCAAAGGTTTCAAAAAGCCGCTCGTCGAGTTTTCGTGACTTCTTGAATACAAACCCGCCAATGAGTCCGCCGGAAGAGTTCTTGTTGATCCCCCAGATAAATTCAGAGTTGTATTCGTAAGAATCCTGGGTCTGGCCCCATGAACGAGTAGCCCCCGCCAGGAAAAGAAATACTGCAAGTCCAAGAATTGCGCAACTACGCATGGTGGCCACTTTCGTGCTAAATTTAGCGGTTAAACCAAGAACGCAAAATTAATCGTTTTCCATATGGCAACCATGACAGGACTTTACCTGGGGGGATTGCGCACCGAGGATACCCACCTCAAAAGCGCAAACAAGGTGATTACCGATGCTCCTCCCGACAATAACGGGAGGGGAGAAGCCTTCAGCCCCACCGACCTTGTCTGTGCCGCCCTTAGCAGTTGCATGATGACGCTGATGGGTATTCTTGCGGAACGTGAAAAAATCGACCTCACCGGGATGACTTCATCCATCACGAAAATCATGGCTTCTAATCCCCGGCGCATTGAGGAAATCCAGATTGTTTTTCGTCACCCCCAGCTGAAGGCCACGCCGGAACAGCGAAAAAAATTAGAGCACGCGGCCAGGACTTGTCCGGTGGCACTCAGTTTGTCAGAAAACCTTCGCCAGACTGTAAGCTTTGATTTCGGGGATCAGTAGGCCCAGAGGCCTTTCTCCCGCTTATCGTACTGGAGCTTCTTGCCCTTGTCCTTCACGCTGGAAGGTTGATTGCCGCTTTTGTTGAACATCTTCTCCCAGAAGAGCTTCACGTTGGTGAGGAAACTGCGTTCTTCTTTCACATTATCCTCTTCACTGTGTGCAAACTTGGCATCGGGATGCATGCCGCTGACCGAGACCTTGCGCATTTTCACATTACCCTGGTAGTCGCGAATGCGCGCCTCTGCCTTGCCGGGCGCAATCACTTTGCGGGCATCGGCGGAACTGGAAGGATTGTGCCGGTAGTTCCAGTAAACTTTCATGTTCCGTGAATACTCGCTCGCCTTTACGGTGGCTTTCGCCGGCGCAACGCCGGGCAACGCGTCCGGGCTGGCGTTTTTCTTCCGGGAGTAGTTTCCTTCTTTGACTTTTACTTGCAGTCCTTCCGTGGCGCCTACTGTGGCCGGAGGTGACTTGGACAACGCACTTTCATTGTTGTTCCACAGGACGCCACTCACGGTACCTCCTCCTTTGAGCGGCCGCTTGGCCTTGGTGCGGCCGGAAAAATCGGCGCCGCCCGAGGTGGCCGGAGGGTTTCTGGCGATCGCGCTTTCATTGTTGTTCCACAAAACACCACTCACCGTGCCGCCGCCTTTGAGCGGTCGCTTGGCCTTGGTGCGGCCGGAAAAATCAGCACCGCCCGAAGTAGCCGGAGGATTTCTGGCAATGGCGCTTTCATTGTTGTTCCACAGGACGCCACTCACGGTGCCTCCGCCTTTGAGCGGTCGCTTGGCCTTGGTGCGTCCTGAAAAATCAGCACCGCCCGAGGTGGCCGGAGGATTCGTGGCGATCGCGCTTTCATTGTTGTTCCAGAGTACGCCACTCACTGTACCTCCACCCTTGAGAGGACGTTTGGTCTTTACCGTTCCTGAAAAGCCGGCGCCATCGTTCGTAAAACCCCTGGCCAATGCCCGCTTGTTCTTGCCCAGGCTTCCTTCCCCCTGGTTGGTGAAACCGGATCCCCAGGCCATGAAGCCGGAATAACCCACCCCCCCTGCCTGGAATGCCCTGCCTCCACGTTTGATTCTTCCGGAGTAGCCTACATAATCGGTGTTGAATCCGCGAGACCTGCGCAAATTTCCTGAGTACCCCGCGCCCTGTTTGGAGAATCCGACGGCGCCCCGCTTCATGGATCCCGAGTAGCCGACATAGTCACCGCCAAATCCTTTGGATCGCTTGAGGTTTCCGGAATAGCCCGCATAATCAGTATTGAAGCCCCGGGTCCGCCGTTGATTCCCTGCATAATTGGCACCCTGAGGGCTGAAGCCAGGACGGTCGCCTCGCTTCATGAAGCCGGAATACCCAAAACCGCTGGGGCTGAATTGGCTGAGGTCACTGCGTCTTACATTTCCTGAGTAGCCGACATAATCACCGCGAAAGCCCTTGGACCGTCGGAGGTTGCCGGAATATCCTGCTCCGCCACGGCCAAAGCCACGTCCTGCGCGGATGTTGCCTTGGTACCCGGCGCCGTCCCGCGTAAAGCCGCGCCCTGCCTTCAGATTGCCTTTATACCCCGCGCCGGCGCGGGCAAATCCGCGTCCTGCAATCAGGTTGCCCGCGTAGCCGTATTCAGGAGTTCGCGGTACACGGTCCTTCGGACGCACACCGCGGAATCGTTTATTGAAAATATCAGACATTGAGGAAGCTCCTATTCCAGGTTCAGCCGCCGCAAGTCGCTTCGGCGTTCGGTCTTTGTAAGGACGCGGGCTGCGTACAGGCCAGCCGGCTACATCCCCTTTCCAACTTTGATTGCCCCGGCGGGTAGCCGTGCGATAGCCGGAGACTTGACCTTTCTGTCCCCGGTCATCGGTCGGTCGCCGGTCGAAGTATTGGAGGGAATCGCGGCCAACGAGTCCGGCTACCGGTGACCTGTAATTGCGTGTGCGAAGCGGCCCACCCGTAAGGTCGGTGGTGACAGCCTTTTCCTTCTTCTGGTATTTTCCCCAATACACATTTTTTCTTCCTCGCTGAACGTAAGGTTTGCTCCGGGAGGACGGAAAGAATCGCGGCTGGGAGCCACCGGTACGGGGAGGCTTGCTATATCGCTGCACTTTCGCCACCTGGCTGCGGTTGGAATAAGTCTTTACGCCGGTCTTGGATTTGCGTTTGTAGTAAGATACATACGGTCCCCGCTGGGAATAAGTGTTCTTGATGGTTCCGGTTGCGCTTTGATTGCGAAGAGGCTCATGCTGCAATCCTCCGGTCCATGCCCTCTCTTGAGCCCTTGGCTTGTGTTGGACGAAACGTGTTCCTTTAATGGTGCGTCGGTACACCGGTGGTTTTTCCTTGGGTCGCTTTTGCGCGTAACGCACATAAGGCCCTTTGTGAGGATATACATTGGAGCGCGCCGCATCCTGTCCGGTAGGGCGCAATCGCTTCATCCGGTAACCGGAGACGTCCCCTTTCCATGCCCGAACACGACTTTCGCGCGGAGCCCGGGTAAAGGTTCGTCCTCGTGGAGGAGCGGGCCTTTCTTCGACGCGTTCGGGTCGCTTTCTGGATGTGGAGGGTTGGCGATATTGAGCATTCGCGCGATTCGCCGATGAGTTACCCTGGGTACGCAGTCGTCGCCCCGCGATGTCGCGCGTCGAACTTTTCTCTTTTCGTTTGAACGATTTGCTTTTGGTTTCCTTAACCTGGCGCTGGTTGCCCAACGGGCGGTCACCCTTGGTGTTTTGAGCCATCACCCCCGGGGCGGCAAAAAGCAGACAAAGCAGGACGAGGCAAAATGATTTTGCCAGCCACGAGGCAGGGGTAGTGCTATGGTTGTACCCGGTTTTCAGACGAGGGAATAAATCAGGCTAAATTACACAAAAGCGTGGATTTCAGCCCTCTATGACTTCCCGGCCCGCCTTAGTAACCGGCCAGTCTCTCGATCGCGGCCCGTAAGCGAATCTTCGGCAGAAAATTGTTCTCGAGCGTCGGTGCGAAAGGAATTGGGGTGTCCAGCCCGGCTACCCGAAGTACGGGGGCATCGAGGTGCTCGAAAAGATGCTCACTGATCCACGCGCTGATCTCGCCACCGATGCCGCCGGTCAGTGTGTCTTCGTGAAGGATAAGCACACGGTTCGTTTTCCTCACGGTGTCGGATACGGCCTCTTTGTCCCATGGAAGCAGTGTGCGGAGGTCTAGAATGTCGGCGCTTATCTCCGGCATGGCGTCGAGGATTTCGGCGGCCCAATGAACTCCCATACCATAGGTGATGATGGAGAGCTGTGATCCCTCCCGCGTCAGCGCCGCCTTTCCCACTTCGACCTGGTAGTAGCCATCAGGGACCTGTCCTTTGATGGACCGGTACATCAATTTGTGTTCGAAGTAGAGATAGGGATTGGGGTCATCCAATGCCGCACACAACAGTCCTTTGGCATCGTAGGGATTGGAGGGGTAAACAATTTTCAGACCGGGTGTATGAAAAAACCAGGCTTCGTTGCTTTGCGAATGAAAAGGCCCTGCAGCCGTTCCGGCGCCAGTAGGCATGCGGACAACGACATCGGCGGCTTGGCCCCAGCGCCAATGGGTTTTGGCCAGGTTGTTGATAATCTGGTTGAATCCTTCGGTGACAAAATCGGCGAACTGCATTTCCACCATGGCCTTCATTCCTTTGATGGAGAGGCCAAGCCCCGCCCCGACGATGGCGGATTCACAGAGAGGAGTGTTTCGAACCCGGTCCTTTCCGAATCGCTCCACAAATCCTTCGGTGATCTTGAAGACACCGCCATACTCAGCAATGTCCTGTCCCATCAGCACCAGGTTATCATGACGTTCCATGCTCTCGCGAAGTCCATCGCTGATGGCATCAATGAATCGCTTCTCAGAAGTTTTTTCAGCCGGCGCCGTGACCTGAGGTTCATATGGGGCAAATAGATCCTGAAGTTCGGTTTCTGCATCCGGTGCCGGGTGTGTTTCTCGGAAGGCCACCTCAAGCCCGGCTTCAATTTCCTGCTTGATTCTCTTCCGGATTGCGTCTACCGACTTCTTGTCCAGGATCTTCTCCTTAACCAGGAAGTCCTCAAAGTTTTGAACCGGATCCTTCTTCCCCCATTCTTCCATCAGCTTCTTGGGAACGTACTTGGTGCCCGAGGCCTCTTCATGACCCCGCATGCGGAAGGTCAGGCATTCGAGCAGTACCGGGCGCGGTGACTTGCGCAGTTTTTCGGCCAGGTTGCGCACGGTATCGTACACCTCAAGAATGTTGTTTCCATCGACCTGGATGCCTTCCATTCCGTAGCCGATCGCCTTGTCAATGAATTGCTTGCAGCGGAATTGCTCCTGGCTGGGCGTCGATAAACCATATCCGTTGTTCTCGACCACAAAAATTACCGGCAGGTCCCACACGGCGGCTACATTCAGCGCTTCATGGAAATCACCTTCGCTGGTGCCTCCGTCTCCGTTGAACACCACGGTTATCTTTTTCTCTTTACGCAGTTTGGTGGCAAGTGCAATGCCGTCGGCGACGCCATTCTGGGGACCCAGGTGGGAGATCATCCCGACGATGTGATGTTCATTCGTGCCAAAATGGAAGGAACGATCGCGGCCCTTCGTATAACCCATGGCCGTCCCTTGCCATTGCGCAAAGAGGCGATCAAACGGAAGCTTACGCCCGGTGAAAACCCCCAGGTTGCGATGCATGGGCAGAATATACTCATCGGGTTGAATGGCCTGGGTGATTCCCACCGCGATAGCTTCCTGGCCGATGCCACTGAACCATTTGCTGATCCGGTTTTGCCGAAGGAGAATGAGCATCTTTTCTTCGATCATTCTCGGGCGAAGCAATTCCTCGTAGAGATTCAGCAGTATATCGTCGGAATATTTTTTGCGATTGAATTTCATGGGATGGGTGAAAAGGCAAAAATACTCACCCCGGCGGGATAAGGGGAATTTTCGGACCTAATTCAATCCATGAAACGGTCACCGACTTCCTCGGCAGGCCTTTCGCAAGCATCGCTCCGGCCAAACCACCGGTACCGGTAGCGGGCCACCACATCGTATACCTTATCCCTGATAAACGGCGGGACTATCACGAAGGCATAGAAGAGGGGCCAGCCTCCGGACAATTGCCGGGCGATACGAAGGGCTGCTGTCGATCGCGTGTAAGCCCGGTTGCCTTCGATCAGTACGACCGTGTCGATGCCGGGCGTCAGGTCAGGAAAGGCACGAAGTCGGTCCTGGCCCGCCGGCGATTGAAGGAAACCAAAACGGAATTTCCGGTGAGGGTCTCTTTTGATAATAAACCTGACAAAGCCCTGGCAAAGATGGCACACGCCATCGTAGAGGATAAGGGCTGGCTCAGCCACCAGATTTCGGGCGTTTGAAGAGGGGAACTGTGCTGCACGGTTCGCCATACATGATGCTGGCTGCCACTGCGCGCAGGCGGGAAGTTACTTCCACGAAGACGGATTCGGGCACGTGGAGATCTCCGCATCCTTTAACCACCACCTTCGCATCACGATAGGAATTCCAGTCGATCTGATTCAGACTTTCCTGGAACGCGTCGGCAACAGCGTCGGCACGATTGCCAAAGACCACCTTTCGGGCGAAGGGCTGCAAGGACACGGTAACGAGCATGTAGGCCCAGGTCGGGATAATGGCATCGGCGGAACAATGCACGGCCACCACCTTGTCGCGGTATTGCGACCAGTCGTGATTCCGCACGAACTCGCGCAAGTCTTTTTCACGAAGCATCAGCCCGCCGACCAGCAGTTGCTGGAGATCCAGCTCGGCGATACCCACCCGGGGATAATGATCCTCCAGGTTGAGCGTCACCAGGCCACTCTGGGTCACGCGATTGATGAGGGGTTGCTCCTGTTCCATTTTCCTATCCAACCAATTTCAGGCCTTTTTGGTTTTGGCCACGAATTCTTTCAGGTAAGCCGGCTCGAAAAGCCGCACATCTTCAAAGGTTCCCGATTCAAAACTACGAAAAGCCAATCGTCCCATGCGCGCTGCCCGGGGGTGCTGACCCTTCAGGAAGGTCGCATGGACATGTTGAATGACACCCTCACACTTGTCGGCGCCATTGCCCAGGAAGGTAACGGGGCTTTGCCTGAGTACTTCCTGAAAACTGTTCTCGTCAATCACCAGGGGTCGCGTAGCTTCGATGACTTCCAGGGTCGGTGTCAGCAGGCACGTATACACTTCCATGCGGCGCGCATCAATCATCGGACAAATCAACCCATGGGAAACCGGAGGTTCGGATGAAGAAGCCAGCACGTGGAGGGAATCCAGTGCAATGAGCGGGATGTCGAGCGCATAACAGATGCCTTTCGCGGTCGAAGAGCCGATGCGCAGACCGGTGTAGGATCCGGGCCCGCCGGACACGGCGACTCCCGCCAACCGGGTTTTGTCCAGCCCCGATTCCCGGAAAAGGAAATCAATTAGTGGAGTCAACTGGGAGGCGGCCGCCTGGGGAGTGCGTATTTCACGACTGCTCACCAGTTCGCCGTGATCGTGCAAGGCGACGGAACAAACCGGTGTGGAAGTTTCGATGCTGAGCAAGAGGGCCATCAGCGCGGTCGAAGAAGTTGGCGGTAGGCGTCCTCATTGGCGAGGATGCGCTTGGCTTCCAGCAAGTCTTTGTCGTGATCAAGCGAGGCTTCCACGCGGCCACGGTGGAGCGCCATGTGAAATCCGATTTCTTCCTCCAGCAAGGGCTGGATTTCATCACGGAACCGGATCAGGTAGCCGGCATGATTTTCAGCAATTTTTCCCTTCATGGTTTCCAGCGTCGTTTTCAAATCGCCGGAGTGGTGGTCTTCAGAAGCTTGCCCGAGCAGTTGGCTCACCTGCGTTTCAAGATCCGTGGTGTAAACAAATTTTCGTGTCTTCAGCCAGGAATCGAAATCCGAAAATTCTTTGTCGCTCAATGAAAAGTTGACGAAGGAGGCGGGGGCGGTGCGCTCGGCGCAATACTTGTTGGCGTACTCAAAGAGAAGTCCTGACTGCGCGAGTTGGATCAGCGCGGCTCCGTACGGGGCCCGGGCTACAAGGATATCCGGGTCTAGACCACCACCATCGTATACGGTCCGTCCGGAGGTGGTCTTGAAGGCCTGTTTGAGGGAATCGGCAAACTTCCGGACGCTGCCGTCCTTTTGGCGATGGGCAAAGTCGAGGGCCTGGATGCACCGGCCGCTGGGAATATGGTATCGGGCCGTGGTGACTTTTACCTGGGCCTCGTAGGGCAAATGGCGGGTGGTCTGGACGAGGCCCTTCCCGTACGTCTTCTGTCCCACCAGCACGGCCCGGTCATAATCCTGCAATGCGCCCGCCACAATCTCCGAAGCCGAAGCACTTCCTCCGTCAATCAAGACAACGAGTGGCGTTTCGAGATCAACCGGGGCGTTCAGGGTGGAGTAGGACTTGTTCCATTCCCGCACCTTCCCTTTGGTGGAAACCACTTGTTTTCCTTTCGGTATGAAAAGGTTGACGATGTTAATGGCTTCATACATGAGGCCGCCGGGGTTGTCGCGCAGGTCGAGGATAAATCGACGGGCACCCTGTTGACGGAGTGAGCCGAGGGCGGCTTCCACCTCCCGAGAGGCCCCCGGGGTAAACTCTTCCATCTTGATGTAGCCAATTTGATGGTCGAGCATCCCCTGGTAGGTGACATTGTTGATCTTGATCTGCTCGCGGGTGAGTTTGAAAGTGAGTTCCTTCCCCTGGCGGTCGATGGTTACCGAAACTTCTGAGCCTGGATTTCCTTTCAGAAGGATGCTGGTTTCGCGCGTGGTTTTGCCCCGAACATTCTTTCCGTCTACCGCCACAATCTCATCGCCGACCCGGATGCCCGCGCGATGCGCCGGGAAATTCTCATAGGGATGGGTGACCACATTGTGGTTGTTCAGTGTGGAAATCAAGGCGCCAATCCCCGCATATTGACCGGTGGTTTGAATGCTGAATGCCTCCCTGTCCTCTTCGGGAATAAAGTCCGTATAAGGGTCGAGGGATTCCAGCATGCCTTCAATGCCCGTTTGCACCAGGGATTTAGGGTCTACTTCATCCACGTAGTAGGCATTGATTTCACGGAACAGCGTGGTGAACAGGTCGAGGTTCTTCGCAATCTCGAAGTAGGGTTCGGCTGGCGGTGTGAAGGCGAAGAGAACAGCCGCTGCGATAAGGGCCACGCTAATCTTTCTTTTCATAACGGTTCAATCGCTGCAAGGATGACTGGATGGCCTGGTGGATGGTGGTGGAGGGCAGAATCTCCCGGGCCGTGTAAATATACGCCAGGGAGAAGGGGGTGGATACAGTGAGCAAGGCTTTGTTGAGGCGGTAGCCTTCCCGGATCCTGCGCTTGAGGGTATTCCGGTCGGAGGCTTTGCGGAACGTTCGGGCCGGAACCGTTATCAGCACCTGGTGAGGCCGGCCGGGGCTTTCCTGGGGCTGGTAAATGACCTTCAGGGGAAAAGTGGAAAACGACCTTCCCTTCTGGAAAAGCTCCTCAATGTTCTTTTTGCGGCTGAGCCGCTCAGCTTTGGGAAAGCGAAAGGTGCCCATGGCGTAAAGATAGGCTTTAGCCGATGGGTGCGGGAACCGGGTATTATTTGTGCTTGAACGACTTTTCGTCGGAAACGGTGAGTTTCTTGCGGCCCTTCTTGCGGCGGGACGCCAGCACCCTCCGGCCATTGGCCGTCGCCATACGCTCACGGAATCCGTGCTTGTTCTTTCTCTTTCGGCGGGAAGGTTGATAGGTGCGTTTCATGGTCGCTAAAAATTAAGGGCTGCAAAGATGGGCAGTATTTTCTGATTTACAAAGATCCGGCGGGGGGACCCGCTGGGTATTGAAATTAACGGATTTTGTGGGAGGGTATTTGCGGAAACCGCCCCATGCATTATCTTTGCAGTCCGTTTTTGGGTCGATAGGCCTATGTCCAGCCGGGACAGGTCTTCCAACAGCGTGATTTTAAGTCATTTGACTGCAGTACCCCGGTTTAGCAGGATTGGGGGGAGAAATCCCGAAAATCAGGCGGTCGGCGGTAAACGTTCTTTGAATACAATGAGATTGATAGCGGACCCGCTTATACTCGATAGAGGGTATGAGCGAGTTGATTCTGGGTTTGTTTTATGAGAATAATGCAGACCCTAGACCAATGAAGCCAGAGATAAAATGAATGCAACGGATTCTGAAGCCTGCGAAGGTGGAGGGAGAAGTTGTGAAGGATTAATACTATGGAGAGTTTGATCCTGGCTCAGGATGAACGCTAGCGGCAGGCCTAATACATGCAAGCTGAACGGTAAGATTTGTAGCAATACGGATCCTAGAGTAGCGT
>JAEUUE010000045.1 GCA_016787605.1 Cyclobacteriaceae bacterium
AAGATACCGTTCTTGCTTGCAGGCGTCACCTTCCTGTGGGGAACTGTCTTCGCGGTTTTCTTTTCTCCCCCATTCCATCACTACTTTTTGAGCTATGGCAAAGACCCGCAAGGAAAAGAAGATTTTCATTCTCGACACGTCCGTCATTCTCTTCGAGCACAACAGCATCTTAAACTTTGACGAGCACGACATCGGCATCCCGATCACCGTACTCGAAGAACTCGATAACTTCAAGAAAGGCAACGATACCAAGAATTTCGAAGCCCGCGAGTTCATCCGGCTGATCGACAAGCTGGCCAAAGACCAGATGCTCCACAAGTGGAACCCCTTGAATGGAAAGAGCAAGGGGAATTTCAAGGTCCTTATGGAGACCGGCAGCAACGGTACCCTCGATGCCAACAAGGTATTCAACGAGCACAAGGCCGACCACCGGATTCTGAATTCGGCACTCCTGCTGCAAAAGGAGGAGAAAGACCGGCACGTCATCCTGGTTTCCAAAGACATCAACCTGCGGCTGAAAGCCAAGTCGCTGGGACTCCAGGCGGAAGATTACACGACAGGCAAAGTACAGAACCTCAGTTCGCTCTACAGCGGGAAAACGATCATTGATGACGTCGACCCGGATGTCATCGACCTCCTTTACGAGAAGGGATATTGTCCGCCTGAAGACCTGGTGGGCAATGCGCCGCTGACCAAGAACCACTACTACATTCTCCGCAGCGGAAAGAAATCCATCCTGGCCTTCTACAATTCAGCCAACGGCATGGTAGAACATGTGGAGAAAAGGTCGGTGTACGGCATCAAACCCCGCAACGCCGAACAGGCCTTTGCCATTCACGCCGTCACGAAGCCTGAAATCAAACTGGTGACCATGCAGGGGGTTGCGGGCACTGGCAAGACGCTCATCGCCCTGGCTGCCGCCCTGGAGCAGAAACGTGACTTCAAGCAGATTTACCTGGCCCGCCCCATCGTGCCGCTCAGCAACAAGGACATCGGCTACCTCCCGGGCGACATCAAATCCAAGCTGAACCCTTACATGGAACCGCTGTGGGATAACCTTAAGTTTATCCAGAACCAATACAGTGAAAACGACAAGGAGTACTCCAAGATCACGGAGATGGTGACCAACGAGAAATTAGTCATCACCCCGCTGGCCTACATCCGCGGCCGGAGCCTTTCCAATATCTGCTTCATCGTGGATGAGGCGCAGAACCTGACGCCGCACGAGGTGAAAACCATTATTACACGCGCCGGGGAGAACACGAAAATCATCTTCACCGGGGATATCTTCCAGATCGATACCCCTTACCTGGATTCCCAGTCGAACGGACTCTCCTACCTGATCGACCGGATCAAGGATCACGAACTCTATGCGCATATCACGCTGGAGAAGGGTGAGCGGTCGGAATTGGCCAACCTGGCTAATGACTTGCTGTAACCTGGTCCGTCAGCCTTCGACTACGCTCAGGCTGACTTAGGTCTCTCATCTTAGTCACTAACCCCAGTCATGCTGAGCGGAGTCGAAGCATGACTACTGCTACTTCTTCAGAATTTTGGCCATCGTCTCCCCAATGAGTGCGGGGGACTCTACGACGTGAATTCCGCATTCACGCATGATTTTCATCTTGGCGGCGGCGGTATCTTCCGCCCCGCCGATGATGGCGCCGGCGTGGCCCATGCGGCGCCCGGGAGGGGCCGTTTGCCCGGCGATGAATCCAACCACGGGCTTCTTGTTTCCATTCTCCTTGATCCAGCGGGCGGCTACCGGCTCATAATTTCCGCCGATCTCCCCGATCATGACGATTCCTTCGGTATCCGGGTCGTTCATGAGCAGCTCGACCGCCTCCTTGGTGGGCGTGCCGATGATAGGGTCGCCGCCGATACCAATGGCAGTAGTGATCCCCAGGCCAGCCTTCACGATTTGGTCGGCTGCCTCATAGGTAAGCGTGCCCGACTTCGATACAATCCCGATCGTTCCTTTCTTGAAGACAAACCCCGGCATGATCCCGACTTTGGCTTCCCCGGGAGTGATCACCCCCGGGCAGTTGGGGCCCACGAGCCTTACGCCGCGGTCCTTGATATACTGCTTGGCCATCATCATATCCTTGACCGGGATACCTTCGGTGATGGCCACAATTACCTTGATCCCTGCGTCGGCGGCCTCCATGATGGAATCCGCGGCAAATGCCGGGGGTACGAAGATGATAGACACATCCGCCCCCGTCTTGTCGACTGCCTCCTTGACCGTATTGAATACGGGCCTGCCCAGGTGCACCTGGCCGCCCTTACCCGGCGTAACGCCTCCCACCACGTTAGTGCCGTACTCGATCATCTGGCCTGCGTGGAAAGTACCTTCCGAGCCGGTGAATCCCTGTACGATAATGCGTGAGTTCTTGTTGACGAGTACACTCATGGGTATTGGGTTTAGGGTAGTCTACAAAATTAGGAGAATTACGGGCACAGGCAAATGAAAAGCCCCGGCTGTGAACCGGGGCCTTCAAGATCGTGTAAGCAAATGGTTATTGCTTCTGGGTAGCCATCTTATTCCGGTAAAGGAATTCGTTGCGGGCTTCCATAAAGCTCTCCACGTCGGGGGCCAGGCGAACGGCTTCTTCATAGGCCGTCATGGCATCGATGAGGAGGCCATGCTGCTCATAGAAACCAGCCAGGAGAAACTTCGTAAACGCCGTCTCTTCTTTCACGTCAGCCGCAATTTCCTCGTAGGACTTTTTGATCTTCTCATGCTCGGCAGCGGTAAGACGCTTCACCGCATTGCCCTCCGAATGCACTTTGCTATCGGCCTTGCTGGCCACCTGAACCAGGAAGTTGGTCACCTTGGCCAGTTTCGGGTCAGACAAATCCAGTTTCACGCTGGTTTCGGGGGTCTCTACTTTCATGAGTTCCTCCTCCATAAAATCCATGAGGGTAACCACGTAAGGGCCTCCTGCCTTGGGGGCCTCCCATACCACATACATCGTGTTGTTATAGATGTAGGAATTCTGGGTGCCCGGGAGATAGACGGTTAGGGCGCTGGCTTCCCCGCGGTGCACGGCCCCGGTGGCACTGAGCCGGTTCTTTTTGGCTTCCGCCGAATTACTGCTCAGGATGAAATCGGTGTACTTCGACATCACGCTGGTTCCCGTTTTCACCCGGTCGAGAAGATCGGCCACCTTGTAATTTTTCGCCTCCTTGATTTCCAGGGGCTTGCCATTCTTGCTGACCAGTCCCAGGTAGGAGTTCTCCGAAACCTTCAATTCATCGCCCACATTAAGGCTTATTCCCGTTTTCACAGGTTGCCATGCGTCAGCTTCTTTGGGTTTGTATTGGTTGGCCCCTTTATTGGCCAATACCCTAAAGGCATAATCGGCTTGGCTATACCCGGTCAGGGTAAGCACCGACAGGGCTGCCACCATCAAAATCCTGCTTCCTGTTCTCATTTTCGTGTCATTTAGCCTACGAAAGTAATAAAAAACGTGCCAATCTAGGAGCTTAATACGCGTTCACGCCTCCGGGTAAGCCACCTTTCGATCTCACCCTTCACGCTCTTGTAAATATCGTAAGTCGGACCTACCAGGGCAGAAACCCCTATCGCGACGGCCAGCTCGAGTTTCAGGCTCCACAGGGCAAATGCCTGCACCACCAGGAAGGAGATCAATACCACCTCCATCAACTGGATGAGTACCGACAACGCGTCGAACCAGTGGGGAAGTTTGTCGTCGATCAGGATAAACAGGGCCACCGTCATGAGACAAACGAAGAAGGCGATGGAATACTGGGCCCATTCAGGGATTTGGTCCACATAGTCTTCATTGAGGATCATGGCCACGGCGTTGGCGTGCACCACGGGGCCAAACATGTCCGGGTTGGCGCGGCCGGCAATCACCTTATTGAGCGGAGTGAAAAACTTGTCCTCCCATGCGGAATCTCCCAGGTAGTCGCCCAGGTATCCCATGATGACAATGTTATCCCGGAACATTTCCGGAAGCACCTCGCCGCGCAGTAATTGGTCGGCATCGACAACGTAAAACATCGTGGGGAAATGCGTCGAGGAAGTTTCGTCATTCTTCTCACTCCTCACCCGAAGTTGCATCACTTCGATATTCCCCCTGAAGTTGATCAATTCCTCCTCATTGTTCCGGGCGAGGAACCTTCTTGCCTTCGCCGAATCGTACTGCATGGCAATCTGTACCCCGAAATACAATTCCTCCTTTTTATTAACCATCATCCTGGGAAAGATGGACCGGCACTGTTTAACATCTTCCTGGTAGGTGGCATCGGTAGGGAGATTGACATATCCGGGGATGGAATAGTTACTAAAGATGGAATCAACCACCTCCAGCGAATCATAAATATTGACGTCTAACTGGCTAAGGGAATCCGACTGAAGCAGTTTGGAGGCCAGCACCACGTTTCCTGCATCCTTTATCGCGTTGCTTAGCATGAGGTTACCCAGGGTATCCAGCAAGGCCGGACAATTCACACTGTCCCTTAGCCCTCCTTCACAACTCAGGATGGCATCCAGAGCAATCACCCGTGGCTTGAAAGAACTGAGAATATTGATTTGCTCCGCGATACCCCGACGGGGCAAGGTGCCCAGGTTGACGAGGATGATATGCTCGTCCACTGTCGGATCGGGGCGTATCCGCGAGAAGGCGATGTCCGTCAACTCAAAATCCTTGATCGCCTGGCCAATGGGATCAAAAGCCGTGAAGACTTTCAAGTCCGTGACTTTTTGTGCTCCCCACAGCATAAAGAACACGAGCACCGTAATGATGAGGCTCTCAAACCATAACTTTTTCATTTTACAGGCAAGGGGTTGATGGGTAGTGAGTAAATTTAGAGATTTAGCCTAGTAAATCAACCCGCAGATGCCGGCCCGTAAAACCTCTTTGACTGCCCTGGAACTGGAGCAAGGTATCCGGGGCGGAGTGCGGGCTGTGCTGGCCAAAGCCATCACCCTGGCCGAGAGCACCCATGCCCGTGACCAGAAAAAGATCCGGGCTGTCCTGAAGCGACTTCTTCCTCTTACCGGCAACGCCATTCGCATCGGCATCACCGGTGTGCCCGGCGTTGGCAAGAGCACCTTCATTGAGGCATTCGGCGAGGTACTTACGCGACTGGGCAAGAAAGTGGCCGTGCTTACCGTCGACCCCACCAGTCAGAAAACCAAGGGAAGCATTCTCGGCGACAAGACCCGGATGGAAAAGCTCAGCCGAAACCCCAGCGTTTTCATCCGCCCCTCACCCACCGGCACGGCCCTGGGCGGCGTAACGTATCATACCCGCGAAGCCATGTTGCTGTGCGAAGCCGCGGGCTTTGATGTGATTCTCATCGAAACCGTTGGCGTAGGCCAGTCAGAAACCATTGTCCGCAACATGGTTGACTTCTTCCTCCTTTTGATGCTCGCCGGCGCCGGGGATGAGCTGCAGGGAATCAAAAAGGGGATCATGGAAATGGCCGATGGCATTCTCATCACCAAGGCTGACGGGAACAATGTAAAGGCCGCCAACGAGGCTAAAGCCGATGCGTTGCAGGCCCTTCATTTTCAGCAAACGCCGATTTCAGGATGGAAAGTCAAAGTTCTGACCGTCTCGTCGCTCGAAAACAAAGGCATTGAGGAGGCCTGGAGGATGATCCAGGAATATGACTCTCATGCCCGTCATTCGGGCTACCTGGAAATCAATCGCGGGGAACAGCAAGTGAAATGGGTCGATGAGAGCCTGGAGCAGACATTTCGGCAAGAACTTGAGTCGCCCAAACTGACCCGGATCAAGTCTCACTTGATCAACAAGATTCGCAAGCATGACATGCTGCCGTCCGAGGCCGCTGATGAGTTGTGGAGGGCGATTGGAAGTAAGAAACGGTAAGGGTCTCTTGACTAATCCCAACTTTCAAAGGCTATTTCCATTCGAAGTTGATACCCAAGGATCCTCAGATCCCAAAGTATTCGTACAACACAATGCAAAAGTTATAAACGAAATGACCGGCCATGCCGTACCAAAGGGTATCATATCGTCGGCGAAGCTCAGCGAACGCGATTCCTATGGGCACAAGCCATATGAGGCTGATGATGGACAAATGCATGATCCCAAACAGGAAGGCCGATACATAGACTGCATTCACACCCTTGGTTATCCTGGCCAGGCTCGTAAACAGAAACCCACGAAAGGCTACTTCTTCGAATATGGCCGGCTCTAACGCAATCATCAGCGTGGCAAAGAGCAAGGGATACGGCGTGTCGGCAAACAGGTACGTGTTGTAGAATACATCATCATGAAAAGAGGCA
Organism: Cyclobacteriaceae bacterium; assembly: GCA_016787605.1. Taxonomy (GTDB): domain Bacteria; phylum Bacteroidota; class Bacteroidia; order Cytophagales; family Cyclobacteriaceae; genus ELB16-189. Next base: position 6,287 of record JAEUUE010000045.1, read on the forward strand.
TTGATGAAATCGCACAGCATATTGACGACAAGGCTACCGACCATGGCACCCCCGATCGTTAAACCGAGTATCGACCACCGAACGCCGGAGAAGGAATAGAGCTTGCGCGTAGTTGCCCACGACTCCACAGTAAACGCCACGGTAATCACCACGGTTACCAGGGTAATGACAATCATCCCCGCCAACCCGTCTGGAAACGAGTCGGTGAACTTATACAATGCCAATACCAGGAGAAGCATGAAGTAATAGAGGAGCACAGGCCGAAGGGGCACAAATACATCACCAAAGTCGTCGCGTGGCTCAACGACTAACTCCTTCCCGCAAATCTGACAGAAGGCGTCGCCAGGCTGGTAAGGCGCCTGGCAGTGCGGACAAGCCGTTTGGATCTCTACATCAATATCACTCATCCGTACGAACCGCCTTCATTTTCTCAAGCTCCTTGATATACTTTTGGGCCTCCATCGCCGATCGGATGCCCTTCACAAAGGCTCCGATAATGAAAATCTTCACGATGATTCCCTTGAAAAGGGATGTAGGATCTATGAACACTTCCACGATCTGAAAAGTCAGGTAAATGAAGAACGCGGTGAGGATAGCTCCAAATGGATTCTTGCTACTCCAGGCGCCGAGGACCAGGAAGAGCAGGCAAATGAAGAGTTCCACAATCATCGTAGGGAAATCATCCGCGACAAAACCATGGAACAACCCCAGGCAGAAATACAGTCCGGCAAAAACAAAAATGATGGTCTTGGCAGTTCGCGTCTCTTTCTGAGTTTCGGCCACGAGCACCTTCTTTATGCGGATGGAGTCCCTGAAACGGTTCTTCTGATCCTCTGTACCACTTTGAGGGTAGCCGCAAGCCCCACAAAACGCTTGCCCTGGCTGGGTGGGGGCACTGCAATTCTCACACGGAATTGTTGCTGCAGGGACGGAGAATGACTCAGTCATGATCGAGAAGTTTTGGAGATGGATCAAGGTACATAAAAACCAAAAATGTACCCATTGACCGGCTAATCTCTTGCTTGCGGTATGGCAGGCTTCTTAAAACCATAGGGGCAATGTCGACACCCCGATTGGCAGCAATATCCCCGCTTCTTGTGATAAGCCTCCGTGAAGACCATGAAGCCATTCTCCCAATAGAAGTCCTCTTTTTCCCGGAGAGGGGGTTGGGTTGCCGATGTGCCTTGCTTCTCGCTCATACTGATGTGTCAAGGGGTCAATTTGCCAACGGGCCAATGGACTTTCGCCAATCCACCCAAGCATCCTGCCTGCAGGCATTCATATAGGATGCATTGGCACCTTGGTGCCTAAGCACGTTGGTACCCTGGCACGATGACACGAAAAAAGCCCTTTCCTGGTAACCAGAAAAGGGCTTTCAAAAATATTAGTTTCCTGAACTACACTTTAATTTCCACGTCCACGCCACTGGGAAGCTCGAGCTTCATCAGGGCATCCACGGTCTTGGCGCTGTTGGAATAGATATCCACCAGGCGCTTGAACGTGCAGAGCTGGAACTGCTCACGCGACTTCTTGTTCACGTGCGGCGAACGAAGTACGGTAAACTTCTCTTTCTCCGTAGGGAGCGGAATGGGGCCGCTGACGATGGCGCCCGTGGCTTTCACCGCGCGCACAATCTTCTCCGACGACTTGTCGACGAGGTTATGATCGTACGACTTGAGCTTGATGCGAATTTTCTGATTCATAAGCGTATTACTTTGCGGCGACAGCGCCTTTAACTTCATCAATTACCTTGTCGGCCAGGTTCTTGGGAACCGGGCTGTAGTGCGAGAACGTGAGGGAGGCCGAAGCACGTCCCGAAGTGATCGTACGCAGATCGGTCACGTAGCCGAACAGTTCGGCCAGCGGCACGTCGGCCTTGATCACCTGGGCACCACCGCGGGTGTCCATACCCTTCATGATACCGCGACGACGGTTGAGGTCGCCGGTTACCGAACCGGTATACTCGTCCGGAGAGATTACTTCTACGGCCATGATCGGCTCGAGCAACTGGGGTGCGCACTTGCGTGCCGCCTCCTTGAAGCCGATACGGGCAGCCAATTCGAATGAAAGCGAATCGGAGTCCACGTCATGGTACGAACCGTGGAACAGGCGAACCTTCATCGAATCGATCGGGTAGCCGGCCAGCGGTCCGTTGACCATGGCCTGTTCAAAGCCTTTCTGTACGGCCGGGATGAATTCACGGGGAATCACACCACCGACGATGTCGTTTTCGAACAACAGGCCCGGCTTGTCCTCAGGACCCAGCTCGCGGGGACCGATCTCGAATACGATATCGGCAAACTTACCGCGACCACCGGTCTGCTTCTTGTAGACTTCCTTATGTTCAACCGACTTGGTAAGCGCTTCCTTGTAGGCCACTTGGGGAGCACCCTGGTTGATCTCTACTTTGAATTCGCGACGCAGGCGGTCGATAATGATTTCGAGGTGCAATTCACCCATACCGCGGAGAATCACCTGGCCCGTTTCGTGATCGGTATTCACGCGGAGGGTAGGATCCTCTTCCACCAGTTTGGAGATCGCCATACCCAGCTTGTCGGCGTCAGCCTGCTTCTTGGGCTCGATGGCGTAACCGATCACCGGCTCAGGGAAGATCATCGACTCGAGCTGCACGATGCGTTTTTCATCGCAAAGCGTGTCGCCGGTCTTGATATCCTTAAAACCTACCACGGCGCCGATATCACCGGCGGCGAGGCGGTCGATTTGATTCTGCTTGTTGGCGTGCATCTGGAACACACGTGAAATGCGCTCTTTCTGCCGCGAACGGGAGTTATAGATGTAGGAGCCGGAATCCAGCGCTCCCGAATAGGCGCGGATGAAGCAAAGGCGGCCCACAAACGGATCGGTTGCGATCTTGAACGCAAGGGCCACAAACGGCTCCTTCTCGTCCGGGCGGATGTTGACTTCCTCCTCGGTATCGGGGTTCTTGCCCACGATGATGTCCTTATCCAGGGGTGACGGAAGCACTTCCATCACATAATCGAGCATGGTCTGCACACCCTTGTTCTTGAACGAAGAGCCGCACACCATGGGAACGATCTTCATGCTGATGGTGGCCTCGCGGAGCGCCTTCATGATCTCGGCCTCGGAAATGGAGTTCGGATCTTCGAAGTACTTCTCAATGAGGGTTTCATCGACTTCGGCGACGGCTTCCAGGAGTTTCTCGCGATACTCCTTGGCTTCCTCCACCATGTCGGCGGGGATCGGCACCACCTCGTAGGTCATGCCCTTGTCGGCCTCGTTCCAGATGATTCCGCGGTTGCCCACGAGATCAACCACACCTTTAAAATTGTCTTCGGCACCGATCGGGAGCTGGAGGGCAACGGCCTTGCTGCCGAGCTTTTCCTTCACCTGCTTGCAGACACCGAGGAAGTCGGCGCCGGCGCGGTCCATTTTGTTGACGAAACCGATGCGGGCTACTTTGTAGTTATCCGCCAGGCGCCAGTTGGTCTCTGACTGGGGCTCCACGCCGTCTACAGCGCTGAAGAGGAACACCAGGCCATCGAGTACGCGCAGGGAGCGGTTCACCTCTACGGTGAAGTCCACGTGGCCCGGGGTATCGATGATGTTGACGTGATACTTGTTGCCTTTGAAATTCCAGTAAACCGTGGTGGCGGCAGAGGTGATCGTGATACCACGCTCCTGTTCCTGCTCCATCCAGTCCATCGTGGCGGCACCATCGTGCACTTCCCCGATCTTGTGGTTTACGCCGGCGTAATACAGAATGCGCTCGGTCGTCGTCGTCTTACCGGCGTCGATGTGCGCGGCAATACCAATGTTACGTGTATACTTGAGGTCGCGTGCCATTTAGGATCAGAATCTGAAATGTGAAAATGCCTTGTTTGCTTCCGCCATGCGGTGTGTGTCGTCTTTCTTCTTGATGGCTGCGCCTTCGCCTTTCGAGGCAGCGATGATTTCGCCGGCGAGTTTGTCCATCATCGTCTTCTCACCGCGGGCGCGGGAATAGTCGATGAGCCATTTGATGCTGAGGTTGATCCGGCGCTCCGGGCGGATTTCCACCGGAACCTGGAAGGTAGCACCACCGACCCGGCGGCTCTTTACTTCTACAGAAGGAGTCAGGTTGCTCAATGCGCGCTTCCATACTTCGAGGCCAGGCTCGCCAACTTTCTTCTCGACGATACCAATGGCATCGTAGAAGATATTGTAGGCAATGCTCTTCTTGCCACGTTCCATCATGTAGTTCACGAACTTCGTTACGAGGGTATCGTTGAACTTCGGATCAGGGAGGAGATATCTCTTCTTCGGTTTCGACTTTCTCATGATTCCTTTGAATTATTTTTTGGCAGGTGCAGCTTTAGCGGCCGGAGCAGCGGCTCCGCCTTTCGGGCGTTTCGCACCGTACTTCGAGCGGCTCTGCTGTCTTCCATTCACGCCGGCCGTATCCAGGGCGCCACGGATGATGTGGTAGCGCACACCGGGAAGGTCCTTCACACGACCACCACGGATGAGCACGATGGAGTGCTCCTGCAGGTTGTGGCCTTCGCCAGGAATGTAGGCGTTGACCTCCTTGCTGTTGGTCAGGCGAACACGGGCCACTTTGCGGAGCGCGGAGTTCGGCTTCTTGGGCGTCGTGGTGTACACGCGCGTGCAAACTCCCCGACGTTGCGGCGAAGAGTCCAGGGCGGGAGATTTCGACTTAAACGTCAATTTCTTGCGCCCTTTCCGTACGAGTTGCTGAATGGTAGGCATCGAGTTACTGTCTTTTTACCCTTTAATTTTTTGGGACTGCAAAGGTATTTAAAGGAAGACAGCTTCCAAAGGGCTCTTTCGAAGAATTTTGTTGGAAATCAGGCCAATTTCGAGGTTTTCCACCTCGGCGAATGATCGGGCCGTCGGGTATGGGCTATCCCCGGCAGCCCATGAACCGACCTTTGAGGCATGTTCTTCTAACCCGGAGGGGCAATATGACCCGTAGAGCGCCCTCGGCCCCGGACGCCGGTTACCCGCGTTCCACCCGGCGTAATAACCAGAAAAATTCCGCACCCCGGCAAACGCCCTTAACACCCCAAAGCCCATGACCGCGAAAGAATGGATCCGTCGCAACGGAGTACTGACGTTTACTATCCTGTTCTGCCTGATGGTTGCTGTCTTCGTTGGCAGCTTCGTCATCGACCCTCCCGAACATATGACCGGCACGGTGATCGAGAAGATCTACGTGCCCTCTAACCTGCGCTACGCAGATACCCCGTATGGCGGAACGAAACGAGGCGCCTATTCGATTCGGGTCGTCAAGGAAGAACAGTGGATTGCCGTGGTGCGCACCGATGCCGGAGACACGCTCACCGTTCATTGCCATCCTGACCACTATGGGCAAAAAGAGGTGGGCGACCGGATCAAGTTTAAGGAATACCAGGGATCACTGATTCACATCGACTACTTAGCGCATGGCGAAGAAGAGGGTGATCAGTGAGACGTCACAAGTTGCCCATGAAGCCACAAAGATCAGCGTGGCTTGATTAATGATTATTGTAGCAACTTATTGGGAACTACGCCTCACCCATCGTTCCGCCGAAGTTCATGGGGAACTTGGGAAGCTCGTCCGTCCGTTTGATCGGACCGAAAGAGGCTTCGTACTTATCGATGTTGTCCTTCAGGGCGGCCAGCAAGCGCTTGGCATGCTCCGGTGTAATGACGATGCGTGATTTGACCTTGGCCTTGGGAACCCCCGGCATCAGCCGGATAAAATCGATCACAAACTCGCTGTTGGAGTGGGCGATCATCGCGAGGTTGGAGTACACGCCTTCCGCTACATCTTCCGTCAACTCGATGTTGATCTGGTTCTGCACGGGCTCCTTTTTCTTGTCCTCAGCCATAGAATTTCCACCTCCTCCCCCTCTCCGAAAACGGAGAGGGGGCCGGGGGTGAGATTAGTTATTTGTCTGCAACTCGCGCTCCTTGCGGGGTGCCGCCGGGGCGTTGGATGCTTCCATCATCTTCTCATACTCTTCTTCCGATCCAACAATGAGATCGTTGAAGCTGCGCTGGCCGGTACCGGCCGGGATCAGGTGACCCACGATGACGTTTTCCTTCAAACCGGCCAGGGTGTCTGCCTTACCGCGGATAGCAGCTTCGCTCAGCACCTTGGTTGTCTCCTGGAACGAAGCAGCCGAGAGCCAGCTTTCCGTCTTCAACGAAGCCTGGGTGATACCCTGGAGCGTCGGGCGGGAAACGGCCGGCATCGCATCGCGCACTTCGGCAGGACGCTGGTCTTTGCGTTTCAGCGAAGAGTTCTCATCGCGAAGCTCGCGAGCCGTGATGATCATGCCGGGTTTCAGCTTCTGGCTGTCGCCCGAATCCAACACCACTTTCTTATCGAGTACCAGGTCGTTGACTTCGCGGAACTCGAGCTTATCGACGTATTCGCCCTGCAGGAAGCTGGTATCACCGCTGTCGATGATCTCCACTTTCTGCATCATCTGGCTGACGATACACTCGATGTGCTTATCGTTAATCTTAACACCCTGCAGGCGGTACACTTCCTGGATTTCGTTCACCAGGTACTCCTGTACAGCCGTCGGGCCTTTGATCGACAGGATATCGGAAGGCGTGATCGCGCCATCGGAAAGCGGCTGACCGGCTTTCACGAAGTCGTTGTCCTGCACGAGGATGTGCTTGGACAGCGGCACGAGGTAGCGCTTCTGAACGCCGTCGCGGGATTCGATGAAGATTTCGCGGTTACCGCGCTTGATGCCACCATAGGTAACGACACCGTCGATTTCGCTCACGACCGCCGGGTTCGACGGGTTGCGAGCTTCGAACAATTCCGTTACGCGGGGCAAACCACCCGTGATGTCGCGGGACTTGCCCACGGCGCGGGGGATCTTCACGAGTACCGTACCCGCCTTGATCTGGTCTTTCTCATCCACGGCCAGGTGAGCGCCGACAGGAATGTTGTAGGCCTTCGTCTCGGCCTTGCCCTTGACGATGATCGCCGGGTTTTTTGTCTTGTCGCGCGTCTCGGTAATCACCTTCTCGCGGTGACCCGTCTGCTCGTCAGACTCTTCCTTATAGGTAATCCCTTCAATGATTGACTCGTATTCAATTTCACCGTCAAACTCGGAGAGAATCACGGCATTGTACGGATCCCAGTTACAGAGTTCATCGCCTTTCTCCACCTTCTGGCCATCCTTCACATGGAGGAACGCACCATAAGGAACGTTGTTGGCGATCAGCACACGGTTCTTGTCCTTTTCTACGATCCGGATTTCACCCGTGCGGCCCATTACCACCTTCGATTTCACGCCATCCTTCTCCACGTCAATGGTACGGATGCCTTCGAACTCGATGGTACCCGGGAACTTGGCCTTGATGCTTGCTTCCGTGGCAATGTTGGAAGCGGCGCCACCCACGTGGAACGTGCGGAGCGTCAGCTGGGTACCAGGTTCACCGATGGACTGGGCTGCGATAACACCTACCGCCTCGCCCGTCTGCACCATGCGTCCGGTAGCCAGGTTGCGGCCGTAGCACTTCGCGCAACCACCCACCCGTGATTCGCAGGTGAGGATGGAGCGGATTTCCACTTCTTCAATGCTCGTCTCTTCGATCTTCTTGGCAATCTCCTCGGTGATCTCTTCACCGGCAGCGCACACCAGCTCGTCGTTGATGGGATCATAAACATCGTGCACCGAAACGCGACCGAGGATACGCTCGGACAATGGCTCCACGATGTCTTCGTTGTCTTTCAGGGCGGCCACACGGAGACCACGCAACGTGCCGCAGTCTTCTTCCGTGATCACCAGGTCCTGGGCAACGTCTACCAGTCGGCGGGTGAGGTATCCGGCATCGGCCGTCTTGAGGGCCGTATCGGCCAGACCTTTCCGCGCACCGTGGGTAGAGATGAAGTATTCCAATACATCCAATCCTTCTTTAAAGTTGGAGAGGATGGGGTTTTCAATGATAGAACCTACAGAGCCGGCCAGGTTCTTTTGCGGCTTGGCCATCAGACCGCGCATACCGCCCAACTGGCGCACCTGCTCGCGCGAACCGCGGGCACCCGAGTGCATCATCATGTAGATGGAATTGAATCCGGCCTGATCCTCCTCCAACTGCTTCATCAGCGTGTTGGTGAGCATCGTGTTGGTCCGGGTCCAGATATCGATTACCTGGTTATAACGCTCGTTATCGGTAATTAGACCCATCATGTAGTTGTTCCACACGCCGTCCACTTCCTTCTGAGCGGAAGCCACCAGCTTCTCTTTTTCAGCCGGGACCTTAACGTCGTTCAAACCGATGGACAAGCCTCCGCGGTAAGCCATCTGGAAGCCGAGTTCCTTGATATCATCGAGGAATTTGGCTGCCTTCGCCATACCGGCCGCCTTGTATACGTCGGCGATGATCGTTTGCAGTTTCTTCTTGGTCAGCAGTTCATCGACAAAGCCTACTTCTTCAGGCACCACCTGGTTAAAGATGACGCGTCCTGTAACGGTCTCGAGCAGCTTGGTCGCCAATTCACCGGTCTTCTTGTCCTTCACCTTTACGCGGACCTTAACCATGGCGTGCTTGGACAGCCGTCCTTCGTTATAGGCGATAATCACTTCTTCCGGTGAATAGTACATTTTGCCCTCACCCTTCTCCCCTTTGCGTCCCTTGGTCAGGTAGTAAAGTCCCAACACCATGTCCTGGGAAGGAACGGTGATCGGGGCGCCATTGGAAGGGTTAAGAATATTGTGAGAAGACAGCATCAGCAGGGATGCTTCCATGATGGCTTCTTGTCCAAGCGGAACGTGTACGGCCATCTGGTCACCGTCGAAGTCGGCGTTGAAGGCCGTACATACGAGCGGGTGCAACTGGATGGCTTTTCCTTCAATCAGCTTGGGCTGGAACGCCTGGATGCCGAGGCGGTGGAGCGTAGGAGCACGGTTGAGGAGCACAGGATGGCCCTTCAGCACGTTTTCCAGGATATCCCAAACCACAGGATCCTTGCGGTCTACAATCTTCTTGGCCGACTTCACCGTCTTCACAATGCCTCTTTCGATGAGCTTGCGGATGATGAACGGCTTGAACAATTCAGCGGCCATGTCTTTGGGAAGACCGCATTCGTGCAATTTCAATTCGGGACCTACCACGATAACCGAACGGCCGGAATAGTCGACCCGCTTACCGAGGAGGTTCTGACGGAACCGGCCCTGCTTGCCTTTCAGCATATCACTGAGTGACTTCAGCGCACGGTTACCTTCGGAACGAACGGCGTTCACTTTCCGGGAGTTGTCAAACAGCGAATCGACGGCTTCCTGGAGCATGCGCTTCTCGTTGCGGAGAATCACTTCCGGGGCCTTGATATCGATGAGGCGCTTGAGTCGGTTGTTGCGGATAATGACGCGGCGATACAGGTCATTAAGGTCAGACGTTGCAAAACGTCCGCCATCCAGCGGCACCAGCGGACGGAGTTCCGGAGGAATAACCGGCACCATCTTGATGATCATCCACTGGGGCTTGTTCTCGATGCGCGAGTTGGCATCGCGGAACGCTTCCACCACCTTGAGGCGCTTGAGGGCCTCCGCCTTGCGCTGCTGGGACGTATCCGTAGCGGCCTGGTGACGAAGCTCGTAGGAGAGTTCGTCCAGGTTAACGCGGCTGAGGAGCATCTCGAGGGCATCGGCGCCCATCTTGGCGATGAACTTGCGCGGATCCGTATCGTCCAGCATCTGGTTCTCACGGGGAAGCTTGTCGATGATATCGAGGTATTCTTCCTCCGTCAGGAAATCGAGGCGGCTGACACCTTCCTCTTCCTTGATGCCGGGCTGGATAACTACATAACGCTCGTAGTAAATGATCTGATCCAGTTTCTTCGTCGGCAGGCCGAGAAGATAACCGATCTTGTTCGGGAGCGAGCGGAAATACCAGATGTGAGCCACGGGAGTCACCAGTTCGATATGACCCATGCGCTCACGGCGTACTTTCTTCTCTGTTACTTCAACACCGCAGCGGTCACAGATGATCCCCTTGTATCGGATTCGCTTGTACTTCCCGCAATGACACTCCCAATCCTTTACCGGGCCGAAGATGCGCTCGCAGAACAAACCACCCATCTCCGGCTTATAGGTCCGGTAATTGATGGTTTCGGGCTGCGTTACCTCGCCGTGAGAGCTCTCCAGGATTGACTCCGGGGAGGCCAGGCTGATGGTGATCTTCGAGAAATCGTTGTTGATCTTCTTATTCTTTCTGAAAGACATGCTTGGGTTGTTTTCAGTTCTTGTTCAATTCTGTTCTAGTCCATGGTCCATCGTCCATAGTCGATAGCCTCTATGGACTATCGACCATCGACTATTGACTTAATCCATCGTGATCTCAAGGGCAAGGCCTCTTAGCTCATGCACGAGTACGTTGAAGGATTCCGGAATATTCGGCTTCCTCATGTTCTCACCCTTCACGATCGACTCGTACGCCTTGGCCCGGCCAATGACGTCGTCCGACTTGATGGTCAGGATTTCCTGCAGGATGTGTGAAGCGCCGAACGCCTCGATCGCCCACACCTCCATCTCACCGAAGCGCTGGCCGCCGAACTGGGCTTTACCACCCAGGGGCTGTTGCGTGATGAGGGAGTAAGGTCCGATCGAACGGGCGTGCATCTTGTCGTCTACCAGGTGACCGAGTTTCAGCATGTATGCCATGCCCACGGTGACCGGCTGGTCGAACTTCTCGCCCGTGAGACCATCGTAGAGGTAGGTCCGTCCGAACTCCGGAAGACCGGCTTCCTTCAGTTCGTTGGACACGTCGTCGAGGCTACCGCCGTCGAAGATCGGAGTCGCGTACTTGCGACCGAGCTTCTTGCCGGCCCATGCCAACACTGTCTCATAGATCTGTCCCAGGTTCATACGCGAAGGAACACCGAGCGGGTTGAGGCAGATGTCGACCGGTGTACCATCCTCGAGGAACGGCATGTCTTCATCACGGACAATCTTGGCCACGACGCCCTTGTTACCGTGGCGGCCGGCCATCTTGTCTCCCACTTTCAGCTTGCGCTTCTTCGCCACATATACTTTCGCCAACTGCACGATACCGGCCGGGAGCTCATCACCCACTTCCAGCGTGAATCGCTCGCGCTTGAATTCGCCGGCGATCACGTTGCGCTTGTTGAGGTAGTTCTTCACGATCTCCGCCACCAGGTTGTTGGTGTGGTCGTCGGTCGTCCACGACTCGAGGCTTACGTCGGCGATGAGGTTGACCTCTTCCGGCACGTTGTAGTTGCTCTCGTCGCGGTAGATGTTCTTGTCGGGGAACAGGTTGCTCTCGATCACCTTGCCGGTGAACTTGACACCCTTGCTGATCAGTTCGTCGCCGAACTTGTGCTTCACGCCCTGGCTGGTCTTGCCCGTCAGGATCGTGGTGAGCTTCTTGATCATCTCGTTGCGCAGGTCGCCGAGCGATTTGCTGTAGCGGTTCTTGAGCGCATCGAGCTCCTTCTTCGATTTCGTACGGACATCCTTGTCGCGCTTGGGACGCGAGAAGAGTTTCGTCTCGATTACTACGCCTTTGAGCGAGGGCGGTGCCTTCATGGACGCATCCTTCACGTCGCCGGCCTTGTCGCCGAAGATAGCACGCAGCAGTTTTTCTTCCGGGGTGGGATCCGTTTCGCCCTTCGGCGTGATCTTACCGATCAGGATATCCCCTTCACGAACCTCGGCACCAATGCGAATGATACCGTTCTCGTCCAGGTTCTTGACGGCTTCTTCGCTTACGTTCGGGATTTCCGACGTGAGTTCTTCCTCACCGCGCTTGGTGTCGCGCACCTCGAGTTCAAACTCCTCCACGTGGATGGACGTGTACACATCGTTCTGCACGATGCGCTCAGAAATAACGATAGCATCCTCGAAGTTGTAACCCTGCCAGGGCATGTAGGCCACGAGCAGGTTCCGGCCGAGGGCGAGTTCACCGTTTTCGGTGGCATAGCCCTGGCAAAGCGGCTGGCCTTTTTCGACCTTCTGGCCCTTCTTGACCAGCGGCGTCAGGTTGATGCACGTATCCTGGTTGGTACGGCGGAACTTGATCAGGCTATAGGTTTTGTACTCATCGTCAAAGCGGACGAGCTGCTGCTCTTCCGTGACGTCGTACTTGATTACGATTTTCTTAGCATCGACATAATCCACCACGCCGCTGCTTTCGGCCAGGATCAGCGCACGGCTGTCGAGCGCGATGCGGCCTTCGAGGCCCGTACCCACGATGGGCGCCTCGGGGCGCATGAGGGGTACCGCCTGGCGCTGCATGTTCGAACCCATGAGGGCGCGGTTGGCGTCATCGTGCTCAAGGAACGGAATGAGCGAGGCAGCAATGGACACAATCTGGTTGGGGGCCACGTCCATGTAGCGAACCTCTTTGGGTTCTACCACCGGGAAGTCTCCCTCAAAGCGAGCCTTCACCTTCTCGGCGATGAATTCACCGTTGGGTTTCAGCCTGGCGTTTGCCTGTGCGATGTTGTGCGTATCCTCCTCTTCCGCAGTAAGGAAGATGATATCCTTGGTCTTCACCTTGCCGTTCTCGACGCGGCGGTACGGCGTCTCGATGAAGCCCATCTTGTTGACTTTAGCATGTACGCAAAGCGACGAGATAAGACCGATGTTCGGACCTTCCGGCGTTTCGATGGTACAGAGGCGACCATAGTGCGTATAGTGCACGTCGCGGACTTCGAAGCCGGCACGCTCGCGGGAAAGACCACCGGGACCGAGGGCCGACATGCGGCGCTTGTGGGTGATCTCAGCCAGCGGGTTCGTCTGGTCCATGAACTGCGACAGCTGGTTGGTGCCGAAGAACGAGTTGATCACCGAAGACAGCGTGCGGGCGTTGATGAGGTCCACCGGCTTGAAGTCTTCGTTGTCACGCACGTTCATGCGCTCCTTGATGGTGCGGGCCATACGGGCGAGACCCACGCCAAACTGGGTATAGAGCTGTTCGCCTACCGTGCGGACACGGCGGTTGCTCAGGTGGTCGATGTCGTCGACCAGGGCCTTGGAGTTGACCAGCCCGATGAGGTACTTCACGATCAGGATAATATCCTGGGTCGTGAGTACGCGCTGGTCGGCGCTCAGTTCCAGACCGAGTTTCTTGTTGATCCGGTAGCGCCCTACTTCGCCGAGGTCATAACGCTTCTCGCTGAAGAAGAGGCTCTGGATGATATCGCGCGCGGTCTGCTCATCCGGGGCTTCCGTGTTGCGCAGCTGGCGATAGATTTGCTCGACGGCTTCCTTCTCCGAGTTGGAGTTGTCTTTGGCGAGCGTATTGAAAATGATATGGTAGTCGGTGATGTTGACGTCATCGCGGTGCAGGATGATGGACTTCACGCCGCTGTCGATAATGGTATCCACATCCTCGGCTGTCAGGATATGGTCACGCTCGAGCAGCACTTCGTTCCGGTCAATCGATACCACTTCACCGGTATCTTCATCCACGAAATCCTCCGTCCAGGTTTTGAGTACGCGGGCGGCAAGTTTCCGATCCACGACTTTCTTGAGGGTTGCCTTGGTGGCTTCCACCTCTTCCGACAGGCCGAACAGGTCGAGGATGTCTTTGTCCGTGCCGTAACCGATGGCGCGGAGCAGGGTGGTCACCGGGAATTTCTTCTTCCGGTCGATATACGCATACATCACCGAGTTGACGTCGGTGGCGAATTCGATCCAAGAGCCTTTGAAGGGGATGATCCGGGCGGAATACAGTTTCGTACCGTTGGTGTGCTTGCTCATGGCGAAGAACACGCCGGGTGAGCGGTGCAGCTGCGATACGATTACGCGTTCAGCCCCGTTGATGACGAAGGAACCTTTCTCCGTCATGTAAGGGATATTGCCCAGGAACACTTCCTGTTCGATGGTTTCGAAGTCCTCGTTGTCCTCATCGTTGCACGTGAGGCGCAGTTTGGCCTTAAGCGGTACGGAGAAGGTCAGTCCCCGGTCGATGCACTCGTCTACGTTGTACTTGGGCGGGTCGATGGTATAGTCGACAAACTCAAGGACGAAGTTTTCGCGTGAATCGGAGATGGGGAAGTTCTCTGCAAATACTTTGAAGAGACCCTCATTCTGCCTTTTCTCGGCCGGCGTTTCAATCTGCAGGAAATCTTTGAAGGATTGGAGCTGGAGATCGAGGAAATCGGGGTAATCGATGATTCGCTCGATGTTCGAGAAGTCAATCCGGTTGTTGATGGTCTTCTTTGCCAAGGTGCAATGCGTTTTAAGGTCCCGGTTCTAAAACAGAAGTGGGTAGAAATACACCAACCCCATCCCGTCCCGATGGCTATCGGGACGGAATTGGGGCCAGTATCGATGCTAGACGATACCCAGCGTCTTCAAGAAGAATTACTTCAACTCGACTTCGGCGCCTGCCTCTACGAGTTGCTTCTTGAGGTTTTCTGCTTCGTCTTTCGGCAGTCCTTCCTTGATGGTCTTGGGAGCTCCGTCTACCATGTCCTTGGCCTCTTTGAGACCCAGGCCGGTGAGTTCTTTCACGAGCTTCACGATCTGGAGCTTATTGGCGCCAGCAGACTTGAGAACTACATCAAAATTGGTCTTTTCAGCAGCCGCTGCGCCGCCACCACCACCGGCCGCAGGGCCTGCTACCGCTACGGCAGCCGCTGCGGGCTCGATGCCGTAGGTTTCTTTGAGGTAAGAAGCCAGTTCAGAAACTTCTTTTACAGAGAGTTCTACCAGTTGATCGCCAATTGCTTTAATGTCAGCCATTTTAGTAAGTGTTTAGAGTTCAGTTCAACAATTATTTGGTACGGGTTTCCAACGTTTTCACCAGGCCGGCTACGGTCTGCTTGCTGCTCAGAAGGGCAGACAACACATTCTTGGCCGGGGACTGGAGGAGCGCGATCACCTCGCCGATGAGCTCATTCTTCGACTTCAGGTCGCTGAGCACGGAGAGATTTTCCTCGCCGAAATACAAGTCGGATTGAATGGAAGCTGCCTTGAAGGCGGGCTTCCCTTCGTTTTTTTTGCGGTATTCCTTAATCGCTCTTGCCGGTGCGTTACCACTTTCTTTCGAAAAGATTACGCCCGAGAATCCATGCAATACCTTGAACATGGGTTCGAAATTACCGGACTGCTTTTCCAGCGCTTTGCGGATCAGGGTGTTTTTATACACCCGGTACTCCACGCCCTGATGGAAACAGATCCTCCGGAAGGCATTGATCTGCCCTACGGTGAAACCCGACGCGTCGGTAATGTAAAAGTGATTGTGTTGGGCGAATTTCTCCGCCAACTCATCAATAATCTGTCCTTTTTCTTCGCGGGTCATCGTGTTTAAAAATTAGAGTCCGCCAATCGTACTCCGGTCAATCATTATTCCGGGGCTCATCGTAGTCGAAAGGCTGATGCTTTGGAAATAGGTTCCTTTCGAAGAGGCCGGCTTGAGCTTCGCAACCATGTGAATAAGTTCAGCGGCATTTTCTTTGATTTTTTCCGCGCTGAAGGAAGCCTTACCTATGGATGCGTGAATGATTCCTTGTTTGTCGATTTTAAAGTCCACCTTACCCGCTTTCACTTCTTTCACTGCCTTCCCTACTTCGAGGGTAACGGTTCCGGACTTCGGGTTGGGCATCAGGCCACGGGGACCCAGCACCTTACCCAGTTTACCTACTTTCGCCATGACGGTCGGCGTACAGATGATCACATCGATATCCGTCCAGCCGCCTTCAATCTTGGTCACATAGTCATCGAGGCCCACGTGCTCCGCGCCGGCGTCTTTCGCTTCCTGCACTTTGTCAGGTGTGCAGAGCACCAGGACACGTACGACCTTACCCAGGCCGTGAGGCAGGGAAACCACGCCGCGCACCATCTGGTCCGACTTCTTCGGGTCAACGCCCAGGCGAATATCGAGATCGACCGATGCGTCAAACTTGGTGAACGTAATGTCTTTCAGCACTTTGGCTGCATCGTCGAGGGAGTACTCCTTCTCGGCGTTGTATTTGGCCATCACGGCCTTTCTGTTTTTGGAAATCCTTGCCATATGCTTCTACGCTTATTTATCCCACGGTGCAGCACCGCTTACTGTAACACCCATGCTACGGGCTGTTCCTGCAATCATTTTCATGGCTGACTCTACCTTGAAGGCATTGAGGTCAGGCATTTTGGTTTCGGCGATCTTCTTGATCTGATCCCAGCTGATGGAACCTACCTTATTGCGGTTCGGTTCTTTGGAACCCTTTTGGATCTTGATGGCTTCCATGATCAGGACGGCAGCGGGGGGGGTCTTGATGACGAAGTCAAACGACTTGTCATTATAGATGGTGATCAATACCGGGAGCACCTGGCCGGGCTTGTCCTGGGAGCGTGCATTGAACTGCTTGCAGAAGTCCATGATGTTCAGACCCTTAGAACCCAGTGCGGGACCGATAGGAGGAGCCGGGTTTGCCTGGCCTCCCTTAACCTGCAACTTCAAATAACCTGTTACTTCCTTTGCCATATCCTGTATCTGCTAAAACTAAAAATCCTATAATCCTTAAATCCTAGTCCAGTTTCTCCACCTGCATGTAGCTCAGTTCCACCGGCGTATTGCGGCCGAAGATCTTCACCATCACGTTCAGCTTTTTCTTGTCTTCAAAAATCTCTTCCACGGCGCCGGTGAACCCGCTGAATGGCCCATCCATTACCTTCACTGATTCGCCCTTGATAAACGGACGCTCCAGCTTTTCGCCTACTTCATCCACTTCGTCTACCTTACCGAGGATGCGGTTCACCTCCGTCTGGCGGAGCGGCACCGGATCCTTGGCCGAGCCTGTCCCGGTTCCACCCAGGAACCCCAGCACGCCGGGGATATTGGTAACCGTATGGTGAGCTTCCGGATGCGAGAGGTCGGCAGACAGAAGAACGTAGCCGGGGAAGAAGTTCTTTTCGCGCATCTTCTTCTTTCCGTTACGCATCTCATACACTTTCTCCGACGGGATCAAGACCTGCGGAATAAACTCCGTCAGCTTGGAACGCTCGATTTCCGTCTCCAGGTAAGACTTTACTTTCTTCTCCTGGCCGCTGATGACGCGCAATACGTACCACTTTAGCTCTCCCATCGCTCCTCCCCGTTAAAACTCCCGGTAAAACCAGGCTAACACGTTGCTAAAGCCCAGGTCGATGAATCCGATCACCATGGCGAAAATCAGCGAAGCCACCAGGACCAGGATAGCGCTGGACTGCAATTCGTTGAATTTCGGCCAGGATACCTTGTTGCGGACCTCGTCGATCGACTCCAGAATGTAACTTTTTACCTTTTCCATCTATCGTTGCCGTTTCAGGGCTTATCGACCTGTTTTTCTATGTTTCCTTCTGCACGGGTGGAGAGACTCGAACTCCCAGCCAACGGTTTTGGAGACCGCTACTCTACCAATTGAGCTACACCCGTCTTTAGACCCGTTTGGCGTCCTTTTCCGTCTTTGCAGACGTCCTTTCCAACTTCACCCCACCCTAAATTCAAAAGGACTGCAAAGGTAGAAGAAGAGGGGTACAAAACAAAAGCGTTCCCAGGATTTTTCCTGGAAACGCTTTCATTTGAAAATCAGGTATTTAGGTGCCTTGGGGGTACCTAAATGGAAGGTCCATTAGTCCTGGATTTCCGTTACCTGGCCGGAGCCTACCGTGCGGCCACCCTCACGGATAGCGAAACGGAGACCCTTTTCCATGGCGATGGCGTTGATCAGTTCCACGTCGATCGACACGTTGTCGCCGGGCATGACCATCTCAACCCCTGTAGGGAGCTTAATTTCACCGGTTACGTCCGTCGTACGGAAGTAGAACTGGGGGCGATACTTGTTGAAGAACGGGGTGTGACGGCCGCCTTCTTCCTTGCTGAGGACGTAAACCTCGGCCTTGAATTTGGCGTGCGGGGTCACCGTACCCGGCTTGCAAATCACCATACCGCGGCAGATATCGGTCTTTTCGATACCACGGAGGAGGAGACCTACGTTGTCGCCGGCCTCACCGCGATCCAGGATCTTGCGGAACATTTCCACACCCGTGATGGTGGACGTCAGGTTTTCAGCACCCATACCCAGGATCTGAACAGGGTCGCCGGTCTTGATCACACCACGCTCGATACGGCCTGTTGCAACGGTACCGCGGCCCGTGATGGAGAACACATCTTCTACCGGCATGAGGAAGTCTTTGTCCACGGCGCGAACCGGGAGCGGGATGTACTCATCCACGGCCTTCATCAGCTCTTCTACTTTTTCTACCCACTTGGCTTCGCCGTTGAGGGCGCCGAGGGCAGAACCTTTGATCACCGGGATCTTGTCGCCGGGGAACTTGTAGGTGGTGAGGAGTTCACGCACTTCGATTTCGACGAGCTCGAGGAGTTCCGGATCGTCTACGAGGTCCACCTTGTTCATGAAGACCACGAGGGCCGGTACACCTACCTGGCGGGCAAGCAGGATGTGCTCGCGCGTCTGGGGCATCGGGCCGTCGGTGGCGGCTACCACGAGGATAGCACCGTCCATCTGGGCAGCACCCGTTACCATGTTCTTCACATAGTCGGCGTGACCCGGGCAGTCCACGTGTGCATAGTGGCGCTTCTCGGTCTGATACTCTACGTGGGAGGTGTTGATGGTGATACCGCGCTCTTTTTCTTCAGGCGCGTTGTCAATGGACGAGAAATCTCTTTCTGCGGCCAGACCTTTCTTCGCAAGCACTTTGGTGATTGCGGCCGTCAGCGTGGTTTTGCCATGGTCAACGTGACCAATCGTACCCACGTTAACGTGTGGTTTTGAACGATCGAATGTTTCCTTTGCCATACTTGAAAATCCCTGGTTAAGTGTTTAAAGTGTATAAATTGATTTAAAGTAAATCCAACTCGCTGCTCTCCCGCCTGGAGAGCATACACCCTAAACATGTTAAGCCTGTCGAATAAGGGTTATTCGTTCGCAAAACTTCCGGCACCTTCATGATGGTCGCTACCCATCGGTAACCGGTTATTCTGCTCATCATTTCAACTATGGATCCCGGCCGTTTGCCGGGAGCACAACTACAAGTTCCTACAGAGCCGTTGAACAGGATTGAACTGTCGACCTCTTCCTTACCAAGGAAGTGCTCTACCACTGAGCTACAACGGCATGCTTCGACTATGCCAGCATGACTAAACTACCTGTCCGCCTGGGCGCGCAATCGAAGGCTGAGCGGGAAACGAGGCTCGAACTCGCGACCTATAGCTTGGAAGGCTATCGCTCTACCAACTGAGCTACTCCCGCCTACGCTTCGCTATAGCGGGCAAGCCCGTATCAGCGAAGTTTGTTGACTAAACTGTCTCAGCCGTCAACCAATGTGGGGGGAACAGGATTCGAACCTGTGAAGACATAAGTCAACAGATTTACAGTCTGTCCTCGTTGGCCGCTTGAGTATCCCCCCAGGGCTATTCCAACACCTTTCTGCCCGCCCAACGAAGCTCAGCGTGAAACTGTGTTGCGATTTATTTCATAGAACGCGTGTCCCCGGAAAAGCCCTTTTTGAAGGCAATTTTCCAAAAACAGGAGTGCAAAATTAACGGCTTTTTGTTGATAGGCAAGCCACCAAACAGATTTTGAGGCAGCCCGCCCGGCCCGGGGGAAGGCTACATGAAAATGATCTCGGAAACCACATCCTCTCCGAATTCCTTCCGGAAGAGTTCCAGCATCTGGGCTTTATGGAACCCCAGGTCATGCTTCAGGGCTGGAGATTGCAGTTCTACAAACAGGACCTTGTCTCGGATAAAAATCCGCCGGGTCCGCCGGGCAATGGCCTTGCCGACGATACGCTCCCAGGAAACGACCACATTGGCCTCGTCAAACTTGGGCTTCAGGTGCTGGCTTTTCAGCAATTCCTGGATGGCCTGGCTGATATGGATGGCGCTATCGTGCTTGGGGGGCTTCATGGCTGCCCGGCTAAGGTACCACCTTCCACCGTAAAAATCTGTGCGGGGATACCCGCTTCCGCGAGCGCTTCGCGGCTTCGTCCGGGCCTCGCGTCGGTGAGGAAGATCTGGCCAAAACTGCCATCGGCCACCCGCTTCATCAACTGGACAATCCGGCGGTCGTCCAGCTTATCGAAAATATCGTCCAGGAGAAGGAGCGGCTTAAATCCATTCCTCTCCGTAAGGGTGTCGAATTCCGCCATTTTCAACGCGATCAGAAAGGATTTCTGCTGACCCTGCGACCCAAAAACACGCAGGTCGTTACCCTGCAGTGTAAACCGGAAATCATCGCGATGGACGCCCACGGTGGTCCTCCCCAAAAGGAGGTCGCGGGAAAGACGCGCCTTAAGCTCAGATCCGAAGTCCAGGGTATCGAGGTCTGAAGTATATGCAATACCGGGCTCTTCGGCGGCTCCCTCCACCAGGAAATCATAATGGCTTCTCAACCGGGGCACCAGGTTAGCCACAAATTCGCGCCGCTGCTGGTAAAGAAATGCCCCGGCGGTAATCAGCCGCTCATCGTATGTGGCGAGCAATTCCTTGTCGACATCCGGCCGCTCCGCGTACATCTTCAGCAATCCGTTGCGATGGCGGAGGTTAGCCTGGTAGACCATCAGCTGATCGAGGTACTTCCGGTCGAGTTGTGAAAGCAGCGTGTCGAAGAAGCGTCGCCGCACTTCGCCTCCGTCCCAAACCAATTCGATGTCGGCGGGCGCCACCATCACCAGCGGATACTTTCCGATGTGATCCGAGAACCGCGCATACTCCTTCCCGTCTTCAGCGATTTTTTTCTTGCGCTCAGCGGAGTAGGTACACGTCACCTCCCGGGTCCTACCGTCCAGTGCGAAAGTGCCCCGCACCAGGAAATGGCCTTCCCCCTTTCGAACATTTTCAGAATCAGATGCGGCGGTAAAGCCACGGGTCAGGCACAGGTAGTGGATGGCCTCCAGCAGGTTGGTTTTGCCGCTCCCGTTGCGCCCGACGAAGCAGTGGATGGCCCCCGTAAACTCCACGTCGGCCGAGGTGTAGTTCTTAAAGTTCAGCAAATGAAGCTTTTCCAGTCGCACAGCGGGAATTGGGAATTGTTGCGGGGGGCCCTTAATTTCGTCCTTCGTTTCAAAAGTAATTCATATGTCCGCCACGCCCCAATCCAAAACCAAAAGTCCCAAGGACAAGGCCGAGTTCTCCAAAGAGACCTACATGCGTTGGTTTGAAATGATGTACCTGATGCGCCGTTTCGAGGATCGCGCCGGGCAGCTCTACGGAATGCAGAAGATCCGGGGTTTCTGTCACCTCTATATCGGGCAGGAAGCCTGCGCCGCAGGAGCCATCACGGCCCTCACGCCCGATGACAAGTGGATTACCGCCTACCGTGACCATGCGCATCCCCTCGGCCTGGGTACGGACCCGCGTGCGGTCATGGCCGAACTGTATGGAAAAGAAACCGGCGTCTCGAAAGGCAAGGGGGGTTCGATGCACATCTTCGACAAGTCAAAGAATTTCTTCGGTGGTCACGGCATCGTGGGCGGCCAGGTGCCGCTGGGCGCCGGGATGGGTTTTGCGGAAAAGTACCTCAAGACCAAGAATGTCGCCATCTGTTACATGGGCGATGGAGCCGTTCGCCAGGGTGCCTTTCACGAAGCGCTAAACCTGAGCATGCTGTGGAAACTGCCTGTAATCTTCGTTATTGAAAACAACGGCTACGCCATGGGCACTTCGGTAAAAAGGACTTCGAACGTCACCGAATTGTATACCCTTGGCGAAGGCTATGATATTCCTTCCGAGCCGGTCGATGCGATGAGCGTCGAAGCCGTGCACCTGGCGGTCGCCCGTGCGGCCGACCGTGCCCGGGCCGGCGAAGGTCCTACCCTGTTGGAGTTTCGCACCTACCGTTACAAGGGCCACTCGATGTCCG
The DNA here is from genome assembly GCA_016787605.1 of Cyclobacteriaceae bacterium. Lineage (GTDB taxonomy): Bacteria > Bacteroidota > Bacteroidia > Cytophagales > Cyclobacteriaceae > ELB16-189. The sequence goes on from JAEUUE010000045.1 coordinate 28,092, forward strand.
ACCCCCAGAAATACCGCACGAAGGAAGAAGTAGATGAATACAAGAAGCGGGACCCCATCGAAGTCGTGCGCGGCACTATCCTTGAAAGGAAATATGCTACCGAAAAGGAGCTGGACGCCATCGTAGAAAAAATCAATGCCCAGGTGGAAGACAGCGTGAAGTTTGCCGAGGAGTCCAACTTCCCCGACCCCAAAGAGGCGATGAAGGACATCTACGTCCAGCAAGATTATCCCTTTGCCATTGACTGAGTAGTCCATGGTCCATGGAGGTATGACCCTTCAATGGACTGGCCATGGGCTATCGACTAAGGACCATCGACCATTTGTTAAATGGGCCCGAATGTATAGTTTTGCAGCCCTTCTGCCCCTCTGGAATTGAACCTGGTAGCTGGCGGAAGGGCTTACTTTTTGAAGAACATGGCAAAAAACGAAGAAAACAAGGATGTCCTCGAGAACCCGGAAGTGATTGCCGAAAAGGTGACCGGCATCGAGCAATGGATCGAACATAACCCCAAAATCGTATTCGGCGTGTTGGGTGCCTTGATCCTCGTCGTAGGCGGATACTTCGGCTGGCGTTATTACATCGACAGCCAGGACGACCAGGCCCAGCGGGAGATGTTCCAGGCCGTTCGGTACTTCGAAGCCGACAGCCTCAACCTGGCCCTCGAGGGCGATGGCAACAACCTTGGCTTCAAGCAGATCGTCGAAGACTACGGAATGACCCCGGCCGGTAACCTGGCCAATTTCTATGCCGGCGCCATTTGCCTGAAGCAGGGAAAATATCCCCTGGCGATCGTTTACCTCAATGACTTTAAGGCAGACGACCAGCTTGTCCAGGCCCGTGCCTACAGCCTGATCGGCGATGCGTACATGGAGCAAAAGAAGTACGAGGACGCGGCTACTTACTATGAGAAAGCCGCCAACTACAAGCCGAACAAGTTCTTCACGCCCACCTACCTGATGAAGGCAGGACTCGCATTTGAAAAGTCGAACCAGAAGGACAAGGCCATCAAGGCTTATCAGCGGGTCATCGACGAATACTGGGAAAGCAGCGACTACCAGAACGCACGCAAATACAAGGCGCGGCTGGAAACGAATTCCTGATTATTCTCAACGCTCAAGAAAAAGGATAGTGTCCCACTATCCTTTTTTTGTTTCTTACTTTTACAGCCAGCATAAAACATTTCTATGGCAGGATCACTCACCTCCTTTACCGGAAAACGCAACCGGAAACTGGCGAGCAAGAAAGTAGGCATCGTGGTGTCTTCGTGGAACAGCGAGATCACCGAGGCCTTATTGGAAGGCGCAAGGGCCACGTTGATCGCAGCAGGCCTGCGCAAGCGAAACATCTTGGTCAGCCGGGTGCCCGGGAGCTTTGAGTTGCCTTTGGCCGCTCAATGGATGACTGATCAAAAAGGCATCGACGGCGTGGTGGCCCTGGGCTGTGTGATCCAGGGGGAAACGCCGCATTTTGATTACATCTGCCAGGCCGTAGCCAACGGGCTGATGAACGTAAACCTGTCTTCGGGCAAACCTGTGGCGTTCGGTGTTCTTACCACCTTGAATAAGAAACAGGCCGAAGAGCGGGCCGGTGGGAGATTGGGTAACAAGGGAGAAGAAGCGGCGCTGACGGTGTTAGAGATGCTGACCGTTCGTAACGGGAAGTAGCGTTCCTGAAATTCCCAAGGTCGCGATCAACTGCCCAAGGCAGTTAAGCGATTAAAACTTGAAGTAGAAGTCTCCAATGATGTTGGAGCTGTCCCAGGTATACTGGCGGTCGCCAGACAACCGCAGGACGTTCTTGCGCACTTCCTTGAAGACCTGTTCGATGGTCATCCCCGGCTTGCGCATGGCGTTGAGCAATTCCTGGGTGTACAGACCGTTTCTGCCATTTCCATCAGAGGCCACCGACCCGGGAGCGGTGGCATAGGCGATGAATGAACCTTTGGCCCTCCGGATTTCGGCCAATCCGGATTCTGCAGATCGATAGCCGGACGGAAAGGGATTGTTCCGGCAAGCATCGAGAATGAGGATGTTGATCCGTGAATTGGATCGCTCCATGTTGGCCATGATGATGCGTTGCACGGGCATGCAGGTACGGGGGATATCGTCCTCGTATTGCACGTTGGCTTCAACGGGAACCAGGTAATTCTCCCCCTGGTTCTGGATGCCGTGCCCTGCGTAATAGAATAATCCAACCGTCTGGTCCTTGGGTCCCGTGGCCAGCTTTTCATGAAACTTCCTGAACGCGTCACGCATCTGGTTGTAATCGCCATTGATTACCTTGATCACCTCGAAGTTCGATTTCTTCAACTCCTCCGCCATATCGTTGGCATCGTTCTCGGCATTACGAAGGGGTGATACATGCTGGTAATTCGAATTCCCGATGACCAGCGCATAGCGTTTCTCGTCTTTGTAGAGGTCAGCCAGGGTGGGAACCACGCTTGAAGCGGCCGCCCCGGCCGGGGCCATCAGGAGGGGGGCTGCCGGCACTGACTTGTCGGTAGTGGGAAGCGCGTCATTCTTCTTTTCAGTGCCCCGTGTTTCGGCTGGTTTCGGTTCGGGCTTAACCTGGTTTTGTGCTACCTGGGTGGACGGCCCTGCCCCCAGCTCTTTGCTTGCTTTCCTGGCCTCCACGTTGGTCGGGTCAGCAGCCAGTGCATTTTGCACGTCCTCCTGCGCGAGGGCGAGATTACCCATCTTCTCATAAACCATTCCCCGCTCATAAAAGAGCTTGGCCTGGTTGGGCTTGTCGGTGATCAATTGGATAGCCTTGCCATAGGAATTCAGGGCATCCGGAAACGCCTTGAGTTCGGCATAGGACTTCGCCATGAACCAGTGGATGTTTCCGGCATTTTTGTGTCCCAGCTGCAGGGCTTCATCAAACTCGCGGACTGCACTGGTATGGGAGTTCGTCTTGAAATAGGACAGCGCCAGGTAGTAATGAACATCCACATCCAGGGCCTTGTCGCGAGCCGGCTTGTCGATGTATTCAGTGAAGAAATTGATGGCCTTAGCGTAGTCTTTTTGCTGGTACGCCTCAATGCCCTGCTCATAGTACTTGAACTGGCCCACGGCGGGCAGGGCCAGCATCAGGATACACGCAACCAGGACGTTGCCTTTCATACGACGGATACTTTAATCGATATTGAACGAAATTCCCGCGGCAAAGTTGATGGACGTGAACCCCAGGCTTGACAAGGGGAAATTGTTGGCGGCCAGGTCGTTAAAGTCATTGCCATAGGATCGGGTACTCACCACTTCCATCGGGAAGGTATAGCCGAAAGATGCCTGCACGAAAATGGAGATGGGCTTCGCGGGATTGATCTCGATGCCGGGTCCAAGAAAGATGCCGCCCGTGATGGAGGATTTTGAGTCATAGGTACCCGATACGTCGCCGGTCGCATCGTATACCCAATCGGTGCCGTCATAGTAAATGTATTCGGCCGTTCCGCTGATGCTGCTCACGGTGGATGAGGCAATGAACGGTTTTGCAAAGGCGTACACAGAAACCACCGAATTATCCTTCACGGGCACAAAGTTCAACTTCAGGTTGGCGGCCAATGAAATGATGCTTACATCCCCACCGTTGAGGGTAAGAAAATACCCTTCAGAAACGGAACTCAACGGTAGTGTTGTGTCGTAATAGAAGTCGGGCGGTAGCCCTTGTCCGGAGGGATCCGGCTTGGTCGTCAGTACCTCCGGATCATAGGCAAACTTCACGTAAGAAATACTTCCCCCGATCGAGAACACGCGGTTGACACGCTTGTTGAACCCACCTTCGAAATTGATGCCGGTGGAATAGTCGCCAAGGTTAGAGCCTGCTGCGATGGAGACTCCACCTCCAAGGAAGATCCCCTTGTCACGCTCGATGCGTTCCTTCTTAACCACGGTTCCTTCATCCTGGCCATGGGAAAGCCCGGTGATCAGACATCCCACGATGATTGCAGTGATCTGACGAAATGCCATTTGCTTTAGAATTTAGCCTTAAAAATAATCCAATTCTCCTTGGCGAGGAAATCGCTATTTTCCTTTCAGGTTTTCCGCGCATTTTTTCAGGGCAGAAATCATTCCCCGTGCACTCTCCGTATCCGCCATCGCGAATTCAAGCTGGTAAACATAGGGGGCGATCTTCCCCGCCTTGTAGGCCTTGATGATCTTATTCTTGAAGTTCGTTTCGAACTTCACCGTCAGGAACTTGCCGCTCACCTCAAAATTCACGCTCGCCGGGTTGATGTCGCTTAAATTGAATTCAAACACCTCCTGCGTCGATGAAGTGCCCTTAATTTCCACCCGGCTGTATTTCACCTTGTCGATATTCCCTTCTTCCACCGGCTCCAGCGCCTGCTTGATCGTGTTCTGTTCAATGCTTACCTCGCCCACCGTGCTCATCATCCACTTCACCATACCAGGCGTATCGGACGGAAACGTCTCCTTGTAGTTAGCCTTGCAATAGCCAATGGCCTTATCCACCAGGAACCTTACACGGCGACCAGCTTCCATACCTTCCACGTAGAAGGAGGCATCCGCCTCATAACCAACGGCTTTGTCGTCTTTGCTATGGTTGACCAGTTTGTGCTTTTCCATGATCGGGAGCTCCATGGTCATCTTCTCGCCGCTTACCTGCAAGTGCGCGAGGTTAGGATTGACGTCCATCCAATTGAAGGTGTAGGTATTCTTGCTCGCCGAACTGGCTGTTTGCTGGGTTATGGTAAGCGTGGTAAGGCATTTGTCGGTCAGTGACTGCGAGTAGGTAGTGGTGCCGATGCGCACGTCCTTCACCAATTCAACCAGTTTGGCAATGGCTTCATTTGCGTTGGTGACTGAAGGCAGGCTGGCCTTTACTTTCGCTTGTGCAAGGGGTACCATCATCGAAATGATCGTCCGCAGGTCGCGGGCCTCATCCGCGTTGTTGGTATAAATCAGCACCTTATCCTCAAACGGACGGGGCTGTCCGTCCCGGCGGGCGCCAATGGATTTGAGGCGGTCCATCACGCCGAACTCCAGCCCGAACGTATTGCCCGACACTTTGAAGAACAGACTATTCGGATTGATATCCGCCACGTTGAAGAGGAATTCTTCCTGGTGCGAGGTCTTGCCGTCGGATTCTATCTGAAGCAACAGGAAGCTGGCAGGATGTTCCTGTTCCTTTAGCGTCTGGTCATAGGTCCTTGTCCCATCGCTCACTTTGCCAACATGTTCCTCCAGCCATTTCCGCATGTTGTCATAGCCTTCCACTTTCAGTTTTGAGGCACTGATCTTTTCAGCGGAAGGGAGCGCCTTCTTGATCATCTCGGACACCTCACGTGCCTGGTCGATGTTCTGGCTGTGGATCCGCAACTCGTTGTCATACGGCTCGGTTTTCCCGTTCTTCACTGTCTTGAACACTTTCTGCTTGTTCTTGGCGGCAAGCACCACGTAGATGATGTCTTTTTGCGTTTCTTCCCGTACGGCGTAAGGATCAATATCCGCGAGGTTGAAGTCCGTGGAATAGGTATTGGTGACGCCTTTCTTGTCCGTTTCCTTGAAGGAATAATTCAGGGTGGAAAACTCTACCAACTTCACTTCCTGCTCATAGGTGGCGGATGCTGTCTCTACCTTCGACAAGGTAGCCTGCAGTTTTCCGGCCAACTCACCCAGGTCCTGGGCAATAACCGGAAACGAGAGAGAGATCAAGAAAATAAGGGAAATATTTCTGTACGTTTTCATAATGCAAGAGTTACTGATGTCATTAAAATGACAGTCCCCAGATCGATGTGCAGTGGCCTGGCACTACATGCCGGCAACAACTTCCTTGCCAAATTCGGAGCATTTGAGCAAGGTGGCCCCTTCCATCAACCGGTGGAAGTCATACGTCACCTTCTTGGAGGCAATGGCATTTTCCAGGCCTTTGTAGATGAGATTGGCGGCTTCAACCCAGCCCATATACTCGAGCATCATGGCGCCCGATAGAATGACCGATCCCGGGTTCACTTTATCCTGCCCTGCATATTTGGGTGCCGTTCCGTGGGTGGCTTCAAAGATGGCAAAACCTGTCTTGTAGTTGATGTTGCCTCCGGGAGCGATACCGATGCCGCCCACAATGGCTGCCAGGGCATCCGAGATGTAATCCCCGTTGAGATTCAGCGTTGCGATTACGGAATACTCGTCAGGCCGTAACAGGATTTGCTGAAGGAAGGCATCTGCGATAGCATCCTTGATCACAATCTTGTGGCCGTTCTTGTTGATCACCTGCCAGGGCCCGCCATCGAGGTCGGTGGCGCCAAACTCGCGCTTGGCGAGCTCATAGCCCCAGTCGCGGAAACCGCCTTCTGTGAACTTCATGATGTTGCCCTTGTGTACCAGCGTTACGCTGGGCTTCTTATGCGCGACGGCATATTCCAAGGCGCTGCGGACCAACCGTTCCGTTCCCTCACGGGAGACGGGCTTGATCCCGATGCCCGAGGTCTCCGGAAAACGGATCTTCTTGTACATCTTGGGGAATGACTCCTTAAAGGCAGTCAAAAACTTCCTGGTATCTTCTGTACCCTCCTGGAATTCAATTCCCGCATAGATGTCTTCGGTGTTCTCACGGAAGATGACCATGTCAGTCTTATGGGGTTCCTTGACGGGTGAGGGTACTCCCTTAAACCAGCGAACCGGCCTCACGCAGGCGTAGAGGTCGAGGTCTTGCCGAAGGGCTACGTTGAGTGAACGGATGCCGCCGCCAACAGGTGTGGTGAGGGGACCTTTGATGCCTACAAGATATTCCTTGAACGCAGCAAGGGTCTCTTCCGGCATCCAGTTTCCCGTCTTGTTAAAGGCTTTTTCACCCGCCAGCACTTCCTTCCATTGGATCTTGCGCTTGCCCCCGTAGGCTTTTTCCACGGCTTTGTCCATCACCAGCTGGGAGGCTGGCCAGATATCAACACCTGTTCCATCGCCCTCGATGTAGGGTATAACCGGTTGGTCTGGAACAGTGAGTTTTCCATTAACGATGCTAATCTTTTCGTTGCTCATAAGAAGAGGTATTTAGGTCGGTCTTGATTTCCCGAAAGGGACGGGAAAATTAGGAAAATAAGCCCATATTCCGGCACTTTTCATTGCCCTTAGGGCGTTATGGACGCATATTCCGGCCCCCTTATCTTTCCTCCATGAAGACCTTCCTTTTGCTGTTCCTGCTCCTACCCGTCCAACCCGTTGCCTCACAGGAAGTTTGCCTTTCCGCGGAGGAGCGCAAGCTCTATGACCTGATCATGGGCTACCGGAAATCGAGAAAACTTCCCACCATCCCCTACTCGGCCAAGCTGACGAAGGTAGCGCAGGCCCATGTCCGGGATTTAGTGGCTCATTTTGACTACGAGAATCGCGCTGAATGCAACCCACACAGTTGGTCGGACCAGGGGAACTGGACACCCTGTTGCTATACCCCGGACCACAAGCAGGCGGCCTGCATGTGGAACAAGCCCAAAGAGATCGCTGGCTACGAAAGCGAAGGCTATGAGATTGCCTTTTACAGTTCGGATGGCGCAGAGGCCGAAGAAAGCCTGGCTGGCTGGAAGAGCAGCCCTGGTCACCATCCGGTGATCGTCAATGAAGGAACATGGAAGGACGTGGAATGGAAATCCATCGGCCTCGGAATCTTTGGAACGTATGCGGTGGTGTGGTTTGGGGTGCTTGAAGACAAGTCCGTATTGTCGGTCTGCAAGTAGATCGGACTAAACCTTACACAGAACTTCGGAGGCACTGTCCCAACCGCCCGAATACACAACGACAAATCAGTACTTTTCCTCGGGTCCGGGGAAATTAGAGGCCTTCACATCCGTGATATACTTCCCCACCGCTGAGGTCACTACGGCATTGAGATCGGCATAACGCCGGAGGAAGCGAGGGTTGAACTCCTGGGTAATGCCCAGCATATCCTGCATGACCAGCACCTGTCCATCGACACTGCCGGCACCGATTCCGATGACCGGGATACGAAGCATGGCCGCCACCTTCTCGGCCAAGGCAGCCGGAATTTTCTCCAGCACGAGGGCAAAGCAACCGCACTCCTCCAAAAGCTTGGCGTCTTCGATCAGCTTGGCTGCCTCCGATTCTTCGCGCGCGCGCACGTTGTAGGTCCCGAATTTGTAAATCGACTGCGGCATCAGCCCCAGGTGGCCCATCACCGGCACCCCGGCGCTGAGGATCCGGAGCACAGAATCCTTCACTTCACTTCCCCCTTCCAGTTTGACCGCATGGGCACCGCTTTCCTTCATGATCCGGATCGAAGACCGAAGCGCTTCCCCGGAGCTTCCCTGGTAATAACCGAACGGAATATCCACCACCACCAGGGCTCGCTTCACCGCCTTCACCACACCCGTAGCGTGATAGATCATTTGATCCAGCGTAATCGGCAACGTCGTCTCGTTGCCCGCCATGACGTTGGACGCTGAGTCACCGACCAGGACGACGTCGATTCCTGCACGGTCAATGATCCGGGCCATGCTGTAGTCGTATGCAGTGAGCATGGCAATCTTTTCACCGCGTTGCTTCATTTCCTGCAACTGGTGCGTGGTGATGCGCTTGCGTTCGGGGGTCGATTGCGTGGACATCCGATCGGATTAATGTAAGTAAACCACTGATTTATTCCCCAGTACAACCGTCACATGCTCGCTAAGGGTCGTGGATAGCTCATAGCCAGTATACTGGGGTTGTATCGGAAATTTGGGATGACTGCGGTTGACGAGCACCGCGACTTCGATCTTCTTCACCTCCATCGAAAGAAAGGGCTTCATCCCATAGGCGAGCGTTCGTCCGGAATTCAATACGTCGTCTACCAGGATCACCACTTTCTTCTTTACCTGGGCCGCTTCCATATCGAGCGTCACCTCACCCACCTCCGGTGTATCCTTGTTGATAAACACCTTCGCCAGGGTGGATTTGAGCGGAGAAACTTCCCCCAACTCCCGGGCGATCTCGCGGGCCAGGGCATATCCCTGCCCGTCGATGCCCGCAATCACCACCGATTTCTCATCGAAATTGCTTTCATAGATCTGGAATGCCATGCGACGGATTTTCTGCCGCACCTGGTGGTCGTCCAGCACTTGTGTTCGAGCGGCCGTCATGCTTCCGGAATGGGTATGCGTTTCGTGTCTTTCAAGGTGGATAAGATGACCATCGACTGGAGGTTATCCACCACTTCGATATTAGTCACTTTCTCCAGCATTAAGTTCTGGTAAGAGGGAATATCAGGCGAAACGATTTTCAGGATAAAGTCTGCCGATCCGGTGACATGGTGACACTCCACAATTTCCTTGATTTCGGAAATCGCGTTCATGAACTTCGAAATATTCTCTTTGTTGTGCCCCTTCAGGGTGGCCATCACAAAAGTGCTCACGCCCAATCCAACGCTGGCCGGGTCGACCACGGCATGGTAGCTGCGGATGACGCCGGCCGTTTCAAGTTTCTTCACCCGTTCCAGCGTGGGTGCCGCAGAAAGGCCAATCTCCTGTGCCAGCTGGGCATTGGTAATGTTGGAGTTCGCCTGAAGCAACTCAAGAATCTTCCTGTCAATGGGGTCAAGTTTGATCTTCATGCCGAAGAATATTTGGTCTAAAGTTAGCAAGAAGGCGGAATGGGCAATGCCCTATTGACGCACGATTCGGCGGGTTTGGACGGAAGTCGACGTCCGGACGGTGACCAGGTAGATCCCTGCCCCCAGGAACGACAGGTCATGGGTAGACCGGTTCAGCCCCGGCTGAGAGGGGGTTTCCCAGCTGTAATTCACTCTTCCCTGGCTATCATAAATGGTGACCGAAGCCCAACCCTCCTGCCCGGATACCCAGTCCAGTTGCAGCTGTCCTGTGGACGGGTTTGGATAAGGATCAAAGAGGTAATCCTGATCGGAGAAGTTGATGCAACTCTTGTTGTTGTCCGGCGCGATGTCCCGCTCCGATATGGCCTGCACACAGACAAAAGGATCGGCAAACTGGCTGGGATCAACCGTTGCCGTAAGAGCCTTGGTGACGGAAGCCCCCGGCGAAAGATTCACGGCAAGAGCCTCGCTCACGCTGGCCCGGCTTGACAGGAGGAGAACAACTTCGACCGACGCCACCGGGATATTGCTGTTGTTGAAGATAGTCAACGAAGGGCGAAGTTTGCCGGTGGCCGCATCGGGAAAAAGGGAAAAGGACGTTACCTGCAGATCAATTTGCGGCACCAATACCTGGATGGGCAGCGTCTTCGAATCGGAGCAGCCGTACCCATTGGTGACTGTAAGTTGTGTGGAATAGTCGCCGAGCTCAAGGAAAGTATGGATGGGTGAAACAACCGTGCTGGTCACGGGCACTTTGTCATTGATTAGCCACTCATACTGTGAGGCGCCCGCGGAAAGGTTCTGAAACTGCACGGTGAGCGGAGCATCGCCCCTGTCGGGTGCAGCTATAAAGTCCGCCGTCGGAGATGGGTGAATAGTAACGCTATGAAACTGGGTGTACGTACATCCTGACGCGTGCGTGGTAATTACCGAGACCGGCGCATTTTCGGCGAGCGCCAAGGTCGTTGTGGCTGGATTTCCCACCGTCGTCGTGCCGCCAATGTTCCATTGCCAGTTGGTCGCCGGGTCAGCCGCAGGGGGAAGGGTAGCGTCGAACAGGGTGAAGATCGCGGGCTGACCGGCACAAGCGTTCTCCACCTGCAATGTCAGCGTGGGGGGCACCGGCACATTCACACTCCGACTTAGTGTATGGGTGCATCCATTGGTGGAGGTAACCGTAAGCGTCGCTGTGTAGTTGCCTGCCGCGGTGTAGGTGTACGTTGGATTGGGACTTGTAAACGTGCTGCCTCCGATTTGCCAAATCCTGGACTGCACGCCTCCGGTGGAAACATCCGAGAACTGGGTCGCCGTGCCCACACAGGCAGGACCCAGCACAAAGTTGGCCACGGGAGAGGCAAGAATAGTGACGGGTTGGATGACGGTATTGCTGCACCCGGCGTCGGAGGTTGCGGTAAGAGAAACGGAAAATGTGCTCGCGGAGGTGTAGGTAAATGATGGCTGTTGTGCAGATGAGGTGGTCGACGACGGGTCGTCAAAACTCCAGAGCCAATCGCTGACGTTGCTGTCGGTAAGTGGAGGGGTCAGGTTCTGGAAAAGTGTAGGACTGTTGCTGCAGGAAAACGGTGGTGCGGCCACCGAGAAGGCGGGCTGAGGCAAAGAGAAGATGGTGATGTCCTGGGTTGCCGAATTGTTGCATCCGGCCGCATTGCTGGCCGTGAGCGTCACGGAATAAGTTCCTGGTGCCGTGTAGGCGTGTGCGGGCTGCTGCTGGGTGGAGGCCGGGGAGCCGTCGCCGAAGTTCCAGGAATAACCGGCATCGGCACCGGAGGTGGTATTGATAAAAGGAACTGCGTTCTCCGCGCAATCATCGGCCGCCGAGAAACTCACCAGAGGGCCTGTCACAACCGTGGGGATAGTCTTCACCATCTCGTTATCACAACCGGGTATGCTGGCCCTAAGGCGGATTTCATGCAAAACCGGATTGGCAAGCGTTATGCTCAGGTTTTGTTGCGTCCCCACCAAATTTCCATTGACCCGCCATTCCCAGGCAGGGTTAGACGCGGGATTGAAAACCGAAGAATTCAAGAATGTATACTCCTCATTGGTGCATACCGGCGCGGCAGCCGGGAGACTAAAGTCAGGGACGGGCGGAGAAAATATAGTTATGGAATTGGAGGCAGTATTGGTGCAGCCGTTTGATGCGGTGACAAGGAGTCGGGAGATATAAGTACCCGGTGATCCATACGTATGCGCGAGGTTTGAAGCCCCGGAGACCTGGCCATCGCCAAAATCCCAGGCATATCCCACCAGGTTCCCCGATGTATTGATAGAGTTGAATTGGACAGGGGCGGCCGCACACGTTCCTGTCGTGCTGAATGAAATGTCAGGCGCGGGGCTGGCATTGACAGAAATTGATCGGCTCCTGACGCCAACAACCTCCCCGGCTTGGTTCTCGAGAGCGATTTGGTAGGTGCCGGCAGTCGAATAAGTCACCACCGGGTCAGATCCCGTGAAGGCGGCGGGTGACGCGGAGCAGTTCATGGTATAGTTGATCCGAAAACACTGCCCGCTGGACTGACTAATCCCCAGGATCGTCCACGTGGAATTTTCCTTCACCAGGCTAAGGGCGTACATGCCTGAAGGCAGCACGCCGCTCAGGGCGCCTTCACCTGAAATAACCGGCATCGCCGTGATGTCTGCGCCAAATGATCCCTTGGTAAATGAGCCATCGAGCGCCAATGCAAAAAAGAAATAGTTCTCCCCTTCACGGGCTACCCGAATACGACCCGGGTTCGACGCGCTCAAGGTGGCCAGCTGGGTAATTGTGGGGACGGCAAAGAGGGAAGTACCGAAGTCGAATCGATAGATATTCGCATTCCCGAAGCTGGCGGCTAATCCGAACCAGTTCCCGCAGACGTTCACCAGGTCGATATCGCCCAGGTTATTCGGGTTAGGCACAGCCGCGGATCGCAAAACATCCGTGACAGGATTTGGCGCTGCAATTCCCAACCCCAGTCGAATGAGGGCCACTTGGTTGGTGGCCTCTGTCACCGCTGCTACATAGCCATGTACCGCATCGCGTCCCACGGCCAGGCCCGAGTTCACATATCCGATGCCACTGATCAGGACGGTGGCCCCCGGCACGTTGCCCAATGCCGATCCGAAGGAAAGTTTCAGCAAGGAGCCGCCGGTGTTGTGGAGCAGTCCGTACCACTGGCCCCCTTCCCTGACCAAACGGATCTGACCCGGTTGATCAAGCGCTCCACCGAGAGATCCGAGGTTTGTAATGGAGGTAGGGCTGGACTCAAGACCATTGTCGAATTCCAGGCGATAAAGAAGATTGCTGAAGGTTCCTGTGACAAATGCATACCACTTGCCATCAAAGGCAAAATCAATCCCGGGCCGCCCGTTGACGCCTGGCAGGCTCCAACCCGAAACCGCGGAAGGGGTAGCGCTAAAATCACCGGAACAAAAGTCCCAGGAATAACTTCCGGGACCCGAGACATTGACAGGGAGAAGTTGCTCATTAAGGCAAGCGCTGGCCGCGAGGTTGAAATCCGTAGCTGGGCATTGTGCCACGGCGGGGGTAAGAATACCTCCGGCGCAAACCCAGGCCATGATGAAAGCCCATCTCATGCTCGTCGGCAATCCGTCTATTTTGTTTTTGCCTCCAGGATCATCTTTATCCCCGCCTCCAGGGGCAGAAGATCCCTTTTCAGAATGGCCTTCATTTTGGAGGCATCAGGCTTCCGTCGGGTCATGTCTCCCTCCTTCAACGGAGGCAGAAACTCAATCGTTGACTGGGATCCCGTGAGCCTGATGATTAATTCGGCCAACTCCAGGATAGTAACATCCTTTTCGCTCCCAATGTTGATCACTTCATTGATCATCAGGTTATCTTCCAGGATGCGGAGCGTGCAATCGGTATTGTCCGTGATGAAGCAGAAGGTACGGGTCTGACCTCCGTTACCATAAACCGGGATAGGCTCGTTGGCACGGGCGAGACGAATAAACTTGGAAATCACAAAATCGGTGCTCTGCTTGGGGCCGTAGGTGTTGAAGAACCGAAAGATGGTATAGTTCAGTCCGTATTCCTTTTGAAAGGAGCGGCAATAGGACTCTCCTACGTTCTTGACCACCGCATAGGGCAACCTGGAATTCAACGGCGTACGCTCCTCGTGCTGCGGCAGCTCCACCGGTTCCCCATAAACTTCGGACGAGCTGGAGAAGAAGACGCGCCTCACTCCCGTGTTTTTGCTCAACTGGAGGATGTTGCGTATGCCCTCTATGTCGTTCAGCACCATCACAGGATTATCGATGGTGCGCTTCACGCCGACCACAGCCGCATAATGAAAGACATAATCGAAGGCATGGCTGGTCATTACAGCGGCGATTTCCTCATAGCGGTTTACATCGCAAGCCACAAACTTGCACCGGGGGTGTTTGGGCACTTTCCAGGCTTCCCCGGTAAGCAGGTTATCGACAAGTGTTACCGAATACCCGTCGTCGAGCAATAGTCGGTCGGCCAGCGAACTGCCGATGAAGCCGGCGCCGCCGGTGATGAGCACGTGGGTCATGCAAGGAGCATTGTAAGAAGGTAAAATTAGGAAAGTCAGACGACTTCACTGGCCATACACGGAGGCGTAGACCTTATCGGCTATGCTGAAGGAACGGTAACGAATGGCCAGCTGCCGAACTTTGCCCTGCAGTTCTTCCCGGGGGACATTCAGCAACTCGTCCAGTACGTCAAGGGATTGCCGGTAGCCCGCGGAATCAAGCGTCTCCCAGACAGCTCCCAGTCGCTCCCGCTTGATAATCGCCGAATCATCGGATATGTCGGGAGGTATGACTACCGGAAGTCCCATGGCCCAATACTCTCCATCCTTGATCGGGGTGCAATACCGCTTGGTCGGCACCGGTTTCACGGGTGTCAGGGCAAAATCGGCCAGCGCCAGGTAACGAGGAACCTCCGCATGAGCTACAAAACGCGTAACGACGACCGAACGATCCAGTTGTGCCCCCGCACAAAACTCCGCAATTTCCTTTTCCGAGTGATTCGTCAACAAGAGCGCCCGGAAGTTGTCACCCCACCGTTGGTGTGCCTCTTTGAAAAACGCAAAGACTTCCCGGTCCAGGTAGATTCCCCCGAACTTGCCCGCGTACACAGCCACCCGTCTTCCTTCCAGTCCCAGTTCCCTGAGAAGGTCGGCATCTTTTTCCGGCTTTGGCTGGAACCTTTCCAGGTCCACACAGGCCGGCTTAATTAATAGCCCCTCCAGGATAACCCCATATTTTTCACTGGCATAATCTTTCATCCCCCCATTGGCCGCGATAATGGCTGATGCCCGACGCGTCTGCCGTTTCTCGAGGGCAAAAAGTATTCGGAAGGCGAGCCCATTCCTCCTCCATGTTCCATTCTCTACCATGGCCTCGGCATGAGGTTCATAGCTGTCCAGCACCAGTTGCACTCCCGTTAAGAGGGAGAGGAAGTAGCCCAACGCTCCGGCTGGTGTAGCCCAACAGTGAATCGCGGAGACCCGGTCCTTTTTTATTCTCCGGAACAACCCGAACAACAGCCGCGGAAGATGCATGATCGCCCTCCACCCAAACGGATAGTAAGTGCCCGGGATCCACTCAATGCCTTCCGCCGCAAGGGACGATGCCGATGAGTTCATTGTGGTCGAGCCCGATCCGGGCCGCTCCAGCGTGAGCAAGCTCACCCTGCTGCCTGGCGGCAGATGCTTCCTCATGATCCGGAGATACGGCAACGTGTAGGCCTGGATCAGCGCATCCGGGAGCGACCAGTAAGTAAGTACGAGGATATGGGCCGGCGCTCTCATTTTATTCCCAACAGCATCAGGAGTATAACCATAGTCCGTCGACGAAACAGTTCCAGGGGACAAGCCCGAAGGCCTTTCCCCAGGTGGCGCCATGAAGCGACACGCGGTGCACCGGCCATCCGCAGGTGCAAAGCCGCATACGTGTGCGCGCTGGCCACTATCCGACTTATCCGATTTCCAAAATAGGCCCGGTTGCCTTCATCGCCTGTGGCGTATTGGATGAGAAGGTCCACCTTCCTCTCGATAGCTTCTCTGCTTCCCGCCACCACGCTCCGCTGATCATGATCCCTGACCGTGGAAGTAACGAGGGCAACATGATGGAAAGTGAAACGGGAACACAACCGGATCCACAATTCCCAATCTTCTAACGACGACAGACTACGGTCTTCATTAAAACCGTGTTTTTGCAACACCTCTCTTTTGGCAAAAACCCCATTACAGCTTAACACATTTCCACCCACAATCTGCCGGTTGATGGAATCGACTGACTTCACTACCCGAAGCACTTTGCCGTTGGGGTCTTTTACATCGTATCCGAAGTGACAAACTTCAATGGACTTGCCGGAGAGAAAGTCAAAGGCGGCTTGCAGATGGTTCGGGTAAAATTCATCGTCTGAGTCCAGGAAGTTGACATACCGTCCGTTGGCCTGGGCAACTCCATAATTTCGTGCGGCGGCCCGCTCGCCATTGTCCTTGTAATAGTACCTGATCCTTGGGTCAGTCATTTCACGCACTACGCTTGCCGTATCGTCTTTGCTCCCATCGTCGACCACTACCACCTCAAAATCCGTGAACGTTTGCGCCAGCACCGAATCCAGGGCTACCCGGATGGAGTGCGCCCGGTTATAAGTGGGAATGACTACCGTGAAGAATGGGTCAGGCATTGTATAGCTTCTTGAGTGCCGCTACCATGGTATCTATCGGAAATCGCGAAAGTACATCCGCCTGTGCATTCAAGGCGAGCGTTTGACGAAAATCAGGCTTCTTCCACAGATCCTCCAGCGCGGCCGCCACCGACTGGCTGTCACAAAACGGTACCAGGATCCCGTTCTTGCCAGAGACCATGATTTCCCCGGCCACCCCGGAAGGCGTGCCAACCACCGGAATCCCTGAGGCCATCGCCTCCACATACACCTGGCCAAAGGCCTCCACATAGGGGTCAATCGGGGTATGCACGAGGAGGTCAAACAGCCGGTACAACGCCAGGATGTCCTCTTCAAAAGGAATGCACACGACGGATCCCGGCACAAAATCAGTCAACAACTTATCCACCGAACGTTGATAGGGACCGTTCGCATTGGCCAGGATTACTATAGCCTCCGGATGATTCCGCTGAAAAGCTGCGAGGGCGGGCAAAGCATACTGAAGCCCCTTCCACTCGATGAGCCGTGACACCAATCCAATGACAGGTCGGCCCATCGGAATATTCCATTTTTTACGCAAGGCCTCCACGCGCCCGGTGGTGACTTGTCCGAATACCTGGAAATCAAACCCGTGAGGAATACGGGTGACCTTGGATCCGGATACTCCTTCGAGCTCAAGGAGGGCGTAGTCGGTGGCCTGGCTCACCGAGACGATGTCCGTAGCAAAACCATTGCTCCATCGGTCAAACTTGATCCCCGAAGGGTAGTACCGATGATGAAGGGTGCTGTTGTGCCGTGTGTAAATCCGCCTTCGGATCCGCGCAAGCCAGGCGGCTGGCAACGCCAGGCGTTGTGCATCAAACAGATGAACATGGACCACATCAGGCCGGCGGAAAAGAAAGATGATCAACAGGCGCAAGAACGAAGGAAGAAAATCCATTTTGCCCCGAAGGGTGATCCGTTCAACAGGGATGCCTTGCTCCCGCAAAAAAGTTTCCATAGAGGAGACTCCCGGGTTGAGTAGAATCACCTTTAGGTCATATTCCCGGGCCAGGCGAGGGAAGAGCCATTCGAAAGCCAAAGACTTCTCGACGGCGGAAAGGACATGGATTACCTGACGCATGGCCATGACTATTGGGCGACAATGTCAGTATGGCAATTTGCGAAGGACTGGCCCGATCGAACCGTCGCGCCGGTTACCGCATCCGTAATCGAATAGCCAAGGGCTTCAAGAAACTTTACGAGGTTCTCGGCTGAGTCGCCCTGATCACGGAGGTTGTTGTCATCTAACTCAACAAACAAAGAGGGCTTGAATTCCAGCAGCGTTCTCTCAGCCCCACGGAGTACATGAAGCTCAAAGCCCTCCACATCGATCTTGATTAGATTAACAGGACCCACATGCAGTTCGGCGAGATAGTGGTCAAGTGTGGTCACTTGTATGACATGACCTTCTGAAAGGCTGCGGCGTACCCGTGCGCCGCCCAAATTGGACAAGACTTGAACACCGAGCACTAGTTTTTCGTCATTGTCACCAAGACCCACGGGGTTTATTCGGATGTTGCTAAACTTATTGAGCGCTATGTTTCGGCTTAATTTTTCAAATGTGACGCCATTTGGCTCAAAGGAATGAACAAATCCTGAGGGGCCCACCAACTTAGCCAAGCTCATTGTAGTTTCTCCAATATTGGCCCCGACATCTACCACGATCGAACCTGGCTTGGCTAAGTTATAGAGTATATGCCGGGGCTCAACCAAGATTCCCCAAAAGACAAGCCACTCCATATAGTCACTCAAGTCAAGCTCATACTGAATTCCATTTCGTTTTACTGTCCGAAGGCTAGGCACTGAATATGCAGTATTGATGGGTGGTAGCCTGGAATAAAAATGTCCGAGTGGCTTTTGTTGCGTGAGTCGCGCAAGCAGCCTTTCCATCAGAGGCAGCTTAAATAACTCCTTTGGAAAGTCAATGAGTCGCTTCTTCATTCCAAAGATTGATTACATCCTGGGGGTTCCCAGCGTAAAGCAAATAATTTTGATTCAGATTGGGGGTGATTGCCATAGTTAATCTGGGGCCCCTCAACTCATCAATTGAAAAAAATGCATAATTCAAATCCTTGAGAATACCCGCAATTCGGGTTGCTGCTTCCTGCGTCAACACTTCAACAAGCATGGAGGGCCGACTCTCGCGAATAAGGTTACGCGCCCCTTCCAAAACCTCGGGTTCGTGCGTTTCCACATCGATCTTCAGCAACTCAACGGGTCCAAGCTTATGGGAATGGACATATTCATCCAATGTGGTCACGGAAATAGTGGTCGGGATCACCATACGGTCCGTTGGGTTAAGATTTTTGTTGATGGTCACGCTATAAACATGGTCTTCGGGAATATCATAAATCATACCAGCACCTGTAAAATTGGACACGCCAAGCCTCTCGGCCACGATGTCAAATCTATTTGCTTCGATATTTCGTCTCAATTTTCTATACACGCGCTCAACGGGCTCAAAAGCATAAATCTCAGCGTCTGGATTTACTGTTTTCGCAACAAGTGAGAATAGGCCTGTATTTGCACCCACGTCAATGATAATTCTGGATCTTGCAGATAACGCCACCCAAAGCCTCATGGACGCACCTTCCCATCCGTCCAAGCCCTTCCAAAAGACCTGGTTCTCCAATTGGTGTCCGTAATGGTACATCAGAAAAGAACGCTGTTCAATCGCCACGGTAAACCAATCACTGAAATATAGATGCCTGAAAACCCACTCAGGCGGTGAAAAATAGCGAACCACTGTAAATAACTGTCTCTTCAAAGGCAGAATGCGCAAAATGTGCTTGCCTAGCCTCTTCAACATCATTGCTCTTTGGTTGAGTAGCCCTCGAAGAAATAGATGGCAAGGAGAAGATTGGTCAAACGAAAATAGGCCCCATCCCATACTGGGAGATTCGGTATAGCCGACTGAACCCACAAGATGGCGGGCTTTATCCTGGAAAGAACTGACAAAGCAGCTCGTTTAGCGAGCGGATATTCTACCGCCAACTCCGGATACCCTAATTCAATGGCTTTGGCAATCGTTTCGCCATTCCTCCTTTTCCGGGCAAAGAAACTCATCGGGTCAAGTCGGTCCTTTTCGTTGTGGTATATAGTCATTCTCTTGTCAAGGTAATAGCGGACGCCAAGTCTGCGGAGACGACTTACAAAGTCATAGTCTTCGGCGCCAGCATGAGGAAATCGCTCATCGTAGCCACCCACCAGCACGAACATGCTCTTGTTAATAGCAAAGAAATAACTGGCCCCGCCCTTCAACTCAAACACTTCATCGTCTCCCCATTCACCAGATAGCCAGCCACGCAATGACGTAAAGCCATATCTGATCAGGTATCGACCGAAATGGTGATCCTTCATTGATTCCACAAGCTGTGGAGGGTAACTCCAGTCAAAAAGATAAACCCGGTTTGGCTCCTTTCGGGCATACTCCATCGCATTCAAGAGATGCTTCCGCTCGATCAGGAAATCATCGTCCATAAAAATCAAGCATTCCGATGCAGCAACCGAGGCGCCCATATTACGGGCCGAAGCCACGCCATTGCCAGGATTGTCAATGACTGCTATGGGAATGCCGCCTGCCTGCGGACGAGGTTTGGTGGTTTTTGAATCATTCACTACGATAATCTCCACGTCAATACCCTCTGCCGCGTTGGACAAAGCGATCAACGTTTCATCTAAAACATGAAGCCTGTCCTTGGTGGGGATAATAATGCTGGCCTGCATTAAATACTTCCTTTAAACACTAAGGCGTAGCGTCCGAATTGATCTGAGGTAACCGGCTTAAGGGAATAACATTCACCCTGTCTCCTGCGGAGCAGCTTCAGCAACGGGTGAAGGTAATCGCGCTTATGTACATCGTCAAAAACGACGATTCCTCCGGGAGCCAGCCGGTCAAGAATTGCCTCGACATAGTTGATGCGCACCTCCACAAAGTTCAGGTCGTGCAGGATCAAATCAAATGGATCCTGCCGGGCATTAAGGAAATCCTGTAGCAAGAGGAGGTTCTCCGTTTCCAGTCCCTGATGAGCCAGGAATTGTGCGGTCTTTTGCAACCACGCGCTGTCGTCATCCACCGAAACGGTGGTTACCCCGGGGTTCAACGAGGCATACGACCTCAGGACAAAAGAGCTGAATCCCGAACCCAGATCAAGAAGCCGTCGTGGCTGTCTCGATTTACAGGCGGCACAGAGGAAGGCGCCCAACTCGAGGGACGCCGCCATGTCGGCCCGGGAAACGCGATCGATATAATCGCGATGAACAGGCTTTAAATGAAGAAGACACTCGTTGAAATGGGCCTCAAAATCCGGGAACAAGCCCTTAGCCGAATCAAACGACTTAATACGTTGATGCAGTCTGAAATAATCGATTCTACGGAATATTCTGGAAATCATGACGGGATATCCGTGGGGTGGGCTGACCATGTGACATTGTCGATAAAGACCCGGTTGATTTCTTTGTCAGGAAGCAAGCCACTCGAAGTGAAGGCGGCCGGCTCTACGGCAAATCGAATACAATCACGAAGCACTTCAAGATCATGGAACCCGTTGCCAAAGTGCACATCCAGGCTGTATTGCCCCTCGAATAACGGGAGCCGCGGGATCCGTGCGGAGAGATAGCCGGCGCGGAGAGACTTTTCGGTCATCGCACCCGAATAGTGCTTGTTGTTCACCCCGATCAATGGGCTTTGCTGGCTGTCCTTGACAATGAGGCCAAGAATCGGTGAATCCAAAGGCTCTTTAGACTGAAAGTAGACCCTCACTTCCATTTGACAACCCATATACAAGGTGCCGGTTACATTGCCATCACAAAGAAGTTCAATGCGCTGTACGGGACCTTGATGACTTTCCGGCATGACGATAAATCCGGCAGGGTCAGTGGCATCCGTTGCAGAACTCCCCAGGTAATGACGAACTGTCTCTTCCGAAGGACCGGAGTAAGCCAGTTTGCCCTGATCAATCCACAGCGCCCGTGAACACATTCGGGTGATCGCGGACATATTGTGGCTTACAAAGAGTATCGTACGACCGCTCCGGGTGACATCTTCCATCTTTCCCAGGCACTTCCGCTGAAATTCGGCGTCACCGACAGCCAGCACCTCATCAATAATCAGAATCTCCGGTTCCAGGAATGCGGCAACCGCAAACGCGAGCCGGAGTTGCATGCCACTTGAATAATGCTTTAATGGCGTGTCCAGGAATTTTTCGGTACCCGCGAAAGCCACGATCGCGTCGAATTGCCGGTCGATCTCCTGCTTCCGCATCCCTAGCATCGAGCCATTGAGGTATACATTTTCCCGTCCTGTCAATTCCGGATGAAAGCCCGTTCCCACCTCCAGCAAACTCGCCACACGCCCGCGGACCAGGATGCGGCCCCGCGTTGGCGGTGTGATTCGTGAAAGGATTTTGAGGAGGGTGGATTTTCCCGCGCCATTCTTCCCGATGACTCCAACCGATTCTCCCCGCTGGACGTCGAAACTGATATCCCTCAACGCCCAGAAATCTTCGGAGACAGCCGGTGACCTACGCATCCAGCCGCTCAGCGACTCCCTCAGGCTGAGGTAAGGTTGCGTCTCGTGGTTTATCCTGAACCTCTTCGATATCCCTTGAATTTCCAGTATGGGCTTCATGGATATCAGGCGAGGTCGGCAAAAAAGGATTCCACTTTCCGGAAATAGGCGATGCCTGCGACCAGGAAGATCACATTCGATACCAGGCTAATGATCAGCAACGTGGCATCTGGCTCAGTTGCGGCGAAAGGCAGGCGAAACACTGCAACGGCCGCGTACATGGGGTTCAGGGCCATGATCTCCTGGATCCAGCGCTGCCCGATCATCGACACGGGGTAAATGACGGGCGTCACGAACAGTAGCACTTGTACCAGAAACGGGATCACATACCGGAAGTCGCGGAACTTCACATTGAGCGCCGCCAGCAGGCAGCCCGGCCCCAGGGTTGCGAGGATGGTCAGCAGGACTCCCGAGGGCCAGCACCAGAGAGCCCTCATCAGTTCAACTTCCGGCTGATAGTAAATCAGCAAAGGAATGAAGACCACCAACGACATGAGAAAATCGAAAAGGCTTACCAGGATTGAGGACAGGGGAATGATGAGGCGCGGAAAATAAATTTTCCGAATCACGGCTGCCTGCGTGATCATGCTTTGTCCCGCATTGGTGATCCCGGAAGAAAAGATCAGCCAGAGCATCAGGCCCGAAAAAGCAAAAACGGGATAGTCGATACCTTCGGAGGGAATGTTGAGGTTGCGCCCAAGTAGAAGAGTAAAAAGGGCTGTGAGCAACAGCGGCTGCAAAACCGCCCAGAGGAAGCCAAGCATCGTCTGCTTGTACTTGACCTTAATGTCTCGCCAGGTAAAAAAATAGAATAACTCCCGATGCTCAATTAGTTCATCCAGGTTTAGGCCGAAGGAATTTTTTGGCTTTATTTCGAGAAAGTATTCCCGTTGACTCTCCATGAATCGCCGTTAGGTGCGCCTCGCAAAAATGCAGAAAAATAACAGAACTATACTTTTTCTGGCGCCCTATCCCTTCGGCCAGGCCCCGTCACAACGCTTTCGGTTTGAGCAGTACCTCGATATTCTCCGGCAAGAAGGATTTGAGGTTCAATTGCATTCCTTTCTCGATGATGCAGGATGGAGAGTGCTCTACAAGAGAGGTCACGTTGCACAAAAATCAATCGCCATCCTCGGAGGGTTTCTCCGACGGTTCGCCCTGCTTTTTGGCCCTGTATTCCGGGCCGATGTCGTGTTCATCCACCGTGAAGCCACACCGGTTGGACCCCCGCTTTTTGAATTCCTTATTGCCCGGCTGCTCCGCAAACCGGTTGTCTATGACTTTGATGACGCCATCTGGTTACCCAACACGAGTGAGGAGAACAGGTTTGCAGGCTGGATCAAATGGCACTCGAAAGTAGCGTCCATCTGCCGTTGGAGCCGCCGGGTGAGTGCGGGCAATGCGTACCTGGCCGACTTTGCCCGATCGTATAATTCCGAGGTAGTGATCAATCCCACCACGATTGATTGCACCCGCGTTCATGTACCGGCTCCACGAAAGAACGACGAAAGCCGATGCCTCACGTTGGGGTGGACCGGAACTCACTCCACGCTCAAGTACCTGGATGCCTTCGAACCGGTATGGGCCAACCTGGTTTCTCAATTCGGGGCGGGAATCAAGTTGTTGATCATTGCCGATCGCCAGCCACCTTATACCTGGCCTCAGCTGGAATTCATCCCCTGGTCAAAGGAAACCGAAGTCCAGGACCTCTCGCGAATTGATATTGGCTTAATGCCCTTGACCATCGACCGCTGGACCGAAGGCAAGTGCGGATTGAAGGTCCTGCAATACATGGCGTTGTCTATTCCTGCCGTCGCTTCTCCGGTAGGAGTGAACACAAAAATCATTCGCCAAGCCGAGACCGGTCTTTTGTGTGATTCACCGGATCAATGGGAAGAATCCATTGCCCGGCTGATCAGGGACCCCGCCTGGCGGAAGACCCTCGGCGAAGCCGGTCGACAACACGTTGTCCAGTTCTACTCGGTGGACTCCAACCGGTCCAACTTCATTTCGCTTTTCCGGTAATCCAGCAGCAGCACCAGGGCCGTAACGAAGAACGGCAATAGCGGAATCTTGTACCTGACCAGTGTTCCGAAATTGTAAGTGGAGGCGCCGATGGCAAACGCAAAGACGAGCGTGAAGGAAAGGGCAAAGATTACGTTGGGCTTCGCCAGGTTCCCAAAGATGGAGCCGCGCTGGCGGGCTAACACGTACAAGACAACCAGCAGAATCACGAAGCTCTCTGCAGCCGAAAACAACATCAGCGAGTTCTTCACTTCCCACAAATAAGGCCGGAACAACGACACGTTAATGGCCTGGGGAGCCAATCGAACCATCGATTCTAAGGAACCGTCGAGCTCACCGAGGGAATACCCCGAACCGGCATATCGCCCCGACCAGTAACGGATGTCGTAGGCGGTCACGCGCGATGTCTTGGCAATGTTACTGAGCGCGTAGCGTTCATCTTCCTCTCCGATCTTCGCTACCGTAAAGTATCCCGAGGCAATGAGGATCAGGGCCACGAAAGGCACCACCATGGCGCGGAGAATAACGGAGGGAATGCGATAAACCTGCGAGGCACCCAACCAAAGCAATACCGAAGGGAGGTAGGCCTGGAGAATGAACTTCCGGATGCTGAAGATCAGATAAAGAGAAGCCAGCAGGAGCAGGATGTTGATTATCCGTGCTTTCCGCGCAATGAATATGAGGTAGATCTGGTACGTCGCTATCCCCAGGCAGGCCAGCGTGACGGTGTCCTTCAATACGCCACTGCCCCAGAAAAAAACGGAAGGAATGAAGAAGGCAGCAATGGCCAGCCGTCCATGAAGGTGAGGGAATTGTTTGTAGAAGGTCAGGTAAAACTGCCACGAACCAATGAAACTGAGCACGGCAAACAGGGCGGCCGTAGAGGAATAGGTCGAGAAGGTAAGCAGGTCAAAGACGGCCGCCAGGCGGATCAACATGTAGGAGTTCGAGTCGCGGAAGAGATAAATCTGGGAGGCATACTGGTACACGTCTCCCGGGTTGCGACTGTCGGCGAACAGGAGTTTCAGCCCATCGATCGGCGAATCCAGGAAAGCCTTCCAAACAAAACGGCTGCCATAGGTATGATACATGAACGTATCACCGCTCCCATAGTAGTACTGATAGACCACGCCTAACGCAATGGCTCCGAAAATTTTTGCTGTGAGGGCGGGAAAGTAATAAACGCGGTTGACCTCATCCGTTGCATAAGGCCTGACCAGGAAGGCCACTCCATAGATCAGGAGTAAAAAGGCTGGCGTGACCAGTAAATCACGGAGTTCCACGACGTTCAGGATGAAAAACCTGCGGCCTGGTAGGCCCTGATTAGACCTTCCTCCAATGGGATGCGGGCGCGCCAACCTTTCTTCGCCAAGCTGGTCACATCCATCAACTTCCTCGGCGTACCATCAGGCTTTGTCGTGTCGAACACGATCTTCCCGGAATAGCCGACAATCTTCGCGACCAGCTGCGCCAGCTCACGGATGCTCAGCTCCTTCCCAGTACCCACATTGATGAAACCCGGCTCGTCGAAGCGCTCCATCAGAAACAGGCAGGCTTCCGCCAAATCATCGACGTGCATAAATTCCCGCAACGGGGTACCGGTACCCCACACCACCACCTCCGGAGCGTCTTGCTTTCTTGCCTCATGGAATTTTCTCAGCAAGGCAGGAATTACATGGCTCGTCTGCAGGTCATAATTGTCGTTCGGCCCGTAGAGGTTGGTCGGCATCGCCGAAATGAAATGGCACCCGTACTGGCTCCGGTAGGCATCGCACATCTTGATCCCCGCAATCTTGGCAATGGCGTAGGGCTCGTTGGTGGGCTCCAGCAGACCCGTGAGAAGGTAGTCTTCCTTCAGCGGCTGCGGCGCCAGCTTGGGATAGATGCAGGAGCTCCCCAGGAACAACAATTTTTTAACACCTGCCCGGTACGACTCGTGGATCACATGGCTCTGGATCATCAGGTTGTCGTAGAGAAACTCTGCCCGGTAGGTGTTGTTGGCGACAATGCCGCCCACTTTCGCGGCAGCAAGGAAAACGTAATCCGGTTTTTCCGCCTGAAAGAATGTGCGTACCGCGGCCCCGTCACGCAAGTCCAATTCGGACGAGCTGCGAAGGACCAGGTTATTGAATCCTTCCAATTGCAGGCGCCGCACGATGGCTGAGCCAACCATGCCCCGGTGCCCGGCGACAAAAATCTTTGAAGCTTCTTCCATCATTCCATTCTGCGCAACACGGTATAGCCGCCCTGTTTCAGGTGGAGATCACGGCGGAAAATATCGAGGTCGGAGGCCACCATTTCGTTGACCATTGCTTCCAGGGTATGGCTTGGACTCCAGCCCAGCTTGGCCTTAGCCTTTGAAGCGTCACCGATCAGCAAGTCGACCTCGGTAGGCCGGAAGTAGCGCGGGTCTACCTCCACCACCACCTGGCCGGGTTTGACCTGGAATTCTGGTGTTGAGCAACTCACCACCACGCCCTGCTCTTTCTCCCCTTTTCCCCGGAATGAAATCTCAATACCCGCGGAGGCAAAGGCCATGATGCAAAAATCACGCACGGTAGTGGTCTTCCCCGTAGCGATCACGAAATCTTCCGGCTCCGGTTGCTGGAGCATCATCCACATCGCTTCCACATAGTCTTTCGCGTGACCCCAGTCACGGCGGGCAGCGAGATTTCCGATAAAAATCCGGTCCGACAACCCCAGGGCGATCTGGGCTACCCCCCGGGTGATTTTCCGAGTCACGAACGTTTCGCCGCGCAACGGGCTCTCGTGGTTGAAAAGAATTCCGTTGCAGGCAAAGATGTCATACGCCTCCCGGTAGTTTACCGTGATCCAATAGGCATACAATTTCGCTACGCCATAAGGCGACCTAGGATAGAACGGAGTCTTCTCCGACTGGGGCACCTCCTGCACCAAGCCGTACAATTCAGAACTGGATGCCTGGTAAAACTTGGTCTTCTTGGTAAGCCCCAGCAGCCGGACAGCCTCCAGGATCCGCAAGGTTCCCACCCCGTCGGCGTTGGCCGTGTATTCGGGCTCCTCAAAGGAGACCTTCACATGACTCATGGCGCCGAGGTTGTAGATCTCATCGGGCTTGATGTCGGCGATGATACGCGTGATGTTCATCGCATCAGTAAGGTCGCCATAATGCAGGTGGAAATTGGCGCCCCGCTCATGAGGGTCCTGGTACAGGTGATCGATGCGCGCGGTGTTCAACAGCGAGGAACGCCGCTTAATGCCGTGCACTTCGTATCCTTTGTTCAGCAGGAACTCACTGAGATAGGCTCCATCCTGCCCGGTGACACCGGTTAGTAACGCCTTCTTTTTCAACGTCAATCTCTGTTTAGTGGTTAATCTCCCTTATCCAAGTTCTTCAGACGGCGCTTGGCATCCTTGAACGCTTCATCCTTCCGCCCGGCCTTCTTCTTTACGTCTTCGAAATACTTACGGGCCAGTTTCTTGTCGCCCTCTTTGCCCGCGATCTCGCCCAGAGCAATCAGGCTGTAAAGATAATAGCCTGATTGGGTTGCCCCCGTCTCTTCGGCAAACTTCACGGTTTGCCCGTAGTACTTTTTCGCCTCATCGCGGTTATTGCGGAAGTCTCCCAACTGCCCCAGAAAGAAGGCAGCATAGCGACCGCTGGTGGCCTCATAGCCCAGGTCGCCGCTGTCGATCCGGGTGAGGATGGCCTTTGACTCCCGTTCCATGTCCGCGTACATCCCCCGCGTGTACAGCATCCGTGCATAGTAACGGTGGAAGTACGGGTTGTCCGGGTAGGTCTTGAACAGGTATTCGGCAATCTGCATGGCCTGCTCATTCTTGTTTTCGTAGCTATTGTAAATACGCATCAGCCAGACCATCGCTTCCGTACGGGTATAGAACGCATTGAACGACACCTCCCTCAATTGTTTCAGGCCCAACTCCTTGTCGCCCTTGGGGAAGAACCACAGCAACGGCTTCAGCGCGGGGTAGTTCTCCCGTACCCACACCGAGAAATAATTGTACAGCGCATCACCAAATAACAGCTCCGGACTGAGGTATTCTTTTTCCTTGCACTCCTCGAGAAATTTCAAGGCGCGCTTGCCCGCCACGGCGGCCTTGCGCCACTCTTTCCTGTCCTCATCGGAATACAAGCGCCCCTTGAACCCATAGGCGGCGGCGAGAAAGAAAGCCGCTTCAATGCGGTACTCCGGCACCTTGTCGTGCAATTGCTCAGCTACCTGGATGGTGCTGTCCATGTAGGCCAGGAACCGGTCGTCGTGATCCCGGTTTTCAATGCTGGGCATGATCTTCCACCATTCGCTCAGCCCCAGCAGGAAATAGGGCAAGGGATGCCACTGGTACTTCTGCTTGAACCAACGGAATTGCTGTTCAGCTTTCGCAAACTTGAAATTGTATAAATCGTTCAATGCCTGCGTGGCTTCCAGTTGAATCGTGATATTGGAGATCAGGATCAACGTCGTGTCCTTTCGTTCCTGGGCGGCCGTTCGCCCGAAACAAAACACCAAAAGGAAGGCAAGTCCTATTTTCACTGTATCTTTCAACCCCGCAAAAATAGCATTGCGGACGCAAGTATTCGCATGAGCCCCGAAGACGACGCCTCGATCTACTCCCATTCCAAGCGACAGTTGTTCTTGCTGATCTGCCTGAGCACACTCGTACTTCTGTTTGTCAAGAAGTCGATGATCGAAAATGAAACGGCGGCCTTCGAGTTCCTCGCCGACCAGCCGGCCGGCTCGGTCCTCCACCTTCGCAGCGCTCTCCAGTATATCTCCATACCCCTGATCTATGCCTGGAAATTTACCGCGCTCGGCTTCGTCATCTGGGTAGGGTGCTTTCTGTTCGGATATCGCGTGACCTACTCTCAATGCTGGAAGATTGTGCTTGTTGCTGAGTTTGTATTCCTGGTACCGGAGTTGATCAAGATCGCCTGGTTCTTCTTTGTGGTGCGCGACCCGAACTTCTATGAAATCGGGGCCTTCTATCCGCTGTCGGTGATGAACCTCCTCGACTATCAAACGCTGGATGCCGCCTACAGTTATCCCAGCAAGGCCCTGAACCTGTTCGAGCCGATGTATTGGTACCTCCTCGTGTTGGGAATAACCCATTTTACCCGGAGGGAAAAACGTGCGGCCTGGATCATTGTCCTCGGCTTCTATTTGCCGGTTTTCCTGCTTTGGCTCCTATTCTATAGTATCGTATACTAACCGGGGTTTTTTGCCCAAATTGGCGCTGTTGCCGGCGGATTGACTATTTTCGCCCCTTACATTCTGCGTTTTCAACACATGAAGTTCCAAACCATCAACAATTACGGCGGCTGGATTGCCTTTGCCATCGCCCTGGTTACTTACTGGCTGACCTTTGAAGAGACGGCCAGTTATTGGGATTGCGGGGAATTTATTGCCGTCGCGTACAAACTTGAGGTTTCCCACCCCCCGGGGGCGCCGCTTTACATGCTGTTGGGAAGGATGTTCTCTTTTCTCGCTTTCGGTGACGCAACCAAGGTAGCCTATTGGATCAACAGCCTGAGCGTACTCGCCAGTGCCTTTACCATCCTTTTCCTCTTTTGGTCGATCACCCTGTTTGGCCGGAAACTGCTCGGCATCAAAAAGGATGAGGAGATGTCGTCCGGCCAAATCTGGATGGTCATGGGAGCTGCCCTCGTCGGATCCACGGCCTACACCTTTTCAGATTCCTTCTGGTTCAGCGCCGTAGAGGCCGAAGTCTACGCGATGTCGGCGTTCTTCACCGCCTTCGTGGTCTGGGGTATCCTCAAGTGGGATGTGATAGAGGACGAAGCCGCCGCCAACCGCTGGTTGATATTCATCGCCTACGTGATGGGTCTTTCCATCGGGGTACACATGCTTAACCTGGTGACGATTCCGGCGTTGGGCTTGATCTACTATTTCAAGAAGTACCAGCCCAGCCGGTGGGGAATCATCGCGGCCCTCGTAGTCAGCGGTGTCATCGTTATCTTCATTAACGACTTCATCGTGCCCGGTTTACCCTCCCTGGCTGGCGGGTTCGAGATCTTCTTTGTCAACAATCTTGGCCTCCCTTTCGGTTCGGGCGTTATCGTGTTCATCCTGCTTCTCGTCGGGGGATTGGTTTACGGAATCCGTTACAGCCACCAGAAGAACAAGCCGTTGCTGAACACCTTCCTGCTGTCGACCGCCTTCATCCTGATCGGGTACGGCTCGTACGCCACCATCGTTATCCGGAGCAACTTTGATACCCCGATCAATGAAAACGCGCCGAAGGATGTCATGTCGTTTGTGCGCTATCTGAAGCGTGAACAGTACGGCAGCCGTCCGCTGTTGTACGGACCCTACTTCACCGCCAAAATCATCGACCTGGAAGAGAAGGCCGCGGTGTACACCAAGGGCAAAGACAAGTATGAAATCACCGACCGGAAATACGACTACGTCTATGAACCCGGCCAACAGACTATTCTTCCGCGCGCCTGGAACCCTGAATTCAAGCAGCAGTACCGCAACATCATCGGCCTGCGCGAGGGAGAGCGACCCACGTTTGCCCAGAACATCTATTACATGTTCCGGCAACAGATCGGCCACATGTACATGCGCTACTTCATGTGGAACTTTGCCGGACGGGCCAGCGACATCCAGGACGCGGATTGGGTCGGCCCTCGCGACTGGTTTGAAGATCTTCCCCAGGAACTGGCGGAGAACCGCGCCCGCAACAACTTCTTCATGATCCCCTTCATCCTCGGACTCATCGGCATGTTCTACCAGTTTGTCAAGGACACCAAGAATTTTGCCGTGGTCGGCCTCCTGTTCGTCATGACCGGTGTGGCCATTGTGGTCTATCTCAACTCCCCTCCCGTTGAACCCCGCGAACGAGACTATATCTACTCCGGCTCAACCTACGCCTTTACCTTCTGGATCGGCTTTGCCGTGATCGGGATTGCCACATTCATCGATCAGTTTATCAAGAACCTCAAAACCAGCACGGTAGTGGCCACGGCCCTGGCGCTGACAGCCCCTGTCCTGATGGCCTCCCAGGGATGGGACGATCACAACCGAAGCGACCGGTACTTTTCCGTCGATTCCGGGAAGAACTACCTGTCGTCCTGCGAACCCAATGCGGTGCTTTACACCGGTGGAGATAACGACACCTTCATGCTCTGGTACGCCCAGGAAGTGGAAGAACACCGGCCCGATGTGCGGGTCGTGGTATTCAGCTACTACAACACCGACTGGTACATCGAGCAGTCGATGCTGAAACAGAATCAGTCCGAACCGCTCCAGTACACCCTGACCAAGGAGAACTACCGGCAAGGCGGTCCGAACGACGTGTTATACTTCTCCGACATGAAGATCCCGAGCATGGATCTCCGGCAATACCTGGAACTACTCAAGAAGAACTTCCCCCAACTCCGCTACGATCGCACCAACCTGGTACCCAGCAAAGTGTTCACGCTGAACATCGACCGGGCCGACGTGCTGGCCAAAGGGATTATCCCGAAGGGCATGGACAGCCTGGTCGTTGACCAGATGCGCATCCGGCTGAAAGGCAACTCCCTGGAAAAGAAAGATCTTGCCTTCCTGGACGTGCTGGCCACCAGTAACTGGGAACGACCGATCTATCTCAATAACACTTCCCTCGCCCAGCTCAACCTGGAGATTCGCGACTACGTGGTGCAGGAAGGCAACGCCTACCGCGTGTTGCCGGTTCGTAACAACCGCCGTGACCGCGACAATCTGGTCGATGTGGAATCCTCCTACAAGAAGATGCTGAAAGACTTTGGCTACCGGGGATTAGACAACCCGAAGTTGTATTACAACGAAGACTACCGCGGATTCATTCAGAACCACCGCGGCTCGCTCAATTCGCTGGCCGAGGCCCTGCTGGATCAAGGCGACAAGGAGCGCGGGAAGGAAGTGCTTTACTTCAACCTCGAGCGCATGCCCGATGCCGCCGTGCGTTACGACATCACCACGGTATCCACCGTGGAACTGCTGTACCGGGCCGGTGAAACAGCCAAGGCTGCAGAAGTCGCCGCCGTCCTGGGAACCCGCGCTGAAGAAATGGTCACTTACGAGATGAGAAAGTACACGGGCATCACCATGGAAGTGCGCCGTAACCTTTACATCCTCGGTGAACTTCAGCGGATTCTCTACGAAAACGGAAACGAGGAGTTGGGCAAGAAGTTCGAAGACGCCTACAACCGAATCCTCGAGAACCTCCAGATTCGCGACACCGACCGCGACGCTTTCTAAGCGCCCGCCTTTCGTACGATCAGGAAGAGATCAAGCGCCTCGGAGGCACGATCTGTCACCAGGTAATCCTCGTGGCTGATGCCGGCTACCAGGCTGTCTGCCGACCGCTGAAGCCGGTTGCGATTGAGCCGGTTCATGAGATCATAAGGGATGCGCAACAGGACCGCAGGCAACCGGTGCTGAAGATCCAGCACATCCCATCGCATCAGTCGGTTAACTGATTCCCGGTTCTTCTGGTGGTAGGCCATCACCTTGTCGTTGCCGGTAATGCCCTTCATTTCAACCTGTGAAAATATGGTGACGGCCAGCCGCGACAACTCCTCGGCGGTGTATTCCCGTACGTGCCAGGGATTCCGCGAGAGCGATTGCACCCGGTTGGGTGTGGTGATCAGGGCGATGCCTCCTGGCCGGAGAACCCGGTGGATTTCTTTTAGGAAGAAAGTATCATCCTGGATATGCTCGATTACCTGGAAGCTGATCACGGAGTCAAATGAGGCCTCGGCGTAGGGCAACGGCGGCAAGTTTCCCGCCACGAGTTTCGCTTCGGGAAACTTCTGGCGGAGAGACTCTATGGCCTCCTCAATTTTGTCGATGGCAGAATAGCTCCGCACCCGGGGAAGAATCTGCCGGATGCCCCGACCTTCCCCACAACCCACTTCCAGCAGGTCGCCGTGCACCAAATCAACGGCCGCCACATACGGCTTGAGCAAGCGCTGGTGCAGCGGGTTATCGGAAAGCAACTGATCGGAGGTGATCTCGGTGGTGTAAATCCGTGCCATGGGCGGCAAAAATACGTCATTTCCCCGTGCACCGATTCTATTCCTTTCTTCGTTATTTTACCACGTCGTATGTACAAGCGTCTGACTTTAGCCCTCCTCACCTTCTTCCTTGTCCGTGCGGATTCCTTTGGACAAGCGGTCAACAACCTCAATTTCAGTCATTGGTACGACCCACTGGCAGAGGTCGTACTTCAGATGGATCCTGTTGTCCGCGCCGACAGTATCGAGGTGTTTTACCGTCTTCGCACCAACCTGGCATCGGGCGCCCGGTACCTCATCAAATGGGAAAAGCGGGACTCCTATGCGCAGCGGCAGGGAACCCTGGTCATTCCCCAGGACACCCTGGCACTGGGCCAGTCGTGGGTGCAGGGACGATTCGTTTTCGCCAAGCCCTCCAAGCCCTGGCTTCTGGTGGCCAGCCTGGTCAACCTCGCTTCCGGAAAAACCTGGCCTTTCTTCCGGCAGATTGAGTCACACTTCCCGGTGAACGGATACGTGGAGTTCTACGGTTCGCGTCAATGGGACTCCTATCTCCTGGCCGAAAACACGTACCACCTACGGGGCAGCCCGGCGGGGGGAACGTTGTTCGTTTCCTACTACAAAGACAACTTTCCTACCCCCTCTCCACCTTTTGTGGTGAAGGAGGTCAAAATGGACCGATTCCTTTTCCCGGATTCCGTTTTCTCCGTGGTGTCGGGCGGTCGCGTCGGGCCCTTCGTTCGTGAGGGCCTATACCTGGTGCAGGAAGACACGGCGTCCCAGCAGGGATATTCCTTCTACGTGAAACGAGCGCCCTACCCCAAGTACAACAAGCTGGCAGACCTGAAAGGCCCTCTTCTCTTTGTTACCACGCAAGAGGAAAATGATGCGCTTGGAAAAGCCGGCGAGGACAAAGCTAAATTTGACAAAGTCATTCTCGACATCACCAAGGACACCGATCGGGCGAGGACATTCATGCGGAACTACTTTAAGCGCATCGAGTTTGCCAATTTCTATTTCACTTCGTTCAAGGAAGGCTGGAAGACCGATCGGGGCATGATTTTTACCATCTTCGGCCGCCCGGACGAAGTGCAGGTGGATGGAGGGTACGAAGTGTGGATCTACAAGAACCCGAAGCAGTCGTTCAGTTTTGCCCGGGCCGGCAGTGTTTATCATCCGGACCATTCGGTGCTGGTGCGGCAAAAAGGCTACACGGAAAACTGGTACATGACCATCGACCTGTGGCGAAAGAGCCGGTTCTAAGTCACCCGGAAATTTCCTGATCATCCGTCGCATTCCGGGATTTCCCATTACTTTCGTCTATGGACAAACAGGAACTGGTGTATGGAACCCGGGCCGTGATAGAGGCCGCTCGTTCGGGCAGACAGGTGGAAAAGGTATTTCTCCAGGCCGGTGTCACGAACGACCTGATGAAGGAATTGGTGCAGACCCTCAAGGATTACAGCATCCCGTTCAGCTGGGTTCCGGCGGAGAAGCTGAATCGCCTGACCTCAAAAAATCACCAGGGCGCCGTCGCCTTTCTTTCCGCCATCCAATACGCCTCGCTTCAGCCCATTATTGATCATGCCTACAGTGAGGGCCGGGTCCCCTTCTTGTTGCTGCTTGACCGCATTACGGATGTCCGGAACTTCGGAGCCGTGGCCCGTACCTGTGAATGTGCCGACCTGGATGCTATCGTAATGGAGGACAAAGGCAACGCACCGGTCACCAGCGACGCCATCAAGACTTCCGCCGGGGCACTCCACCATTTGCCGGTCTGCCGCGTGAAATCGCTGAAGCAAACCATGAAGGAACTTCGCGACAATGGAATCCAGGTAGTTGCCTGCACAGAGAAAGCGGCGGATGACCTTTACTCGGCAGATCTTTCAGGCCCTACCGCCCTGCTGCTTGGATCGGAAGAGGATGGCATTTCGGCACCCTTGCTGAAGGATGCGGACCGGCTGGTCAAGATTCCCATGAAGGGCAAGATTGAATCGCTTAACGTCAGTGTAGCGGCCGGGATTGCGATCTACGAAGTAGTGAGACAAAAGATGGCCGAGGGGCGCAAGAATCCCGCATCAGGAAAGGCCGCTCACAAGTAATCTGTACCGTCAGGGCGGGCCTTCAGGTCATTCACGTAACGGCGGAATAATTCTTCCTTGTCTTTTTCGCAGATGATGACCACGTTACCGAAGACGCCTACCAGGTAGCCATTGAGACCCTGGGCCACCACGAGCGTTTCAGGCGGGCCGATCACCACGGAGTTCCGCGTATCGTAGACCAGCGCTTTCGCATTGACCACGTTGTTGTCTTCATCGCGGACAGAGGCTTCATGCAAGGAGGCCCAGGAACCGAGGTCAGACCACGTAAAGTTGCCCAGCGCGACAAATACATTGTCAGCCTTCTCCATGACTCCATAGTCAATGGAAATGCTTTTGGTCTGGCCATACACTCTCGCCACGTAGGTGCGCTCCTCGGGCGTCAGAAGATGGGGGCCGATCTCATCAAATGCCTCCGCCATCTCGGGCAGGTAGCGCTGGAATGCCTGCGTAATGGCCTGAACACCCCAGATAAATATGCCGCTATTCCACACAAAATCGCCGCTTTCGATGAACGTCTTGGCCAGGGCCAATTCGGGCTTCTCCGTAAATGTCTTTGCTTTCTTGAGTGTGGCCTTGCTCTCCAGGTACTGGATGTAGCCATACCCTGTTTCGGGCCGCGTGGGCTGTATGCCGAGGGTGATGAGTTTGTCCTGGCTTCGGGCTTGCTCAGTCGCCTTGAGGATGGTGCCCTGAAATTCCTTCTCGTTCAGAATAAGGTGGTCTGCCGGGCTCACCACCATGACGGCATCAGGGTTCATCTTCCGGATACGGGCTGCCGCGTAGGCAATGCAGGGTGCGGTATTTTTCCGCATCGGCTCAAGCACCAGTTGATCCGGGTGCAGTGAAGGAAGCTGGGCCTTCACCAGGTCAGCATGTTCCTCGTGGGCAACGATGAGTATGTTTTCCGGCGCACACAGCGGCAAGTACCGCTCGTAGGTGGATTGCAGCAGCGTCCTCCCGGTGTTGAGGACATCCAGAAACTGCTTGGGCTTAGCATTACGGCTGTACGGCCAAAAACGAGTGCCTATCCCGCCAGCCATCAGCACGACATATAAATTCCGCTCCATCAGCCTCTCAGAATAACATTTTGGGGGTTCGTCCGTTCATCCTATACACCCTGCGCATTAGCAAGAAATAATGATCTAAGTGCAGAAAAATTCAGTATATTCAATGGCATTTCGCTTTCCATCGATTGCGGAAGGCAAATGTAATGATTTAATCGACTCGGGAATCTATGGTCGTCGCGGAAGACAAAGACATACTCAAGCTTAAACTCAAGGAACACTTCGGATATACTTCGTTCAGGGGGAACCAGGAGGCGGTAATTCGCAATATCCTGAGCGGTCGCAATACATTCGTGATCATGCCTACAGGCGCCGGCAAGTCGCTTTGCTATCAGTTGCCTGCCATGATCAAGGAAGGCCTGGCCATTGTCATCTCCCCCTTGATTGCGCTGATGAAAAACCAGGTGGACCAGCTGAACGCCTATGGTATCCATGCGCGCTTCCTCAACTCGACGCTCAGCAAAGCAGAAATCACGCGGCTCAGAAAAGACTGCATTAGCGGTTCGGTGAAACTTCTTTATGTCGCACCGGAATCACTCAACAAGGAAGACAACATCAGCTTTCTGCAGAAAGTAAAAATCAGCTTTGTCGCTATTGACGAGGCCCACTGCATTTCCGAGTGGGGCCACGACTTTCGCCCTGAGTACCGCAAGATCAAAAGCATGATCGGGCAACTCGGGGAAATGCCGGTCATCGCCCTGACGGCCACGGCCACCCCGAAAGTTCAGCTCGACATCCAGAAGAACCTACAAATGGAGGAGGCTGACGTATTCATCTCTTCTTTCAACCGGAAGAACCTCTACTATGAAGTTCGGCCCAAGAAGGAAACGAAGAAACAGCTCATCCGATTCCTCAAGGAACACAAGGGGAAATCGGGCATCATCTATTGCCTGAGCCGCAAGAAAGTGGAGGAAATCGCGCAACTGCTGAACGTCAACGGGTTCAGCGCCGCTCCTTACCATGCCGGCCTGGATCCCGACGTGCGGATCAAGAACCAGGACGACTTTCTCAACGAAGAGGTCAACATCATTGTGGCCACCATCGCCTTCGGAATGGGTATCGACAAGCCCGATGTCCGCTTTGTTGTGCACTATGACGTTCCCAAATCACTGGAGGGCTACTACCAGGAAACCGGGCGTTCCGGGCGCGATGGCCTGGAAGGCATCTGCCTGATGTTCTACAGCCACAACGATCTCAACAAACTCGAGAAGTTCAACAAGGATAAGAGTGTCCAGGAACGGGAGAATGCGCGCGTACTCCTCCAGGAGATGGAATTCTATGCGGAATCACCTGTCTGCCGCCGTCGCCAGCTGCTGCACTACTTCGGCGAGGAATTCATGCAGGCCAACTGCGGCATGTGCGACAACTGCGTGCATCCTCGCGAACGCTACGATGGCACCGAGGCCGTCAAGACCGTGCTTGAGGCCGCTAAACAAACCAACGAACGCTTCGGACTCAATCACCTCATCCATGTCATCCGGGGCACCGAAGACGAATACGTCAAAAGTTACGGCCACTTCGACCTGCCCATCTACGGAACCGGTGGCAATGAAGAAGTGGACCATTGGAAATCCGTCATCCGCCAGGCGCTGATTTACCAGTACCTGGAAAAGGACATCGAAAACATCGGCGTGCTCCGCCTGACGGAAAAAGGCAAGAAGTTCCTGGCCAAACCGCATCCCATCGAGCTGGCCCGGGACCATGACTTTACCACTGCCATCGAAGACGAAGAAGTTTCCACGGAGCGACCGGTGACATCCAAGTCGTACGACGAGAAGCTCTTTGAAATGCTCAAGAACCTGCGCAAGCAGGTAGCCCGGCAGAAGAACCTGCCTCCGTATGTCATTTTCCAGGATCCTTCCCTGGAAGAAATGGCCACCACCTATCCCACCACGCAGGAAGACCTGGCCGCAGTCAACGGCGTGGGCATGGGCAAGGTAAAGAAGTTCGGCAAGGAGTTCCTGGAACTGATTCAGAAGTACGTGGACGACAATGACATCGAAACGGCCACCGAGGTGGTCGTCAAATCGTCCGTCAACAAATCGAAGATCAAGATTTTCATTATCCAGCAAATCGACCGCAAGGTCGACCTCGAGGAAATCGCCGAATCGAAGAGCCTCACGTTCGAAGAATTGCTCACCGAGATTGAGAACATCTGCTATTCCGGAACCAAGCTCAACCTGGACTACTACATCGACGAAGTGCTGGATGAACACAAGCAGAACCAGATCTTCGACTATTTCCTGAACTCGGAGACCGACAGTCTTGAGGAAGCCATGGCGGATGCCAATAATGCGGAATACAGCGAGGAAGAAATGCGCCTGATGCGCATCAAGTTCCTCAGTGAATACGCCAACTAAGGGAAGGCCTTTTGTATCTTTGGCGTTTTCGCACCCATGAACATTTTGCTCATCGGCAGTGGAGGAAGGGAACACGCCCTGGCCTGGAAAATGCGCCAGAGCTCCCTTTGCACGCAGCTCTACATTGCCCCGGGAAATGCCGGGACGGCTATCGTCGGAGAAAATCTGCCCGTTAAGGCCGATGACCTCGCAGGCATTATCCACGCCTGCCGGGAAAAGAAAATCGACCTGGTTGTTGTCGGGCCAGAAGTGCCGCTGGTCGCCGGCCTGCGCGACCACCTTGAACGTCAGCCCGATCTGGGCCACTTGCTGATGGTAGGTCCCGGCCAGTCAGGCGCTCGCCTGGAAGGCAGCAAGGATTTTTCCAAGCACTTCATGGAACGCCACAACATCCCCACGGCCAAAGCACGCACGTTTACCGAAGCTGACCTGGCGGAAGGGCTCAGCTACCTGGACCACTGCTTGCTCCCCATTGTGCTGAAGGCCGACGGGCTCGCTGCAGGCAAAGGAGTGAT
Source organism: Cyclobacteriaceae bacterium (assembly GCA_016787605.1). Lineage (GTDB taxonomy): Bacteria > Bacteroidota > Bacteroidia > Cytophagales > Cyclobacteriaceae > ELB16-189. The sequence goes on from JAEUUE010000045.1 coordinate 66,992, forward strand.
CATCTGTCAGACGCATGAAGAAGCGAAGTCCACCCTCAAGGACATGCTGTCCAACCATCTCTTCGGTGAAGCCAGCGCCCGCGTTCTTGTAGAAGAATTCTTGTCCGGGATCGAACTTTCCGTCTTTGTCCTGACCGATGGCGAATCGTATGTTCTTCTCCCGGAGGCCAAAGACTATAAACGCATCGGTGAAATGGACCAGGGGCCGAATACCGGAGGCATGGGCGCGGTGTCTCCCGTTCCCTTTGCCGACGTCGCCTTCATGGAGAAAGTCAGATCGCGCATCATTGTCCCCACGTTGAAAGGGCTCCAGGCTGAAAGCATTCCTTACCGGGGGTTCATCTTTTTCGGGCTGATCAACGTCAACGGCAATCCGATGGTGATCGAATACAACGCCCGCATGGGTGACCCGGAAACAGAGGCGGTGATTCCGCGGATAAAGTCGGACCTCGTGGAATTACTCGTCGCATGCGCCAAGGGCAACCTCAAGGACAGCCATATTGAAATCTCTCCCGAAACCGCCGTGACGGTGATGATGGTTTCCGGGGGCTACCCGGGCGACTACGCGAAGGGGAAGTTGATCTCCGGCTTATCCGACGCCCCCGGGGCTTTGCTGTTTCATGCCGGAACCCGGCATGCCGCCGCAGGAATCCTGACGGACGGGGGAAGGGTATTGGCCGCCACAGGACAAGGATCACGGATCGATACGGCCCGGCAGGCGGCCTACCAGGCATTGGCCGCCATTTCATTCGAGCAAGCCTATTTCAGACGGGATATTGGTGTAGATTTGTTGTCGGTTGAAAAATCTTGACCTGCTGTGAAAGCCTTTCAACACCTTAAGAACTGATGTATGGGTTGCTCGTGTGGGACCAAACAAGGCGGAAAGACGGCTGGCTGCAATAATAACGGTGCCTGCGAAACCGGCGGCTGCAACAAAATGAACGTATTCGACTGGCTGTCCAACATGGATATGCCCGTGCAGGAGCGCTTCGATGTGGTGGAGGTGCGCTTTAAAAATGGTCGGAAGGAATTTTTCAGGAACTCGGATAAGCTTGATATCTACGCCGGCGACCCGGTTGTAGTCGAGGTGCAGAACGGCCATCATTTAGGGCATGTATCTCTCCAGGGGGAGCTCGTCCGCCTTCAGATGAAGAAAAAGAACGTGGCCAACGACGGGGAAATCCGGAAGATCTACCGGGTAGCCAATACCCGCGACCTGGAGAAATTCGAAGAGGCCCGCAAGCGGGAGATGCCTTCGCTGCATCGTTGCCGTGAAATCATCCGGCAGATGCGCCTGAACATGAAGCTTTCCGACGTGGAATATCAAGCCGATAACACCAAGGCAATCTTCTATTATTCCGCCGAAGAACGGGTCGATTTTCGCGAGTTGATCAAGGTGCTGGCCGGAGAATTCCGGGTCCGGGTGGAGATGCGGCAAATCAGCCTGCGCCAGGAGGCGGGAAGACTGGGGGGTATCGGGGTGTGCGGACGCGAGCTTTGCTGTTCCACCTGGTTGAGCGAGTTCAAGAATGTGGCAACCAGCGCCGCCCGCTACCAGAACCTCTCCCTTAATCCCAGCAAACTCAGCGGGCAGTGCGGACGACTCAAGTGCTGTTTGAATTACGAGCTGGAAACCTACATGCACGCGCTGAAGGATATCCCCGATATTTCCAGGCCATTGCAGACCGAACGCGGGGATGCGGCGCTGCAAAAGACGGACATCTTCCGCCGGATCATGTGGTTTGGCTACAAGGATGAAAACACCTGGTATCCGATTCCCGTGTCGAGGGTAAATGAAATTCTGCGGTTGAACCAGGAGGGCAAGAAGCCGGCGACGCTGGAAATCAATGAGGTGGCTGAACGCGAACCCGTCGAAGTCCTCAACAGCGACCTCATGCGGCTCGACAAAAAGTTCAGCAACAAAGGAAAAGGCAAACGGCGGTCGCGCAATCACCGCCGGGACCGTAACCGCGGCTCCCGTCCTGGCAATCCGTCTCAACCCCCCCGTTAGCAATCATGCCTCTTCGCAGGTCGTTCCCTGTATTCGTTCTGGCGATATCGCTCGTCGTGGTTTTGAATTCCTGCGATTCCAGCCGTGTATTTGAAGACAATCACGAGTTTCCCAACCGCCAGTGGCTAGTGAGCGAGGAGCCCGCTTTTGAGTTTGTGGTAACCGATTCAGCACGGACTTACAACCTGTACTACAACCTGCGCAATTCCCTGAACTATGAATGGGACCGGATATACGTTACCTATGTGCTTACCGATTCTGCGGGACAGGAATTGGCCAAGAAGCTGGTATACAACGAACTTTTTGACCCTACCGGTCAACCCCATGGAGAAAGTGGCATTGGTGACATCTACGACCACCGTTTCCCGATTCTGACTCACTATCAATTTCCTCGGTCGGGAAAATATGCGATTCGGCTGAAGCAGTATTCACGGCAAGACACCCTACGTGGAGTGCTGGCCGTGGGGGTGCGTGTCGAACTTGAGGGCCTCCCCAAATGAAAGGGGCCCCCTTCATCAAGGGGCCCCGCTTCAAGCTTCCTAAGACCTAATCCAACTATTACTGATCAAAGAAACGAAAGCTTTTCTGTATCCGGTCAGATCCAGGCATTAGAAACGAATTAGAACTTGTCAATGGCGGGTAACGTAACCAGGACCTCCGTCCCAACCCCTACCCTGGAAGAGATCTGGATTTCCCCTTCATATACCCGTACAATGCGCTGGCTCAGCGAAAGACCGATTCCGTACCCTTTAGTCCGCGAAGTCTGGTCACCCCGGAAAAATGGCTGAAAGACATCCTTCAGGCTTGCCTCATCAATTCCTGGACCATGGTCAGCCACGCGGATATGGATCTTTGAAGGTGTGCAAAACAGGGATACCCGGGCCGAATGATCATAGGAAAATTTGCAGGCGTTCTCCATGATGTTGATGAGCGCGGTTCGAAGCAGGTAGGGATTCCCATAAATAGAAACCCGTTCTTCGTTATCGGGCAGCTCCACCTTGACCACCTCCGTATGATACTGGGGGTCCAAACCGCGAACCTTTTCCATGGCCTCCCAGAGCACCTCGTCTACCCGGACTTTGGTGATGGAAAACGTACGGTTCTCTTCATGCAAGGAGGCCAGATCCAGCAGGCTGGTGGACAGCAGGTTTAGCTCGCGCGTGTCCTCCAGCACCGACTCGATGGTTTTGCGGTACTCTTCGTTGGATCGCGCATTCAGCAAGGTGACCTCCAGCTGGGAGGTAATTTTTGTAAGGGGGTTTTTCAACTCGTGGGAGACATTGCTCACAAACGACCGCTGTAATCCAAATGCCCGGTCGATTCTCGCCAGCAACCCATTAAAGATCCGGATGAGTTTCCCAATCTCGTCGTTGTAACGGGGTTCCTTCAGTCGTCGCTCAAGGTCCTGCTCCGAAATAGACTCCACATCGGCAATGAGTGCATTGATGGGCTTAAGGGCCCGGCCGGCAAAGATCCAGCCGGTCACCAGCACAATTAGTGTCGACACCAGGAGCAAAGCGATGAGCAAGGCCCTAAGGTTTCTCATCAGGCCATCGCCAGCCACATCGATGGCTCCTGCAATAACTACAAACTCACCCTGCCGGTCGCGGAACCGAACTCCCACGACCTGAAACTCCTGGTAGGAAAAATACCGGGTTCCGTTCCGTCGCACGATGTCCAGGTCAGAGGGCCCCAGCTGAAAGGTTATTGTGTCATTATTCGTATAGACTTCCTGGTTAGCCGAATCGTACACAGAAATATTTTCGCTGTATAGCACATCATACTTGGCCCGGTCAATGATTTTCAGCAAGGACGAGTCCACCTGTTCAATGTGAAGCAGGAGCCTCCCCGAGGTGATGGCTTTCGCATAAAGCCGTTCATGGAATTGCTCCTGGTTGTAACGGAACAGGAAGTAATAGATCAGGCCAAAGGACAATACCAGGAAGAAGAATACCACGATGGAAAACTGGAGGGTAAGGCGAAGCCGTATTTGCATGGTCAGGCCGGTTGCTTCATCACGTACCCTAATCCAAACTGCGTGTGAATGAGTTTTTCCTTGAAGTCGCGGTCGATCTTGCGGCGGAGGTAATTGACGTACACCTCAACCATGTTCGTGCCTGTGTCGAAGTCCAGGCCCCATACATGCTTCACAATTTCCTGCCGGGAAAGAACCCGTTCCTTGTTGCGAAGCAGGAACTCCAGCAAGGCATATTCCCGGGCCGTCAACTGGATTTCCCTTCCTCCCCTCTTTACGACGCGGGTTTGCGGATTGAGTTCCAGGTCGCCCAGGGTTAACACCGGACTCAACTGCGCGGAAGTGATGCCCCGTTTGGTAAGCGTTCGGATCCGGGCCAACAACTCCTGAAATTCAAACGGCTTGACCAGGTAATCATCGGCGCCGCTGTCGAGGCCCGTTACCACATGACCGACACCACCCAGGGCGGTCAGCATGAGCAACGGGGTTTCATTATGCATTTCACGAATCTGCCGGCAAAGTTGTATGCCACTCATGCCCGGCAGCACAATATCACTGATGATGATCTGGTAGGTCCCCGCCATCGCCAATCGCAATCCCTCCAATCCGTCTGCGGCGGTGTCGACATCATACCCATTCTCCTCCAGCCCCTTGCGAATGAATGCCAGTGTCTTTGGCTCATCTTCGATCAACAAAATTCTCATGACTAAACTTACTCGATCCCGAATCGGGCCACTCACCTGAATTATTAGAAATTGGTTAGAAGCCCTTTCCGCCAAGTTACGAGGATTCAGGGGAAGTAACTTTCCGGGGAATCCCCGAACCATCGCCACCATGGAGCTTCTGGCCATTGTCATTTTCCTGTTGGGCTACCTAATGATCGCCCTCGAGCATCCGCTCAAGATCAATAAAACCGCCACTGCCCTCCTGACCGGCACACTTTGCTGGGCCGTCCTGGCCTTATCCACTTCCGACTTCCTTGGGGTGTGGATCGAACGGGGTCTTATCGAGGCCTCCTCGCAATGGCCCGGGTTTCTCAACAATGCCCTGGCCCATCAGCTCAGCAGCATCTCCGGGATCCTCTTTTTTCTTATCGGGGCCATGACCATCGTGGAACTCATCGATGCCCACGATGGCTTCCAGATCATCACCGACAACATCCGGACCCGCGATGTACGCGCACTTCTCTGGATTGTAAGCTGGGTTACCTTCTTCCTATCCGCCGTCCTTGATAACCTCACCACTTCGATTGTGATGGTTTCCCTGATTCGCAGCCTCATTCCTTACCGCGATATGAGGATGTTCTTTGCCGGCATCATCGTCATTGCAGCCAATGCGGGCGGTGCCTGGTCACCCATCGGGGATGTGACGACTACGATGCTGTGGATTGGAGGTCAAATAAGTTCAGGGGCGATCATCAAGAGTCTTTTTCTGCCCAGCGTCGTGTGCCTAATGGTGCCGCTGCTGTTTCTGACTTTCCGGATGAGCGGGCGTGTAGAAGGATTTGAGAAGCATCCGGCCAAATCCAAAGAGGTAAAGGCGGGTAAAACGATGCTGGTCGTGGGCATAGGCGCGCTGGTCTTTGTTCCGGCCTTCAAAACCGTTACTCATCTTCCTCCCTTTCTCGGCATACTTCTTGGACTCGGAGTCATGTGGGTGATCTCCGAATTCATCAATCCCGAACTTGATGAATCGGAGAAAAAGAAATACTCAGTCGCGGGTGCCCTCACCCGCATCGACGTCCCCAGCGTACTCTTCTTTTTCGGTATTCTGCTCGCGGTGGGAGCCCTGGAGACCATTCACACCCTGGACCACTTCGCGCACACCCTGGATGAGCATATTGGGGATACACGAATCATAATCTCCCTGATTGGGGTCATCTCCGCCATCATCGACAACGTGCCTTTGGTGGCTGCCAGCATGGGCATGTATCACTTGTCAGACCACCCGGTCGACTCCATGCTATGGCACTACCTGGCCTACTGTGCCGGTACCGGCGGAAGCCTGCTCATTGTGGGTTCAGCGGCAGGTGTGGCCGTCATGGGTATGGAGAAAATTGACTTCCTCTGGTTCCTGAAACGCATCTCCGCCCTTGCCCTCATGGGTTATGCGGCTGGCGCCATCGCCTACCTCCTCCTTCATTGATCAAACAAAAAGTCCCGGCCGTTAACCGGCCGGGACTTTTCGTGTAGTCTGGGTGATTGCCTAGGCGGCCTTAACCGGTTCATCGCCCTTCTTATCAAGATCGATCACCAGCGGCGAGGCGATAAATATGGACGAATATGTTCCAATCACCACACCAATGACCAGGGCAAAGGAGAATCCACGCAGCGTTTCACCTCCGAAGAACAGCAACACCACGACGACCATAAGCACCGTGCTGGACGTCACAATGGTCCGGCTCAACGTGCTGGTAATTGCGCTATTAAAAATCTTCTTGCGTTCATGGCTGGTTCCCAATCCCATGTACTCCCTGATCCGGTCAAAAATGATCACGGTGTCGTTAATAGAGTAACCAATGATGGTCAGCAAGGCAGCGACAAAAACCTGGTCAATCTCCAGAATGAAGCCCAATGCCCCGGCAATGGCAAAAGCCGCAAACGTGAAAAGCATGTCGTGAATAAGTGCTACGATAGCGCCAGTGCTGAACTGCCATTTACGGAAACGGATCAGGATATAGAGGAAGATGGACAGGATCGCCAGACCTCCCGCCGTGAACGCCGAACTTTTGATATCGTCGGCGATTGTCGCACCCACTTTAGAAGTCGAAGCGATGGTAAAATGCTGGTCATCAAGCTGGCGATCGTTCTCGGTGAACTTCTTTCCCGTTTTCGCCTCCAGGCCCTGGATCACCGCCGCTTTCACTTTTTCATCGGCCGCCTCTGACTCGTCCTCCACCAGGTACGAAGTGGTAACCTTCATGACATTGTTTCCGCCATAGTTCTTCACTTCGGTACCTGCTCCCTGGAAGCTGGCCGTCAGGTCCGACTTCAGACGGGTGGCTTCCACGGGTTGGGTAAACGCAACCACGTAAGAACGACCTCCCTTGAAATCCACGCCAAGATTGAGACCTTGCAAGGCGATAAGCACGAAGCCGATGGCTATAACAATACTGGAGAAGATGTATGCCCGTTTACGGAGGGAAACGAAATCAATGACCTTGTCCTTGGGAACGGCCCAGGCAATCGCTGTTTCAAAACTCACCTTAGCATCATCGCCCTTGCGGACCATCCATTCGATGATGACTCGGGAGATGTACACGGCCGAGAAGAAGGAGGTTCCGATACCGATCATCAGCACGATGGCAAAACCCTTGAGGGGGCCCAGGCCAAAGATGAACAGGAACATTCCGGTCATGAATGTGGTGAGGTTAGAATCAAAGATGGCTGAGAACGCCCGGCGGTATCCCACGCTGATGGCTTCCCGCAAGCGCTTTCCATGACGGAGTTCTTCGCGAATTCGCTCGTAGATAAGCACGTTGGCATCCACGGCCATACCCATCGTCAGCACGATACCGGCGATACCGGGCAGCGTGAGCGCCGCATTGAATTGGGCCAGGATACCCAGGATGAAGAAGATGTTGAACAGCAAGGCCAAATTGGCCACGATCCCGCCCTTCGCATAGTAGATCACCATGAAGATGACCACCAGGACCAAGCCGGCAAAAGACGAAATCAGTCCCTGGCTTTGCGCCAATTGACCCAGCGAGGGCCCGACGTAGGCCTCTTCCACAATCCGGGTCGGAGCAGGAAGTGAACCTGCTTTCAGCACATTGGCGAGGTCCTTGGCTTCTTCCAACTCAAATGAGCCCGTAATCTGCGAATTGCCATTCGGAATCTCCCCTTGCACCGTGGGGGCGGTATAGACATAATTATCAAGCACGATGGCGATGCGTCCCTGCGGGGATTTTGCAGCCGCCGTGGCCGTCACTTTGGCCCAAACCCTTGAACCCGCCGCGTTCATCGTCATGCTTACCGCGGGGCGGGCAAACTGATCGTAATCCAGGCGCGCATCGTTGATCACCTCACCCGAAAGCAAGGGCTTGCCGCTGCGGCCCAGGTTGATGAAATTCAGTCGAAGGTCATCCTTCCCGGGTGTGATATCCGGTTCCGGCTTTACGTCCCAGAACCACCCGATGGTACGGGGGATCATCGCCCGAACATCCTCGCGCTTCAAAATGCGATTGATTTCCGCAGTATCCTTAACTGCATAAAGGAAAGGGATAGTCTGATCACTGAGGGCAAAGAGCGGAGAAGCGGTCAGGCTGCGCAGCGAGTCCAGCACATTGCTTGACGTGTCGGAAGCAGCTTTCGCCAATTGGGCTTCCAGCGCTGACTGGGTGCTGTCGGCGGCTGACTTTGAATCATCTCCCGTCTGCGTCTTTTGGGAAGACTGGGCGGCCCGTGCGATATTCTGTTCATTCAACAACTTCTGGTTGACGGCCATGATCGCCTGGCTGAGTTGGGGGTCATTGGTTTCAATGACTTCCCAGAATTCAAGGCGGGCGACACCAGAGAGCAGCTTGCGAACGCGCTGCGGGTTATCCGCCCCGGGGATTTCCACCTGGATGCGTCCACCGCCCTGGAGACGCTGAATGTTGGGCTGGGAAGTTCCGAATTTGTCGATACGCGTCTTCAGAATGGTAAACGAACGGTCGAAGGCACGCTCGATTTCCTCCTTGAGGAAGCTCACCACGGTGTCATCAGAATCAGAAAGACTGATCCGGCCACGGGTGGCGGTGGAGGCAAACAACGAAGCCAGCGTGCGGTCCGGGTTAGCCTCCTTGAAGGCCGCATAGAAGAGATCCGCAAAATTCTCGTTACTGGTCTTGTACCGTTCACGCGCTGTTTGAAGCGCCGTCACAAATGCCGGATCCTGGTTGTTGCCGCTCAGTCCGCGCACAATATCCACGGGCGACACCTCCAGCACCAGGTGCATTCCGCCCTGAAGGTCGAGGCCCTGGCTCAGCTCGTTTTCCTTAACCTCCTTGTAGGTATACTCCATGCCGAAGAGGTTGTACACCGGCAGGTTCCAGATGGAATCCAGGTACGATTGCTTCCTGGTCAGATCGAGCGCACCGTTTTGATCGGTGGCATAATTTACGGCATCCTGCTGCACACGCCTTGAAACAAACGTGAACGACAGGTAGTACACGCATAACAGCGTGATCACAATAGCCAAAACGACTACGACTCCTTTATTACGCATAAAAATTAGAATTGAAAATTGGTCAACAAATAGAAAACACACACCGCGGCTGCCTTCATGAAGCCTCCGCGGATTCGGGGGAATGACGGATCAGGGCGCCTGCGGGGAAATGACAGACCGCAGCAGGGTGGTCAGCGCGGAGGCTGGCAACGAGATGTCCGGCACCGGCAGGCGGGAAGGGCGCTCGCCCTTCAGAATAATTTCCTGGATGATGAACGGATTGGCTGACTCCACTTCAACAGCCTGGGGTGAAGTGACGGCGTCGGCCGAAACCGGCGAAATACTGTTTCCTTCTTCGGCTTGTCCGCGGTCAGCCTTCAGCTCCGTCACCACGCGCTCGGTTTCCTGCCGGAAGGTCGGGGAAACCACAATGGCGACGGCCGCCAGTATGCCAGCCGCAATCATCAGGGTCCGAAAGAAAGTTCTGTCCTTCATTGTTCAGAGGGACACAAAGGTAGGGAATGGGGTCAAAAATGCAACCCTCAGAGGAGGGTCTTCAGGTACCCGGCAATGACGTCTACGGCGCGGCTAAACCCGTGATTATTAGGTACTACAATGTCGGCATGATGCTTCAGGGGCTCGATCAGCGACTCATAGACTGGCATCACATGATGCTGGTAGCGGTAAAGCACATCATCAAGGTCGTATCCCCTGTCTATCTGGTCTCGTCGGATTCTACGGCCCAGCTTGACATGATCCTTCGCCTCAATAAAGACTTTGAGGTCGAGCTCCCGGGAGATCTCCTCAAAATATTGCACAAAGAGTCCTTCGACTATGAGGATGGGCGTTGGCTTGAATACCAGCATGCGCGGCTGCCGGGCCGGGTTGTTAAAGGTGTACTCCTGCTTGGTGATGGCATGACCCTGCTTCAGCGACATGACATCCTTCACGAACGCTTCCCGGTCGATGGATTCAGGAAGATCAAAATTCTTGACCTGGTTCTGATCCAAGGGCTGCTGATCTCGAGGCTTGTAATAGTTGTCCTGGGAGATCAGGGTAAGTTGGTCGTCGGTGAAATGTGAGGAGAGGCCGTTCAGGAAGAAAGTCTTGCCCGAGCCGCTGCCGCCGGTGATGCCGATGGTAAATGGTTTGTTCACGTCGATGTAGACGGGTGCAAAATGGCAAACATTAGGGAGAATGTCCTACTGGCTGCGCAGAAAATCGACCAGTTTCCGGATGGCTTTCCCCCGATGACTGATGCGGTTCTTTTCGTCCATGGACATTTCCGCCAGGGTCTTGTCGGCGCCTTCGGGCAAGAAGATCGGGTCATAGCCGAAGCCGCCCTGTCCGCGTTGTTCTGCCAGTATCCGGCCGCGAACAACGCCTTCAAATCCCCACTCACCGTTCGGGGTCACCAGCCAGATGACGGTTCTGAACTGGGCGTCGCGGAATTTCCCTTCCAGATTCTTGAGCAGCAACGCCATGTTGTCTTCTGCCCGTCTTGCCGGCCCCGCGTAGCGCGCGGAATAGACCCCCGGGGCACCGCCGAGGGCATCCACTTCCAGCCCGGTGTCGTCCGCAAAACAAGCTTGACCGTAACGCTCGAAGACATACAAGGCCTTCTCACGGGCATTGCCTTCCAGCGTATCCTGGTTTTCCGGGAGTTCTTCCGTGATGCCCGCCTCCGCCAATGTGATCAGGCGGATGGCATCACCCAGAGCCGCCTGTACTTCCTCCACCTTGTGGCGGTTGTTGGTGGCGAAGCAAAGCGTCATCCGGGAGAATGCTCAGTTCGTAAACCCGATGAGTTCGATTTCAAAAATCAGGTTGGAGTTGGCCGGCACACCGCCCACCTCGTTGCGTCCATAGGCAAGGCCGGACGGAACATAAAGTGTGGCCTTGCCTCCTTTGGCGATATACTTGTAGAAGGCAATCTGCCACCCTTCGATCAATCCAGACAGTGGGGTCGAAAAAGGTCTTGGCAATCCCGACGTGGTGAGGTCAGACTCATCAAAAACTGATCCGTTCATCAGGGTTCCCTTGTACTTCACCGTGAGCTTGCTGGTGGGCACCGGGAACAATCCGCTGCCCGCCTGATGGATCACCAGCCTGAGGCCCGAGGCGTCCCGGGTTACGTTGGTGATCTCATTTTTCTCCAGGTACTTCTCAATCGTGGCTACGTCCTTCTTAAGCTGATCTTCATAGGAAAGGACGTTGTCGGTACTGCATCCCAGGAGCAGTGCCAGGGCAAAAATCCATGCCTTTTTCATACGCTTCGTTTCAATCGTCAATTCGTAAAGTCAATTAATTCCACCTCAAAGATAAGATTTGCATTCGGAGGAATGCCGGGTTGATAGCCATTGGGGCCATACCCCAGGCTGGAGGGCACGTACAGCGTGGCAGCACTTCCCTTAGGGAGCATCGGGAAGCAAATCTGCCATCCCGTGATCAGCTGACTGAGGGGATAGACCACGGGGGTGCTGGATTCATCGAACAGCGAACCATCGGCCATCAGTGTGCCCTTATAGGTAAAGGTGATCGTGCTGGCCACCGTGGGACGAGGACCCTTGCCCATGCGTGTCACCACGTAGCGCATACCCGATTTGTCCTTGATGGCATTGATCTTCTTGGCGGCGAGCCAGGAATCAATGGCCACCGTGTCGATACCGAGCTGGCCTTCCTGCTGCTTACGGGCTTCCTGCATCTGGCGCTGCTGCAGTTCCATCTGCACGCGGTTCACGCCAGCCTCATCGGTTATGTCTTTCACGGCAAAGACAAAAGTCATCTTGTCTTCCGCTTTCAGCTGGGGCGGAAGAGGCTGGTCCCGGAACAGGGTCTTGGCGTCGATGTCCACCGCCACACTGTCACCCAATTTCATAACACGGAACGCGCTCTCGACTCCCTTTTCGTTCGGGATGGCCGACTCGTCTCCCACCGGGATGATCATGGGCAGGTTTTGCTCATGGGTGTCGCGCCAGATGGAGTCTTTGGGGTCCTTTACAATCATGCTGGTGATGAGGAACTCACCGGGCTTTGCGTAGTTTCCGGTTCCTTCCTTGAGCACGCGGACTTTGAGACCATTCGGCGCTTCGCGCTCTTTTTTGCACGAGGTGAGAACGAAAATCACCAGCACGATAGAAAGAAGTTGAATTTTCATGTTGTTCGGGAGAAGAGGTTGAGATTTACAGTTTACAAAACACTTGAGGATCAGGAGTTCAGCTTGGCACGGTATTCAGGCAACAGGTCAAGAAATTTCTTCAACGCGTCGGCGAGTGACCCCTTAAACGTTCCGCCGGCCGCGTTCTTGTGCCCCCCGCCTTCAAAATGACGACGAGCCAGTTCATTGACCGAAAAGTCGCCCAGGGACCTGAAAGAATACTTGATTTCCGTTTTGCGCTCGTACAAGAGCACCGAAAGCCTGATGTTGCTGATGGAAAGCCCGTAATTGACCAACCCTTCCGTGTCACCGGTTTGCGAACCAAACTGCCGCAACTCATCGGCGCTGAGCACCATGTAGGCGGTTCGATACTCCGGGAGTACCTGCAGTTTCTGAGCCAACACAAAACCCGTAAGGCGAAGTCGCTCCAGTGAATTGTTGTCATATATCAGCTTGGCGACGCAACTGGGGTCTGCGCCACGTCCCACCAGTTCCGAGGCGAGCATGAACTCCATGCGGGTGGTATTGGAATGGCGAAATCCGCCGGTATCCGTCATCAAGCCGGCGTAGAGGCAATTGGCAATGTCGGCGTCCACGAGATCTTCTTCGCCGAGTTCCTTGATGAGTTGATAAACCAAACCGGCCGTAGATGCCGAGGCGACTGTCCACTGCTCAAAATCGGCGAACTTTTCCGGCTCAAGATGATGATCGATCAGCACTTTGGTCGCCTTGGAACCGCGAATGGTGTCGGCAAGGTCTTCGGTGCGCTTGAGGTTGGAGAAGTCCAGGCAGAAGATCAGGTCGGCCGACTGCATGGCAGCTTTGGCAGCCTCCAGCGGGCGGGGGTCGTCTTTCGACACTGCGATCACTTCGCGGTTGCCGGGCATCCAGGCCAGGAAAGACGGGTAATCGCTTGGGGTAACCACGGTAACGCGGTGTCCCTTCTTTCGGAGATATCCGGCCAGGCCAAGTGACGACCCAAGGGCGTCTGCATCGGGCTTGAAGTGGGTGACCACCACCACGCTCCGGGGACTATCCATCAGGCGCTTGAAGGCTTGAATATTTTCCATGCAAGGGCGCAAAAATAGTGAGTATTTGAGGATCCGGCCTCGATTTCAGATTTAATCTCCGGGAATGCCCCAAAACGCCGGCCCCGGGCACAAATGATTGATGGCGCTGCCCGGTTTCTACCTTCTTTTTTGATAGTTTTGCCGCCGAAAATACTGAAGCGGTAACCCGCAAATTCACCTAAAAACACGATTTCAAATTTCACACGAATGGCAACCAACAGAACCTTTACCATGATCAAGCCCGACGCTACCGGCGCGGGCAAAACCGGCGCAATTACCAAGATGATTGAAGAGGCCGGATTCAAAATTATTGCCATGAAGAAGGTGTGGCTCACCGCCGAGCTGGCCGGCAAATTTTACGCCATCCACAAGGAACGCCCCTTCTATAAGGACCTCTGCAGCTACATGTCGTCCGGCCCTATCGTGCCCATGATCCTGGAAAAGGAAAATGCCGTTGAGGATTTCCGCAAGCTGATCGGCGCAACGGATCCGGCCAAGGCTGCCCCCGGCACGATCCGGGCGCTCTTCGCCAAGTCGATTGACGCCAACGCCATTCACGGATCCGATTCCGATGCGAACGCCGACATCGAAGGCAACTTCTTCTTCTCACAGTTCGAACGATTTGAGAAATAAAGCAATGGGAGCCGGGATTTTTTCCGGCTCCCGTTGTTATACGATGGCAGGGTATGTTCGGGACCTTGCCTTTATCCCTACCGAACCCCTTAAGCTATAATCCACGTGTCCTATGAAGATCAATCCTCACTACGCCGAGAACTTTGAAAGCCGCCACAATGGTCCCAGCCCCCGCCAGGTGGAAGAAATGCTTCGTGTTGTCAAGGCCTCCTCGCTCGATCAACTCATCGAGGATACGGTGCCGTCGGGCATCCGCCTGAAAAAACCCCTCCAGCTCCCGGCGGCGCTGACGGAATCGGCGTTTCTTAAACACTTCAAGAAGACGGTTTCCAAGAACAAGATTTTCAAGTCCTACATCGGGACCGGATACTACGATACCCTCACCCCCGGAGTCATCCTGCGCAACATCCTGGAGAACCCCGGTTGGTATACCGCCTACACGCCCTACCAGGCAGAGATCGCCCAGGGACGACTTGAGGCGTTGATTAATTTCCAAACCATGGTGATCGACCTCACCGGTCTTGAAATCGCCAACGCCTCCCTGTTGGACGAAGCCACCGCTGCCGCTGAAGCGATGCACCTCCTTCACGCTTCGCGCAAAGCAGCCAAGAAAGATGCCGCCCGGTTCTTCGTCGATGAAACTGTTTTTCCCCAGACGATTGACCTGCTCAAAACCCGTTCTGCCCCGATCGGCGTTGAACTGGTGGTCGGCAACCTCGACAAACTGGACATCACCGACCCGAAACTCTTCGGCGTCTATATTCAGAACCCCGGAGGCCTGGGTGAAATACGGGATTACTCAAACTTCATTACCGCAGCGCACGAGAAAGAAGTTTTCGTGGTGATGGGTACCGACCTCATGAGCCTCGTGCTGATGAAATCTCCGGGCGAAATGGGTGCGGACGTGGCTGTGGGATCTTCCCAGCGCTTCGGGATTCCCATGGGATTCGGAGGCCCGCATGCCGCGTTTTTCGCCACGCGCGATGAGTTCAAGCGACTCATGCCCGGGCGGATTATCGGCGCGTCACTGGATGCCCAGGGACACCCGGCCTACCGCATGGCGCTCCAAACCCGTGAACAACACATTCGTCGCGAGAAGGCCACTTCCAACATCTGCACGGCGCAGGTGCTCCTCTCTGTCATGGCCGGCATGTATGCCGTTTATCATGGCCCGGAAGGCCTGAAGAAAATTGCCGGTCGTATCCACGGACTTACCCGGATGCTCGACAACGGAGTCCGCGACCTGGGCCTTGAGCAACGCAACGCCAACTACTTCGACACGCTGCAAGTCGTTGTCCCTGATGCAGCCGCCGTAGAGCGGGAGGCCATCGAAAGGGAAGTTAATTTCCGCTACCTCGGCAACAACCGGATTGGAATTTCGCTTGACGAGACTACTTCGACGGATGACATTCAGGCTATCCTGCATGTCTTCGCCGCGGCCACGAAAAAAACGTACCCCGGAAAAGGGGTTGAACCGGATACGATTCAATGGCCCGCCGGATTGATCCGAACCTCCTCCTTCCTCCAGCACCCGGTGTTCAACCGCTACCACAGCGAACACGAGATGCTTCGCTACATCAAGCGTCTGGAAAACAAGGATCTGTCCATGGTGCATTCCATGATTTCCCTGGGTTCGTGCACGATGAAACTCAATGCCACCACCGAAATGATCCCGGTCACCTGGCCGGCAGTCGGGCACCTTCATCCTTTTGTTCCGGCCAGCCAGGCCAAGGGATATCACGACATGATCACTCACCTGGAAAACTGGCTGAAAGAGATCACCGGCTTTACCGGGGTTTCCCTTCAGCCCAACAGCGGCGCCCAGGGTGAGTATGCAGGCCTGATGGTAATCCGCGCTTACCACGAGAGCCGCAAGGAGTCCCATCGCAATATTGCCCTGATCCCCGCCTCCGCCCACGGCACCAACCCCGCCAGTGCTGTCATGGCCGGCATGGAGGTGATCGTCGTTAAGTCAGACAGCGAAGGGAAGATTGATGTCGCCGACCTGAAGGCAAAAGCGGAACAGCACAAGGCAAATCTTGCCTGCCTGATGGTGACGTATCCTTCCACCCACGGCGTATTTGAGGAAGCCATCGTGGAAATTTGCGAAACTATTCACGCCTTTGGCGGCCTGGTCTATATGGATGGCGCCAACATGAATGCCCAGGTTGGCCTGACTTCACCGGCCAACATCGGGGCGGACGTCTGCCACCTCAACCTGCACAAGACGTTCTGCATTCCCCACGGAGGAGGCGGCCCCGGCATGGGCCCCATCTGCGTCAACGATAAACTCAAGCCGTTCCTCCCCGGACATCCGGTGGTAAAGACCGGTGGCGAACGGGCCATCACCGCCGTTTCAGCGGCACCCTATGGCAGCGCAAGCATCCTCGCCATTTCCTACGCCTACATCGCGATGATGGGTGGTGAAGGGCTGACGAAGGCCACGAAAATGGCCATCCTTAACGCCAACTATATTAAGGACCGTCTCAAAACCCACTACCCGATTCTTTACACCGGCACACACGGTCGCTGTGCACACGAGATGATCGTCGATTGCCGCGAATTCAAAAAGGCAGGAATCGAGGTGGAGGATATTGCAAAGCGCCTCATGGACTATGGCTTCCATGCGCCGACTGTCTCCTTCCCCGTGGCCGGCACGCTGATGATCGAACCGACGGAAAGCGAGACCAAGGAGGAGCTGGACCGCTTCTGCGATGCGCTGATCCAGATTCGCCAGGAAATTCGCGAAGTGGAAGAGGGCAAAGCCGATAAAGTACAGAATGTGCTGAAGAATGCCCCTCACACGGCCGCTGTCATTACGGCTAACGAATGGACGATGCCTTACAGCCGCCAGCAAGCCGCCTATCCCCTGCCGTATGTACGGGAAGCGAAGTTCTGGCCCAGCGTAAGCCGGGTCGACAACGCCTACGGAGACCGGAACCTGGTCTGCAGCTGCCTCCCTATCGAAGAGTACGCGCAAGCGTAGTAACTGGCCGGAGCACTGCTGAACCCGCAGGTCTCGTTGTCCGTGTAATGGTCATTGAATTGCCATTGCCATGAAAGGACCCCTGCTGATCGCCCTACTATTTCTTACGCCGCTCTGCCATGCTCAAGGGGATGCCAGCCTGAAGGCCATGGTGGACGCCGAAAGGGCCTTCATTGATATGGCCAGGACTCAAAATCGGAGGGACGCTTTTCTCTACTTCCTTGGCGACAGCGCGGTGACGCAAGGACCTGACGGGCCTGTCAAGGGCAAAGCCCGTTTGCAGCAACAGCCGGTTACCGAAGACTGGCTCGATTGGGACATCGCCTACAGCGACATCTCGGCATCGGGTGACCTCGGCTTCAACACCGGCCCCTGGAATTATCGGCCCAGGAAGACCGACGAAAAACCGGTAGCATTCGGGGAGTTCAACTCCGTATGGAAAAAACAGGCCGACGGCTCCTGGAAGAATATCCTCGACATCGGCATCAATCATGGACCCCTGCAGGAAAAAGTCACCTGGACAACCAGCAAGAAACCGCTTCGCCAAGGAGCCGGTCGTGCGGATGACCTCCTGGAGATCGAAGTGAAATTCCAGGCTGCCCTCGCTGTCAACGCAGCGAAGGCCTACCGGGAATTTCTTTCTGATGAAGCCCGCACCATGATTTCCGGGCACCTTCCCTTTGTGGGTCCCGAAAAACAGTCAGACTATCTCGCGGTTCGCCCCCGGGACGGCATGCTCAAGGTCATGGGAAGCGAGATTTCAAGGTCGAAAGACCTGGGATATGTGTATGGCACGAGTGCAGTGACCACCACGGAGGCGGGCGTTGAAAAATCAAGGACGGCCACGTTCGTCAGGGTTTGGAAACGGGAAGATTCCGGGTGGAAGATTGTTCTTGATGTGCTGAGTTTCTGAGAAGTGGGCTAAAGCCCAAAATCATTTGCCCTCCCCTGCACCCCCCCCCCCGGCCTAAAGGCCGGGGCTATGAGGCCGGGGCTATGAGGCCGGGGCTATGAGGCCGGGGCAAGGAAGCCCAAACAAATTTCTACTTCAGCCCGTGCTGATCGATCAGGTACACGAGGGCTGCCATGGACGCCGCTCCCAATTCCAGTTCCCGCTTATCGACCTTGTCAAAGTTATCCTCGGGCGTGTGATGAAAATTGAAATAACGCTGCGAGTCAGGCAGGTACCCGATGAGCGTCACGCCTTGCGGGGCCAGCGGACCGATATCTGCACCGCCCCCGGGCTGGCTGAAATCCGACAACCCGTAGGGCTCCAGCAACGGCTTCCAGGATTGAATTCTCGCGCGTTTCTCCGGCTGACCGTCGGGCGCGCTGATGGTGAAGCCCCGCGGCGTGAAACCCCCGCGATCAGACTCGATAGCCGCGATATGATTCTCCTTATTTTGTTTGGCCAGTTCGGCATACTTCTGTCCGCCACGCAAGCCGTTCTCTTCGTTCATAAACATCACGGCGCGGATCGTTCGCTTTGGCTTATAGCCCATCGCCTTGAAGATCCTCAGTACCTCGATCGACTGCACGCAACCCGCCCCATCATCGTGCGCACCCTGTCCCAGGTCCCAGGAGTCGAGATGCCCCCCGATGGCTATGATCTCATCTTTGTACTCGCTGCCGCGGATCTCGCCCACCACATTGAAGGAAGGCGCGTCTTCCAGCAGTTGACAATGCATCTCCATATAAAAGCTCAATCCCTTGTCATCTTTCAGCAAACGACTGAGCAAGTCAGCATGCTTTGTGCTTACTGCCATGGCCGGGATCATTGGTACGCCGGTGGCATAGCGCATCCCGCCGGTATGCGGATAACTCTCAGGGTTAATGCCCATCGAACGGACGATGACGCCCACGGCGCCATATTTTGCCGCTTCGGATGCTCCGGAGCCGCGTTGATTTACCGCGCCGCCATACGCGGTAAAGGTTTGAAGTTGCGTGGGGTCCATCGGGCGATTGAAGAACACAAATTTCCCTTGCACCTGCTTGGTGCCCAGTGACGCCAGTTCCTCAAAGGACTTCACCTCCACAATACTTGCCGTGATTCCCTCCGGCCCGGTTCCCACGGACCCGCCCAGCGCGCATACAGAAAGTTCTACGGTGCCCATCTTCTTTGAATTCACGATACGACCCACCTCCTTTTGTCCTCGCACCCAATGCGGCACCATGACCGGCTGGAGCCATACGGAATCAAATCCATAGTCTTCCATCACATGCCGGCTCCATTCGACCGCCGCGGCAGCGCCGGGTGAACCGCTCAGCCTCGCTCCAATTTTGTTGCAGAGGTAATCCAGCATGGCATACGACTGTCCTTCGGCCAGTGCCTTGTCGTAGATTTTCCGTATCGTAAATTCATCACTTGACTGGGCCAGCAGCGAGGTCCCGGAGATCAGCAGGAGAAACAAGGCGCGAAGCATCATACGGATCAATGTTTTGAGTTGTCGCGAATATAGAACTTTCCATGAGCCAAAATTGTAATCCCTACACAAACGGTTAACTTCGTAGTTCACAGAATAGTATGCCATTTCTTTTCGACTCCTTCGCCGGCTGGAAGCAATACAGCATGGACAGCAAGATGTCCCTGGTGGATGTCGTGCTGGAATACGAGATGGAACAAAAGGGCCGTTCGGCTGACACGATCTGGCAGGGACTGGAAACGGCCTGGTCGGTGATGAAAGATGCCGTCCGCACCGGCCTGGAGGAGGACATGACCTCACGGTCGGGAATGATCAACAACGGAGCGAAGAAGGTGTACCGTTATCCCAAGGCGGTCCTGAGCAAGGAATTTCAACAACTCATTTCCAGGGCGCTGGCTGCCAAGGAAGTCAATTCGTGCATGGGCCGAATTGTAGCTGCCCCAACGGCGGGTGCGAGCGGCATCATGCCCGGGGTTCTGTATACCCTTCAGGAAATCCACCAGGTCCCTGACAGGAAAATCCTCGAAGCGATGTTACTCGCTGCGGGAGTCGCCCTCATTATGGAACAAAAAGCATCCATTGCAGGAGCGGTGGGCGGATGCCAGGCGGAGACCGGCACCGCTGCGGCGATGGGATCGGCGGCTATTGTCTATTGCCTTGGCGGAAACACCGATCAGATTTTCAACGCGGTGGCCATCACGGTTCAGTGCATGCTGGGCCTGGTCTGCGACCCGGTCGCAGGTTTGGTGGAGGTGCCCTGCGTGGTGCGCAACGCCAGTGCGGCCGCCATCGCCAACAGTTCTGCACAAATTGGCCTGGCCGACGTCAGCAGTGTGATCCCGGTGGATGAGGTGATTGAAGCCATGGGGGAAATTGGCGCAAGCATGGAAACGCGCTACAAGGAAACGGCCCTTGGCGGACTGGCGGCTACCCCTACCGCCCAGCGCATCGCCAGGAAAGTTCTTATCCGGGACATAGAAATGCTTCCCGACGAAGACAATGAAAAATAGAAAAGGGGCTAATCGCCCCTTCTCTTTATTGGTTCAATCCTATTGCTAGTTGGAGCACGTGCAGGAACCCGATATCGGACCCGAGTCGGTTCCATTGGATGCGGTACCGCTGAACGTCCAGTTCTTCCCCGACCGGGTAATGGTTGGTTGACTGGTAATTCCTTCAGCAGCCACATAGACATCACTTCCGGACACGTTCAGGTTCAGGCTTACCGAGTTGGAAGTCGGATCTGCGGAGTCGCGCGCAATGATAAACGCTTTTGTGGCTGTGGCATCCGTCGCCGTAAGACCGTCTATCGTCGGTTGTCCGGAGAGGCTGCCATCCACGCAAATGGCGCTGGTGAAGCTGTACGTGGTTCCCTTGAAGGAAACCGTGCAACCGCCAGAGGCATTGGGTGCAGGGGTAGAATCATCAGATTTGCTGCAGCCCAAGGCTGCCGCCATGAGAAAAAGGTAAAATAGTCTTGTTTTCATAGGTGTTTTATTTACACACGCACAAGGTAGTGAAAAAACGATCCCTTAGATTTTCGGCGGCGTATTCTCAAAGATCCATTGCATAAAGGAGGGGAGGTAATCGCTTCCCAGGTAATAGATGACACCGTTGAATGCCAATGACCAGCCCGTGGCACTGATCAGCATGGCGAGCAGGATTCTTCCCTTCGATTTAGTGGCCCCGACCGCCAACAAGGAGCCTCCAATGGGCGTGAGCAATAACGGTGTCAGCACGGCAATCCCCGTCAGGCCGTATTTGCGCCAGGCGGCGATCCTCCGGCTGCGAGCGGTGAACTTTCGACGGTTGCGATAAAACCTCTTTAGCAGGACGGACCGCAACCACTCACCAAAATAGGTGAAGATCGTTACCGACATCATCATGCCGGCAATCGTGGCTAACGTAGAGGTAATGAAATGCAGGCCTAGCGCGAACCCGGTCATCGGGCCCAGGATAAATTTCAGCATGCTCAACAGGAAGACCGAACTGGCCTTCAACAACTCCTCCACCATATCACTTCTCGCCGTAACTCAGATCGCCGGCATCGCCCAAACCAGGAAGAATGTAATACTCGTTGTTCAGCCGGTCGTCGATCGCAAATGTCCAAAGTGAGGCCGGCTGCTTGACCGTCTCCGTCAGGTAGCGGACACCTTCCGGCGCCGCGATGACGGAGGCCAGGTAGAGGTGAGCTGGCTTTCCATGGCCCTCCAACAAGCGCAATACTTCAGCCAACGACTTACCGGTCGCCAGCATGGTATCGAGGAGGATGACATGCTTGCCCGCGAGCTGCGGTACGGCCACATACCCCGCCTGTATTTTTAGTTCCGCTGCGCCCTCTACGCGAAAGGCGCCTACAAATCCCGTATCGGCCTGGTCAAACACTTGCTGAAATCCTTCCAGGAACGGAACGCCTGCTCTGAGTACCGTAAGCAGCACCACGTTATCCTCCGGCAGGCTCATTCGCTTCTTGCCGAGTGGCGTCAACACCTCCTTCTCCCGATAGACCAGCTCCTTGGAAATCTCGTAGGCCATGATCTGGCCGAGACGTGCCAGATTGCGCCGGAACAAGAACCTGTCTTTCTGCGTCGCGGGGTCGCGCAACAAAGCCAGGAAGCGATTCGCGATAGTGGGGCTCTCTCCGAGGTTGCGAACTTTCATGGACTTGGGGCTGAAAAAGTCAAAGGCCTGTCAGGGATGCGGTCTGACCGCGAACTCATAGGCCTGCTGGTAGTAACGAATCAGGTTCTTCCAATCGAAGGCCGTCGCGTAATTTTCGACGTTGTTGCGCTGCATAATTCTCTCGCGGCGCGTTTGCGTGAGGAAACGGTACAACGTTCCGGCCAGCTGTCGCGCGCTCCAGTCGAAGGTACGGCGACCGCGCTCAATGACGTACATGCCGTTCTTTTCGTAATCGGGGAAGTTGCGGGTCAGGTAATCGCCGAAACCTGACAAATCGCTGGTGACCGAAGGAACACCGCTGGCCATACACTCCAGCGGGGTATACCCCCAGGGTTCGTAGTAGCTCGGGAACACTCCCAAGTGACAGCCTCTCACAAACTGACCATAGTCCATGCCAAACAGCGGGCTGGTGGAGGTGATGAAGTCGGGATGGTACACAATCTTCACTTTGTCCTCCGGACGATTGAGCAGGTTGTGGCGGACGAGGTACTGCAGGATCTCATCGCTTTCTTCATTGACCAGCTTGTGGGTGATCACCATCGGCAACTTGCTGCTCTTCCATGACTGGACGGTACGACGGTACCTGAGTTTCCAGTAATCACTGATAAAATCATTCAGGTTGGGCAGGCGGTTATCCTGGCGGAGGGTCGAGGCATGAAACAGTGACTTTCCCACTTCCTTCTCAATGGTCTCGCACGTTTGCCGGATTTCTTCCAGCATGGCGCGCGACTGGAGCACTTCGGGTTTGATGCTGTAGAACTCCCGCTTGGTCACAAAGAACATCACCACGGTCACGTCCGCCTGCTCCGCCTTGAGTTTTTCATTCAGTCGCCAGAGCGCCTCCAGGGTCAGGTCAAATCCTTTGTTCTTGTACTCGTACCGTCCGGACGTAAACAGGTAAATTGTCTTGTCGAGGTCAAACGTGTAGGAATGAAAGAAATGCCCCATGACAAACTCATGGATTTCCTTCTTGTACTCGGCATGGAGGTTCTGAAATTCATGGAGGGCTTCGAAGCGTTCGACGTTCAGGCCATTGGGAACCACCACATCGGGCTTTCGTTTCAGCAAGTGCTTGCACTCCCGGGCCGTCACGTCGCTGACGGTGGTAAACACATCACAATTCTGGGCGCATTGGTATTCGATGACCTCTTCGGTGACCACCCCGAACTTTCGGGCCTCCACTTCCCGCTGGAAGAAGGGTAAATGGGCATAGAACAGCGGGGAATTGATGGCCAGGTGCCTGCCCAACTGGGTGGCGTGGGTGGTGAAAACCGTCTTCACGGGCATGGCCTCCTTCCGGATATCGAGGATGGGCAGTCCCGCCATCCACTCGTGAAAATGGGCGATGATCGGCTGATCCTTTCCGGCCAGACGAACCAGTTCGTCCATGAACAGCTTGGTCAGGTAACCGAAGCCCACGACCTGGTTGATGAGTCGGTTGTTGTCCGGGGTACTTACCCCGTGGTTCTTCCAAAGAAGGTACTTGATGACGCTGAGCGCCTTGTCTTCGATCACGTTGGGATTGAGCAGCACCACCCTCGGTTTCCCGGTAACCAGCCACTCGGCATAGTGTACGTCGTACCCTCTTTTGCGGAGATTCGCCGCCGCCTGGCCGAAGATGTCCTGCACATCATCCAGCGATTCCAGTTCCGACTGGATATTCTTGCTGAGGTACGGACCAATCATGCAGAAGGGACCGTTGACATAGTCCGCCATCGCGGGGGCTTTCGATCGAATTACTGTGTAGATGCCCCCCACCTGGTTACAAACTTCCCAGGCCACCTCCACCAATATTGATTTCGGAAACTCCGATGATGCCTTCGCTTTTGCCATATATTTCCTAAAAGCTACGGTCTATTTGCTATAGAATCAAACCCAAATCAAGAAGCGGAAACAAGTCAAAATGGCCGGAATAAATTGACGATTATACTCTATTCAAGACAAAATTGCCTGAATTTCAGCGGAAGTCTGCTTGGCGATGGATTTGATGAGGAAAGGCCGGAGGATACTACCCATGAACTTCGAGAAATTCACCATCAAGTCGCAGGAAGCCCTGCAGAAGGCAGCTGAACTTGCCCAATCGGCTCAGCAACAGGCCATAGAGCCCGGTCATTTGCTTAAGGCCCTGTTGGACACCGACGAGAACGTGATCGGTTACCTCATTGGGAAGATGACCGTTAGCAAGCCCATGCTTGACACCCGGCTGCAAGAACTCCTGAACTCCTACCCCCGCGTTTCCGGCTCGCAGCCCTACCTGGCGGCCGCCACCAACTCGGTCCTTCAGCAGGCGGAAAAGGAACTCGGCGAGTTTAAGGATGAGTTCATTTCCGTGGAGCATCTCCTGCTTGCCCTGGTGGCCTCGAAAGACAAGGCCGGTGTGATCCTGAAGGAGGCCGGTTTTACCCGGCCCGGATTGGTCAAAGCTATTCAGAGTCTTCGCGGTGATTCCCGGGTTACCGATCAGAACGCCGAAGGAAAGTACAAGTCGCTCGAGCGCTACTCCAAGAACCTGAATCAACTCGCGAAAGCAGGAAAGATTGACCCGGTGATCGGTCGCGATGAAGAAATCCGGAGAGTGCTTCAAATCCTGGCTCGCCGAACCAAGAACAATCCTATCCTATTGGGCGAGCCTGGTGTAGGCAAGACGGCCATCGTCGAGGGAATGGCCCAACGTATCGTCAACGGTGACGTACCCGAAACCCTGCGCGATAAGATATTGGTTTCCCTGGATATGGGTCTCTTGGTTGCCGGGGCGAAGTACAAAGGAGAATTTGAAGAACGACTGAAGTCGGTGATCAAGGAGGTGACTGACTCCAACGGTCAGATCATTCTGTTTATCGACGAAATCCACACCCTTATTGGAGCCGGCGGGGGCGAAGGGGCAATGGATGCCGCCAATCTCCTGAAACCCGCCCTTGCGCGCGGTGAACTGCACGCCATCGGTGCCACCACGCTGAAAGAGTACCAGAAATACATTGAAAAAGACAAAGCCCTGGAGCGCCGCTTCCAGGCGGTGATGGTCGATGAGCCGTCCACCGAAGACAGCATTTCCATCCTGCGAGGCATCAAGGACAAATACGAACTGCACCACGGCGTCCGCATCAAAGACGACGCCGTGATCGCGGCCGTGGAATTGTCGCACCGTTACATTTCCGACCGGTTCCTTCCGGACAAGGCCATCGATCTCATGGATGAGGCCGCTTCCAAACTCCGCATCGAAATGAACTCACTCCCGGAAGAACTGGATGAGCTCAACCGGAAGATCATGCAGTTGGAAATTGAGCGCGAAGCCATCCGGCGGGAAAAGGACCGGGAAAAGGAAGCGGGCCTCACCAAGGAAATCGCCGAACTCTCGGAGAAGCGCAATGACCTTAAGGCCAAATGGGAACGGGAAAAAGAAATCGTTCACGGCATCCAGAAAGAGAAAGAGTCCATCGATAAACTCAAATTCGAGGCCGACCAGGCGGAGAAATCGGGTGACTATGGCAAAGTGGCCGAGATCCGCTACGGCAAGATCGTTGAAGCCGAGAAGAAACTCGGCGAACTCCAGGCCCAGATGACCACCATGGCCGACGGGGCCTTACTCAAGGAAGAAGTGGACAGCGACGACATTGCCGAAGTCGTGGCGAAATGGACCGGCATCCCGGTCTCCCGAATGCTGCAAAGCGAACGCGAAAAGCTGCTTACCCTGGAAAAGGAATTAAGCAAACGCGTCGCCGGGCAAGAGGAGGCGATCCGTCTGCTTTCCGACGCCGTCCGCCGCAGCCGGGCAGGCCTGCAAGATCCCAAGCGCCCGATCGGCTCATTCATTTTCATGGGCACTACCGGTGTGGGCAAAACGGAGCTCTCCAAGGCTCTTGCTGAATACCTTTTCAACGACGAAAACGCCATGGTTCGAATCGACATGAGCGAATACCAGGAGCGCCACAGCGTGAGCCGCCTTATCGGGGCCCCTCCCGGCTATGTAGGGTATGATGAAGGCGGACAGCTTACCGAAGCGGTGCGCCGGAAACCCTACTCGGTGATTCTCCTCGACGAAATTGAGAAAGCCCATCCCGATGTGTTCAATATTTTGCTCCAGGTGCTCGATGACGGCCGCCTGACGGACAACAAGGGGCGGGTCGCCAATTTCAAGAACACGATTGTGATCATGACTACGAACATCGGGTCGGCGCTGATCCAGGAGCGTTTTGAAACGATCACGGATGAAAACTACTTCGAGGTGCTGGAATCAACCAAAGAAGCCGTACTTGACCTGTTGAAGAAGTCGGTTCGCCCTGAGTTCATCAACCGGATCGACGAGATTGTCATGTTCCGCCCGCTGAGCAAGAAGGATGTTCGGAAAATCGTCAACATCCAGGTGGAGCTCATCCAGAAACGACTGTCCGAAAGCGGCATACAACTGGAGATCACGGATTCAGCGAAGGAGCGCCTGGCGCTGCTGGGCTTCGATCCCCAGTTTGGAGCACGCCCCCTGAAGCGGGTCATGCAGCGCGAGCTGCTCAATGAGCTTTCCAAGCAAATTCTGGCCGGTGAGGTTACCCGTGACTCCGTGATCCAGGTGGACATGAAGAATGACGTGGAGTTTGTTTTTCACAACATCCAGCCGGCAGAAGTGATCTCCTGAACAGGAATTACTCGTCCACAAAGAAACGGAAGGTCACCCGGGAAGGAGTGGCATAGGCCAACGAAGGCGGAGTAGCCGGGTCGCCCACGCTGAAGCGCTCCGGCGAAAGCCCTTTTGCCGTGGTCAGGTAATTGACGATGGCCTCCGTCCGCTGTTGGTACATTTCCGCAACCAGGCGCTGAAGCCGGGCACTGCCCGCCAGTCTTTTGGACTTCTCGTACACGGAGACCAGTTCGCCGTCAGTGCTCACCTGTTGGTTCAGGTAGGCGTTGAAGGTTGAATCCTGGTGAGGCACTTCCTCGAGCCTGGCCATTTCCTCCGGTTGAATCACTTCTTCTGAACCAATGCGCCGATGGAAGAAAAGGAATTTCTTCTTGCCTTCCCGTACAGCCAGTTCATCCGTTTCCAGCGGGTCGTTATTCAGCCGAAGCAGTTCCACCTTCATTTCAGGGGTGGTCTCCAGGGAGCGCACCAGGGCGTCGAGTGATTGCCGCTGCGCATCCGTCAGGGTGGTTTGAAGAGGGCTCCAGTCAAAACCTTCCAACAACCTCTCCTCGACACCGGCTTTTCCCGCGAGGAGTTTGCCGGGAGCCGCCACCGCCTTGGAGATCAGGTTGCGGAACACCTGCCAGATCACTTTCCCGACCTTATAGTTGGGGTCGTTGAGATTCCCCTCAATTGGAAGTTCGATATGGACATCCCCGTTCTTGTCGCGCAGCAAGGCCACGGCCAGCCGGACGGGAATGTTATAGGCCGTGCTATTCTTCACTTTCTTTCCCACTTTGATGGACTCGATGTCCAGAATGTGATTGCTTTTCAGATGCTGGTCACGCACGGTGCTTTTACTTACGTACGAACATACCCCATCCGTAAATGGGTGTGCCACATAGTAATCAGAGTAGGGGTTGAAATCCGAGACCCGCAGCCCCGTGATGGAGTAGTCGATCGTCATATTGCTGAATCCATGTGGATCTACCAGCAGCTGACCGTTGAGCCGTCCCGAGGTGTTCAGGATAGATTCGGCCTCCACGGTGATGGTTTTGTCCGAGCTTACTTTGTCCGCTTTAACCATTAGTTTTTCCAGCAGGTAATTGAATCGGTTGTGTAGCGTAAAGTCGTTAAAAACCAGGGTTCCTCCGCGCAGCACCAGGCTGTCGGCCTGGTAGTCGCTAAACACATAGAGGTGGGATAACTCCCTGATGTAGGCCGCCATCAGGGCAAATACATTACCGTAAGCTGCCGCTTTGGACAGGGAGTCCGAAGAAATACCGGTGTCGTCCGGGGGGGCCTCGTTCATCAAACGGGAGAAGTTGTTGCCTTCATCGTACAATTCCACCTTCAGGTAAGGATGATCCAGGCGCACATACTTCAACGCATAGATGGATTGACCCAGGTCAATGGAATCTATCTCCATCTTCATTTCCCCCATCCCGATCAATTTGTCACCCGCCGGGTCGGTCAACGCGAAATCGTTTACCCGTAACATACCGGTTGTGGCCACATCGGTCGGCGTGTTGAGATTCCCGGCAATGGTCTGATGGCTGGTGAACAGGCCGTGCAGCTTGCCCGTCCGCATATAATCGGCCAGGTAAGGAAAAAAGATGCCCAGGTTAAGCGAATCCAGCGCATACTCGGTTCGGTAACTGAGTGTCTCCTGGTTGAGGTGAAAGATTCCTTTGGCTTTGCCGCCCTGGTCGAAACGAAAGTCGAACGCCACATCCTGGCGGGGATCGGCTGAGCTGATGATCGGGCACGAAGCATTCACCTGGACCAACTTCACTTCCGCCTGCAAGTCCATTTGCCGGTAGGCCAGAACGCCTTGCGAAACCATGATATTGAGTACCTGGTATGACAGCGGCTCAGAGGGTTCTGTCGATGAAGAAGAATCCCCTGACGCAAACCGTGCTACCAGATCGTCATAATTGAAATTGGGGCCCTTTTGACGGATGTTGATTTTCGGCTCCAGAAGCCGCAGTTCTTCCAACCCGAAGGTTCCGAACAACAGCTTCCCCCACGCGATGTTCACATAGAATTCGCCCCATTGTACAAAAGGCGTCTCCTTGTCCGATTCATAGAGGGTTAAATTTTCAACGGTAATTCCGCCGGTCAGGAGATTGAAGTCAATGTCGTTGATTTCCAGGCGGCGGCCAATCAGCTCCTCGTCCCGGCTTTCCAGGTACCATTCGGCAGCAACCGGAAGGATCAAATAGCTGACAACTCCCAGCGCCAGCAGAACGATGAGAGTGATCTTTACCCAAGGCCTTTTCCACATACCTCAGACGCCTTCTTCGATAAGGAAGATTTTGCGGAGGCGTTCGAGGCCCTGCCGGTCCATCAGCATGATCAGGTAATCACCCTCTTTAATGGTCAGATCCGATTCCGGGTTCTTGTACAGCTTCCGCTTCCCATTATCATGCCGCACCAGGCCAAACAGGATCACGTTGGACTGCTTCTTAAGATCAAAGAATGCCTTCTCATAGGCCATACCGACCAGCGGATTGGTTCCCCGGATCAGGAATTCCTTCATGTCGTACTCATGCCCTTCGTGCGCATAAGCGATGAGTTCCTCGCTGAGGATGGCCACATCGGGCTCATAGATATAGCTGGCCAGCAGTTTGGATGAAATTTCGTTCTTCGAAATAGTGTACGTGCAGCCGGCATTGGAAAAGGTGCCCTTCAGGTTTCCATTCTCCAGCGTCACGACATAATTGAGGTTCGGGTGGTATTTGCGGATGTTGATGATATAGACCAGCTTTTCCGTATCGTCATTGAGATTAACGAAGACAATGCTGGAGCTCTTCAAATTGACTTTCTCCAGCATTTCGAAATTGTTGTAGTCGGAGTAGAGCGTAAATACCTCCCCATCGGGATAATATTCATGGATGAAGGAAATGCTGGATCTGTCTTTGGTCACCACCGCGACCTGCCGGCCTGCCGCCACGAGCGTGCTCACCACGGATTGCCCGAACTCATTCCATCCGATGATGACTACATGGCCCTCAAACTTGGTTCCGCTCAGGCCAAGTTCCTTCTGTTCCTTAAGTGTTGTCATAAAGTTTGCGATCTGTCCGATGATAAATCCATAGACACCAAAACTCGAAAACAGGAAAACAAAACCGATCATCTTGCCCCAATAGGTCTGAGGAAGGGCATCGCCGTATCCCACCGTGGTCAGGGTTTCTACGAGGTACCACAGTGCATCCTGGACGGAGTTGATTTTGCTGTTCGGGTGTCCTTTTTCGAGATCAAGGAGAATACTCAGCAGTACCCCATATACCAGAAAGACAATCACGATTGTGGCGACGACTCGCCGCAGATTGGGACCTTTCATGTACGCGCAACGTTGGGGTGTGTGCTACCTGCAATAAACGGAAAAAACCAACGGCAAAAAAGTCCTACCGACCTCATCTCCGGGGGCGGGGCCGAGCGCAAGAATCCAGCAGGGGTCCTATTCGTCGAGCGTCGATCAGACCGGTCTGGGTGCCCCAGGAATTGTAGAGGTAGGTGGCAATCTCCGCAAGCTCCAATTCGGTCAGTGAGGGTACGCCGGGCATCGCCTGGTTGTACATGATTCCGTTAACGATGATCTCGCCCTGGAGGCCATACTTCATGCTGCAGATAACACGGGGCAGGTTCTCCTTCAGGTAGTCCGAACCTGCGAGGGGCGGGTACACCCGGCGCAGGCCTTGCCCGTCGCGCTGGTGACAATTGCTGCAATGAAGGACATAAAGCCGCTCACCTTCCACGAGGTATTGCTTCAGCTTCGGGTCGATGGGCGAGCAGGCTGTCACCCACAGAACGACGACCAAACCGATCCACCGTTTACTCACGACGCAACCGCTTCAGGTCCCCGATGAGGCGGTTGACCTCCTCCTCTTTGGTTCCATCATACTTGCCGCGGATTCTTCCCCTCCGGTCGATGAGCAGGAAGGCGCCACTGTGGATAAAGCCATCCGGTTCGCTGCGGTCTTCCATCGCCGTGGCAAAGTAGCTGGTTTGGGCAATTTTGTAGATCGAATCCTTCTGGCCTGTCACAAAGTGCCAGCGGCGGCTCTCTACACCCAGGCGCTCTGCATAATCATGCAGCAAGGCTACCGTGTCCCATTCCGGGTCGATCGTGTGTGAAAGAAGCAACACGTCAGGCATTTCAGTGGTGGCCTCATAGACCCGCAACATCTGGGTTTTCATGATCGGGCAGATCGTGCGGCAGGAGGTGAAGAAGAAATCGGCCACATATATTTTCCCGGTAAAATCGGCATTGGTAACCACCGCGCTATCCTGATCCACAAAGCGGAACGGGGCGATGGTATGGTACAACGTATCGGCACCGTCTACTTCCCTGGGGCCTAGGATGGGTAGCGGCTTATCCAACCCGGTACATCCAATCGCCATCAGGGCGAGCCAAACCCACTTAGTCCAGTGCAATCTCATTTCCTTCGTGTACTTCATGATAATCCAACGGTATGACGTTCTGACCAAAGTAAATCTTATCGTTCTTCTTTCTATAGCGCGACAATGTAAGAAGCGGCTCCCTCCCGGCCACGCCGGTATCCTGGTCGACCGTGGTGAGAACACAACGGCTGCACGGCTTCACACCCAAAAACCGGTTATTGCCGACCCGGAAATTCCTCCACTCCTCTTCCTCATATGGCTTACCCCCGGTAAATACAATATTCGGCCTGAACCGGTTCATGGGAACCGGCTGTTCGAGTCGTTGATTCAGGTCATCGAGGGAGGCCTGCCCGATTACCAACAGCGGGTACCCGTCGGCCAGGCTGACGTTCTCGCTGGACGGACGATAAGCGGGATCAATGAGGCGCGGTTGCTCTTCCGGGAAGCCAACGAGGCGGCAATTCATGCCGAGTCTCTCTGAAAACCAATCATGATAGTGCGCCGGAGCTTCCACGACCGTTACCTTATCATTCCAGATTTTTGCAGGCCTTCTGTCGCCGGTCACGGGAATCGACGGTGGCAACACCAATTGATCGGATCCGTGGAAAATCATGAACGTATCCTCGTAAGCCTTCAGCCTGAACAACGCCATGCTGGGATAGGCCCGTTGTGTCAGAAAGTTGCCTTGTTCGTCCACCAGCATCCATCGCCGGTCATGACGAAGGCCTTTTTCCATGACGGCAGAAGAAGAGACTCGAACTCCTCCCAGCGATTTGACGGGGTAGATCCAGATTTCAGCTACGGTGCGCTTGGACACGATATGGGGGCGATGCCGGGGCAAACTTAACCATCGGCAGGCAACCTGCCGCTATTTATACAACTGCTCGTAGTATTCGCGAGCCATCCGATTGCTGTCAAAATCCTCCTTCACATCCATCCAGGCCTGCCGCATGATCTTGAACCACTTATCGGGCTTATTGTAGTAGGTGGGCAGTACTTCCTGTTCGAGCACATCATAGATGCGGGCAGCTTCCAGGCGATTCTTCTCCTTTTCGTCCAGCTTTTGGTCAGCGGCTTCCACGCTAAAGCAGTTCTTGCCATGCTTGGCGAACTCGGGCACCCAACCATCGGGGATGGAAACATTGACGCTGCCGAGCATGGCGGCCGACATGCCGGAGGTTCCGGAGGCCTCACGTGTAATCTTCGGGTTGTTAAGCCAAACGTCCGATCCGCCTTTGAGCAATGCCGACAAATGAAGTTCGTAGCCGGTCAGCACGGCGCAGTTGCTCAACGCTTTGGTTTTGGCCATAATGTCGTTGAACATGGCAATGGAATCCACGTCCTCCGGGTACGGCTTGCCGGCCCAAATGACCTGCAGCGGCATATCGGCTTTATTGGCCACGCGGAAAAATCGGGCCAGGTCATTGAGCAAGAGGTTAGCCCGTTTGTATCCGGCGAATCGGCGCGCCCAAACGAGCGTCAGTACATTCTCGTCAAAAAGCTTTCCGGTCTGATCGGCCACCACGTCAAAGAGGGCCCGCTTCATTTCCCGCTTGCGCTGGAGGCCCTGATTCATATCTTCCGATTCAAACGCCTTCTCCAGTTGAGGGTCGTGCCAATAGGTGTGGTTCTGGGCGTTAGTGATCGACTTGATCTGGCAAATCCCGGAATACCCGGCCCACATTTCATTAGAAACTTTGCCATGGAGCTTGGATACCCCGTTGGCCATCTTGGACATGCGCAAGGCCGCGAGCGTATAATTCAGGTTCTTGCTGCCGGGTTCGACCAGTCGCTGATAGTCCTGTTTGGTGACGCCATCGAAGAAACTCATCACTTCAAGACGGGTGACTTCGTGCTCCTCGTTGCCGGCTAGTTCCGGGGTATGCGTGGTGAATACCACGCGCTTCTTGACTTCATCTATGTTCTTGAATTTGTCCCAGAGATAGAAGCACAGGGGCAGCGCATGCCCCTCATTAAGGTGATAGACTTCTGTCTCGCGGTTGAGAATATCCAGCAACTTGGCTCCTCCGAAACCCAGCAATGACGATTGGGCAATGCGCGCGCTTTCGTGGGAGTCATAGAGGCGATGGGAAATAGTCTGGGCCAGGTGGTCGTTCTCCGGAAGATCGGTCGTCAGCAAGAACAAGGGCGCCGTATTGAACACTTCCGGCCGGAGCAGCATGGCCTTGACCTTCACTTCATGATTGTGGATTCGAATGGGGAAGACAATACCCGTGTCGGTGAGAAAGCTGTACGACTTTTCCACAAAAGACGCTTTCAGGGTGCCGTCCATGTTGCGGGTCTGATCGTAGTACCCGTATTTCCAGAGAATCCCTATTCCAATGAAGTTCTGTTTCAGTTCGAAGGCGCTGCGGAGATGGGAGCCGGACAAAAAACCCAGGCCGCCGCTGTAGATCTTGAGCGCCTGGTCTATCGCGAACTCCATGGAGAAATAGGCAACCGGCTTGGCGTACTTTTTGTCGAACGTGTAGGGGAATAAGGTAGAGAGGTCAATCATAGGGGAGCCGGGGTTTCAGCCGTGCGAAACTAACAAAACCTGCCTAAATCGGGAACGGACAAGCCGTCGGACGGCAGAAATGGCTATCCGCAATCGATTGTAAGAACTTAACGGGGAATGTTGGTGCAGACGATTTCGCAGAGCCGGTTGGTCATGATATGGGCCACCGGCTGATCGGGAGCGAGGGCGCTCTTTCCGCCGGAAGCCAATGTTCCCTCCGTACCCAGCAGGTTGATGGACCGATCGCTAACCTTGACCAGCCTGGTCATATACACCGGCTTGGTGGTCATTACGGGGAGGATCCGCTCGATATCGCCCCGGTCATTAAACCGGATGAGAAACGGGTTGGACTCGCCGGCTTTGGCCGTGTGCTCTTTCCCGGCCAGGTCGCGCAACATCGTAAAGTTGCCGGCCAGGAGGTGGCCGTCGATCAAATTGACCAGCCCGGTAATTCCACCGGCAAGGGTTACCTGGCGTCGCCATTGCTTGTCACCCAGCGCATTGATACCGACGAGGATGACTTGCTCAGGAACGGAATAGTTCGGTGTCTCCTCCAGCCCCTTGTAAAGCAACACAAACGAGTTGCTCCGTTCGCTGAAGGTCAGCGTGCGGGGGACCTGCCGGTCGGCGAGGCGGACATGAAATTTCTCCTCCCCCTTTTCACTCAAATAGATCATTGCGTTTCGGGCGGTGGATGAGGATGTGGGCACAGCACGCACCACCACTACACATCCCTCCTGCGTCAACTCAAACGGGCCGAGTACGTGATGGCTGTCTGCTGTAGCCGACAAGCTATCCGCCTTGTGGCTGATCGCATGAAACCATCCCGGCTTCCCGTCGGGCATCACGCGCGCGACGAAGGCAACACTCAGGTTGGTCTTCTTGTCGGGCCGATGGGTGCCAGCCAGGTAGTAGCTGCCATCAGGGCTTTGGCGACTTTGGAGTGTAATAGGATCGCCCTTGGCCAGGGCTTCCGGAGTAGGAGATTGAACGGAGATCGATACGTTCCACCGGTTCGCAAACCGAAGCGGTTTGGCGGTGGCAGCCGCCACGGGGATGGTCGCCATGTTGAGCAGGGCGGTCCTCAGGCCACCCGTGTATTGCTCGAACGTGACGCGAATATGCTCACGTTCGGCATCCATGTATTTCTGAAGACCCTCTGAGCCACCATAGTGTTTGGTGATGAAGTCGCCGTGCTTCCGGATTTTGTCCCGCGTAGCTCTTTCCCTCACATGGGAAAGCAGGGTGTCGGCTGTCCGGTTGGCGTAAACCAGCATGCTGAACAACGTCGCGTTGCGCTCTCCGTCGAGGGTATCCGGCACGTAAGTCTTCGCCTTGATCAGCCAGTCTTGCTTGAAGAACTTGTACTCGAGTAGCGCAAGCACGAGTGATTGTTTCTCATAGTTGTTGAGGTTGAAGACGACTTGCTTGTCCAGTGGCACAGGGGCAACTCCTTCGCCATTCGACGCCTCTATGCGGGACAGATTTTCCGTCAGGCGGATTTCATTCTGGCTAAGCCGATTTCGCAAGGTGGCTATTTCATCCGTCACCGACTTGCGGACTTTGTCCACCCAGGAACCATAGTCCCAGAACTCCACCTGGGGTGTGAGGAAATTCATCCGGGTAATCAGTCCGTCCAAACGATAGGTGACGATCGGCTTTACACGGTACTGCTGGCGGTGCAGGGGGATCGGATAGTTCTTGATCAATTCCAGGTACCGGTCAAAGTAGTACCTCGCCGAATCGTAGTGAGACTTCAGGTCCGACAGCTTTTTGTCAAAGGCCGGGTCATAATACAGGTAGATATCGTCGAGGCTGAGAAACTCACTGTTGATTTCGCTGAAGAGCCTCACGGCACGGTCATACGAAGTCACCGACCGGGTGAAATGACGGTAGATTGGCGGAACGCTGGACAGGAAGAGGGTTGCCGAATCGAGCCCCCGCTGGATCTTGCCGGAGATCACGTCAAACTGGACATAGGGCTTACCCTTCTCATCCACGGTGCCGAAAAGCGGCGCATAGTACTCGTTGTTTCGCTCCACCTCCCGTTGATC
>JAEUUE010000130.1 GCA_016787605.1 Cyclobacteriaceae bacterium
CGATGGCGACGGGAAGATCGACGCGGCCGACACAGAGTGTGCGACGTATTACGGACTCGCTTTCGTCGGGGAAGGGTCAAGCTGCAGCATCACGCCTCCCGGAGGCAATCCCTTTTCCACCATTGCGCCTCCCCAGACTTCCGCCCAAAATACTGCGGATACCCCTTCCAAGATTACAGTAGGCGACATGAACAATGACGGTACTCCCGACATTGTGATTACCTCCAAGTGGAACAGCACCGTGCAGGTAGTTTCTACCGCCACGACTGGCCCGTTTGATCCTGGCGATATCATGGCCGATTTCCGGACGCCCGGATCAAACATCTTTCCGCTGGCTGGATCGAAGTATGTATTTGAACATGAATCCTTGATAGCGGATATCAATCGAGATAAGATCGGCGAACTGTACGTGATTGCCAGCGAGCGTGGAGGAAGCCCGAACAACAAGCCAACGAAGTTCTTCCTGACCGGATTCAAGTACGCCACCAATACGCTGGTTCCCTTATTCAATGCCGTCTTCCTGGGTACCGACCGGCCGGGAAGCATGGGTATTGCGGACTTTGACGGCGATGGCAAGGCCGAAATCTACCTTCGCAACCGGATCTACGCGGCGGAGTCCGGCGTACTGCTGGCCGATGGGGGGGGGAAACTGGGACACGAAAGTGAACGCGGCGCCCGTGGCCGCCAACATCCTGGGTGACTCCAAGTTGGAGTTGATTTGCGGACCGATCATCTACACCGTTCCCAGCCTGGCCTCCAGAACCTTGCAGACCCTCACGGTGGCCAAGGACATGAACACGTTGGGCGTCACCTATTTCCCCAAGGGATTTAATGACACGGGCGAGTATGG
Source organism: Cyclobacteriaceae bacterium (assembly GCA_016787605.1). Taxonomy (GTDB): domain Bacteria; phylum Bacteroidota; class Bacteroidia; order Cytophagales; family Cyclobacteriaceae; genus ELB16-189. The sequence goes on from JAEUUE010000130.1 coordinate 851, forward strand.
CGTGGACCAGGCCAGTTCCACCAGCACAGCCGACTTCAACGGCGACGGAAAACTCGACGTGTTGATGTCTGGTGCCATCAACTGCTCCGGCAACGAAGCGGCACCCTGCGGCAATCCCATCACGACAATATTCTATTGGGATGTTACCAATAACACCGTACAGACGTACGCCCCGCCTGACTTGGTGACCCCCGCCACGGGGTGGGCCTGGGGCACCGGGCGCATTAACCTCGGTGATGCGACAGGCGACGGCAAACTGGATGCGCTGTTCATTGCAGGCAACCGGTTATTCTGTCTTTCCCTGGATGGCGGCGGCCTGCTGACCGTGAAGTGGATCAGGACTATAAATGACTCTCAGTCGGGTATTGTCTCGCTCACCGTTTACGACTTCGATAATAATGGTAAACCCGAAGTCGTCTACCGTGACGCGAAAGAGCTCACGGTGGTAGATGGCCAGACGGGCGCCACGAAAATATGGTCGGCGAGTTGCGAATCCCATACCTTCACCGAAGGCCCGGTCGTAGCCGATGTGAATGGTGACGGGAACACTGACATTTGTGTGCCCTGTTATACCAACCCGCCCATCGGCTCCAACACGGTACAACAACAGTCGCTGGGGCAAACCCGTATTTATTATTCCAGCTCCAACGCCTGGCTTCCCACACGAAAGGTGTGGAACCAGCATCCCTACTACGTCACCAACATCAACGACGATCTCACGGTCCCCAGAACCCAAATTGACCCCAGCCTGATCTTCAGTAACGGTGCTTGCCCCAATGGACTGCCCGGCCCCCAGCGACCCCTGAACCTTTTCATGAACCAGGTTCCCCGGCTGAGCGCCAGCGGATGCCCGGAGTTCCCGGCACCAGACCTTACGTTTACCGGTGATGACCCGGCTAACCCGGGAGTGGACAGCGACGGAGACGGGGTGTATACCCCTGCGGTAGAGATCATACCACCCATTTGCGGAGACGTGGCGATAAAGGCGTTCTTCAATGTGATCAATAGCGGATCACTTCCTATCACCGACAATGTCCCGGTCAGTTTCTTTAACGGTGACCCGACGCAGCCCGGCGCGGTTCGCCTCTTCAACACGACCTTGACGATAAACAACCTGCAGGTCGGTCAAAAACTGGTCACGCCGCAGGTCACTTTCAATGGTCCGGGTACGGTTTTCCCGCTCTTCATTGTATTGTACAACGACGGGTCCACGCTCCCCATTACCCTGACGGGTCCAAGCCAAAAGGAGTGTTCGATTTCCAATAACATGTATAGTGTTATTGTCGCGCCTGATCCTTTTACGGTTACCGTGGAGAAGGTGTCGGACAACATCAAGTGCGGGCCTAATGTGCCGCCTTACTCAGGTGAAATCAGGGCGAGAATTTTCAAAGGCGGCGTCGAAGTGGTTGACTACAGTCCTTTTTCCTTCCAGTGGTATGATGGCATAGGAACCGCCACACCCCATAACCCGGGTGGTAATACCTATCACTTAACCAATGTGATTGATGGCGACTATACGGTTGTCGTGACCAACACCCAAAAGGGTTGTGCCAGCGACCCCATTAGTGGGAATGTGGGCTTGAGCCAGATCAACCCGGCGATCACGCTCACGGTCACGTCCAACCAAACCGTCTGTAGTCCGCCAAACGGTAGGATAGATGCCACCATCGCCGGGGACAATACCGGATACACGTTTGAATGGTACGACATAGCACTCACGCCTTTGGGAATCACCGGGCCCACGGCGACCAACCTGCTCGCAGGCAACTACGTGGTGGTGGTCACGAAGAATGGTTGCTCCACGACGTCTGCACCGGCTACCGTCAACGGCCCGGTGATACCGGACGCGCAGGCTTCCGTCACCTCGCACGTGGTGGATTGCCTGAATCCCAACAGCGGGGCCATTACCGGCGAGGCCGTGCTGGGTGGCGTGCCACAGAATCCGGCGAACTATACATTTGACTGGTATTTCTACAATAATGCTACTTCTACCCGGGGCAGCGCACTGCCGCCGGCCAACGGCACGGGACCGTCGCGCACGGGACTGGCGATTGGATACTATCAATTGGAGATTCGCGACGTGACTACCCAATGCGTGGGCAACCAATCACCCATTGTCCAGGTTCTCGATCAAAGGGTCCTTCCGACGGTGGCCATTAACCAGGTGGCGCCTCAAACCTCATGCGATCCGCTGAATCCGAATGGCATACTCACAGCTGTGGCGTCGGCGCCGGGCCTGACCAGCCCGAATGACTTCACATTCGAATGGTTCAAAGGCGATAACACGCTCCCGGCCAACTTGCATACCAACGTGTCCGGTGCAAAAGGGGAGACCGCTAACGTCGTTTCAGGGGGTGGCGTGTTCTACACCGTGCGGGCCACTACGCCCAGTAATTGCTCAGCCACGGAGAAGTTAATCATCGCTGAGGTGCTCAACCTTCCGGTGGTTTCGCTGACGATGACAAATAATACCACCTGCAGTACCGTACTGGGGTCGGCCGATTTTGACGGCACCATCACGGCTACAGCCACGTTTGCCGGATCTCCCATCAACGACTTTACCGGGTACAAGTTCACCTGGCATGATGGCTCATTAACCTCCGATCCGACCATCCCGGTGGCGGATGATAAACTGCCCAGCCTCAGTCAATTGGATGGAGGAAATTATACCGTGACTCTTGAATTGGTAAACCTGGCCTGTAAGTCCATCCCGGTAACCATTAATGTGGTTAACGCTTTCATCCTGCCTAACATGGTGCTGACTCCTACCGGGTCCACCAATTGCGTACCCGGCAAGGAAGATGGATCTGCAACAGTGACTACCGTCGACGGATTGCCTGGAAACAGCCCGGGCTACACGTTTGCCTGGACGGGCCCGGCCGCGCCGGCATTCCCCGTCTCACCCGCTGCCAATAATTCCAACACAACGACCTTGATCAAACTGCAAGGCGGCCCCGGATATGACTACTCCGTATTGGCCACGAATACGGTTACCGGCTGTCAAAGCACTCAATTCGTAAACGTACCCGACGTTCGCGTTCTCCCTGTGATTACGCTGGCCGTGACAGACAATGGGATCTGCAACCCGGTCCTGACGTCTCCTGCCAAGCCATTCAGCGGGAAGGTGACCGCGACGGTGACCAACCAGATCGGTGCGCTGACAGACTACACGTTTGCGTTCGGTGGCGGCAACACGTTTCCCCCGGTGGCGATAGCGAATGCAAATGTTTATGACCAACTAAATGGCGGACCAGTAGCCTACACGGCCACGACGACGCACACGGTGACGGGATGCGTCTCGTCAGAGGTGACGGCGGTGGTAAACAACGTACAGGATTTACCTGACCTGACGACCCAGGTGACGGCATCGACGAACTGCGCACCGGGCCTGGAGAACGGGGTGGCGGAAGTGCTGACGGTTGACGGCACGGCGGTAGGGGTGGCAACAGGCTACACGTACGCATGGACAGGTCCTGTGGCACCGGCATTCCCGGTGGGCGGGGCGAACAACGCCAGCACGGCCCAACTGATCGATGTACAGGGTGGAGCGGGCTATGATTACACGGTTCTGGTGACCAACCAGGCGAACGGTTGCCAGACGAGCTTGCCGGTGAACGTACCGGATGCGAAGGTATTGCCGGTGATCACGCTGGCGACGGGTGACAACGGGATCTGCGATCCTGCCTTGACCTCACCCGCAGTTCAATACAACGGCAGCGTAACGGCGACGGTGACTAACCAGATTGGTGCGCTGACGGATTACACGTTTGCGTTCGGTGCAGGGATGAACGCCGGGGTGACGGCACTGAACGTCTACAGCCAGCTGAACGGCGGAGCGACAGCCTATACAGCAACAGCGACGCACACCCCGACGGGCTGTGTATCGTCGCAGGTGACGGCGGTGGTAAACAACGTACAGGATTTACCTGACCTGACGACCCAGGTGACGGCATCGACGAACTGCGCCCCGGGCCT
>JAEUUE010000054.1 GCA_016787605.1 Cyclobacteriaceae bacterium
CATTGACGAATTCTATCAAAACGCCACCTTATCAGAGAAACAGCTCATCATTGGTTCGGTGTTTCCAGAAAAATTGATTTTCGAAAAAGATCAATTTCGAACCAATAGGATAAACGAAGCAGTGGTTCTGATGTCGATGACGCCCAATGACTTAGACCCAAAAAAAAGTGGACGAGGAAAAAATTTTTCTCCATCGTCCACTCAGGTCGGGATGACTGGATTCGAACCAGCGACCTCTACGTCCCGAACGTAGCGCACTAGCCGGGCTGTGCTACATCCCGAAGGGGCACAAAAATACGGATTCAAGTGAATTTTCTGCACAGTCCACCCGGATTGTTTGAGATACCCCCCTCGAAATTGCACCCTTGGGAAAAATCTTTTTCCTTCAGAATTTCCAGTCTAAAATCGGGCGATTTAGTCTCTAAGCCCAAAAAACTACTCCAAGCAGGGCAAACACAACAACTACATGAACGACCAGCCAGACACGTTGGTAAGCCGGCCGACTTGTCCAAGTCACCAGCGGGTCAAACGGGTCGAATATCAGTGCGATACCCAGGTTGGCCATGGCATCAGAAGGATCCTTTTGGATGACAAGTTGGTAAAGACTCATCAATACAAAGGCTGCGTATAAGATCTTGTTAATCGAGGTTGGGCGCCTTGAAACGGGGGCCCCTTCTTTAACTGTGGTCATCTTTCTTATTTGAATTAAAGTGATTGTTCTTCCTGACGACGATCAAGTGCATTTAGCGCCAACGACACTCCCAGGGCAAAAAATCCCACGATGAGCGATAGTTCACCCCTGGAAAGCTCTTTGTCCCAGGTGTACAGCAACAGGCCCATGGCAATAATTCCGCACCACAGGCCCATTGACAGCAGGCGGCGATAAGGTTTTTTCAATGCTTTTGAGGTTTTCATGTTCGGTTGACCGGTTAGTATCCCGAAAGGTTCGCTCATTACATCCAACCCCTGTTATATTTTTTTGACCGGCTGTAATAACCCGCCTGGTTCTCCGACCAATTCCCCAAACCTAGAGAGGCCAGACCTTTTGCAGGGTGGCAGCAACATTTTTGTACCTATGTGGTTAGACATCCACCAGGCATTATACAATGGCTTCTGAGCGGGAGTTTACTGAGCTGATTGACCAACACCGGGGGATACTATATAAAGTGATCCGGCTGTATGTCCGTCATGAGGAAGACGAACGCGACCTGTTCCAGGAGATCCTGTTTCAGGCCTGGCGATCGTTCCCGAATTTCAAGGGGAATTCGAAGTTCTCCACCTGGCTCTACCGGGTTGCCCTGAATACGGTGCTCACTTTCAAACGTCGGCCACAAGTGGTAATCGCGCACGAAGACCTTAGCCAATTAAAAACCTCAACGGCCGACAAACAGCGGGCCGACGAGGAAAGCGAGGCGCTTTATCAAGCCATACGTGAACTCAACGAAATTGATCGAATGATCATTTCCCTTCACCTGGATGGCTACCTGAATGAGGAGATCGCAGAAATAGCCGGTCTGACCAAGAACAACGCCGCCGTGAAACTGCACCGTATAAAGGAAAACTTGATCAACCGACTTAAAAGTTTATCGTAATGGATTTGCAGGAGGTTTGGAAGCGAGTAGAATCGGAAAAACTTACCCGACCGGTCTTAGGCACCGTCGAGGTTCGTAAAAGGAGCAATCATCCGGTGGCCAAACTGAAGCGTGCCTACCTGCTCTCTATCGGGTTCGCGCTGATTTTCCTGATCGGGTTTGTCGTCTTACTCTTCTCGTTCGAACAGCCCCTCATTAGGGGGAGTCTTATCCTGGTCATAGCGGGCTATGCATTCTTCCTCGTGGTGAATACGTCGATGTACCGGAAGATCAACGTAGACCTGCCCATTGACCAAAGCCTCCGGTCCGCGTTGACCCATACCTATACTTTCATTTCTGAAAACATCCGGTTCCAGGAACATGTGGCCTTGTTTATTTACCCGGTGGCCGCCACCGCCGGATTCCTGATGGGCCTGGCTTCTGGCGGAGACGTGGATGCGCTGATTCAAAAAAGAGTCATTCTCCTCATTCTGCTGGGGTTGATTGCCATCCTGACTCCCCTCAGCTTCTACCTGGCTCGCTGGATGTACAAGGTCTCCTATGGGAGATGCCTGAAGGAGATCAAGCAGCTGATCGATGAGCTGAATAATCCTGCCTAGTCTCCCTTCGGCCAGACTCGCCCCTGCTTCCCGCGGAAATCTCGCATCCCACCATCCAAAAATGGCCTTCAGGCCTGCCAGCGCACGGTCTTCAATTGAAATTCCACCTGCCCTGGTTATCTTTTGTAACCTTTTATACTCCCCCCGGTAACCAAGGCAAAATTCACGACC
>JAEUUE010000180.1 GCA_016787605.1 Cyclobacteriaceae bacterium
CCTTCGTGTTCGAGCGCCAGTTTGACGTAACACACGGCGTTTTTAATCTCGTTGCTGAAGGTGTGCGCGTAGTCTTCGAGCTCCTGGTTGCTGTAAAAATTGAGTAGTTCAGTCGTTTGGCCGGGGCGGATGATGCAATTGCCCGTCTTGGCCTTCAGGTTCAGATGAACCGTCTTGCAGGCCTCCTGGTCTTCTACCGCAAATTGCTTGGTCATCTGGCCTGCGGCGATGCCCGCAGCCAGTATTCCCCCCAATGCCAACACCACCGTTTTCAGCATCCCTTCTTCATCGTTTTAGGTCGATTCCTTAAAACGGGCGGCCTTTAATGTTAAGTTTCCATTAAATATCACCCGTAATTGGTCATATACGGGAAGCCGATATAAAGGTTAGCCAAATTTGCCCGAACGGGCGAAAAATCCCTATTCCTGCCCGAAATACTCCTTCATTCGCTCAAAAAAGCCCTTTTCCGACTTGTCGGGGTTGGGGTGGAAATTGGGGGAGGTACGCAGTTTTTCCAGGATAGCCTTTTCCTCGCTGGTCAGCTTCTTGGGGGTCCACACGTTGACATAGACCAGCTGGTCGCCGGTTCCGTACCCATTCACGTCGCGGATACCCTTGCCGCGGAGGCGTAAGATTTTTCCACTTTGGGTCCCCGGCTCAATCTTGATCCGAAGCTTCCCGCTAATGGAAGGAACTTCGACGCTGGTCCCGAGGGCGGCATCCACAAAGTTGATGTGCAGGTCGTAGATCAGGTTGTTGCCGTCGCGCTTGAGGTCCTTGTCTTCCTGCTCCTCAATCATGATGAGGAGGTCGCCCGGCAAGCCGCCGCCCGGGGCTTCGTTGCCCTTGCCTCCCATGGAGAGTTGCATGCCGTCAGCGACGCCAGCGGGAATCTTGATGGTGATCAGGTCTTCCCTCGAGACGAGTCCGGAGCTGTCCACGCCAGGAGGACGTTTGTCGATTACTTGTCCTGAACCCTGGCACGTGGGACAGGTGGAGGCGGAGACCATTTGTCCCAGCATCGTATTGACTACTTTTCTCACCTGGCCATTGCCCTGGCAGGTTGCGCAGGTCTTGAACGTGACGCCTTCGGCTCGAACCAGGCGGTGCACCTTGATCTTCTTCTCCGCGCCGTTCGCGATTTCTTCCAGGTTGAGCTTGAGCTTGATTCGGAGGTTGGAACCCCGGCGCTGGCCGCTACGACCGCCCCCGCCGAAGAAGCTGTCGAAGGGGCTTCCGTGGCCGCCGAAAATATCTCCAAACTGGCTGAAGATATCCTCCATATTCATCGTGTGGCCGCCGCCGAACCCGCCGTTGCCAGGCCGGGAATGACCAAACCGATCATACTGCGCGCGCTTCTCCGGGCTGCTCAGTACTTCATAAGCTTCAGCGGCCTCCTTGAATTTTTCTTCCGCCTCTTTGTTGCCGGGGTTTTTGTCGGGGTGAAACTGGATCGCCACCTTCCGGTAGGCTTTCTTGATTTCTTCCGGGGTGGAGGATTTGGAGACGCCGAGTATTTCGTAGTAATCGCGCTTGGCCATTCAATTTGAAAATTTGAGAATTCGGGGATTTGAAAACTTGAAAATGGTTAGCTGCCTACGACCACCTTGGCGAAGCGAATGACTTTGTCGTTGAGGAGATACCCTTTTTCAACCA
>JAEUUE010000017.1 GCA_016787605.1 Cyclobacteriaceae bacterium
TTTTGCAGGTCGAGGAAGCGGGTATAGGTTTGCTGGAATACTTTGCCAAAGCGGTAGAGAATGTTATTCTCTTCTTCGGTATATGGTGTGCCTTCGAAATTCTCAATATATAAGGCAATATCCTTGAATAGCACCGTGGTGATGGCCAGGCCGGGGCAGTTCAGGTAGAAGTCCCTGGAGGTTTGAGGCAACCCCGGAACGTGGGATAATAGCTTGCGATAGAATTTGTTTTTTTCTTCAAAGTCCAGCCGGGTGACAAACAAGTCTTTGCCGACAGCTTTGGCCTCTTCGAATTGATGAGCCCATACTGAATCAAAGTAGGGGTGTGTTATCTTGGAGGGGATGTCCTGCTCGTCAGCGATCCAAAAGTGCCAGGCTCCCCGGGGAGTATAGTCAACGACAAAGCCGGCGTGGTCGACTTTGATCTTAAGCTGCTTGAGTTGCTGGGATACAACCTTAATTACTTCGTGGAGCTCATCGCTCTTGTGCATGGCCATACTCCGTGAACGGACGCGTTCCAGGGCGGCTTCAACCTGGGCTTCGCGCGCCTGGGCTTCAGCTTTTTGAAGGTCGAGGAAGCGCCGATAAAGCAGGCCGAAAACATTCGCGAACCGTCGCATGATGTTACGCTCTTCCGGGTTGAGCGGCTCGTGTGCGACAACGGTGAGGGAGCCTTCCGGGAAGAAGAAGGGGTTGAATACTTCTCGTGGATTAAACTTGCTTTGCCGTGGGTAGGAAAGCATTGAGGCGGTAACCTGATAATATTCCTTCACCTCCTCTCCCGAGAGTGTATAGATGAACTCAGAGTCACCCCGAAGCCAGGCTTGAAATAGCTTGCTAAAGAACGGATGCAAGCCGACCGGGACAATGCCCAGTATCGGATTCTGCTTTTGCTCGATCAATTGAGAGGACCAGAGCTCCATGGTTTTTTTGTTCTTGTCGAACACCGCCACTCCGGTCCGGATGGCCGCTACTCCCAATGACTTCAACTCATGGAACAGCACGGCCGAGGTTTCCACCAACTCAGCGCTTTGGTGCATGGCCATGGTTCGGGCCCGTACCCGTTCCAGGGCGAGTTCAATTTGCGCCTCTCGCGTCTGTGTCTCGGCTTTCTGCAGGTCGAGAAAGCGGGTATAGGATTGCTCAAATACACCATGAAACCTCCGGAGAATGGCGTTCTGCTCCTCCGTATAGGGAATGCCTTCGTAATTACTGATGGTTAGTGCGATGTGCTTGCCAAAGACCATGGACCGCGCGAGGCCTTTCGCCCTCTTTATGCGGGTAATCACCTTTGGCGGATCATTGCCAACGATGGAGGTGGCCAGGAAATGCCGCATCGCTTGTAGTCCTTCCTTCCGGCTAAGGACGTCGGATAGAAAATCCGCCCCTTTTTTCACGGCTTCACGAGGGTTGTTGAACAGGACGTGATCAAGATAGGGGAGCCGGATTAAGTCGGGGTAGGCATACCCGGGCCGTGCCAGCCACATGGTCCAGTCCCGCGACCGACTTGGAAAATTGAAGTTGGCCAAGTCCACTAGAAAGCCAAGTTGATGGAATTGGTTCATGACGACACCGATCACTTCCCGCATTTCTTCGCTTCGCTGCATCGCCATGGACCGTGAACGGATTCGTTCCAGCGCCGCTTCAATCTGCGCTTCCCGCGCCTGGGCTTCTGCGATTTTCAGATCCAAAAAGCGCCGGTAAGCGATTTCAAATACCCGGGCAAATCGGGCCGCCAGTAATTCCTCGTCTGCATTCAATAATGAATCCGATAGGATATGCAGATAACCGTGGCGGAAATTGAAGGCATAAAACACGGTAGGGTCGGGGAGTTGAGGGGTGGTCTTGCCTGCCTCTTTTGAATGATCGGGCAACCCCACAAAATCAAGGTGCTTCTTAAGTTCATCGCCACCGACGGACTGGTAGTAAACCGGGTCTTGCCGTTGCCAGGCTTCAAAGCGCTCCTGGAGAATCGGATCGCCAGTGAGTGGCAGTTTGAAACCCTCGATCCGCTTTCCTCCGGGACGTGTCATATGCCCGTGCTGGATGCCCTCCGCGGTGTCCACTTCTACAAAGCCGCAATTGAAGAAATTGGAAACCCCCAGAGAGCGCAGCTCCTTGTAGAGCATAAAAGCGACCTCGCTCAACTCATTGCTCTTGCGCATCGCCAGGGACCGGCCGCGAACGCGCTCAAGCGATGCCTCTATCCTGGCCTCGCTGGCCTGTGCTTCCGCTCTTTGAAGGTCCACAAATCTCAGGTAAATCAACCCGAAGACTTTCGCAAACCGGACCATGATGGTTCTCTCTTCTTCGCTTAGCGGTTTTGCCGTGGTGATGTTGATGGTGCCTTGGTCAAAAAAGAACGACTGATAAGCCTCCTCTTTGTTCACCACTTTACGGCCAGATCCGGCCATATAGGCGGACATTGTATTATAGTAGTGCGTCACTTCCTCCCCCTTCAGCACGGTAATCGCGTAGGGCTTCTTTCTCTTCCTCGCCGCAAGAATATTCTCGTACACTGGGTGAATATGCAGGTTGACATAGTCGAGCACACGCATCACTTTCTCGCCTGCCGAGACCGTGGTGAGCCACACTTCCATGGCATCATGGGCATCATCGAAAATACCCACCCCGCAACGCGTGGCGTCAATACCCAGCGCCTGGATCTGCTTGAACATGACGGCCGAAGTTTCTGCCAGCATGTCGCTCGATCGCATGGACATCGCCCGGGACCGGACCTTTTCCAGGGCAGCCTCGATTTCCAGTTCCCGGGAAAGCAGTTTCACCCGCTTCTTGAGCGCTTCGATAGAACCTTTTTCCTGTTTTATCGACCTGGCCATAAGTATTCAATGTAGGGGAATTGGGGGGCTTGGGCAAACGGATTATCAGGAAAACCGTCAGGGACAAAGAGAAGAATTCTGACTTAGATTGGTGTACTTGTGTTGTGTAAAAGCTATTCCGCAGGGTTTCGCGGAGGAATACACAGAGGTACACAGAGAATGCAAGTCGATAATGAACTGACATCAAAAGTCATCAAGTGCGCAATTGATGTTCATCGGGCACTTGGGCCCGGGCTATTGGAGTCGGCCTACCGGGAATGCCTGTACTTTGAGCTGAAATTGCTTTGTCTCCATGTAGAGAAGGAGAAGCCTATGCCCATAGTCTATAAAGAAGTTAGACTGGATCATGGCTACAGGATAGACCTGTTAGTGGAGAACAAACTTGTTGTGGAACTAAAAACAGTCGAGTGTTTTACTGTTGTGCACTTCGCGCAAGTACTGACCTATTTGAAATTCGGCAACTATCCACTGGGTCTATTAATTAACTTTGACGTCTCGCTTCTCAAAGATGGGATCAAGCGAGTCATCAACGCTCCGCGAACCTCTGTGCCTTCCTCCGTGTAACTCCGCGAAACTCTACTCCGCCGTCGCCGGCTCAATAATGTTTGAAATCTCCGTGATGCTATTCGCCGGAAATCCTCCGCGCTTGGCATGCTCCCGGATCAATTCTTCACTGGGAGCGAGGTAGATGCAGTAAATCTTATTGCCGGCCACGTAACTGTGGATCCACTGGATGTCCGTCCCTAGCTGGCAAAGAACTTCCCTCGACTTCTGGGCAATGGCCTTTAGTTTATCCGCCTTGAGATTTCCCGCCCCGGGGATTTCTCGCTCGATGATGTATTTGGGCATAATCGCAGCTTTTGACTCCCAATATAAGACAAACTTCAGAAGTTTCGATTTTGCCCTTTCGCCCGGCGTTCCTGTAAAAAGAGTCGCTATATTTCACATCTTGAACAAACACCCCATGACACATCCAACAGAAGATTCCTCCATTTGCATCGTCGGTGGCGGTGCGGCAGGACTCTCCGCCGCCTATTTCTTGAAGGAGCGCGGTTATCGGAATGTGGTTGTGCTGGAGAAGGAAGACAGGGTAGGGGGCAAGTGTCTCTCCCTTACGGTCAACGGAAAATCATTTGACCTTGGTGCCAACTATATCACATCGAGCTATGAGAACGTGATGCACTTGGCACGGAAATTCGGGGCCGCCATGTACACGGAAGGAAAGCTCAATGCCTACAATCATGAGCGCAGGGAGTTTACTACGTTGTTCAAAGCGGTTGTAGGCAAGACTTCCCTCTTGACGTTGGGATGGTTGGGAATCAAGTATCTGTACTTGCGGTGGCGGCTCAACGACATCATTTCAGTCAGGCATCCAGGATTCAAAGGCATATCGAAGCATCAGGAACTCTGTCAACCTTTTGGCCAGTGGCTTACGGCAAACGGGCTTGAACCGCTCGAACCGTTGTTCCGAATCCCGATTTCATTGATGGGATACGGGCAGCTCAAGGAAATTCCAGCCGTTTATGCTTTGCGATATATGACGTGCTCAACCTTTCTTGATTTGGCCATGGCGGCGGTCAATCCGAATATCCGGGGATACCCGAAGCGGTTTACCGAAGGGTATCAGCGACTGTGGGATCGGGTTTCCTGGGAAATCGAAGTACGGCCAGGGGCGGAAGTAACCCGGGTTAACCGCAAAGACAGGATCACCGTCGAATACACGTTGGTCGAGGAACACCTGGAAAACCTGTCGAAGTCCGTTAGGACCCTGGAATGCGATTACCTGATCATTGCTACCCCGCTCCATTATCAGGCGATTGCTCGATTCCTGAAGGACATGACTCCCGATGAAGAAGCCCTCCTACGGAAAGTGTCGTTCGACCCGTTTATGGTCACTACGTACATGATCCCGGGCTCCGAAAGATTCTTTGCAGCAACGTTCATGGTTCCGGAGCCCGCGTTGTACCAGCCGTTTGTGGTGACCCGACAATTTGAAGATAACGACCTGGTTTCGGTATATACGCGAACGAAGTATGGTGAGGCTGTGGATAAGCAGGGAATTCTTGCCAACAACAAGCAGTTTTTTCGTGAGGCCTGTGGAATCGAACTCGGTGAGTACTATACCTACAGTGAGTTCCCCTATTTCCCTCATGTAGATTCGAATACCATGAAGGAAGGCTTCTATGACCAGTTTGAGGGGCTGCAAGGAACAAATCGAACGTTTTATGCGGGTGGACTCATGAACTTCGAATTGGTCGAAACGATCGTCAACTACTCCAAATCGCTGATTGAGTCTAACTTTCCGAAGCTGAGAACATAGGCCAGCTCATCATCAGGCATTCACCACCCCTAACCACCCCCCACATGAAACGCATTTTCTTCAAGACTGGTCTTGTGATCCAGGTACTACTGGTATTCGCCCATTTGTACAATAACCGCAACGGCCTGCCCATTCCAGCGGTGGACGAGAAGAGCCGTGAACTTATTCAATTGATGCATACCTATGAGATTCAATACCCCATGGGTTCCCGGCATACGCTTTTCCAAACGATCTGGGGGTATGACCTTACCTGGGCCTCGTTGGTGATTTTCACAATCCTGATCTCGATCACCGCTTTGCTGGGATCATCCTCGAATCGTGCAGTCGGCAGAAACGTCGCCGTCAGCCATGTGGTTCTTTGGCTGTTTTGCACCCTCGCAGCGCTGGTCTACTGGAGCCCGCCACAGCAAATCTTCTTCGGGGTCCTTTTCCTGGTATTCCTGATCTCGGCAATTTTCGAGTGGAGGGCTCCGAAGGCCAAAAGCGCCAGGGTTTGTGTGGTCGGGGCCGGCGTTTCCGGGCTAACGGCTGCCTACGAGCTTACTAAGAAGGGATATGTCAATATCACCGTTCTCGAGAAGAACAACTATGTGGGAGGCAAGTGCAAAACGGATATCGAGGATGATCTTCCATTTGATTTCGGCGGTCATGAAATGCTGGCCGGATATTATGACGCCATAAACCTGGGAAAGGAATTGAACGCCCCCACGCGCCGCAGCATTCCGCCCGTGGTCTATGACAGCAACCAGGGAAAGTACCTGAATTTTGTTCAGTCCGCGACGGCTTCCGGAAAGTTCAACAAAATACAGGTCATGGTGGCTTCCCTGAAGTACTTGTGGCTGGTGGGTGTCACCTTCCGAAGGTATGCCCAGCCTTCCACCGGCTACAAGGACATGCCGAAGGAGCTTACCATGAACCTGGATGAATGGCTGAACTATCGCAAATTGAATGCGATCAGGGATATTCTGGTGTTTGTAATCAAAGTGCAGGGTTACGGTCAGTTCACCAATACTCCCGCCTGTTACCTGATCAAGTTTCAGGGCTTCAGGAATTGGTTGTCACTGTTGTTGTCCGGTATGGGAATTGACAAAACCTGGCCACGGGTGTTCACCTACGGAATGCAGAATTTCTGCGAGCGAATGGCGGCCACCATCATGGATGTCAGAACCGGCGTCAATATTGTCAGCATCGTCAGGGAAAGTGGCGGGATTAAGGTTTTTCTTGAAGGAAAAACGCAGCCCCTGCTCTTTGATAAATTAATTGTATCCACGCAGTTGGATGGAAATGCCCTCCGTTTTCTTGACCTTGACCCCGCGGAAAAGGCGTTGTTTAGCCAGTTCAGAAGTTATCCGTTTTACACCACCTTCGCGAAAGTGGAAGGTCTGGATGCCGGCGTGGTGGCGAGCAATCCCATGAATAATATCGAGGAAGGGGAGTACACGGGGTACATCAAGGACTTCACTGAGGAACCTTATGCCATTTTCTTTTCCCTGGCCCTTAACGATCGCGTGAACGGGCAGGTGGTCAAGGAGAAGATCAACGCTGTGCTGGAACGCGTGGTGCCCTACCAGGGGGTTAAGCCAAAGGTGCTCGAGTTCATGAAGCAAAATGAGTGGCATTATTTTCCTCACATTCCGGGTGGTGACGTGGCCGGTACCTACAACGCTATTGAAGCGCTGCAGGGAAAGAAGAACACGTATTTTGCCTCTTCGGGATTAACCTTTGAGTGTGTTGGAAATTGTGTTGCCTATAGCAAGTGGTTGATAGACAAGAATTTTTGACGTAGTGCTCAACTAAGTTCGGCTCTGACATGGCACTGAAATTATTCGTGTCGGTTCTGGTCTGCCTGTTGCTCCTGGGTCCCGGAAAGGTCCAGAGTCAGGATGGCGTATTGCAGCTGCAGGGTGGTCACGATCATTACTCCCTCGGCAGCACACTCACCTATTTTGAAGACACAAGCGCTGGGATACAATCATCGGCTATACTCGCAGGGGAGTATGACACGGCATTTGCATTTTCGACCCGGGAGGTTCTCAATTTTGGCGTGACCAACTCCGTAATCTGGGTGAAGTTCACACTGAAGAACCGTGACCCTGAAAACCAGCCCCAGTGGATTCTCCTTCAGAAAAATGCCCTGGTGGATTACATCGCGCTGTTCACTAAAGTGGACGGGACGTGGAACCGGATCGAGACAGGTGATCGGTTCCCATTTGATCAGCGGGCCATCAAGAACCACGAATTCGGCTTCATTCTGGATTTGCCCGATACGACCTCCAGAACCTATTACATGCGTTTTCAAACGCTCGGCTCCATGCAGATGCCACTGGAAGTACGTACACCGGGCAACTTTCAGGGTTTTTCGCAGCAGAGTGAGATGCTTTACGGATTGTTTAGCGGCGCGTTGATCATCATGTTCATCTATAACCTCTTTGTGTTTTTCAGCCTGAGGGACCTGTCGTACCTGGCTTACTGCCTATTTATCATTACCAACCTGGCCCTTCACACCGCTTATAGTGGACATCATTTTCAGTATCTCCTTCCCAACAGTCCCTACCTGGCGAACTTGTCGATCCCGTTGATCATGGCATTTGTTCCCTTTACGGTATCCCTGTTTTCGCTGAGTTTTCTGTCACCGGCCAAGATTGTTCCCGTCATCCGGTGGACCCTCTATGGTGTCTGCGTCATTAGTGTTGTGCTCGTTGCGTCGTCATTCTTCCTGCCCCTTCAATTGTCCACTTCGGCGGCCGGGATGCTGATTATTGCTTCACTCATTGCGGCCATTGTGGCGGGCGGGAGCAGTTGGATGCAGGGGAATAAGGGCGCCAGGTTCTATGTGATTGCGTGGATTTTGCTGATCGCCAGCGGACTGATGACCTCGTTCAGAAACTTCGGTCTGCTCGAGAACAACTTTCTTACGGTCCATGGGGCCAGGATGGCCACCCTTCTGGAGGTCACGCTATTGTCCTTTTCTCTCGCGGACCGGTACAATCAGTTTCGGAAGGAGAAGGAGCTTGCCCAACGAGAGCTTATTGACATGCAGCGTGAGGCCAATATTGTACTGGAGCGGAAAGTGGAGGAGCGGACCCGGCAGCTGAATGAAACGAATGTGAAGTTGAATGATACCCTCGACAAGGTGGAAGTGGAGCGCGCCAAGTCCGATAGCCTCCTCCTCAACGTGTTGCCGAAGGAAATCATGAAGGAACTGAAAGACACCGGCAAGATCGCTCCGAGAAACTACCCGCTGGCCACGGTACTGTTTACAGACATAAAAAACTTCACGACGTTTGCTGAAAAACTCCAGCCGGAGGAAGTCATCAAGTCATTAAATGAGTGTTTCCTCGCATTCGATGACATTTGCCGGAAACATGGATTGGAGAAGATAAAAACCCTGGGAGACGGGTACATGGCAGTGGGGGGAGTGCCTGTACCCAATTCGACGAATCCCGTTGATGCCGTGCGGGCAGGTCTTGAAATGCAGAAGTGGGTTTCCAGGCGTAATGAACAACTGCGTGTCGGGCAGGAGGAACGATGGGAAATTCGTATTGGCATCAACTCCGGTCCGGTCGTCGCAGGCATTATCGGTAAGCACAAGTTTGTATATGATATATGGGGGGACGCGGTAAACCTGGCGTCACGCATGGAGAGTCACGGGGAGGTGGGTAAGGTCAACATTTCACAAAATACCTATGAACACATCAAGGACTATTTTGTTTGCGAGCACCGGGGTAGAGTAATGGCTAAAAACAAGGGGGCCGTGGAGTTGTATTGTGTGGTCGAAGAAATTGGCGTGACTCGGGGATAAACAACAGGACGATGAGAGACATAGAGAATCTGGTCTTTAAAGGAGGCGGTGTGTTAGGTACGGCCTACGCAGGCGCTATTGAAGCGCTGGACGAGTACGGACTTCTGAATAAGGTATTGCGAGTGGGCGGGACATCTTCGGGTTCCATCACCGCCGCTCTTGTTGCACTCCGATTCACGTCCTCGGAGATTAAGCAGATCACCCATGCCATCCCGTTTAAGGACTTCGGAGACCAGTGGGATCCGCTGAGGATTCTAACGAAATACGGCCTCTACAAGGGCGATGCGTTTATGGCCTGGATGAAGAACATCATCAACGAAAAAACCGGCATCCCCGGTATCACTTTTGCGCAGTGGGCAGAAAGTGGATTTCTCGAATTGAAAGTGTTCGCCACGGATTTGAATACGGCCAGCATCAAGGAATTCTCCAGTCAAACCACGCCGGATGTAGTGGTGGCCGAAAGCATCCGGGCATCCATGGCCGTACCTTTCTTTTTCAGCGCCTGGAAATTTCCCGGAGGCAAACCGGATGACCATGTCTATGTGGATGGCGGAGCCGTCTACAGTTACCCGATCACTTGCTTCAACGACCTGCCGAAGACCCTGGGTTTCTTCCTTTATGAAGATGCGCCGACAGTATCGGATCTCGGGTTTGATGACATCCTGAAGTACAGTCACGCACTTTTCACGGCGATGACAAATGCGCAGGATGAGGATTTTGGGAGGGATAAGGAAGAAGAGGCCGTGACGGTAAGAATCAATGGTCTGGGTATTTCATCGCTGGATTTGAAGATTACGGATGAGGAAAGGATGCGGCTATTTGTTGAGGGGAAAAGAGCCACTATTAACTATTTAGCTGCTCAGCATTGAATGCGCCGGTTGGGGTTCGGTGAGAATCTTCCCTGAAATAACCAATCACAGCGATATCTGGAGATAGGAGGAGTTATTTCCAGGGGAATTCCCAGATCGGTTTTGCGCCAAGAAGGTGTTCTACAAAGTAGTTCCAGCGTCTTTTGGTGAAGTAATACTGGTGCTGTCCCGTGTATCCGTGTCGCTGGCTGGGAAGGATAAGCATGTCGAATGGCTTGTCGGCCCGGATGAGCATCTCCGCGAGTTTGAAGGTGGCGGAGGGATTGACATTCTCATCAAGTCCTCCGTGTGTAATCAGCAGTTTGCCTTTGAGATTACCGGCCATGGTGATGGTGGATTGCTGATGATAGGTGGAGTCTACCGGCCAGCCCATGTACATTTCGGGCCACCAGGCTTTCTCCATCCGGAAGTCGTGATCGGCACTGCTCGCTACCGCCACTTTGTAGAAATCGGGGTACTGGACCAGCGCATGGCCTGCATCATAGCCTCCCGCCGAGTGCCCGAAGATTCCAACCCGGGTGGTATCGATCCAGGGGTTTTTCTGGGAGAGTTGCCGGATTGCCCGGACATGATCTTCGAGGTTGTAACCCATTCGTTTGTAGGAGTGTTGGTGAAACTCCTTCGACCGCATGCCGGTTCCCAGTCCGTCTACCATCATGACGATGAAGCCCAGTTCGGCGAGCGATTGGTTGTTGACGCTGATGCCACGGAGGAAAGTGCGTGGCACAATCTGCCCGTGCGGACCCGTGTAGCTGTTGTCGATGAGGGGGTACTTCTTCGAGGGATCAAAAGTGGTAGGCTTCCACAGTAAACCATAGATCATGGACTTCCCGTCTTTACCCAGGGCGCTGAAGGGTTCGGGTGCCAACCAGTTCATCCTGATCAGACCGGCGATATCAGCCTTGGACATTTCAAGAAGAACTTTGCCTGTCTGGAGTTCTCTCAACCATGTTTTGGAGGCTAGTTGAGGCGTGGAGTAAACGTCGGTGATGTACTTCTTGTCGGGCGACAGGTTGATCTCGTGATTTCCCGGTTCTGACGTAATCAGTTTAAGCTTCTTCCCGTCGAAGGAAACGCTATACAAATACTGCTCGTAGGGATTGCGGCCCGTTTCCTTTCCTGAAGCGACGAAATAGACCAGGCGCTCCTTCGTGTTGATATGCAAGACATCGTTCACAAAGAAGGCACCGGTGGTCAGCGGCTTGATAAGATTGGTTTTCAGGTCCAGCAGGTAGGGTTGCTTCCAGCCGGTCTTCTCGGAGGTGATCACCGCATAGTCTTCTTTTTCTGACAGGAAATAGTTGAACCCGTCAACATGGGTCGGATAGTCGAAGGACTCGGTAAAAAGGGGTTGGTGGACCTGGTTGATGACGTCGACCTTCACCAGGTGTCCTTTCTGGAAGCCCCTTTCGTTGTACCGGAGGAGGCCGGAGCCGGTTTGCTTCAGCCACTGGAAGCTGTAGCCGGTCTCATGGGCCACCCGCGGGATGTCCAGCTTGATTTCTTTGCCGGAGGCGACATCGATGACCACGGGAATAAGATGAATGACCGACGTGTCGCCCGGGGATCCGCGGTAATAGGAGAGCAGGCGGGCCCGGTACAGGGTATCCACGCTCCAGTCCAACAGGTGCATCTTTCGGCCAAAGCGCAGGTCGCAGATAGAAGTCTGAATGTATTTTGAATCCGGCGACCATTGGGCAACGAATCGCTTGGGTCGTTCGCCATTTTCGCCCTCTATGATGTCGCTCCACCCGTAGTAGCTGGCATATTCATAATTCTTATAACCCTTGTTGCTGAGTTGTTTGACGGTGCCGTCCACGGTGGATTTGACGTAGAGGTTGTAGTTCTCCGTATAGGCGATCCATTTTCCATCGGGTGATTTGGATTCCAGGAGGTTGCGCTCCGCTTCCTTCTCGGGGTTCCTGGTCAACTCTCCCGTGATATCATTCCATAGAAAGCGCTTCCCCTTGATCGTGAAATCCAGGCGGCCAGGTCCCAGGTACTTGATGTTTTCCAGTGCCAGCCCCTTGGCATCGACCGTTTCAGTAAGGGCCTCGGAGAGTTTGGTGGCTAGTTTGGCGTGATCAAACAGCGGCTTCTGCTGGAAGGGTTTGAACAGCACGTTTTCATATCGCTTCGTCCCGGAAACATAATTCACGTACCAAAGCCCGGTACTGTCGTTGTGCCAATTGGGGCTGGTGGCCAGGTTGTAGGCCTTCTTGTTGTTCACATTCTCCCATAGGAAGCTGACCGCGCGTGCGTAGTCTTCTTGGGTGATGGATTGAGCATAAGAGAAACTGTAAAGGAAGGCAAGACAAAGAACCGAGAATATGCGCCTCATAAGCACTTAGATGGTATAGTATCAAATATAGCTATTCGTTATTGCACTCTCCGTGCCCCTCCGTGAAACCTCGGTGTGCCTCTGTGGTACTTATTTCACAGAGCTACACAGAGGAATGCACTGAGGTTCACAGGGTAATTCAGCCGGGTACGATGACGTGCAGCGAGGCAGGATGAATGGCCACCTCAAATACATTGGAGGGTTCGCCGGGCTCGCCATCGAGGTGGATGGGCTGTACGGTGGAGAGCTCTGCACGAAAGTGCTTGGCCTTGATGAGGGTCACAAATCGGGATTGTCCGATTTTCCCCCTGAACATTTTTGTCAGGAACGGAACGGCCTCCACCAGGGGAATTCTACGGATAAAGCATATATCCATCATCCCGTCGGAAATGGAGGCATCCGGGGCCACCAACGCATTGTTCCCGTATTGGGAAGCGTTCGCCAGTGACACCATGAAGGCGCGATGTGAGGAGACCTGGCCGTCCGTCACGGCGTAGACATCGAATTCCTTATAGGAGAGAAATCCGCCAATGACCAGTTTGGCATATCCGAGCAGTCCGCGTGTGCCGTCTTTGCCAAACAAGCTGGCCACATGTCCGTCAAATCCGAAGCCGGATACGTTGACAGACAAACCTCCGTTGATGCGAAGCGTGTCCATGGCCATGGTTTTGCCGCGGATCAGTAGCGGCAGGGCGTCTTTCGGATCCAGCGGAATATTCAGGTGGCGCGCCAGTCCGTTGCCCGAACCGGTGGGGATAATGCCCAGGGCCGCCGGTGTGTTCACCAACGCTTTGGCTGCCTCGTTGACGGTGCCGTCGCCCCCCAGGACAAAAATCCTGGTGTAGCCGGATGCCAATGCTTCGAGGGCAAGCTCCGTAGCATGCCCCTTGTATTGCGTAAACGCCAGCGTCAGTTCAAGACCGGCGGATTTGCAGGCGTCAGCGATTTGTTGTTCAACGTGGGAAGGAATCCCTTTGCCGGAAAACTTGTTGAGGATGAAGAATACCTTTTCAGACATGCGACTGCCGAAGGGACGCGGCTATTTCGCGGCTTTGCCGAGCTTGTCTTCGATGTAGGCAACCGCCTGGGCGATGGTCTGAAGCTTGTCGGCGTCGTCGTCGGGAATTTTGATATCGAAGGTCTGCTCGAATTCCATGACGAGTTCGGCGTAGTCGAGTGAATCGATTCCGAGGTCTTTTACAAAACTGGCATCCGGCGTGATTTCCGATTGAGGGATGCCCAGCTTTTCGGTCAGGATCGACGTGATTTTTTCCTGGGTCGTTTGCATGGCGCCAAATGTAGGAAAAAAGGCTAAAACTTGAGCATGAACTCCGTGCCTTCGCCAAGTTTGGATTTGACGGAAATCCGGCCATCGTGGACGCGCATGATCTGGCGGGACAGGCTGAGGCCGATGCCGGATCCCGACTTCTTGGTTGAGAAGAAAGGAATAAAAATCTTGTCGAGGGCTTCCGGGTCGATGCCGGGGCCGTTATCGCGAACGCTGATCACCGGCCTGCCTTTGTCGCTGGTGAATGCCCTCAGCTCAATCCGTTTGTCGGGCTGATCCTCAAAGGCCTGCATCGCGTTTTTGATCAGGTTGATGAGCACCTGCTCGATCATATTCTTGTCGGCCAGGGCCGTAAGCTGCGGCGGATCGACGGCCACCGTCAGCGTGACGCCGTGGTCGCTGAGTTCTTTCTTGTGAAGAACGGCCATCTCGTCAAGGAGAGGCTGAAGGGCAATTTCGCTCATCCTCGGTTGCGGCACCTGGGTAAGATTCCGGAACTCTTTCACGAAGCGGATCAATCCTTCGCTTCGACGACTGATGGTCTGCAGCGAAAGGTGCATGTCTTCCAGCTCATCTTTGCGGATTTCCGGGGTGGGGGACTGGAGTTGCTGGTGAATCTCTTGCTCTACGGTGACCGCCAGGGAAGAAATGGGGGTGACGGAGTTCATGATTTCGTGGGTGAGTACCCGGACAAGATTCTGCCACGCTTCCATTTCCTTCTCTTCGAGTTCGCTCTGGATGTTGCTCATCGAGATGAGCTTGATCTCTTCTCCCCGCAGGGTAAGTTCGATGGCAAAAACGGACAACTGGATAGTGTCATCGCCGATGCGCAGGCGGATCAGTTCACGCCCGCCGGTCTTGAGTTTCTGAAAGGCCTCCACCAGTGTGGGCCCGGTTTCATGGAGTTGGCTGATGTTGGTGATTTGCCCGACGCGCAATAGTTTTCGTGCCGCGCTGTTGATGATCTGAACGGTGCCGTCTTTCTTGAAGGTGAGCAGGCCGATCCCTACGTGCTGCACGATGTTTCTGAAGAACTGGTAGTCGGAGTCCCTGTCCTTCCGGTTGTTGCGCGCGACGGCCATCAGTTCGTTCAGCTTCTTGCAGACCTGATACGCGGCGTCTTCTGTGGAATTGGTCTTGAAAGTCTGTGAGGCATCGTCGAAAGTAAGGCCGTTGAGATTCGGCGACTGGACCACCGGGGGTGGAG
This sequence comes from Cyclobacteriaceae bacterium, assembly GCA_016787605.1. Classification (GTDB taxonomy): domain Bacteria; phylum Bacteroidota; class Bacteroidia; order Cytophagales; family Cyclobacteriaceae; genus ELB16-189. The sequence goes on from JAEUUE010000017.1 coordinate 14,668, forward strand.
GAGGTGGAGGAGGAGCGGAAGGGGCTTCTCCGCCGGTCAGCTGGGCGGTCTGGGAAAGCCCAAGAAGTTGGACAACAGCCGCGATCGCTACGCCGGCAAGAATGATCGAGGATACATCCTTGCCATAGAGATACCCGAGCACCATGATGGTTCCTGCGAAAAGCAGGATCCGGGTCATTAAGGGTTGGCGCTGTAAATGGTCCATCTCGGGGTCCTCCGAAAGTTAGTGGAATACACTAACCTTTTACGCAGGTTCCCCGGGGATGTTGTGACTACTTGATGAAGTCCAGGGCAAGAACCTGTTCACCGATTGCATAGCCCGACAACCTGCCTTGCTGATTGCCGGAAGGGAAGTGAATTCCGGCATAGATACGGCTTTGACCTGCTTCTTCTGCCATTTCGTAGAAGTTGCTGAACGATCGCGGCGCCAGGCCCAGGGAGAGCCGGGTGTGCGTTAAATCAGTGAAGGCAAAACTCTCTCCGAACAGGGAAGCCAGGATTTTTGACGCGCTGGCCGATTGGGTGGAGTGGCCGGAGGAGTATTCGGGAAATGGCGGGTTGGGGATCAGAGGAGTCCAAAGGGCGTCGATGTTGGGCTGAATGTACTGTGAAGGCCGGAGGAGGTTATGCGTGTACTTGACCTTCCAACAATAGACAAAGGCGTCGGCTACGGCAATGCCCATTTTCACATACCCCTCCGCCGCGGAGGCCAGGTTGAAGTTACCTTGAGAGACCAATTGACTGAATATGCAGAGTGAATGTCCGGGGGGTGTGAAGGTCACAAAGCCCTCATCCGCCCAATAGTACGCGATGGTCTCTTGTTCGACGGTCACATTTTGGCCTGCCTGGTAAACCGTGTTGGCCTCGGCATAAAAGGCTGAAGCAGGGTCGGTGGAAAAGGTGGGGAAGCCTTGCGTCGTCACGATGGTCTTCAGGTTCTTGATAAATGTCCGGTTGTTGCCCCAGAACGGAAGGAGGGCCAACTGCGAATTCGTCGGCGCCCATAGTCCCGGCCCAACCGGGGGGACGTAGGAAGCAGGAAAGTTCCGGTTGAATGCTTTGTGACCACCGTCCGTCTTGGAATACCCGTACACGGAGTCGGCGACAGCTTGCCCAAACAATACCGAACGCTCAGCCACATCGGCGGAGACATTTTGAAACAGTTCCTGGTAGGCGGCTTCCAGCGAATCTATTTTGTACAATAGCGGCGCGGGTGCATTCTCAAACAACCGGGCCGTAATGCGCGCGGCGGCGGCGTTGGCGCTCAGGGCCCAGTGGTATTCCTTGGAGGCATCAGGGCTGGGCAGGTAGTTGAGGTCCGTCAGTTGCCCGACCAACGATTGGCGGTTGGTTGTTCCGTGGACAATGGATTCATAGACGGCCAGGCCGCAATATCCGAACGCGCGGGAAACAATGGGAGGTGTGAACCCAGGCGATTCTTTGGCGTACAGCAATTGAAGATCAATCCAGTCGGTGACCAGGTCGCTGGGAAAAGTGTCGGCGGTGGCCGGTTGCTTTTGGGGATCATCGCTGCAACTCCCGAGCAAAGCGAGGGAGACCAGCAAAAGGGATGATCTATTCTTTAACCAGTTTTCCAGTTTGAACAACATGACCGTTGGAGGTTAGGCGATACAAATAAAGCCCGGGTGCCAGTTGGAGCTGCACGGTGGCTTCCGCATCCTGAATAAAGGTATGGAATACGCGGCGTCCCTGGACATCGAACAATTCCAGCACGGAAGGTCCTGAAGGCCGGACAGTCAGGGAATGTGTAAGCGGGTTGGGGTATACGGCCGCGGCGGGCAGCACCTCACCGGGCAGAGCCGTAACAAACTCACAAGACCCATCGTCGGTGTTGGCCGCGGAATTGTAATTAGCAGCACTAACGTTGGTGCATCCGGGCACAGCTGTGTAGCACCCGTAGTTAATCGTGGCCTGGCTGTCATAGTTGTCGGCCGCAGGATTGGTGCAACCGAGGATGCCAAATCCTGCGACTTCCTGCTGGATGCGGATATGCTTGTCGATCGGCGGATTGAGCACGCGGGTGCGGGAACCCCCGGGCCAGAAGACTTCCACCGAGTCGATGACGGTGGCGGAGCCAATGCCAAAGTGAAGCACGGAAGAGTTTTGGGAGGCGTGACTGCTTCCCCCGCTCAGTGACTTGATTCCCCGGGTGGCCGCATAGTATACTTTTACCGTGGCACCGAAGGCGTCGCGGTTGGTGGTGGTACCGTTTCCGGTAAGGCTCACCTGCAACCAGTGATTCGACAGCGTTTGCTCATTAATATAGTACAATACGTAGTCTTTTACCGGAACGCCGGTCGAGAGAAGCTTGGTGACGATCATGTCCTCGTCCCCGTCGTTGTCGAAATCCCCTACGGCCATTCCTTTGTGCATTCGCTTATCGTTTGTTCCGGACACGACAGACACGTCTTGAAAGGTCCCGTTCTTCAGGTTGTGGTAGAGTTTGTTTTCCGCGTTCTGGCTGGTTTCATAGGCTTTGGCCGCGGGCACGTACCCGTTGCTTACATACAAATCTTCGTAACCGTCGTTGTCGTAATCAAAGAAGGCAGTTCCCCACCCCACGACATTCAGGTTGTCCGGGTCTTTGGCATCTTCAACGCCGGCGGCGGTAGTGACATCGGTAAATGTGCCCGGGGCAGTTTGTCTATAGAGAATGTTCCTGCCGAGGTTGGTCACATAGAGGTCCAGTTTTCCATCCTTGTCATAGTCACCCTGGGCGATACCCATGCCGAATATCTTGGCATCGAGACCACTCTCGCTGCGCCGGTCGTCAAAGCCGATGGTGGGGTAGGTGTTCTGGTAGTACGCATTGCCGATTTGGGTGAACATGCCGAAGTCATTCGCCACGTAGAGATCGGGCAGGTAGTCGCCGTTGATGTCCGTGAACAAACCAGCGAGGCCGCAACCTGAATTGACGGGCCCGGGTGGTGCCGGAACATGCACGGTATCCATGACGTTGGCCGATCCTCCCACTTCCTGGAAGGTGAGACTGCCCAGGTTGCGATACAGTTCATTGGGAGTGCAGGTGTGATTATAGCCTACCACGTCGCCGTTGGAGTTGAACAAGGTCCGCGGCACCTGCACGTAGTTGATGATGTAAATATCGGTTCTGCCGTCGAGGTCGTAATCGCCGGTTACGATCGCCTGCGTGTTTTTGGTTGTGGAGATGCCCGTGGATGGGGTGATGTGAGTGAAGGTTCCGTTGCCGTTATTCTTATACACAAACATCGGCATGTTGCGTGCAGTGCCGACGATGACTTCGCGGAACCCGTCATTGTCGAGGTCGGCCGTGACGACGGAAGTCGTCTTATAGCCGGTGGAGGCGCTGAACCCGCCGGCCTGAACAGTTACGTCGGTAAAGACACCATTGCCCAGGTTCTTATACAGTTTGTCTTTCTCCAGTCCTCCGGTAAGGTAGACATCCTGCCATCCGTCGTTGTTGTAATCAAAGACTGCCACTGCAGCGCCCATGAAGTCGCTGGCCACGGCGAGGTGTTGCATCCCGTGGTTGAGGGCGCCTTCGGTGAAGGACTGGCCGGCACAAAGACTATATATAAGTGTACCGGCGAGCGAAAACAGGGTACATTTCAGGCGGTGCATAGTTGTAAAAGTAGCCAATCTGAGGGTCGGGGGAATGCATCGGTTTTGTTTTGTCCAAGCTTTTTGAAAGAAGGTTGATTCCGAAAACGGTTGCGGGATGGTTTCCGGTAAAAATTCCTGGAAATTGCGATTTTTTACCTTCCGACTCCCTCGAATTCATTGTAACATTGGTACCGATTTTTCGGCCTCTCTATTCAAATTAACCTAACCCCAGTTTTGGTATGTCAAGTTTCTATCTGTCTGTTCGCAGGAATCTGACAGTCTTGCTCGTGCTGCTAAGCCTTACCGCGATGGCGCAGGAGCGGACTGTGAGTGGAAAAGTTACATCCGCTGATGACGGTGCGCCGGTTCCCGGGGCTAACGTGCTTGAAAAAGGCACCAGCAACGGTACCACCACCGACATGGATGGTAACTTCAAGATCAGTGTCGCTTCAGAAAGTTCGGTACTGGTCTTTTCGTTTGTGGGCTTCTCCTCCCAGGAGATTGCCGTGGGTAACCAGACCCAGTTGAATGTTGTTCTCCAGAGCGACATCACTACCCTGTCGGAAGTTGTGATCACCGGTTATGGCCAGCAGGAAAAGCGGGACGTGACCGGCGTGGTAACCGAAGTGAAGGCTACCTCTTTTAACAAAGGAGCGATTGTCTCTCCCGACCAGCTGATCGCCGGTAAGATTGCCGGTGTGCAGATCACTCCCAACAGCGGTGAGCCCGGAACAGGCGGAACCGTTAGGATTCGCGGAGGTACCTCCATTACCGCCAGCAACGATCCGTTGTACGTAGTGGATGGTGTACCGCTTGACATCAGTGGCGTTCCGGGTGCACGTAACCCCCTGAACTTCATCAACCCGAACGACATTGAATCCTTTGTTGTGTTGAAAGATGCTTCCGCGGCGGCTATTTACGGTTCACGTGCTGCCAACGGTGTGGTGATGATCACCACCAAGAAGGGTAAAGCGGGAGAGGCCAAAGTGACGTATGAAGGCTTCTATTCGATTTCCGAAATCACGAAGAAGCTTAGCGTATTGGACGGCCCGCAGTTCCGCGAAGTAGTTGACCTGTACTACCCCAGCGAAACGTCCAAGCTTTATGACTATAACCTCGTGGAGACCGCCACGGTGAAAAAGACCAACACAGATTGGCAGAGCCAGCTTCTTCGCCAGGCCGCCGGTCAGAGTCACAACGTAAGCTTCTCGGGTGGCACGGAAAGCACCCTCGTTCGCGCCTCGTTGGGCTACCAGGATCAGCAGGGTATCATCAACCCTTCAAATACCAAGCGGACCAGTTTCGCCCTGAACCTGAATCAGCGACTCATCGATGAGAAACTGAAGATCGAAGCCCACGTGAAGGGTTCGGAAACCAAAGACATTTTCTCCGACGGAGGAACCATGTATGGTTTGTACAGCATGGCACCCACCCAGCCGGTCTACGATACGGCCGCCAACCCGCTCTACGGTGGGTATTGGGAATGGGCCAACGTACCGCTCGGCACCAAGAACCCCGTGGCCAACAACCGGATGACTCAAAACCAGGGTGTGGTCTATCGCGGCTTGGGTAACATCCGCTTCGACTACAAAATGGACGACCTGGTACCCGGTCTGCGAGCTGACCTCAACCTGGGTATGGATATCACCAGCGGATTACGCAACTATTTCGCTCCCACGAACCTCCGCGCCCAGGCAGTACAAAGCTTCCCGGGTACTGCACAGGCAGAAAACACCCAGCGCATCAACAAGCTGCTGGAATTTGTATTCAACTACCAGAAGGAGCTCTCCAGCATCAACAGCAAACTTGATGTCACGGCCGGTTACTCCTGGCAGAACTTCTCTTCCGCGCGAAATGGCTATACAGGCAACGGCCTGTCCGACAACTCCTACGGCTTCTACAACCCGGCAGTAGCCACCGGCCAGAAGATCATTTATGCCGATTACCAGGAAAACCGACTCATTTCCTTCTTCGGTCGTATCAACTATTCGCTGAAGGATAAGTACCTCTTGACGGTCAACCTGCGTAACGACGGTTCCACCCGTTTCGGTCCGGATGTCCGCTGGGGTTTCTTCCCGTCGGCCGCTTTCGGATGGCGTATTTATGACGAAGATTTCTTCTCCGGATTGCAGGATGTATTCTCTGACATGAAGATCCGTGTGGGTTACGGTGTGACCGGTAACCAGGAGATCCCGAACTATGGTTATCTCCCCGTGTTCTCTCCGACGAACGGCTTTGCCGAGTATCCTTTCGGCAGCCAGACCATTTCCCCGATCCGCCCGAATGCCGTTGACCCCAACCTGAAATGGGAAGAAACCTCCTCCCTCAACGTGGGTGTTGATTTCGGCGTTTTGAAAGGTCGCTTGTCTGGATCCATTGAATACTATAACAAGGACACCAAAGATCTGCTCTTCATCAAGAACGTTCCGGCAGGTACGGCAACGGGCGACCAGGTGCTGACCAACATCGGTAAAGTCAACAACAGCGGATTTGAACTCACGTTGAACTATACGGTGATCAACCGGAGCGACCTGCACTGGGATCTTGGTTTCAACTTCACGGCCAACTACAACAAGGTGATTTCGCTCGACGGTGTGGATGATCCCACCTTCCAGGGCTACGAAACCGGCGGCATCTCCGGCGGTCTCGGCAACAACGTACAGGTCTTCAAAGTCGGGTATCCTGTGAACACTTTCCGCCTGTATAAACACAAGTCCGGCGCCGATGGCAAGCCGCTCACCGACGGGGTGGATTGGAACAACGACGGCACGGTTAACCTGGCCGATATGTACGAGGATATCAACAAAGATGGTATTGTCAACGACCAGGATCGCCAGCCTGATGCTTTGGCTTTCCCGGCTCCCAAGGCGTACCTCGGGTTGACTTCGAACCTGACCTGGAAAAACTTCGATTTCAGCTTCACGCTGCGTTCGAACCTGGGTGGACAAGTGTATAACAACGTGCTTTCCAGCAACGGTTACCTGAACCGGTTGTTTGAATTGGTGCCCAACAACGTGCCGACGGCTGCGTTGTACACCAACTTCCGCGCTCCCCAGTACCTGTCAAACTACTACCTCGAGGATGCTACCTTCGTTCGTATGGATAACATCACGCTGGGGTATACGATCAACCAGGTTACCAAGGCCAGGATTCGCGTATATGCCACTGTGCAGAACGCCTTTGTGTGGACAAAGTACACGGGATTGGATCCTGAGGTTGTCAACGGTATCGACAACAACCTCTATCCCCGGTCCCGCACGTTTGTATTTGGTTTGAGTGTTGGATTCTAAATTGCATAGGACAATGAAAAATATGATCAAAAAGTCATGGATCATTCTCCTCGTGGGAGTGATGGCTTGTACGGACCTGGATCTGCGCCCCAAAGGCGCCGCATCGTCCGACGTAATCCTGACCACACCGGAAGGGTATGAGAAGTTCCTGGCCAAGATGTATCAGGGCCTGGCGCACTCGGGTCAGAACGGCCCTGCCGGAGCCGGTGATATCCGGACTGGTGATGAAGGCTTCTCGCAATACATGCGCGGGCTTTGGAACGCCGAAGAAATGCCTACCGACGAGGCTGTATCCCTCTGGGGCGACCCGGGCTTGAAAGACTACCACGCCCATAACTGGACGTCTCAGAGCCCGTTCATTACCCAGTTCTACTATCGGATTTTCTATCAGATCTCCCTCGCCAACATGTTCCTGCGTGAGATTTCTGATGCTAACCTGACTCGCCGCGGCCTCCCGAGCACGTTTATCAACACCACGGCAAAGGTTTACCGCGCCGAAGCACGCACCTTGCGCGCCCTGAGTTACTGGCATGGACTGAATTATTTCCGCAACATTCCTTTTGCCGATGAGAACTCAGGAACCGACGCTCCTTCACAGGCCACCCCTCAGCAAATCTTTGATTTCATCGAGTCTGAGCTGATTGCCGTGGAGGCTGACCTGCTTCCTTCCCGTACCAATCAGTACGGCCGCTTCGACCGCGCTGTGTCTTACATGATCCTGGCCAAGTTGTACCTGAACGCCGAAGTCTACATCGGTACGCCGAAGTATACGGAGGCCATCACGGTACTGAACAAGATCATCACCCCCTCCGGCGGAAACCTGGCGTATACGCTGGCCCCGGGTTACCAGGATAACTTCCTGACGGACAACAACACCTCGCCCGAGATGATCTTTGGCGTACCTGCCGACGGCATCAAGTCGCCGAACTACGGCGGTGTGACCCTGATCATCAACGGAGCCATCGGCGGTGCCCTGGCAAGCCTTCCGCAGGTAGGCGGACGTAACCCGATTATGGGTAACAACCAGTCATGGGCCGGTCACCGTACCACCAAAGCGCTGGTTAACTTGTTCCCGGATGAAACCGGTGTGATCGACGGCCGCGCCCTCTGGTATACCAACGGGCAGAGCAAGGAGATCAACGACATCAACCAGTTTACCGACGGTTATATGGTCACCAAGTTCCGTAACGTCAACAAGAGCGGCGTTCCGGGCCAGGATGGCACCTTTACCGATACCGACTATCCGCTGTTCCGCTATGCTGATGCCCTGATGATGTACGCAGAGGCCGTGGTTCGCGGCGGTACCGGTGGCAGCTTGCCTACGGCGATCACGTACATGAACCAGATCCGTCAGCGCGCCTATGGTGCCGACTATGGTACGGGCGTTGCCCCGGGCCTGGGCGTGATCACCAGCCTCGACCTCAACCTCCTGTTGGATGAGCGTGGCCGCGAGTTCTACTGGGAAGGACACCGCCGCACGGATATGATCCGCTTCGGGGTGTTCAGCGACAACCCGACCAACAACCCTCGTGGCCTGTGGCCGTGGAAGGGTAACGTGAAAGACGGCGTTGCTACCAGCGCGATCCGGAACATTTACCCCATCCCGGCTTCGGACATTATTGCCAACCCGAAGTTGACGCAGAACCCCGGTTATTAATTAAAAGACTCCATGCATATGAAAACGAAAGTATTGTCAATGTTTGCGATTCTCCTCGTGGCAGGGGTCATTTCCTGCTCCCCGGATGAATTCACGCTCGATGGACTGCCTAAGCAGGGACCTGTGGTGGCTGGGTTTAACGTACCCGGCCTGCTGTTCGCAGGTGTGCCCACGGATGTTTCCGCCACGGTGAATGGCACGACCACGAATCCCGTCTCCGAAGTAACCTTCCAGGTGTTCAAGAAGGGCACCGAGGATATGGTTCGCGAGTTCACGGTAACACCGACGACCACCACGGGTGTGGTCGTGGTGACCTGGACCGCCACGGATTCTGACCTCAGCACGCTCGAGGCTGGTGATTACATGCTCCGCGCCATCGGTTCTAATTCGGCCGGAAAGACCGTAAGCCAAACCTACTTCACGGTTCCCGACTATGTCGTGCCCCAGGCATGCCAGGTGGTGGGACAAGTGACGGTGATCATGCTGACTCCTCAGCCGCTTGCCGTTAGCGAAGTGGTGAGCGCCATCGGTAGCTTTACCGGGTCCGGTTGGGGTACAGATGCCAACATGATCCGCATCAAGCAAGGTGTGTACTGTGTGGCTCTGCCGCTGACAGGGGGAGATCAGTTTAAGTTCCGCCTCAATGCGAGCTGGGGAACCCAGGAGAAGAAGGACAACTGCAACGACGGTGACAACCGTTCCGCCCCGGGCGGAAGCTGGCCTTCCATCTCTATCCAGAACGTCCCGAAATGGGGCGGCTATGGCTGCTAATATGTGATGATCATACTGAAAAAGGCTGTCTGCAAGGGCAGCCTTTTTCGTATGGCGGTTATCTGAAGCCAGCCTGGGGAATTAATTTTGCTGTCTAATAGTTTTCTGAAAATGATGCGTATAGGATTGTTCAGAGGTATATGCTTATTCGTGCTGTTGGGACTTTCCCAATCCGGGCTTTCCCAGCAGGTGACCGTATCGCCTATATTTCCCAAAGCCAACCAGCCGCTGACACTTACCGTGGATGTTACCGGGACGGCGTATGCCGACAAAACCGGGGATACCTACATCTGGACCTGGATACCCGGCACGACGGTGATCAATGCGCCGACCAACGTTAACCCGGCCGCGGCGGCGCAGGCAGCAGCCAAATGGACACGGCTGAGTGCCAATGTGTACCAGATTTCGTTTACGCCCACTACCTTCTTCAACCAGCCGCTCAGCGCCTTTTCGGGAAACCAAATGGGATTCCTGCTGAAGGCCGCAGATTGGTCAGGAGGACAGACGGCCGATTTGTTCATCACGTTCTTCACCGGATTTGCCGTCCAGTTTGGCCAGCCTGCGTCAAGTTCCTTCTTTGTCAACAACGGTCAATCCATTCCCATCACGGCCTATGCCTCCGATCCCTCCACACTGGTACTGAAGATTGATGGCAATACGGTTCAGACTTCCGGAGCGGGACAGACCGTCCTGACGTATAATCACACCGTTACCGAGACCTCCGGGAGCATCGATGTGGAGTTTATCGCCACGAAGGATGGAACCTCGACGACGGCAAACGCTTCCTTTACTTATGTGGTTCGGTCGGCGACCGTGCAGGCACCCCGGCCAGCCGGCGTGGTGGATGGAATCAACTACCCGGGTGACAACACCAAAGCCATCCTGAGCTTGTGGGCACCAGGAAAGTCATCAGCGTACGTCCTGGGCGACTTCAATAACTGGGAGATATCTTCTGACTACCAGATGAAGCAGGCCGGAGAGCACTTTTGGCTGGAAATTACGGGTCTCACACCAGGCACCGAATATGCGTTTCAATACCTGGTTGATGAGACGCTGCGGCTGGCTGACCCGTATGCCGATAAGGTGCTGGATCCGGATGATCAATACATCCCCTCCGGCACATATCCCGCCCTGAAACCATATCCTCAAAAGGCCAGGAGCGACAAGTGGTATTACAACCGGGTAGCCGTGCTGCAAACCGGCCAGACTCCGTATCCCTGGGTGGTCACCAATTTTGTAAAGCCTCCCCAGGAAAAGCTGGTGATCTACGAGCTGCTGGTCCGCGACTTCTTCGACAGCAACAACCGTAACTACCAAAATCTGATCGATACGCTCTCTTACCTGAAGCGTTTGGGGGTGAATGCCATCGAGCTGATGCCGGTCATGGAGTTCAACGGAAATGACAGCTGGGGATACAACCCCACCTTCCTTTTTGCTCCCGACAAAGCGTACGGCACCAAAAACAAGATGAAGGAATTCATCGACAAATGCCACCAGGAGGGCATCGCCGTTATCCTCGATATGGTCATGAACCAACATGACCTGCCCAATCCCTATGTGATGATGGATTTCGATTTTACGGCCTTCAAGCCTACGGCCAACAACAAGTGGTTCAATGTCGATGCGAAGCACCCTTTCAATGTCTTTTTTGACATGAACCATGAGAGCGCCTATACCAAGAAGTACCTGGATACGGTGAACCATTATTGGCTTCATGAGTACAAGTTTGACGGGTTCCGGTTTGACCTGTCGAAGGGCTTTACCCAAACCAATAATCCCAATGATGTGGGCGCCTGGGGACAGAAGGACCCTTCGCGCATTGCCATTCTGAAGCGGATGGCGGACGTCATCTGGTCACACACGCCCGATGCGATCGTGATCCTGGAGCATTTCGCGGCCAACGATGAGGAAAAAGAACTGGCCGAATACGGGATGATGCTGTGGGGCAACTCGAACTATAACTACAACCGGAATACCATCGGCATTGCCGGCGACTCGAATTTCGACTGGGTTTACCATGGCACGCGGGGTTGGACCGTCCCGCACGTGGTGGGCTATATGGAAAGCCACGACGAAGAACGCGCCATGTACCGCAACCTGACGGAGGGCCTGAGTTTTGGAAACTACAACGTAAAGGACCCCGCGGTCGCGCTTGAGCGAATGAAAGCCATTTCGGCGCTTTTCTATCCCATACCGGGTCCCAAGATGCTCTGGCAGTTTGGAGAATTAGGCTATGACATTTCCATCAACCAGGGTGGGCGTGTCAGTGCCAAGCCGGTTAAATGGGAGTATTATTCTGATCCGAACCGGAGAAGGCTGTATGAGGTCACCCGCACGCTCATCGAATTGAAGAAGATGTATCCCATCTTCAACAGCGCCGACGTGACGTTTGCAGGAATGAACACGCTGCAAAAACAAATCATGCTGAAATCTGTCCCTTTCACCACCAGTCCTTCGGGCCCGGCCCAGATGAGCGCCGTGGTGGTGGGCAACTTTGACCTGTCACCGAAAGACATTACAGTCAATTTCCCTCATACCGGGAACTGGTATCATTATTATTCCGGCGGTGACCTGCTGAATGTCACCAACGCAGCTACCTCCCTCACCCTTCAGCCCGGGGAAGCGAGAATCTATACCAACGTGCTCCTCCCAGCGCCGGACCCGGAACTCATTCAGTATGTGCGACCCATCGCCCCGCAACTGCAAACCCTCACCGAACTGAATAGCGCCATCAACCTGTCCTGGATCGACAAGTCGGGAATTGAGACCGGGTTTGCCATCTACCGGAAAAAGGCAGGAGGGACATTCTCCAAGGTGGGAGACGTATTTCCCAATGCCCAGTTCTACATCAACTCCGGGGGACTGGAGCCGTTGACAATGTACGAGTACTATGTGGAAGCCATCTCGCCCTATGGTGCTTCGGCTTCGAACACTTTGTCAATCACCACCAGTGACCAGATCACCGGGCTGGAGCAGGAATGGACGGAGGTGAGGGTTTACCCGAACCCCACCAAAGGCCACGTTTCGGTGGAACTTCCCGCGGCGTTGGCGACGGCCGAGCGCCGTGTCATCAATGCCTTGGGGCAGCCGGTTTCCTTCACCCTGCTTAATGAGTATACCATTGATCTCTCTTCTGTGCCTCCGGGTTTGTATATCGTAGTTCTTACTTCCGGGGGACGGAGCAGAGGTTTTAAGGTGATCAAGCAGTAGTGTGGAATCATCGTTTTCCGGCAAAAGAAGAGCGTTAACCGGTGCAACAGATAAATGATCAGATGATGATGAAAAGAACAGTAGTGATTCTCCTGGTATTGGCGTGTCTTACGCCGGGTGTCGCACAAAAAAAGACCGCGAAGCCCGCGCCGCCACTGTTTGAGCATGTGGAGCCACCGTTCTGGTGGACTTCGATGAAGAACCGGACCGTGCAGGTCCTTCTCCACCACAGCAAAGTCAACATCGCCGATTATGCGGTATCGCTGAACTACCCCGGGGTCACACTATCCGAGGTGCGCAAGACCGGTAACCCGCACTACCTGTTTCTTTACCTGACCCTCCAGCCGGAGGTGAAAGCCGGGATGATTCCCATGGAATTTACCGCAGGCAAGAAGAAGCACACCTTTAGCTACGAGTTGAAGGAGAAGCTGGTCCGCAGTCCGCTGGCCCCGCCTGATGCCTCCGATGTGGTTTACCTCCTGATGCCTGACCGCTTTGCCAACGGGGATGTGAAAAACGATACAGTTCCGGGAATGTTCGAAGGGGCCCATCGCGACAAGCCCAACGGCCGCCATGGGGGTGACCTGAAAGGAATCAGCGATCATCTCCCGTACTTCAACGAACTGGGTATCACCACGCTGTGGCTGAACCCGGTACTGGAAAACAATCAGCCCCGATGGAGCTATCACGGGTATGCCATCACGGATCTGTATAAAGTCGATGCTCGCTTTGGAACCAATGAGGAATACCGTCTCCTGATTGAAAAGGGGCATGGGATGGGAATCAAGATGATCCAGGATATGGTGATGAACCACCTGGGCAATGAAAGCTACCTGGTCAAGGATCTGCCCGATAAGGATTGGATCCACAACTTCCCTGAATTTACCCGGTCGAACTTCCGCGGCAGCGCCATGTCGGACCCGTATGCCTCCGCTGAAGATGTAAACCGGATGAACGGCGGCTGGTTCGACAACCATATGCCGGATCTCAACCAGAAGAACCCCATGCTGGCCACCTACCTCATCCAGAATTCACTCTGGTGGATTGGCTATGCCGGGCTGGATGGCATCCGGATGGACACTTATCCTTACCCGGACAAGGAGTTTATGTCGGTATGGGCAAGAACGGTCCTGGAAGAGTTCCCCGGATTTTACCTGGTGGGAGAGGTCTGGATCAACGCGGTCCCCACTTCAGCCTACTGGCAAAAAGGAATGGTCAACCGCGATGGGTACCAGAGTTTCCTTCCGTCGATCACCGACTTCCCGTTGCATGGCGCCATTCCTTCCGCGTTGAATGAGAAGGAAGGATACGATACTGGCCTCGCTCGCCTGTATTTCTTACTCTCACAGGATTTTATCTACCCGGACGCCAACCAGCTCCTGACCTTCCTCGATAACCACGATCTGACCCGGTTCTTCAACACCGTGGGAAAAGATCCGGCACGCTTCAGGCTCGGGCTGACCTTCCTGCTCACCACCCGGGGCATTCCGCAGCTTTACTACGCCACGGAGTTGATGATGGATGGTGATGCCAGCTCGCACCCCGACATCCGCAGGGACTTCCCGGGGGGCTGGAAGGAAGATAAATCCAGCGCGTTTACCGGCGTCGGTCTGACCACGGAACAGCAGGAAACACTGGCCTTAACCAAGAAGCTTCTGAACTGGCGCAAGAATAACCCGACGTTTAAGGGTGGCCGGTTGATCCACTTTGTTCCGGAAAATAACGTGTACGTTTATTTCAGGATCAAAGGCAATGACCGGGTGATGGTTGTGTTGAATGGAAGTGAGAAGGAAGTTACGCTGTCGACCGCTCGATTTACCGAGTGTTGGAAAGGCGCATCCAGGGCGACGGACATCATCAGTGGGAAGACCTTGGATAATCTTTCGTCCCTTCAGCTCGGCCCTCGCTCAGCCCTGGTGCTTGAATTGAAATAAAGAATTTAACCAACGGCCACCGCACACGGTTGGACTGGACATTAGTCGTGTGCGGGCTAAGGTGTCTTCAAATTCCGCTCTGCGTATGAGAAATACCCTTGTTCTTCTGCTTTCCCTTCTCGGTGCTGCCTCCTTTGGTCAGCCTAATCCGCCAGCCTGGGCCAAAGAGGCGGTCTGGTACCAGATCTTTGTGGAGCGTTTCCATAATGGAGATCCCAAAAATGATCCGACGGCTGCGGATGTCTCTATCGGGCCTTTGGGGCAACGAGCCCCCGAGGGATGGTCAGTGACCCCCTGGGCGAAGAGCTGGTATGAGCAAGAGCCCTGGGCCGTCAAGGCCGGATTGAAATTCAACGACGGCATCCAGTTTCGCCGGTATGGTGGGGACTTGCAGGGTGTGATCGACAAGCTGGACTACCTCCAGGAACTTGGTGTGAACGCACTGTTTCTCAACCCGATCAACCACGCGCCTTCGCTGCACAAGTACGATGCTTCGAGCTACCACCATATCGACGCGAATTTTGGTCCTGATCCCAAAGGGGACCTGGCCATCATGGCCAGGGAAAACCCGGATGATCCCTCCACCTGGAAATGGACGTCGGCGGACAAGCTTTTTCTCAAGCTGGTAGAAGAGGTTCATAAGCGCGGAATGCGAATCATCATTGACTACTCCTGGAATCATACCGGTACCCGGTTCTGGGCGTGGCAGGATATCCTGGAGAAAGGGGAGAAGTCGGCTTACAAAGATTGGTACGCCATCAAATCCTTTGATAACCCGGCGACCCCTGGCAATGAGTTTGTGTATGCCGGCTGGGCCAACGTGCCTTCGCTCCCGGAAATCCGCAAAGTGGATGTGATGGGCAATCGGGTTTCCGGCGTTCCTTATGAGGGTAACCTTCATCCTGCGGCCAAGGCCCATATGTTTGCCGTAACACGACGGTGGCTGGCACCCAATGGGGACCCCCGGCAAGGCATTGACGGATTCCGGCTGGATGTGGCCGACCAGGTCGGGCTTGGCTTCTGGCGGGAATTCCGGAAGGAAGTACGCTCGATTCAGCCCAATGCCTACCTGGTGGGCGAAATCTGGTGGCGGCAATGGCCCGACCACCTGATGGACCCGCTGCCGTATGTGAAGGGTGATGTTTTCGATGCCGTCATGTTTTACCAGGTATATCGTCCTTCGCGCTATTTCTTTGCGAAAAATAATACCCCTATCGACGCGAAGGCCCTGAAAGACAGCCTGACCTATCACCTCAACCGTCTCCCGGAGGCCGTTCGTCATGCGATGATGAATACGTCCTCTTCCCACGATGCTCCGCGCCTGCTAACCGACTTTGCCAATCCTAACAAGTATAAATTCAAAGCAACCCCCAACGATGACCCTCAGTACTTTACCGGACGCCCGGATGAGGATGCCTACAAGCGGTTGAGGTTATACCTCGTAAGCCTGTTTACCGGCGTGGGAGCGCCTCATATCTGGTACGGTGAGGAGGTGGGCATGTGGGGAGCCGATGACCCGCATTGCCGGAAGCCCATGTGGTGGCCGGGGATGAAATTTGATGGGGAACAGCGAAACAATTTCCAGCCCGGTACTTCGCCCATGGACCCTGTCGGCTCAAACCACCAGCAACTGGAGTGGTACAAGAAACTCATTCAAATCCGCCGCAACCATCCGGCCCTTCATGACGGTTCGCTGGAATTCCTGAAGGCGGAAGGACGAATCCTGTCGTACAGCCGCACAAATAACAAAGAGGAGATTGTCGTGGTCATGAATGCTTCAGACGTCCGTGAGAAAGTGACATTGCCGCGTCAAGGCAGGTATGTGGACCTGCTCACCAACCGAACCATAGATATTGGCGCCCTCTATTTGAATCCTCAATCGGCAATGGTGCTTAAGAAGTTGGGGCACTAGTTCTGGAATCCAGAATCTAGAATTGGAACCCCAGGAGTTGGGAAGGGAGTTTAGAATTTGGTGATTGGATTAGGCATTGGGTTATTCTTGCTTAACTTACCTGTGCCTAACTCCAAGCCTATGCACACGTTTCATTCTCGGCGCCGATTCCTGGGTACCCTGGGAGGAATGGCTGCGCTGCCTCTTCTTTCCTTTGGACAGACCGAGCCAGAACTGATTCTTCACAACGGAGATTTCTTCACGGTTGACTCTGCCAATCCCCGCGCACAGGCCGTGGCCATCGCCGACGGACGCTTCATGGCCGTGGGCAGCGACGCAGAGATCCTGCGGCTGGCGACCGGGCGAACGCGGAAAGTCGACCTCGGCAAGAAGACGGTCCTGCCGGGCTTTATCGACGCCCATTCCCATCCAGGCTACTCCGGCGTGCGCCACCTGAAGGAAGTGGATTGCGACCTTCGGTCCATCGACCAGATCAAGCAGGCCATTCGCCAGCGGGCCTCCGTGACGCCGGCCGGCAGTTGGGTCCTGGGTTTCAAATACGACGATACCAAAACCAGCGACGGGCGACCGTTGCACGTAAAAGATCTTGATGAGGCTTCACCCAACCACCCGGTGTTCATTAACCACCGCGGCGGACATACCAGCTATGTTAATTCGCTGGCCTTAAAGGCAGCGGGTATCACCGAGAGTACGCCTGATCCGCAGGGAGGAAGCTTCGCCCGCGACAGCTCCGGCAAGCTTACCGGCTGTGTCAAGGAGAGTGCCAACGAACCCTTCGAACACGTAATCCCCAATACCGTAAGCCGTGCCGAATACCAGGAAGGAATCAAGATCATCTGCAAGATGATGGCAAAGACCGGCGTAACCTCGGTACACGATGCCTACGGAAGCCCCGCCGATCTGCAGGCCTACCAGGATGCCCGTGATGCCGGCGACTTGCTGCTCCGCGTCTATTGCCTGATGGGCTGGATGCACCTCGACAAGATGATCGCCTCCGGTGTGCGGACCGGCATGGGCGATGAGTGGGTGCGTGTGGGCGCTGTGAAGATGACCTGCGACGGCTCGATCTCGGAGCGAACCGCACGTCTGTCAAGCCCCTACATCGGTCGACCGAATGACTATGGCATCCTCGTCAATACAGAGGAGCAACTCTATGTCCACGCGAAGAAGGCCCACGAGGCCGACTGGCAAATCGGCATCCATGCCAACGGCGATGTTGGCATAGACATCGTGCTGAAGCTTTACGAGCGGTTGCAGACGGAGAAACGCAGAAAGGATCCTCGTTTTCGGATCGAGCATTGCACGGTCATCAATGATGACCTGGTACGGCGGATGAAAGCCCAGGGCGTCATCCCAACACCTTTCTCCACCTATGTGTACTACCACGGCGAAAAGATGACGGAATATGGCGCCGATCGCCTGAAGAACATGTTTGCGTTGAGAAGCTTCCTGGATGCTGGCATCAGGCCCACGCAGGCCTCGGACTATCCTCCCGGCCCGTTCGAGCCCATGATGGCGCTGCAGTCGAGCGTGACCCGCCGCGACATTAAGGGTACGCCCTGGGGCCTGGAACAGCGCGTTACCGTGGAAGAGGCCATCCGCATCGGAACCCTGTACGGGGCCTATGCGTCGTACGAAGAGAAAAGAAAGGGCTCCATAGAAGCTGGCAAGTATGCCGACCTGGTGGTGCTGGGACGCGATCCGTTCAAGGAAGACCCCTCCACGCTGGTGACCATCCCCATTGAGCGCACCATGACCGGGGGAAGATGGGTCTGGGAGAGCTAGTAACTCGGTACTCGGTGCTCGTTACTCGTTACTCGTTACTTGGTCTCTCAATTACCCAGTGCCTAGCACCACAACCTGGTGCCCAGCGCCTAGCGCCTAGTGCCTAGAGTGCCGAGCGCCTAGAGTCCATATTTCTCCATCCGCCGGTAGAGCGACGCCCGGGTCAGCCCCAGTTCGTCAGCGGCCTTGGAGATGTTGCCGTTATGCAATTGGAGGGCTTTCACCACGGCGGCTTTTTCCACTTCATCCAGGTTAAGGGTATCCGGGTTCATTGATACTTCGCCCTTGCGGGAGAAGAGAAAGTCGGATTCCTGAAGGGTAGGGGAATCGGCCATAATCACGGCGCGTTCGATGGCATGCTGAAGCTCCCGCACGTTGCCGGGCCAGGGGTACTTCTTGAGCTTGGTCATTGCCTCCGGCGATATGGACAGCACCTCCTTGTGGTATTTGCGGCTATAATAGTCGAGGAAGTGGTTGGCCAGCATGGGAATATCGTCGATGCGTTCACAGAGCGGCGGAATGCGGATTTCCACCGTGTTGATGCGATAGAGCAGGTCCTGGCGGAAGCGCCCGTCTTTCACCATCTGTTCCAGGGGCATGTTGGTGGCGCAGATGAGGCGGATGTTCACTTCGATACTCGTGTTGGAGCCCACGCGGGTGATGCGGCGCGATTGCAGGGCGCTGAGGAGTTTGCTCTGCAAGTTGAGGCTCAGGTTGCCGATCTCGTCGAGGAAAAGCGTTCCGTCGTTGGCGAGTTCGAAGCGGCCCGGGCGATCTTCACGTGCATCGGTGAAGGAGCCTTTCTTGTGACCGAAGAGTTCGCTTTCAAACAGGGTCTCCGTGATGGCGCCCATGTCGACCGCGACGAACGAGCTGTCTTTCCGGAGCGACTTTTGGTGGATGGCGCGAGCCACGAGTTCTTTCCCGGTTCCGTTTTCACCGAGGATGAGCACGTTGGCGTCGGTGGCCGCCACCCGGTCGATGAGGGAGTAGACTTCCTTCATGGCGGTGCTGGTCCCGATGATGTCGCGGAACGGCTGGCTGATCTGCTCCTCCAGCATCTGCTTGGCCTTGCGCAGTTTGTCGACCTCGTTGTACGACCGCTTCAGTTTGATGGCCGTGGAAATAGTGGCGATAAGCTTTTCGTTTTGCCAAGGCTTGAGGATGAAATCGGTGGCGCCTTCCTTCAATGCACGGACAGCCATCTCCACGTCGCCGAAGGCGGTAATCATGATCACGACGGCCTGAGGGTCGCGTTCCTTGATCTTGCCGAGCCATTCAAAGCCCTCTTTTCCGCTGGTGGTATCCTTGCTGAAGTTCATGTCCAGCAGGATGACATCGTACACGTCGTTGTTGAGGAGGAAGGGGATCTTATTGGGGTTCTTCTCGATGATGACCTGGTAGTTGTGCTTTTTCAGCAACATCTTGGCCGCGAGGAGTACATCCTCATCGTCATCAATCATCAAAATCTTTCCGTCGTTCACGTTTCAGGCGGTTTAGGTACCCATTGGTTAAGGAAAAAGCGTGCCAGTGCCCCCAGGGGCCCATTCAGGCCTTTTCACTGCCCGCTGTTGTTCCGGGGTGAACAAAGGTGTTCATATTCG